>DATIDG010000109.1:0-25290 GCA_035456405.1 Burkholderiales bacterium | reverse complement strand
AGTGCAGGCCGATCTGGCGCATCTGCTCGCCGAAGCCGGGCATGACCTTGTCGGCGACCGCGAGCGTCGCCTCGGGCGTCACGTCGCGCCGCGCCGGGCCGGTGCCGCCGGTGGTGAGCACGAGGTCGCAGCCGCGGCGGTCGACGAGGTCAGCGAGCGCGGACTCGATCACCGGCTGCTCGTCGGCGATGAGGCGCTCCTCGACTTCGAACGGCGTCGCGAGTGCGCGGCCGAGCCATTCCTTCAGCGCGGGCAGGCCTTCGTCCCTGTACACGCCGGCGGACGCGCGATCGCTGATCGAGACGAGGCCGACCTTCAGCGGTCGATCGGGGGGCGTCATGGCTCCGGATTATAGGCGGCCGCTTCCGCATCGAGCGCGGCGCGCACGAGGCGGAACAGCTCGCGGTAGTGCCGCGACGGCTTGCCGGCGAGCCGATCCTTGCGCGCCTCGCGCACGCACGCGTGCAGCCGCTGCAGGTCGGCGCCGGGGCACTCGCGTGCAAACTCGGTGAGCGCGGCCGCGTCGTCGAGCAGGCGGCTGCGCCAACGCTCGGCGCGGTGGTGCGCGGCGGTCGCCGCCGTCGACTGGCCGTCCCACTCCGCGAAGCGCGCGCGGATCGGCGCCGGATCGACGTCGCGCATGAGCTTGCCGATGTATTGCAGCTGCCGTCGCCGCCCCTCGCGGCTGCGGATCCGGCGCGCCTCGAGCACCGCCTCGCGCAAGAGCTCCGGCAGCTCGACCGCGGCGAGCCGCTCGTCGTTGATCTCCACCAGCCGCGCGCCGAGGGCCTGCAGCTCCTCCATCTCGCGCTTGAGCTGCGTCTTGCTCGGTCGTTCTGGATCTTCCATCGAGGATCGCACGAAGGGGTGCCCGTATAATAGCGCGCCCTTTCCAGTCCCCACACCGCTTGCCGATGGCCTCCTCCCGCTTCACGTACTCCGGCGACGAGCTCCGTGCGATGGTCGAAGGCACGCTGCGAATCGCCCGCACGCACGGCGCCACCGAGGCCGAAGCGGACATCTCCGAGGGCTACGGCCAGAGCGTCACGGTCCGGCGCGGGGAGGTCGAGACCATCGAGTACAACCGCGACAAGGGCCTGAGCGTCACCGCCTACGTCGGCAAGCAGCGCGGCTACGCGTCGAGCTCCGACCTGTCGCCGCGCGCGATCGAGGACACGGTGCGCGCGGCGCTGTCGATCGCGCGCTTCACCGCGGCCGACGACTGCGCGGGCCTCGCCGAGCCGGAGCTGATCGTGCGCGGGAGCCGCGACCTCGACCTCTTCCATCCGTGGGAACTGCCGGTGGAGGAGGCGATCGTGATGGCGCGCGAGTGCGAGGCGGCGGCGCTGCGCCTCGACAAGCGCATTGTCAACTCGGAGGGCGCCACGGTCTCGTGCCAGCAGACGCAGTTCATTGCCGGCAACACCAACGGCTTCCTCGACGGCTATCCGAGCTCGCGCCATTACATCTCCTGCGCGGTGATCGCCGGCGAGGGCGACACGATGCAGCGCGACGACTGGTACTCGTGGACGCGCGCGCCCGGCGACCTCGCCCGCCCCGAGGCGATCGGCGACTACGCGGGCCGCCGCGCGCTCGCGCGGCTGCGCAGCCGCAAGCTCGGCACCCGCGAGGCGCGTGTGCTGTTCGAGGCGCCGGTGGCGAACGGGCTGCTCTCCCACTTCGTCTCCGCGGTGAGCGGCGGCAGCCTGTACCGCAAGAGCTCGTTCCTGCTCGACAGCCTCGGCACGCAGGTGTTCGCGAAGATCGTGAACCTGCACGAGAACCCGTTCCTCCCGCGCGGGCTCGCGAGCGGCTGCTTCGACGACGACGGCGTGGCGACCCAGGAGCGCGACGTGGTGAAGGACGGCATGCTGCAGGGCTATTTTCTCGGCGTCTATTCGGCGCGCAAGCTGGGTATGAAGTCGACCGGCAACGCCGGCGGCAACGCGAACCTCCTCCTCGCGCCCGGTGCGCGCGACTTCGAAGGGATGCTGCGCGAGCTCGGGACGGGGCTCCTCGTCACCGAGCTGATGGGGCAGGGGATCAACATGGTCACCGGCGACTACTCCCGCGGCGCGTTCGGATATTGGGTGGAAGGCGGCGCCATCCAGTACCCGGTCGAGGAGATCACGATCGCCGGCAACCTGCGCGACATGTTCCGCAACATCAGCGCCGTCGGCGGCGATCTCCTCACGCGCGGCTCGCGGACCTGCGGGTCGATCCTGGTCGAGGGCATGACCATCGCCGGCGCGTAGCGCGCAGCGCGGCGCGATGCTCGGGAACTTGTTCCGGTCACTGCGGGCGCGTCGCCCCCCGCGGCTCAACGAGGAAGGCCTCGCGCTGTGGCACGGCGGCGACCTCGCGGGCGCCGAGCGCGCGTTTCGCGCGGCGATCGCGGCAGAGCCCGGTTTCGCACCGGCCCACGGCAACCTCGGGATGGTCGTCTGGGAGCAGCGCCGGCTCGACGAGGGGCTCGCGCTCCTGGCGCACGCGGTGGAGCTCGATCCGCAGCACCTCAACGCCCGGCTCAACCTGGGCAATGTCCTCGCCATGGCCGGCCGGCGCGAGGAGAGCGTGGCCCACTACCGCGAGGTGCTGCGCGCCGATCCCGGTCACGCCGAGGCGCGCGCGAACCTGCTGCGGCCGCTGATGGACCTCTGCGACTGGGACGCGGTCGACGCCGAAATCGGTCTGCTCGCCGGCCGCTGGGAGGCCGAGGGCGCCGGCGCCTGGCTCGACTGCGTGACGCCGTACATGTCGCTGCTGATGCCGATCGCGCCCGAGTTCCGGTTCGCGGTGGCGCGGCACCACGCCCGACGGATTGCCGAGCGCGTCGGCGCGCGGGTCGACGTTCCGCGGCGCCCGCGCGGCCCGCGCCTGCGCATCGGCTATGCATCGGCGGACTTCCACGACCACGCCGTCGCGCACCTAACCGTCGGCCTCTTCGAGCGCCACGACCGCGACCGCTTCGAGATCCACGGCTATTCATTCGGCCACGACGACGGCAGCGAGTACCGGCGGCGCATCGCGGCCGCGTTCGACCGCTTCGCCGACGTCCGGCGCGATCCGTTCCGGGCCACGGCGGAGCGCATCGCCCGGGACGGCATCGACGTGCTGGTCGACCTGATGGGTCACACCGGAGGCAGCCGGCCCGAGGTGCTCGCCCTGCGTCCGGCGCCGGTGCAGGCGAACTGGCTCGGCTATGGCGGTACGACGGGCGGAAGCTACATGGACTACCTGGTGGGCGACCGGATCGTGGTGCCGCAGACCGACTTCGAATGGTGCTCGGAAAGCGTCGTCTGGCTGCCGGAGTGCTATCTCGCCACCGATGATGCGCAGCCCATGGCCGAGCGCGTGCCGTCGCGCAGCGAGTGCGGGCTGCCCGAGCGCGGCATCGTGTTCTGCGTGTTCAACCAGGCGGCGAAGATCGAGGCCCGCATCTTTGCGACGTGGATGCGCGTGCTCGCCGCGGTGCCGGGGTCGGTGCTGTGGCTCTCGGGGGGCGGCGCCGGGGCGAAACGCAATCTGGAGCGGGCAGCGGCCCGGCACGGCGTGGCGCCGGAGCGGCTCGTCTTCGCCGCCCACGTCGCATCGAAGGCGGACCACCTCGCCCGGCATCGAGTCGCGGACCTCTTCCTCGACACGCACTTCTACAACGCGCACACGACGGCGTGCGACGCCCTGTGGGCCGGGCTGCCGCTGCTGACGTGCCCGGCGCCGGCATTCCCGGGGCGCGTCGCGACCAGCCTGCTGCACGCCGTCGGTTTGCCCGAGCTCAGCGTCGCGACGCTGGCGGACTACGAGCGCACGGCGGTCGAGCTCGCCCGCTCGCCCGCGCGGCGCGCCGACTTCAGGGCGCGCCTGGACCGCAACCGGCGGACGATGCCCCTCTTCGACACGGCGCGCTTCGCGCGCGGCCTGGAGCGCGCCTACGAGGCGATGTGGGCGCGGCACGCGCAGGGCGATCCGCCGGCGCCGATCGACCTCGGTTGAGCGGGGGAGCGGGCGCGCCGCTCAGACTGCGCGGCGAAGGGGAGACGGGCCGAAGAGCCGCTCCGTCTCGCCCGGATCGCAGGGCGGGCAGAAGAGGTGGCCCTGCACGCCGTCGCAACCGTGGCTGCGCAGGAACTCGAGCTGCGCGGTCGTCTCCACGCCCTCGGCCACCACGCGCAGCCCGAGGCTGCGCGCGAGCGAAATGATCGCCTGCGTGATCGCCGCATCGTCGACGTTGCCCGGGATCTCGCGCACGAAGGAGCGGTCGATCTTCAGCTTGTCGATCGGGAACCGCTTGAGGTAAGCGAGGCTCGAGTAGCCCGTCCCGAAGTCGTCGACGGCGAGCTGGATGTCCATTGCCGAGAGCTCCGCGAGCGTCGTTGCGGTCGTTTCGGAGTGCTGCATGAGCGCGCTCTCGGTGATCTCGAGCTCGAGCAGGCGCGCGTCCATCCCGGTGTCGTGGAGGATGGCGCGCAGCGTGTCGGGCAGCGAGCGCTCGCGGAACGCGCGCGCCGACAGGTTCACCGCGATCGGCACCGGCGCGATGCCGGCCTCCTGCCAGCGGCGGCTCTGCAGGCACGCCTCGCGCAGCGTCCACTCGCCGAGCGACTGGGCGAGGCCCCCGTCCTCCGCGATCGCGATGAACCCGCTCGGCATCACCAGGCCGCGCTCCGGATGGATCCAGCGCACGAGCGCCTCAAGCCCGCGCAGCTCGCGCCGCTCGATGTCGAACTGCGGCTGGTAGTGCAGCACGAGCTCGCTGCGGCGGATCGCGCGGCGCAGCTCGTTCTCGATCGTGAGCCGCCGGTTCGCCTGCTGGTTCATCGTTGCGGCGAAGAACTGGTAGCCGTTGCGTCCGCTCTCCTTGACGTGGTACATCGCCACGTCGGCGTTCTTCATCAGCACGTCCGCCTCGCGGCCGTCGTCCGGGAACACCGTGATTCCGACGCTCGCCGAGACGTGCAGCTCGCGCCCGTCTACGAAGCACGGCGGCGCGAGCTCGCGCAGCAGGTTCTGCGCGACCGTGGCCGCGTCGTTCGGCTCCCGCACTTCCTGCAGCACGACGACGAACTCGTCGCCGCCGAGCCGCGCGACGGTGTCACCGCTCCGCAGCGTATGCGTGAGCCGCCCGGCCACTTCCTTCAGGACGCGGTCGCCGACGTGGTGGCCGAGCGAGTCGTTGATCGTCTTGAACCGGTCGAGGTCGAGGAACAAAAGCGCGACGCGCGTGCGGTGCCGGCCCGCGAACGCGAGCGCCTGACGCAGGCGGTCGTGCAGCAGGTTGCGGTTCGGCAGCCCGGTCAGCGCGTCGTAGTGAGCGAGCCGCACGAGGCGCGCCTCCGCGTCGCGGCGGTGCGAGGCCTCGATCGCAAGCGTCACCATGGTCGCGACCCCAGAGGCGAAGTCGATCTCCTCGGGCTGCCAGGCGCGCACCTCCGCGATCGCCTCGAGGCAGACCATACCCACGACGCGCCCGTCGAGCCACACCGGCACGTCGAGCGTGGAGACGATGCCGAGCGGCCGCATGTACACCGGGTCGAGCGAGCGGGTGGCGGGGTGGCTGCCCGAGTCCTCGGCGGCCACGATCTCGTTGGCCGCGATCGCGCGGAAGTACTCCGCGTGCTCGTGCGCGCCGAGCAGTGCCGGCACCGGCGCGGCGTCGGCCCCGCCGTCGACGCGGTACACCGCCTCGCAGCGCAGGGCGCGCGCGTCGGGGGACATGCGCCAGAAGCTCGCGCGGTCGAGGCGCAGCGTCGCGCACGCCACGGCGAGCACGTCGCGCAGCGCCTGCGCGAAGTCGGAGCGGTCGCGTCGCGCGAGCTCTAGCAGCTGGTTGCGGTGGTAGAGCAGCCGCTCGTTGCGCACCCGCAGTTCGTCCTCGACCAGGCGGCGCTCGCCGATCTCGCTCTGCAGCTCGACGTTCTTGCGCGCGAGCGCGTGCGTGCGCTCCGCGATGCGCTGCTCGAGCTGGTCGCGGGCGCGCAGGATTTCCTGCTGGGCCGCGCGCTGCGCGGTCACGTCCTGGACGATCCAAATCACGCCCTGGCTGAGGTCGGTCGGGTCGATCGCGCGGGCCGAGACGTGGCACAGGATCGTCGAGCCATCGCGGCGGCGATTGACGACCTCCGCGTCGAACGTCTCGCCGGACCCGATCGCGGCGGCGGCGCGCGCGCCGAACGCCTCGAACGACGCGCTGTCGGGGAACAGCACCGCGGTGCTCTGGCCCTCGAGCTCGCCGACCCCGTAGCCGAACAGCTCCTCGTGCTTGCGGTTGCAGCGCAGGAAGACGCGACCGCGCGTGTAGGCGATGCCGACGCTCGCGGTGTCAAAGATGGTAGACAGCTCGCGCAGCAGCCGGCCGAGCGACTCGTTGGTGTGGCGCGACTCGCTGATGTCCTCGGCGATCCAGATCGTGCCCTCGCCGGTCGCTTCCGGGTTGATGGCCTTCGCGAGGAGGCGGCACCACACCAGGGAGCCGTCCTTCCGGCGCAGCTGCAGCTCGGTCTGGAACGGCTCGCCGCGCGCCAGGATCGGGCCCGCCTCGCGGCCGAGCGCCGCGTACGCTTCGGCTTCGGGGTAGAAAATCGCGCCGGGCTGGCCGATGAGCTCGCCGGGGGCATAGCCGAACAGCTCCTCGGTCTTGCGGTTGCAGCGCTGCACGCGGCGATCGCGCGTGAAGGTGATGCCGACCGACGCGTTGTCGAGCAGCGCGCGCTGGTCGAGCATCATGCGCGCGAGCTCGTCCTGCGCGAGGCGGCGCACGGTGACGTCGCGAAGCGTGAGGATCGCCTGCTCCGGCGCGCCGGGGGCGCCGAACGGCTGGACGTCGATCTCGCACCAGAAGGTGCTGCCGTCGCGGCGGCGGATCAGCCGCTCGCCGTTCCACGCCGCATCGAGCGGTGCCGGCGTCGCGCCATTGCCTTCGGCCGGCGCTAGCACGGCCGCCGCCGGTTCGCCGACCAGCTCGCGCTCACCGCAACCAAACAAGCGTCCGCAGGTCGCGTTCGCCCGCATGATGCGACCGGTGCGCACGAACAGGACGCCGACCTGCGCGTGCTCGAGGAGCAGACGGCTCTCCTCCAGCACCGCGGTCAGGCGCGCCTCGGTCGCGGCGAGCGCGGTGACGTCGGTGACGGTGACCACCGCCAGCGAGTCGTCGGGTCCTGCCGGGCGGACGGTCAGCAGCGCCGCGATCGAGCGGCCGTCCGGGCGCACGAGCGTCCAGTAGCTCGGCATCGGCAAGGTGCCCGGCGCGAAAGCGGCTTTCAGGGCCCGGCGCGCGAGCGCCTGCAGGGACTTGGGGAACGCGAGAACGAGGGACTGCCCGACGAGCTCGGCCTCGCTGCGGCCGACCAGCTCGCAATAGGCCGCGTTTGCGCGCAGGACGACGCCCGCAGCGTCGATGACCGCCATCCCCGTGCCGGCAAGCTCGAAGGCGTCAACCGGCGGCCGGGTGACGGCGGGGTGGTCTCCTCCCATGCGCGGATTATAGGAATGGTGTGCGCTCCGTCCGGCATCCTCGCCGCGGTCCAGTGTGTAAATCTCCCGGTCGCGCGGCGATCCCCGCGGAAACGGGCGGGCCAGGCCGGTCGCGCACCGAACCTTGCAAACGATTGCGTTTTCTGCGACAAAGGCATTCCGTCGCGTGGCGCGACGGGCAGAGGAGGCCGCGGAGGCGGCGCAAAACAGACGGCCCCGCGCACAGCGGGCTCGCTCGAGCGCGAGGTCGGACGACAAGAGAGAGAGGAGACCACCGTGAAGCTCGCATCGATCTTGACACGCATCGCCGCCGCGGCCGTTGCCGCGGCCGCCATCGCGCCGGCCTTCGCCCAGGACCCGGTGCGCATCGGCTACGCCATCGCCCGCACCGGGCCGTGGGCCGCGGGCGCGCAGGTCACGCAGGAGCCGAACTACATCATGTGGGCCGAGCAGGTGAACGCCCGGGGCGGCCTGAACGTCAAGGGTGTCAAGCGCAAGATCGAGCTGATCGGCCTCGACGACCGCAGCGACATGGAGACGGTCGTGCGCTCCTACGAGAAGCTCATGGGCAGCGACAAGGTCGACCTGATCCTGCCGCCCTGGAGCACCGGGGCGAACTTCGCCATGATGCCGCTCGCGCAGAAGTACGGCTATCCGATGCTCGCCCCGACCGCCACCGGCCGGAAGCTGCTCGGCATGAAGAACCCGTACTTCTTCGCGCTGCTCCAGCAGCCCGACCGGATGATGGACGCGCTCGCCGAGTACCTCGCCGCGCGCAGCGCGAAGACCGCCGCGGTCGTCTACGTCGACGAGCTGTTCGGGCTGGAGCAGTTCAAGGACCTCGAGGAGTCGCTCAAGAAGAAGAACATCCAGATCGTCGAGAAGAAGAGCTACCCCCTCGGCGTGAAGGACCTGCAGCCGGTGCTGAACGACATCAAGGCGAAGAACCCGGACGCGTTCATCGCGCTGAGCTATCCGCCGGACACCTTCCTCATCACCGGCCAGTCGAAGGCGATCGGGTTCAACCCGAAGCTCTTCTACGCCGCGGTCGGCACCGCGTTCCCGGTCTACCGCGACAAGTTCGGCCCGACCGCCGAAGGGGTCATGGGCCTCGGCACGTGGAACCCGCGGACGAGCCCGGCGGCCAAGGCCTACTTCGACGCGCACGTGGCGCGCTGGAAGAAGGAGCCCGACCGCTGGGCGAGCGCGCACGCCTGGGCGGGCCTGCAGATCCTCGAGCAGGCGGTGGCCAAGGTCGGCTTGGACCGCAAGGCGCTGCGCGACTACATCGCCAACAACGAGTTCGACACGATCATCGGCAAGATGCGCTTCAGGAACGGCGAGAACATCTCCACCCCGGGCGTCGTGAGCCAGTGGCAGGGCGGCGAGTTCGAAGTGGTCTGGCCGCCGGAGCGCTCCACCAGCCCCGCGCTGTATCCGAAGCAGCCCTGGAAATAGCGGTCTCGCGCCCGGACGGCTCCGCGGGTGACCGCGGAGCCGTCGTTGCATCAGCACCCGCCCCATGACCTTCTGGCTCGAACTCGCGGCGACCGGCCTCATCACCGGCGGGATCTATGCCGTTGTCGCCATCGGCCTCAACCTGCAGTACGGGCTGATGCGCATCATGAACATCTCGCACGGCGAATTCCTGATGCTCGGCGCGTATTTCACGTGGCTCGCGCATTCCGTGCTGAAGGTGAACCCGCTCGTGTTCGTGCCCGTCGTCGCGCTGGTGCTCTTCGTGGCGGGGCTCGCCGTGTACCGGCTCTGCTTCCGCCGCATCTCGCGCACCGCGCCGTCGGTGGACGTGATCGAGGCGCGCAGCCTGTTGGTGAGCTTCGGCCTGATGTTCCTGGTCCAGAATGCCGCCTACCTCATCTGGGGCGCGGACCTGCGCGGCTACTCGTTCCTGGACGAGCCGGTGGACATCGCCGGCGCGCGGTTCACCGCCAACCGGCTCGTGGTGTTCGGGTTCGCGCTCGGCGCGAGCCTGGTGCTGCTCGCGATTTTGCGCTATACGCTAATCGGCAAGGCGGTGCGCGCGATGATGCAGTCGCCCACCGGGGCGCAGCTCGTCGGCATCGACACGGCGGTGCTGCACCCGGCCGTGTTCGGTGCCGGCCTCGCGCTCGCCGGCGTGGCCGGCGCGCTGCTGTCGATGGTCTACGAGATCTCCCCGGCGATGGGCGAGCCCTACACCGTCACCGCGCTGATCGTCATCACGCTCGGCGGCCTCGGCAGCACGGCGGGCGCCCTACTCGGCGGCCTGCTGCTCGGCCTCGTCGAGGCGTTCGGCATGCACTTCACCAGCCCGTCGCTGAAGATGCTGCTCTCGTACGGGGTGTTCATCGCGGTGCTGCTGGCGCGCCCCAAAGGGCTCTTCGCAAGATGAGCGCGCGATGATGCTCCACCGCCAGCTCCGGCTCCTCGCCCTCGGCGGTGCGGTCCTCGCGACCGCGCCGTGGCTCCTTTCGGACTTCGCGCTGTCGCTCACGCTCACATGCGTGATGTACGCGGGGCTCGCAGTGACCTGGGCGATGTTCTCGGGCGCCACCGGGTATCTCTCGCTCGCGACCGCGGCGTTCTTCGGCATCGGCGCCTACGTGACCGCCTGGGGGTTCGGCACCATGCCCTACGGGGTCGTGGTGCCGCTCGGCGGGATCGCCGCGGCGGCGTTCGCCCTGCTCGTAGGCGCCGCGTGCCTGCACCTGCGCGGCGCGTACTTCGCGGTGATCACGTTCGGCCTCGGGGAGCTGGTGCGTCACGCGATCACCTATTTCGAGAAGAGCTACGCCCACACCGTCGGGCGCGTGCTGAGCGACACGCCGGAATCGTGGGTCGTCTACCTGACCGTGCTCGTGATCTCGGTCGCCGCGATCGGCGCCGCAGCCGTGGTCCGGTCGAGCCGCTTCGGCCTCGCCCTCGCCGGCATCGGCGCCGACGAGGAGCGCGCGCAGACGCTCGGCGTGAACACGCGCCGCACCAAGATTCTGGGGTTTGCGCTCTCGGCTTTCTTCGCCGGCGCGCTCGGCGCGGCGATGGCGGTGCGCTGGACCTACATCGAGCCCAACTCGGTGTTCAATCCGTTCATCGGCTTCCAGACGGTGCTCATCGCCATGGTGGGCGGGGCGCACACGCTGATCGGCCCGCTCCTCTCCTCGGTGGTGTTCAGCGTGCTGACCGAGTTCCTGCGCCTGCAATTTCCGTATGCGTTCCTGATCGTGCTCGGGCTCCTCCTCATCGCTCTCGTCCTTTATCTCCCGGGCGGGCTCGCTTCGGCGTGGCCGCTCGCGCGGGCGCGGCTCGCGGCACTCCGATCGCGGACCGTGTCGCTCGAGCGTGAAGGCGCAGGTGGCTGAGCCGCTTCTCCAGGCGCAGGGTGTCAGCGTCCGTTTCGGCGGGCTGGTGGCGGTCGACGCCGTCGAGTTCGAGCTCGGCGCCGGCGAGCTGGTCGGCGTGATCGGCCCGAACGGCGCCGGCAAGACGACGTTCTTCCATGCGATTTCCGGTGTCCTCGCGCCGACCGAGGGGCGACTGCGCATCGGCGGCGAAGACCTCACCGGCCGGCCGGCGCACGTGTTCGCGCTGCACGGCGTCGCGCGCACGTTCCAGACGCCGCGGGTGTTCCGGGACATGAGCGCCGAGCAGAACGTCCGGTTCGGCCTCGAGTTCGCCGGCCGGCGGCGCAGCCACCGGCACGACGCGTTCGACGACGCGCGCTCGATCCTCGGCTTCGTCGGGCTCGGGGAAGCGGCCGGGCTGCCCGCCGGTGCGCTCACGCCGGCGCGGCAGCGACTGCTCGAGATCGGCATGGCGCTCGGGGCGCGACCGCAGGTCCTGCTCCTCGACGAAGTGGCGGCGGGGCTCACCGAAGCCGAGGTCGAGGCCACGGCGCAGCTCATCCGGCGCGTGCGCGACGATCTCGGGCTGGCGGTAATCTGGATCGAGCACGCGGTGCGTGCCCTCATGAACTGCGTGGAGCGCGTCGCGGTGCTGCACCAGGGCCGCAAGATCGCCGACGGCCTGCCGCAATCGGTGGCGCGGGATCCTGCAGTGGTCGAGGCCTATCTCGGAGACGCAGTCGCATGAGCGCCGCCTTGTCCGTGCGCGGGCTGTCGGCCGGCTATCGCGGGATCCGCGTGATCGACGGCATCGATCTCGAGGTGCCCGCGGGACGGCTGACCGTCGTCGTCGGGCCGAACGGGGCGGGCAAGAGCACGTTGCTCCGGGCGCTCTCGGGGCTCATCCCGCGGGAAGGTCAAGTCGAGTTCGACGGCGCGCCGCTTCCGGCCGAGCCCGCGGCGATCGTGTCGCGCGGCCTCGCGCTGGTCCCCGAGGGGCGGCAGCTGTTTCCGCAGATGTCGGTGCGCGAGAACCTCGAGCTCGGCGGCTACCTCGCGTCGCGCCGCGAGCGCGGCGAGCGGATGGAGCGCGTCTTCGGCGTCTTCCCGAAGCTCGCCGAGCGTCGCGACCAGCTCGCCGGCACCATGAGCGGCGGGGAGCAGCAGATGCTCGCCGTGGGGCGCGCGCTGATGGGCGAGCCGCGCCTGCTTATGCTCGACGAGCCCTCGCTCGGGCTCGCCCCGCGGATGCTCGATGAGCTCCTCGGCATGGTCAAGCGGATCTGCGACAGCGGCACCACCGTGCTGCTCGTCGAGCAGAACGTCGCGAAGGCGCTCGCGCTCGCCGAGCAGGCCTACGTCATCGAGCGCGGGCGCGTGGTGCTGAGCGGTCCGGCTCGGGCAGTGCTGGAATCGGCGCACCTCCGCGAGGCCTACCTCGGTGCGCACGCCACCAAGGGCACCCAATCACCGAGAGGGAGACTGTTCATGTCGGCACAGCAGACGACGGCAGTAACGATCGCATCGGAGAACGCGTGGAAGGGCAAGGTGTTCTCCGGCGGCTGGCAGGTCGCCAAGGGCGGCACGCGCGACGTCATCGAGCCCGCGACCGGCAAGGTTTTGACCACGGTCGGCTTCGCGGACGCGGAGGACGTGCGCGCGGCGTGCAAGGCCGCGGCCGCGGCGCAGGTCGAGTGGGCGGCCACGCCCGCCGACCAGCGCGCGGCGGTGCTGCGCCGGGCTGCGCAGTTTCTAGAGGCGCACGCGGACGCGCTGCGGCCCTGGATCGTGCGCGAGACCGGGGCGATCCCGCCGAAGGCAGACTTCGAGCTCCACTTCGTGACCAGCATCCTGATCGAGGCGGCGGCGATCGCCACGCAGCCGCCGGGGCTGATGCTGCCGAGCGGCGCGAAGCGCATGAGCTTCGCGCGCCGCGTGCCGCACGGCGTGGTCGGCGTGATCTCGCCGTTCAACTTTCCGCTGATCCTCTCGACCCGCGCAGTCGCGCCAGCGCTCGCGCTCGGCAACGCGGTGGTGCTCAAGCCCGATCCGCAGACACCGGTGACCGGCGGGTTCATGCTCGCGCGGCTCTTCGAGGCCGCGGGCCTGCCGTCCGGACTGCTGCACGTGCTGCCGGGCGGCGCGGCGACCGGAGAGGCGCTCATTACCGATCCCGACGTGCGCATGATCTCGTTCACCGGCTCGACCGCGGCCGGGCGTCGCGTCGGCGAGCTCGCGAGCAAGCACCTCAAGAAGGTCACGCTCGAGCTGGGCGGCAAGAACTCCACCATCGTGCTCGATGACGCCGATCTCGACGTCGCCGCCTCGAGCGTCGCCTGGAGCGCGTACCTGCACCAGGGCCAGATCTGCATGGCGACCGGCACGGTGCTCGCGCACCGCAAGGTCGCTCGCGACCTCACCGAGCGCCTGATCGACAAGGCGAAGAAGCTGCCGGTCGGCGACCCGAACAGCGCGCAATGCGCGCTGGGACCCCTCATCAACGAGCGCCAGCTCGAGCGCGTGGACGGCATCGTGAAGGACGCCGTGGCGAAGGGCGCGGTGCTGCGCGTCGGCGGCACCTACGACCGGCTCTTCTACCAGCCCACCGTCCTCGAGGACGTGAAACCCGGCATGCGGGTCCTCGACGAGGAGGTGTTCGGCCCGGTGATCGCGGTGGTGCCGTTCGACACCGACGAGGAGGCGATCGCGCTCAACAACGGCACCGAGTACGGCCTCTCGACCGGCGTGATCACCCAGTCCCTGGAGCGCGCGATGCACTTCGCGAGCCGGCTCAAGACGGGAATCGTCCACGTCAACGACCAGACCGTGGCCGACGAGCCGTGGGTACCGTTCGGCGGCACCGGCGCCTCCGGCAACGGCAGCCGGCACGGCGGCCCCGCCAACTGGGAGGAGTTCACCCAGTGGCAGTGGGTGACGATCCAGGATCGGGCGACGCCGTATCCGTTTTGAGCCGCTCGCTGCGATGCGGCGTGAACAGGCGACGACCCGCGCGCAGAATGGCGCGCAGCGGTCGACCTGACGACTGCCGGGAGTCCCTGCAATGACGACCTTGACCGTCAACGGCAAGCGTGTCGACATCGACATGCCGCCCGACACGCCGCTCCTCTGGGCGCTGCGCGACTATCTCGGCCTCACCGGGACCAAGTTCGGGTGCGGGGCGGCCCATTGCGGGGCGTGCACCGTGCACGTCAACGGCGCGCCGGCGCGCGCGTGCGTGACGCCGCTCTCCGCGGTCGCGGGGAAGACGGTGGTCACCATCGAGGGGCTCTCGGCGCAGGGCGAGCATCCGCTGCAGAGAGCGTGGGTCGCCGAGCAGGTGCCGCAGTGCGGCTACTGCCAGTCGGGCCAGATCATGCAGGCCGCGGCGCTGCTCGCCAGAAACAAGAACCCGACGCGCGAGCAGATCGTCACTCACATGAACGGGAACCTGTGCCGCTGCGGCACGTACAACCGGATCGTGCGGGCGATCGAGCGCGCGGCGCGGGAGGGCTGAGCCATGACCGGTCGCAACGACAGCGTCTTCATCGGCTTCGAAGTGAGCCGGCGCGAATTCCTGGGGACCTCGGCCGGACTTGCCTTCGCCTTCACCGTGGGCGTGGGGGGCGCGCACGCCGCCCGTCCGGCGCGCGCCGCCGAAGGAAAGCACGCGCTCAACGCCTATGTTTCGATCGCGCCCGACGGCGCCATCACGATCCAGGCGCCGGCGCCCGAGATGGGGCAGGGGATCATGACCGGCCTGCCCCTGATTGTCGCCGAGGAGCTGGATGCCGACTGGTCGAAGGTGGTCGTCGAGCAGTCGCCGATCGGCCCCGCGTACCACCACCCGATCTTCAAGGCGCAGTACGTCGTGGCGAGCATCTCGACGCTCGGCTACTGGGGACCGCTGCGCGTCGCCGGCGCCCAGGCGCGCCGCGTGCTGATCGACGCCGCGGCCGCGAAGTGGGGCGTGCCGGCCGGCGAGCTCACCACCGAGCCGAGCACGGTCGTGCACGCCGCCTCGGGGCGGAGGATGGGCTACGGCGAGATCGCATCGTTCGCCAAGGTGCCGGCCGAGCCGCCCAAGATCGATCCCGCCAAGGATCTGAAGCCGGTGGACAAGTTCCGGCTCGTGGGCAAGGGCGTTCCGCGCGTCGACGTCCCCGCGAAGACGAACGGCGCCGCGAAGTACGGCATTGACGCGCGCTTCCCCGGCATGCTGTACGCGACCCTCGCCCGATCTCCGGTGCGGGGCAGCGGCCCGCTGTCGTCGAACGCCGACGCGATCAGGAAGCTGCCGGGCATCGTCGCCGTCGTCAACCTCGATCACGGCGTCGCGGTGGTCGGCAGGAGCTACCACGAGGTTGCGCAAGCACGCCTGCAGCTCAAGGTGAACTGGCGCAGCGGTCTCCCGGGCGATGCGCTCAACCCGGACAAGGACTTCGCGACCTACCTGGCGCACGCCCGGGACCCCGGCCGGGCCGGCGTGGAATGGAAGTCGCGCGGCAAGGGCGCCGCCACGATCGCCGGGGCGGCGAATGTGATCGCGCGCGAGTACCTCAACGAGCTTTGCTACCACGCGCAGATGGAGCCGATGAACGCCATGGCCTACGTGCGCGGCGACAGCGTGGACGTCTGGGTCGGCACCCAGGCGCCGACGCGCACCACCCTCGATGTGGCAAAGGCGGTCGGCACGAGCCCCGACAAGGTCCGCGTGCATCAGCGTTTTCTGGGCGGCGGCTTCGGCCGGCGCGCGACGGTGGAGGCCTCGGTCGACGCCGCGCTCGTGTCGAAGGCGGTGAACGAGCCGGTGAAGCTCGTGCTCAGCCGCGAGGACGATCTTCGCGCGGGCACCTTCCGCCCGATGACGGCGCAGCGGATCGAGGCCGGCCTCGACCGGGACGGCAGGATCGTCGGCTGGCGCCATCGCGTCGTCGGCGAGCCGGTGGGCGACTTCGTCTATCGCCCGGGGTACGTGAAGGCGGCGAAGGACCGCGACGTCATCTTCATGAGCGGTGCGGAGCTCCCGTACTACGACAAGGTGGAGAACTGGCACTCCGAGCACGTCATGGAGCCCGAGCGCACGCGCGTGGCTGCCTGGCGCGGGATCGGTTCCGGGTACACCAAGTTCGCGATCGAATCGATGATCGACGAGATCGCGCACGACCTGGGGATGGATCCTCTCGCCTACCGGCTGTCGCTGACCGGCGACGCGCGCTGCCGGCGCGTGCTCGAGAAGGCGGCGGAGATGTCGGGTTGGGGCAGGAAGCGCTCCGGGACCGCCCTCGGGATCGCCTTCGCCGAGTACGGGATCTTCGCGCCGAAGGTCGGCTCGCTGACCGCCGCGGTGGCGGAGGTGTCGGTCGACCGGCGCACCGGCAGTATCCGTGTCCACAGCTACTGGGCCGCCGCCGACGCCGGCCTGGCCGTCAATCCGGACGCGTTCGCGGCGCAGGTCGAGAGCGGCATCGTCTGGGGGCTGAGCGCCGCGCTCAAGGAGCGCGTCACGATGGTGAACGGCGCCGTGCAGGAGTCGAATTTCCACGACTACGGGATCCTGCGCATGTCCGAAGTGCCGGCGATCCATGTGGCGGTCCTGAGCGGCGGCCCGGCCCCGACCATGGTCGGGGAGCTGGGCGTGCCGGCGGCCGCGCCCGCCGTGGCCAACGCGTTTTTCGCCCTCACCGGCATGCGGCTGCGCCAGCTTCCGTTCACGCCGGAACGCGTCCTCGCGGCGCTGAAGGCCTGACGCGGGCACCGCCGGTGTAAACGCCGCGGGCCACCGCGGCGTTTCTTCGTGTGCGCGGGGCGCGGCCACCGGGATTTCCGATGGTCGATGCTAGAATTTGCGCCCGCCGCCGGCCTGGGCCGGCCCATCACCCAAGAAGGGAGAAGGTCTTGAATTTCAGCATTTTTGCCCGCCGTGGAACCGTTGCGCTCGCGCTCGTCGCATTCGCGGCCGCCACCGCCGCCCAGGCCCAGAAGAAGGATGACTTCGTCCCGCAGGTCGGCCAGGCCGGCAAGGACGTCATCTGGGTCCCAACGCCCGAGGACCTCGTGGAGCGGATGCTCCGTATGGCGCAGACCACCCCGAACGACTTCGTCATCGACCTCGGCTCGGGCGACGGCCGCATCGCAATCGCCGCGGCGAAGAAGTTCAACGCCCGCTCACTGGGCATCGAGTACAACCCCGACATGGTCGAGCTGTCGACCCGCAACGCGTCGAAGGAGGGCGTGGCGGGCAAAGTGCGGTTTGCCAAGGCCGACATCTTCGAGAGCGACTTCAGCCAGGCCACGATCATCACGATGTACCTGCTGCCGGGGCTCAACCTCAAGCTCCGTCCAAAGCTCCTCGACATGAAGCCGGGCACCCGCATCGTCTCGCACCAGTTCAACATGGACGACTGGCAGCCCGACGAGACCACCAACATCGATGGCCGGCGCGCCTACTTCTGGCTCGTGCCGGCGAAGGTGCAGGGCACCTGGCGGATGCAGTCGGGGTCCGACGTCCTCGACATCACCCTGGAGCAGAAGTACCAGGTGCTCGAAGGCACCGTGAAGCTCGGCGTCGTGAACGCCGGTTTGCGCGATGCCAGACTCGCGGGCGACCGGATCACATTCGCGTTCGTGGATCAGGGCGGCCTGCGCCGTGACTTCACCGGCAGGGTGACCGGCAACACCATGGAAGGGACCATGAAGCTCGAGAGCGGTCCCGAGGCGCGCTGGACGGCGACGAAGCGCTGACGAGGCGAGAGACCCGTGGGGATCCGTCTCACGCGCGTCATTGCGGTCGTGCTTGCGGCCGCGACGCTGGCCGCCGGCGGCTGCTCGTATTTCGACGTCAAGCAGCGCGAGTGGATCTTCCGGCCGCAACGCGACCTGCATTCGACGCCGGCCGACGTCGGGCTGCGCTACGACGAGCTGTGGCTCACGGTGCAGGGCGCCGGCCCGGAGGGCGAGCGGGTGCACGGCTGGTGGATCCCGGCGGCCGACGCCGCCGCCCCCGCGATGCTCTACCTGCACGGCGCGCGCTGGAGCCTCTCCAACAACCTGCATCGCATCGGTCGGCTCCACCGGATGGGTTTCGCGGTCCTCGCGATCGACTATCGCGGGTTCGGCCGCAGCGACGGCGACCTCCCCTCGGAGGCGCAGGCCTACGCCGATGCGCAGGCCGCGTGGGAGCGGCTGCGAAGGCTGGTGCCCGATCCGCGGCGCCGCTTCCTCTACGGGCACTCGCTCGGCGGCGCGGTCGCCATCGAGCTCGCCACGCACAACGACGACGTTGCCGGGCTGATCGTCGAGTCGACGTTCACGTCGATCCGCGACATGGTGGACGCGCTCGGGTACACGAGCTTCTCTGTGGACGGCCTGATCACGCAGCGCTTCGACTCGCTGGCGAAGGTGCCGGCGGTGAGCGCGCCGATCCTCTTCGTGCACGGCACCGCCGACCGGTTCGTCCCCCCGACCATGACCGAGAAGCTCTATTCGGCCGCGCGCGAGCCGAAGCGCCTGCTGCTGGTCGAGAATGCCGGCCACAGCAATTCGACCGGAGTCGGTTTCGAGAACTACCTCTCGGCGGTGCGCGACCTGGTCGATCTCGCGGCGCGCCTCGGCGCAACGCGCATCGCAACGCCCGGGCGTCCGGGCTAAGGGCGTGGCGCCCGGCGCGCTGCCGTTCATCGACGCACCGGCGGTGCATGCCGCCCTCGACTGGCAGGTCCTGATCGACGCGCTGCGCGCGACGTTCCGCGCTGGCGGCAATACGCCGCTGCGCGGGAGCTACCCGGTGACGCCGGAGGGCGACCGGCTCCTCCTCATGCCTGCGTGGGACGCGTCCAGCCTCGGCGTGAAGATCGTGACCGTGTTCCCGGGCAATCCGTCGCGGGGGCTCGCAAGCGTGTCCGCGCTGTACCTGCTGATGGATGCGGCGACCGGCCATCCGCTCGCGCTGATCGACGGCGAAGCGCTGACGCTGCGCCGGACCGCGGCGGCCTCGGCGCTCGCGTCCCTCTTCCTGTCGCGACCCGAGTCGCGCACGCTCCTCGCGGTCGGGCCGGGACGCCTCGCGCCGCACATGGTCGCGGCGCACTGCGCGGTGCGGCCGATCGAGCGCGTGCTCGTCTGGGGACGGGACCGCGCGCGTGCCAACGCAGTCGCTCGCGACCTCCGCGCGCAGGGTCTGCCCGCAGAGCCGTGCGCCGAATTGAAAGCGGGTCTGGCGGCGGCCGACATCGTGACGTGCGCCACCACGGCACGCGCGCCGGTCGTACGCGGGGCACTGGTGAAGCCGGGGACGCACGTCGACCTCGTCGGCGCCTTCACCCCCGAGATGCGCGAGAGCGACGACGAGCTGATCGCGAAGGCGGCGGTGTTCGTCGACACGTTCGCCGGTGCGCTCAGGGAGGCGGGCGATCTCGTGCACGCGATCGACGGCGGCGCGATCGTCCGCGCGGACGTGCAGGCCGAGCTGGCGGACCTTTGCACGGGACAGCACGCCGGACGCAGCTCGCCCGACGAGATCACGGTGTTCAAGTCGGTGGGGACGGCGCTCGAGGACCTGTGCGCGGCGCGGCTCGTGTACGCGCGTCGCGGCTCGCTCGCTACGACGCGAGCCAGATGATGATGAACGCGACGATGAACGCCGCAATGAAGGCCCACATGCCGGTGAGCCACGGACCCCTCTCCACGACGGCCGCCACTTCCGCCGCCGGTGCCGGACCGGCGAGCTGCACGTTGAACCGCTGGAAGAATTCGTCCGCCATCTTCTTCGCGACGCCGTCGATCAAACGCGAGCCCACCTGCGCGAGCTTGCCGCCGACCTGCGCGTTCGCCTTGTAGGAGAGCTTCGTGCCGGCGCCCTCGGGGGCGAGCGCGACCTGCGCGCCCCCCTTGCCGAAGCCCGCCGCGCCGCCCGAGCCCTCGAACGAGAGCGTGTAGGAGTTCGGCGGATTGAGGTCGGCGAGGAGCAGCTTGCCGTTGAACTTCGCCTTCACCGGACCGACCGCGGCAGTCATGGCGACGCGGTACTCGCTGTCCGAGACCCTCTCGATCGTCTCGCAGCCCGGGATGCAGGCCTTGAGCACTTCCGGGTCGTTGAGCCCCTCCCACACCTTCTGCTGCGGCACCGGAATGATCTGCTCCCCGGTCATCTCCATCGTCGTTCCTTTCGTTCGTATGCGGAGGAAGTCTGGTGCCGACGCGTCAGGTTGCGCTCGGTGGCATGCTGGCGAGGAAGCGTTCGAGCTCCTCCTTCGTGACGCGCCCGTCGCGATTAATGTCCATCGTGTCGAACACCGGCAGCAGGAACAGGTTGCCCTGGATGTCGTCCCGTGTGATGTAACCCTTGCCGCCCGTGTCCGCTGCCACGAATGCATTGCGGTAGTGGTCGGCGACGCGCTTCAGGTAATCCGTGGGCGGCTGCTGTGCGAGTGCGATGCCGGCGGCGAGCGCCGCGGCTGCGATCAACATGGCTTTCATGAGCCCTCCTCGGAAGAGTTGCGACTCAGGCGGCCCGCCGCGCCGGCGTCGCGCCGCTCTCCGTCCGTGCGGCCGAGAGCGCGCGCCCGAGCGCGATCAGGCTGTCGATATTGTGCGCCGGGAGGAACGCATCGACATGGGGCAGCATGACCCGCACGCCGAGCGGGCGGGGCTCGAAGCCCTCGTAGCGCAGCAGCGGGTTGAGCCAGATCAGCTTGCGGCAGCTCTTGTGCAGGCGCTCCATCTCCGGACCGAGGTCCTTGCCCAGATCGCGGTCGAGGCCGTCGGTGATGAGCAGCACGACCGCGTTCTGGCCGAGCACCCGGCGCGACCAGCGCAGGTTGAACTCCTTGATGCTCGCGCCGATGCGCGTGCCGCCGGACCAGTCGGCCACCGCCGCGGCGACGCCCGCGAGCGCGACATCCACGTCGCGATGCCGGAGGTGGCGCGTGATGTTGGTAAGCCGGGTGCCGTACACGAACGTGTGGACGCGGTCGCGATCGTTGGTGATCGCGTGCAGGAAATGCAGGAACATCCGCGAATAGCGGCTCATCGAGCCGGAGATGTCGCACAGCACCACGAGCGGCGGGTGCCGGGACTCCTGCGAGCGGCGGCGCAGCGGAATGATGTCGGCGCCGGTGCGCAGGCTCGCGCGGAGCGTCGCGCGCAGGTCGACCCGCCGCCCGCGCGCATCGGACACAAGACGTCGCGTGCGCACCTCGGGGATCGGCAGCCGCAGGTTCGCAATCAGCTTCTTCGCCTGCGCCAGCTCCTCGTTCGTCATCGACTCGAAGTCGGCGCGCTGCAGCACCTCGCGGTCGGAGACGGTGAAGGTCGCGTCGAGCTCGACCTCCTGCGGCGCTTCGGGCGACTCCCCCGGCTTGTCGCGGGGCATGAGCGCCTCGGCGAGCCGGTTCGACATCTCAGGCTGGTCGTCCTGGATGCGGCCGTGCACCTGCGGGAGGAAGAGCGACATGACCCGCTCCAGCAGCTTCGGGTCGCGCCAGAAGATGTGGAAGGCCTGGTCGAAGATCTCGAACTGCTCGCGCCGGTCGACGAACACGGCGGCGAGCGTCCAGTAGAAATCGTCGCGCCGGTCCACGCCGGCGATCTCGAGCGCCGCGAGCGCGTCGAGCACCTTCCCCGGGCCGACCGGCAGTCCGGCGGCGCGCAGTACGCGTGCGAAGTGCATGACGTTGTCGGCAAGCTTGCCCTTGCCAACTGGGGCGGGAACGTGGACTTGCGGGCCTTCCATGGCTGCGATTATGGCATCGCTTTGCGGGCGCCTCGGCGCTGTGCGAGAGTAGCGCCCTCGTTCACCGGGAGACCGTAGTGGCAGCACAGGAAATTGTCATCGGCGCGCCGCGCCTGAAGGCCGCGATCGAGGCAGTCGTCGCGAAGGGCGGGTCGGCGCCGCGCGAGGCGGACCTCGTCGCCGGCAACCTCGTCGAGGCGAACCTCACCGGCCACGATTCGCACGGCGTGGGCATGATCCCGCGCTACGTGAAGTCGCTGCTCGAGGGTGGGCTGACGGTCAACCAGCATCCGCAGGTATTGGTCGACACCGGCTCGATGCTGCGGCTGGACGGCCGGGCGGGCTACGGGCAGGTCATCGGGCTGGAAGCTATGGCGCTCGGGATCGAGCGCGCGCGGAAGCACGGCTCGTGCGTCGTCGCCCTCGGCAACTCGCATCACCTCGGCCGCATCGGCCACTGGGCCGAGCAGTGCCTCGAGGGCGGGCTCGTGTCGCTGCATTTCGTGAACGTGATCTCGCGGCCGATCGTCGCGCCGTGGGGCGGGCGCGATGCGCGCTTCGGCACCAATCCGGTGTGCATTGGCATCCCGCGCCGGAATGGCGAGCCGTTCCTGCTCGACTTCGCCACGAGCCGCATCGCGCAGGGCAAGACCCGGGTCGCGCACAACCAGGGAAAGGCCCTCGAGCCCGGCATCGTGATCGACGACAAGGGCGACCCGACCACCAATCCGCGCTACAGCGTGATTCCGCCGTTCGGCGCGATCATGCCCTTCGGCGAGCACAAGGGTTCCGGCCTCGCGCTCGCGTGCGAACTGCTCGGCGGCGCGCTGACCGGTGGCGGGACGCAGCACATGCCCGACCAAGGGAAGATGCGCGTCATGAACGGCATGCTCTCGATCCTCATCGATCCTGCGGCGCTCGGCACTGCGCAGACCCTCGCCGAGCAGGCGGAAGCGTTCATCGCATGGGAGAAGGCCTCGCCGCCGGCCGCCGGTGTCGAGCGCGTGCTGATCGCGGGCGATCCGGAGCGCACCAAGCGCAGGCAGCGGCTCGCCGCGGGGATTCCGGTGGACGCAACGACCTGGGAGGAGATCCTCGCCGCCGGCGAGATGCTAAAGCTCCCGCGCGCGGAGGTGCAGAAGCTGGCGGGCGTCGCTTAGCAGGCTACTTCGACTGCGCCTTGAGCCGCTCCATGGTGGCCTTCTCGGCGACGAACGTCTCGCGCGCCCAGCGGGCGTAGTCCTCGGTCGAGTGGTACCAGAGCTCCCAGTCGTAGCGCTCGATCATCGCGACGTGCGCGGGGTCTTCCATGCCCTTCCGGAAGGCGTCGTGCAGGACCTTCACGACCTGCGGGTCCATGCCCTTCGGACCGCCGATCCCGTACGGCGAGTTGGACACGATCTCGTAGCCCAGCTCCTTTAGCGTCGGCACGTCGGGCCAGCTCTTCGTGCGGCGCTCGCCCCAAGTGACGAGGACCCGCATCTTGCCTGCGGTCACGTGCGGGGCCCACGCGGTCGCCGCCGCCGAAGCATTGATGTGTCCGCCGAGCAGGGCGGCCATGTTTTCCGCGTCGCCCTTGTAGGGCACGTGCGTCCACCGGATGCCCTGTTTCCAGGCGATCTCCTCCATCGTGATGTGCAGGCTGGTGTTGGCACCGGGAGTACCGAACGCGACCTTGTCGGGGTTCGCCTTGGCATAGGCGACGAGCTCGTTGAAGGTCTTCCACGGCGCATCGGCGCGCACCGCGACGCCGAACGTGTAGCCGGTGACGCCGATGACGTACGTCAGGTCGGCGATCGGGTCGTACGGCGTCTTGTTGATGTGCGGCACGCGCAGCACCGGCAGTGAAATCTGAGTGATCGTGTAGCCATCCGGTCTGGCGTTGAGCATCGCGACCGCGCCGAGCGTGCCGCCCGCGCCGGGGCGGTTCTCGACCACGATCGGCTGCCCGAGGTGCTTTGCGGTCGCCTCGGCCAGCGCGCGCATGACGATGTCGGTCCCGCCGCCGGGCGGCCACGGCACGATGAGGGTGACCGGCTTGCCGGGGAAGCCCTGGCCGAATGCAATGCCCGTGGACGCAGCGAACGTCAGCGCGATCGCAAGCAGCCGGATGCCCATGGTCCTCCTCCTCACATCGCAGATACGGGACGAGCCGCTCTTGCGGCGGCTTCCGCGCGCGCTCAGGTGGTCGCGATCTCCGCCTTCACTTCCGAGAGGATGCGCGCCGCCTCGGTCCCTTGCACACGCGCGATGTCGTCCTGGTACTTCAGCAGCGCGCCGAGGGTGTTGTTGATCGTCTCGGCGTCGAGCGCGAGCGTGTCGAGCGCGACGAGCGCCTGCGACCAGTCGATCGTCTCGGCGACGCCGGGCAGCTTGAAGAGGTCCATCTTGCGCAGGCGCTGCACGAAGCCGACGACCTCGCGCGAGAGCTTCTCGGACGCGCCCGGGGCTTTGCGCCGCAGGATCTCGAGCTCGCGCTCGGCATTCGGGTAATCGACCCAGTGGTAGAGGCAGCGGCGCTTGACCGCGTCGTGGATCTCGCGCGTGCGGTTCGAGGTGATTACGACGATCGGCGGCTCGTCCGCCTTGACCGTGCCGATCTCGGGAATCGTCACCTGAAAGTCGGCAAGCACTTCGAGCAGGTACGCCTCGAATGGCTCGTCGGTGCGGTCGAGCTCATCGATCAGCAGGACCGGCGGCCCGGCAAGATCGCCCTCGAGCGCCTGGAGGATCGGGCGCCGGATGAGGAACTTCTCGGTGAAGATGTCTTCCTCGAGACCCTCGCGTGACTTGACGCCTTCGGCCTCGGCGAGCCGGATCTCGATCATCTGGCGCGGGTAGTTCCACTCGTACACGGCGCTCGCGACGTCCAGGCCCTCGTAGCACTGCAGGCGCACGAGCCTGCGGCCGAGGGTCGAGGACAGGACCTTCGCGATTTCGGTCTTGCCGACTCCCGCCTCGCCCTCGAGAAACAGCGGCTTCCTCATCCGCAGCGCGAGAAAGACTGCGGTCGCGAGGCTGCGCTCGGCCACGTAGTCGGCGTTGGCCAGGAGGGCGGCGGTCTCGTCGATCGACTTCGGGAGGGCTTGCGGCATGGGCGGACGAGGAGGGGAAACGAGGCCGAGGTTACTTGATCCGGGGCGGGCGTGCCAGAACGCGGCCTGCGGCGGGCATGGGAGAGCGGCGTGAATCGGCCGCCGGATGTTGCGTTGCAATCGCCGTCCTCTTCCACTTCGATCATTGACGCCCGCAATCCGCGGACCCGCCGCCGAGGCGGTCCGCGCATCAGGCCGCCGGAGTCAGCCGACCAGCCGCGCGAGCCGGCTGGCGCGATCGGCGTTGACCGAACCCTTCGGGGCGCGGCCTTTCACGATTTCGGCGACCTGGGCGACCGTCTCGAGCGACTGGTGCTCGATCGCCGGGAGCGTCAGACCGGCCGAGTGGGGCGTGGCGATGACTTTCGGATGCCGCGCCAGGTCGGGGCTGGGCATCTGGTCGGGCGCGCGCCCGACGTCGAGCGCGGCGCCCGCGATGCGCCTGGCATCGAGGGCCGCGATCAGGGCTGCCTCGTCGATCAGGTTGCCGCGCGAGAGATTGACGAGGAACGCGCCGGCCCGCATGAGGCCCAGCTCGCGTGCCCCGATCAGGTTCTCGGTCTCCTCCGTCGCCACTGCCAGCGGCAGCACGAAGTCGGCGCGCCGCAGCAGGTCGTCGAGCTCGACCTGCTCGATGTCGGTGTGCTCGACC
>DATIDG010000108.1:0-15514 GCA_035456405.1 Burkholderiales bacterium | reverse complement strand
AGGACGTGGCGCGCCTCGCGCAAGCGCTCGCGCGGCGCGCGCCCGAGCGGATGCTCTGGGCAACGAACTGGCCGCATCCGTCCGCGCAACCGTCGCCGCCCGACGACGCGGACCTCCTCGACCTCCTGCTGGACTGGGCGCTGGACGACGCCACGCGCCGCAGGATCCTCGTCGACAACCCCGCGGAGCTCTACGGATTCGCCTGAGGAGTGGCGCGGCCGGCGCCGCGGTGGTCAAATCGGCGCTCGATGGAGCAGATCTTTCACATCGAGGTCGGCGAGACCGCCGAGTTCTCGAAGACGCTGACCGAGACCGACCTCGCGCAGTTCGCCGCGCTCTCGGGCGACTACGATCCGATCCACGTCGACGAGGCGCATGCGCGCACCACCCCCTTCGGGCGGCGGATCGCGCACGGCATCCTCGCGATGGCGCTGCTCTCCACCGTCTCGGCGATGATCAGCCGGCGCGCCCGCGACCGCGGGAGCCGGGGAACCTCGGTGTCGCTGGGCTACGACCGGATCCGCTTCCTGAAGCCGGTCTTCGTCGGCGACACGCTCACGGCGCACTACACGATCCTCGAGCTCGATGCGGCGTCGCGGCGCAGCCGGTCGAAGGTGGAGGTCGTCAAGGACACCGGCGAAGTGGCGGTCGTCGGGGAGCACATCATGAAGTGGTTGCCTGAGGCGCAAGAAACGTGACGCCGGAACTGCTGGCGTCGCCGCTGCTCTCCGACCGCCACCGCATGATCGGAGAGGCGGTGCGGAAGTTCGCCGAGGCGCGCGTCCGGCCGGCAGCGCAGGCGCTCGACGAATCGGAGACCTTTCCGGCGGAGATCTACCGCGAGATGGCGGCGCTCGGATTGTTCGGGATCACCGTGCCGGAATCGCTCGGCGGGGCGGGCGCCGACGCGCTCGCCTACGCGGTGGTGATGGAAGAGCTCGCGCGCGGCTACGCGTCGGTCGCCGACCAGTGCGGGCTCGTCGAGCTGGTCGGCACGCTCGTCGCCGAGCATGGCACCCCCGCGCAGAAGGAGCGGTACCTCCGGCCGCTGCTGCGCGCGGAGCGGCGCTGCGCGTACGCGCTCACCGAACCCGAGGCCGGCTCGGACCTCTCGAACCTGCGCACCACCGCGGCGCGCGCCGCCGGCGGATGGACGCTCACCGGCGAGAAGATCTGGATCCACAACGCGCCGGTGTGCGACTTCGCGTGCGTGCTCGCGCGCACCAATCCGGACGCCGGGCATCGCGGCATGAGCATCTTCCTCGTCAATGCGGACACCGCGGGCTTCCGGGCGGGACGCAAGGAGCACAAGATGGGACAGCGCGCCTCGCAGGTCGGCGCGCTGTCGTTCGATGCCGTGAGCCTGCCGGCCGACGCGATGCTTGGCCCGGAGGGGCGGGGCTTTCACATCATGATGAGCGTGCTCGACAAGGGTCGAGTGGGGATCGCGGCGCTTGCCGTCGGCATCCTTCAGGCGGCGCTCGACGCGTCGCTCGAGTACGCGCGGGTGCGCAGGCAGTTCGGGAGGGCAATCGCCGAGTTCCAGGCGGTGCAGTGGATGATCGCCGACATGGCGAAGGACCTGCAGGCGGCGCGCCTCCTCGTGCACGCGGCAGCGGCAAAGCTCGCGGCCGGCGAGCAAGCGACGCTCGAGGCCTCGACGGCAAAGTGCTTCGCCTCCGATGCCGCCGTGGCGCACACCGCCAACGCGGTGCAGATCCACGGCGGGTCGGGGTACATCCGCGGCTTCGAGGTCGAGCGCCTCTATCGTGATGCGAAGATCACCCAGATCTACGAGGGAACCAACCAGATCCAGCGAATGATCATGGCGCGGCAGCTGCTCGGCTGACTCCCGAACAGCTTGCTACGCGAGGTGCTTCTTCAGGAAAGCCAGCGTCCGCGAGTTCGCGAGCTCCGCCGCCGCCTTGTCGTAGTGATCGCCCTTGTGTCGCGCGAAGGCGTGGTCGACGCCAGGATAGCTGTGGACCTCGACGTTCGCCATGCCTTTCAGCTCCTCCTTTACCTTCGCCTGCGCCTCGGGCGGGACGAACTTGTCGAGCTCGGCGATGTGCAGCATCAACGGCTTCTTGATCTTGCCCTTCTCACCTAGGAGAGCGTCGAGGCCGACGCCGTAGTAGGCGACCGACGCGTCGCAGTCGGTGCGCGCCGCGGTGAGATAGGCGAGCTTGCCGCCGAGGCAGTAACCTATTGAGCCGACCTTCCCGGCGCACTCTGGCCGCGCGCGCAGCGCCTTGATGGTCGCGGCGATGTCCCTCACGCCGGCGTCGACGTCGAACTTCTGGAGGCACTCGAACGCGCGCGCCCAGCCCTTCTCGCTGTAGTCGAGGTCGATGCCCGGCTCCATGCGCCAGAAGAGGTCCGGGGCGAGGGTGACGAAGCCCTGCTTCGCATACTCCTCGCACACGAAGCGCACGTTCTCGTTGATGCCGAAGATCTCCTGCTCCACGACGAGGCCGGGGCCCTTGCCGGAGGGCGGCAGGCAGAGATAGCCGCGGAACGTGCCGCCGTCCGCTGCGGTGATGTCGATGTACGTGCCAGGCATGGGAACTCCTTTCCGATCGCGGATCGCGTCCGTGCGACCCTGGCCGCAAGTCTACCCGCGCCGCGCGTCGGTCGCGTCAGGCGCCGCGGCCGCCGAACGGGAAGCGGGCCACCAGCCGGAACGGCGCCTCGCGCGCAGGCTGCTCGAACAGCGCGAGCGCGTCGAATTGCAGCGGCTCGTCCGCGAGCGCCGCGACCGCCCGCTGTGCGGCGGCGCGCACGGCCGCCACGATCTGCGGGGGCGTGCCATCGATGCTGCCGGTGAGCGTCAGGTGAAACCGGAACTCGGCCAGCACGAACGGGTACCCGAACTCCTCCAAGTAGCGGTCCTGGCGCGGCGAGAGCCCGGCGCGCCGCCGCCGCTCGAGCTCGGCGGCGTCGAGCGGCGCGCGGAACGGCTCGAAGTCGCGCACGCACTCGGCCGCGAGATCGTTGATGCGGCTCTCGCGCGCGACGGGCGCGAGAGCGAGAAAGTCGTCGATGCGCGTCACCTCGAGCCGCGGCACCTGAAATGGCGCGCGGGGCGCGCAGAACCGCTCGATGGCCGCAGCCAGCCCGTCGCGCGTCGCGCCCGGCCGCAACGCGAAGGGCGCCTTGACCGTCGCGTGGAAGCCGTACCGGCGCGGCGTCTCGGTGAGCGAGCGGAAGATCTCGGACGGGACGCCGGGCACGTCGGGGTGCGGGAGGGCGGCGCCTGTTGCGGCGTCGCGGCCGAGCCAGCTCCCGCCGAAGCGCCACCAGACCGATCTCTCGGGCGGGGCGAAGTAGAGAGCGTAGCGCGTCACCGCCGCACCCGGGCGGCCGTTCAGCTGCGGAACGGCGCAGTGATCCGCGTCGTGATCGAGCGGAGCTTGTCGACAATCGAGCGCCCGAGCGAGGACTCGCGCGCCGCCGCGGAGGTCCGCGCGCGCTGCGTGCCCATCAGCTGCGGCGACTGCTTGAAGGCGTAGTAGCGCTCCAGCGCCGCGACCACATGGCTCTGGAGCAGCGTAAGGTTCACCGGCTTGTTGATGAAGCGGAAGATGCGCGCCTCGTTGATCAGGCTGATGATCATCTCCGAGTCGGACCGGCTGGTCGTGACTATCACCAGCGTCGCCGGGTGCTCCTGCTTGAGCAGCTTGAGGAGCACGGTGATGTCGACGCGCTGCGACTCGAGGTCGGCGATCAGCACCGCGACCTCGCTCGTCGCCAGTGCGTGCAGGGCCTCGTCGAGCGTGGGCGCGTGGACGACGCGGCACAGGTCGCCCGCCATCTCGCGCGCCGCGCGCGCCATCGTCGCGTCGTCGAGCACGAGCGCCACGACGTCGTCGCTCGGCTTCACGGTGACGCGCGGTGGCGGGCTCGCCTCGAGCGCGATCGCGATCGTGACGGCCTCGGCGACGGTGCCCTGCAGGTCGTCCTGGTTCCACGGCTTGGACACGAAGCGGAACACCTCGCCGTCGTTCACCGAGCCCACGATCGCGGCGAGGTCCGAGTAGCCGGTGAGCAGCATCCGCACCGCGTTCGGGCACAGGAGCTTCACTTCCCGCAGCAGCTCGACGCCGAGCATCCCCGGCATGCGCTGGTCGCTCACGATGACGTGGAACGGCTGGGTGCGCGCGAGCTGCAGCGCCTGCTCGCCGCTCGAGGCGGTGACCACGTCGTAGGTGTCGCGGAACACGGCCTTGAGCGCGTTGGTGACGCGCTCCTCGTCGTCGACGAACAGCAGCCGCGGCCGCTTCGGGCCGCTCGCGCGCGGCTCCGCGGCCTTCGGCTCGAGCGCAGGCTCGAGCCCTGGCGCCGTCGCGATCGCGCGGCGCAGCGCGCTGAGATTGTTCGGACTGAGCCGCTTGGTCCCGGAAGGGGTCTCGTCGACGCTCGGCCGGGTGATCTCCTGCTCCCCGGTGTCGGACATGCTCACCGGCAGCGGCTCATTGTCGAACGCGGCGATCAGCGCCTCGAGGAACTGTCGCGCGCTGCGGAACCGCTGCTCGGGACGCTTGGAGAGCGCCTTGAGCAGCACGCGGTCGATCGCCTTCGCGAGACGCGGCTCGAGCGCCGACGGCGGCGGCGGATCGATCTCGAGCACCTTCTTCATCAATGCCGCGCCCTGGCCCTCGAACGGACGCCGCCCGGTGAGCACCTCGTACACGATCACCGCCGCGGAGTAGACGTCGCTCGTCTCGTCGGCTCGATGCCCGTCGAACTGCTCCGGCGCCATGTAGTACGGCGTGCCCAGGACCTCGCCCATCATCGTCAGGTGGGAAGCCTCGAGGCGCGCGATCCCGAAGTCGCTGATCTTGGCCGCGCCCATCTCGCTGATGAGGATGTTGCCCGGCTTGATGTCGCGGTGGATGACCCCGCGCGAGTGCGAGTACTCGAGGCCCTCGAGCATCTGCACCAGGATCTCGGGAAAGACCTTGAGCTCGGGGCGGTAGCCGGCCACCAGATGGTCGCGCAGGCTCCGGCCAACCACGCACTCCATCGCGATGAAGGCGCTCTCGTCGTCCTCGCCGTACTCGTAGATGGCGACGATGTTCGGGTGGCTGAGGTTGCCGGCCGCCTGCGCTTCGCGCTTGAAGCGCTCGAGCACGTGCTCCGCGTCGTGCGGGTCGAGGTCACGCTTGCGGATGACCTTCAGCGCGACGTCGCGCCGGATCACCGGGTCGTGACCCTTGTAGACGACGCCCATGCCGCCCTTGCCGAGCTCGCCGACGATCTCGTACTTGCCGATGCGCAGGGGTCGCTCCATTGTCCGGCCTTATGCAGCGACCTCGTTCATCGCAGCCACCGGCTTCACCGGCAGCGTCACGGTGAAGCGCGTGCCGACGCCGGCCTTCGACTGCACGTCGATTCGCCCGCCATGGCTCTCGACGATCTTGTAGCAGATGGCGAGCCCGAGACCGGTCCCCTTGCCGACCTCCTTGGTCGTGAAGAACGGGTCGAAGATCTTCGGCAGGACGTCGGCCGGGATCCCGTGGCCGTTGTCCGAGATCTCGATCGCGACCTGGCCGGGACCGGGCTGCCAGGTGCGCAGTCCGATGACGCCCCCCTCGTCGGCCGTCGCCTGCGCGGCGTTCGTGATGAGGTTGAGGAACACCTGGTTGATCTGCGACGGCGCGCACGACACCTTCGGGATCTTGCCGAGCACCTGCTTCACCGTGCGCTTCTTCACGTGGTTCTTCGCGATGACGAGCGCGCTCCTCAGCCCCTCGTTGAGGTCGAACTCGGCCACCTTGCTGCGGTCGAGCCGCGCGAAGTTGCGCAGGTTGTTCACGAGCTCCGAGATCTGCGCGATGCCGTACAGGCCGTCCTTCACCAGCGTGTCGAGCTCCTGGAACCGGCCGCTGCCGCGCAGCTCGCGCAGCGCCCCGTTGACGGCGGCGAACTGGCCGGCGAGCTGCGCCTCGTCGGCCTGCTCCGACTGCAGCAGCTGCACCAGCCGCTCGGCCTGCGCGAGCGCCTCGCCGGCCTTCGGCATCCCGCCGGCAACGGCCTCGAGGCTCGACTTCACGTACGCGAGCGGCGTGTTCACCTCGTGCGCGACCCCGGCCACCATCTGCCCGAGCGAGGACATCTTCTCGCTCTGGATGAGCAGGGCCTCCTGCTCCTTGAGCTGCTCGAGCGCGCCCTTCAGCTCCTTGGTGCGCGCCTCCACGCGGGATTCGAGGAAGTCGTTCGCCTCGCGCAGCTTGCGGTTGATGCGGTTGATCACGCGGTAGGTCTCGGTGAGGCGCAGCGCGAGCCAGGCGGCGAGCAGCACCACCAGACCGGAGTAGACCAGCAGGTACCAGCGGTAGCGCTCGGCCTCCTCGAGCGAGTTGCCGAACGCCTGCTCCACCGCGCGCGTCGCCGAGTCGAGCCGCGGGCCGGTCGAGCCGAAGAACGCGTCGCGGAAGCGTGCGTCCTCCTGCACCTTGGCCTCGAGCGCCCGCGTCGCCGCGGCGGCGAGCCGGTCGACCTCGGCGCGCGCCGACTCCGGCACCTCGGCGGCGGCGAACCGCGCGATCGCGTCGCGCGTGGCCTTCTCCGCCGGGATCCCGGGTTGCGCCTCGAAGGCGAGCACCGCCTCGCGCATGCGATCCGCGTCGCGCGCCGCGGCCGGCGGCACGCCGGAGGACCGCTCTTGCGCGAACGCCGCGAAGCCCTCGGCCGCCTGGCCGAACGCGGCGAACGTCGCGCCGTGGCCCGCGCGTGTCGCTCCGAACGCTTCGATCGCCGTCGCCTTCTCTTCCAGCGCCTGCTTGAGGCTGGCGAGCGTCGCCGGCGAGAGCGCGTTTCCGAGCCGGGTGTTCTGCAACGCCAGCGTGGCGAGGATGCGCTGGATCCGGATCGGATCCACGCTGGCGCGCGTTCCGGCCTGCGCGCCTGCACCCGCGGCGTAGGCGAGCCGAGTTCCGATCAGCCAGTCATTCAAGCGGCTGTCGGCCTCCTTTAGCTCGCGGAGCGATGCAAGCGCCTCGTTGGCGGCGGTGAGATCGACGGTCCGCGACTTGACGTAGAGGTAGGACCAGCCGCCGAACAGGCATACGGCGGCGGTAACGAACGCCGCGATCCGGTAGGGCCTGCCGACGCTCGCCCAGGAGCCGACCTGGACGCTCATCGGGCAGCCCTCGCCCCCCCTGCCGGGCGCTGGGGTCGGGCATCGGGTCGGGTACTCCGTCGGTGCACGGGTATTGGCGGGCCCCACGGCGCCGCCGCCGCGAGGCAAATTGTTGTATTGCGGCGAGTATATGCGAGCGGCATCCCCGGAGCGCGGTACAACTTGGCTTGCCCTGCCGGTGCCCGGGGGTGCAAATGGCCTGCCGGCATTCTTAGCCGGCGGCGGCGCCCTCCCACCGCTGGAGGCAATTCCAGGCTACGAGGGCGGCGTCGACGGTGAACAGGTTCGGCATCGCCAGCCGCTCGCGGACCTCCTCGAAGGCAAGCAGCTCGAACCCGGCCACTTCGCCGTCCTCGTTGCGCGGCGTGAAGCTCGAGGGCAGCACCAGGTCGAAGACCTCCACCTCGTTCGAATCGAGCCCGTCGGGGACGAGGTAGTCGAATGCCAGGGTGTCCCGCAGCCGCGCGCCCTCGGCGACGAAGAACGGGATGCCGGCCTCCTCGCGGCACTCCTTGATCAGCGTCTGCCACGCGTCGAGTCCGGCGGCGATGCCGCCGCCCACCAGGTTGTCGAGCTTGCCCGGGTCGGTGGCTTTGTCGCGGGAGCGCCGCGCGATCCACATCGCGAGCCCCTTTCCCGTCTGGACGATGCCGTTGAGATGCGCCGCACGGCCGCGGATGCCGAAGCGCTTCACGGCCGCGCGCTCGATGAGGAACAGCGGCTCGCCGCTCGCCTCGGCGTAGACCTCGTACTGCTCGTCGCGCCAGCCGGCGACGAGCCCTTCGGCGCGCAGCACCCCGAGCACCTCGGCCACGGCGCGAGTGCGCGCCTCGGCGGTCACCAGCGTGTCGGCGAGCGCGATGCGCTCCGGCTCGCAGGTGAACACCTCGCCGAATCGCGCGAGCTCCGGCGCGAACCCGGGCGCGACCCAGCCGAACCGGCGCTCCGCGGCCCGCAACGGCAGGAGCTTCGTGTAGTCGACGACGAGCGCCTCGGCGAGCCAGGCGGGCGGGCGGGTCATGCAAGTCCCGCGCGACACGGCGGGCGGAAGGACGGATCGAGGGGCACGCTCTTGCGCTGCGGCGCGGCGATTGCGCGAGCCGCGGATTGTACGGCGGATGTCGTGCGCCGGCGACGCGGGAACTTCGTTCGTCAGGACGATGTCATGAATGAGCGGTAGCTTCGACCAACTCCGGCAACCCCGGTGCCGCGCCACCTGCCGCGGCGCATCATCCGAGGAGAATCGAATGAAGATCGAGCACGCCATCCTGCGCGCCGTCCACGGCGCATTCGATCGTCCCCGCAGCGTCGACGAGAGCATGCTCGATCCGGATGCGCTCATCGCCGTGGGCGCGGGTTACGCCGCGCTCACGCGCGACGGCTTGCCGGTGTTCGAGGCGGAGTTCGGCGAGCTGGAGCACCAGATGACGGTGCGCGAAGCGAGCCGCATGGCCGCGGAGGACGCGGCGCACGAGTGGTGCATCCATCTCGTCGGCCAGGCCGACGACCGGCACTACCGCCGCGCACCGGACGGGCGCTGGGAGCTCTACAGCCGCGGGTACGGGCTCAGCTAGGATCCGCCGCGCGCCTACTCGAAGTTCTGATTCGGGTAGGCTTCTACGAAGTTCGCGAGCGCGTCGAGGAAGTGGGGCGGCACGTCCGCCGTCGCGTCTCCGAACCAAGCATGCGCGGCGCGCTTGCCGCTCTCGACGCACTCCTTGAGCAGGCCGAAGGTCTCGAGCCGGCGGTCGTCGGCCACGAGGCGCCAGCGGTGCGGAATGCCATATAGATCGAAGTCGGACGTCTTCCCGAACACGCCGTCCTCGTCGACCGTGGCGAGGAAGTAGGTTGCGATCTCGACGCCCCACGCGTCGCACATCTCGGCCTGCTTGCGCGACATTCGCGCGAGGGCCGCGCGGACGCCCAGGTGCCTGAGCCGGTGCGCCTGCGCGAGGCCGACCGAGAACCCGAGCGCGAAGGCCGCGAAGGCGGGGCAAAAAAGCGGGTTGCGCGTCAGCTCCTCGCGCCGGTCGCCGGCGACCGCGACCGAGTGCCGCATGACGACGCGCAGGTCTTTCACGTGCTTCAGCCCGAACGGCACCTCGAGCAGCCCGTCGAAGCCGTCGTCGTCGTCCAGCAGCCGGAAGACCGGCTCGCCCTCGGCCGCGGACAGCTCCGTATTGTTCGACTGCTTTCCCCACGCGATGTAGTCGTCGTCGCTCATGACGTTCGCGTCGGAGTCCCCGCCGAGCCTGGCGCGGCGGAATCCCAGCGACGAGACGAGCGATGAGGGGGGCAACTTCAATTCCAGTTCCTCGGCCGGGCGCACGCGGCGTCCGGCATGTGCAATGGTGTCACGCGGGGGGTGGCAGGGAGAATAACGGACTTGGGCTAAACACCGCGCCGCCCCTCCCGCGGACGGTCGTTAGTCAGCAAGAACGATACCGAATTGCAGCGGCTGCGGCGACGCACGTCACATTGCCGGGCGTGTCGTGGTGCACGCGGTCGAGCGTGAACGCAACCCGTTGACGTGACGGAGTTTGCAGTTGCAGCATGAGGGACGTCGCGGCCACGCGGCTGCGCCGGGTCCGGGCCCTTGCACGGCTACACGGTCGGGGCGGTGGCGCCGTGTGCTACGAATTGTCGGCGGATCGCCAGACCTCCCGGGCTTCCGCGGTGAGTCGCCGTCGGTCCGCGACCGGGGCGGGTGATCCCGTCGTCAGGCGGAGACGTCGATCTTCACCGGGTGACTGCGCAGCCGGACCATGGCCAGCGCCGCGGTACCGAGCAGGGTGGCGGCGAGGGTGATATCGAACCGCGGGGACACTGTCGCCACCGCGCACGCGAACAGGACGAGCCGTAACGGCCACGGGATCGGCCGCAGGCCGAGGAAGCCCTGCATCGCGAACGATGCAAACGTGACCATCGCCACCGCGAACACGATGCATTCCAGCACGTAGAGCGGGCCGCCCTCCAGGTTGAGCCCGGGATTGAAGATGAAGTAGAAGGGCAGGACGAAGCCGCCGATGGCGAGCTTCACCGCGTAGGGCCCGAGCGACATCGGGTTCACCCCTGCGATCGCGCCGGCGGCGAAATTGGCCACCGCCACCGGCGGCGTGATCGCGGACAGGCATGCGAAGTACAGCATGAAAAGATGCACCTGCATCTCCGGCAGGTTGAAGACGCCGCGCAGCACGGGCGCGAGGAGCGCCGCCCCCATGATGTAGACCGCCGGCGTCGGCATGCCCATGCCGAGCAGGACAAGAAAGAGCGCCGAGAGCAGGAGTGTCGGGACAAGGAGCCCGCCCGACACCGCGTTGATGAGCAGGGTGAACTTGCCGGCGAGCGCGCTGATCTCGATCGCGCCGATCACGACGCCGGCGGCGGCGACCGCCCCGACGAGCGGAACGAGCTGCGTGATCGTCTGGGTGCAGCACTCGACGAACCGGCGCGGCCCGATGGCGGTCGGCCGGTGGAACCAGGACAGCACGATGACGGCCGCGGTCGCACCCGCCGCGACGTAAACCGGCGTGAATCCCGCGACCAGCAGCGCGATGAGCGCGCCGAGCGGCAGCAGATGCCGCCAGCCGCCGCGGAGCGCCCGCGCGAGCGGCACGATGTCCGCATCGGCCATGCGCGGCTCGTTGTGGCGCACCGCCTCGTTGTGCACCAGCAGGTAAATCGAGTAGTAATAGAGCAGCGCCGGCACGACCGACGCCCAGCAGATGCTCGCGTACGGGATGTTGGTGATGTCTGACATGATGAAGGCGACCGCCCCCATCACCGGCGGAAGCATCGCGCCGCCGCTCGAGGCCGTCGCCTCGATCGCGCCGGCGCGCGCCGCCGGGACGCCGGTCTTCAGCATGATCGGGATGGTCAGCGGCCCGGTGGTCGCAACGTCCGCGGTGGGGCTGCCCGAGACCGACCCGTAGAGCCCGCTCGCCGTCACGCATGCCTTCGCCGCCCCGCCGCGCATGTGCCCGGTCACCGCGCCCGCCAAATCGAAGAACAGCTGCCCCCCGCCCGACTTCTCGTAGAAGCTGCCGAACAGCACGAACAGAAACGCGTAGGTCGCGGCCACCTCGAGCGGCGCGCCGAAGATCCCGTTCTCCGTGATCGTCATCATCTCGATGAAGTACGGGATGCCGAAGTTCTCGTGCTTCAGCGCCCCGGGCATCCACTCGCCGAATACGGTGAAGGCGAGCAGCGCGATCACCAGCGCGGTGAGGCCCCAGCCCACCGAGCGCCGGCACAACTCGATCACCAGCACGATGAGCGCAAGCCCGACCGCGACGTCGGCCGCGTTCGGCTGGGAGAAGCCGCGGCTCCAGTTGAGGAACTTGTCCTGGAAGACGATGTAGTAGAGCGCTACTGCCAGCGACGCCGCGGCGAGCACGACGTCGGTCCAGGCGAGGCGTGCACGGCCGCGATGCGAGGTGGTCGTGAGGAACGCGATCGGGAAGGTGATCCCGATGAAGATCGAGATGTCGAGGTGCCAGTTCGCGGTGTACGCGCGCGCCCAGGTGGCGAAGGAAGCGATGAGGCCGTGAACGGGCTCGACGCCGACATGCCCGGCCAGCCAGAGGGCGGCATTGCCGCTGATCGTGGCGAGCGCCCCGATCCAGAGCACGTACAGCGCCGCCGCGACCGAGCCGGCGCGGATGAGCACCGCCCAGGCGCCTCCCGGGCGGTGCCGGACGCCTTCCCGCAGGTACCGCAAGGGCCGCGGCAGGGGCCTACTTCACCAGCCCCTTTTCCTTGTAGTAGCGCAGCGCCCCGGGGTGATACGGCAGGTTGGCCAGGTTGGTGGCCATCTTCGGCGTTGTGAACGAGGTCTTCAGCGAGCCGCCGATCGCCTGCACGCGGCTCTCGTTCTCGGCGACCGCCTTGACGTACTTGTAGACCACCTCGTCCGGAACGTGCGCGCCGGCAAGGAGCGCCACCCACATGCGGACTGTCGGGTAGTCCTTCTCCATGAACGGGTAAGTGTCCTTCGGCACCATGTCGGCCCTGTTGTTGAACACGTCTGCCGCCTTTTGCACAGTCGCCTGGTCGCCGTCGATCCACAGCAGCGGCCGCTTGCCGGCGATGTCCTTGACGAGCGAGTCGCCGAGGTTGCGCGCGTTCATGAACACGTCGGCCTTGCCGTCGGTGATCGCGGCGAGGCCGATCGCGCTGTTCCCCAGGACGTAGCTGCCGCCCCATTTCTCGACGTCGTCGATCGTGAAGCCGTAGGCCTTCATCACTTCGTACGGCCCGCCGATCGTCGTCTGCGGATTGTCGGGGCGATTGATGGCGAGCCGCATTTTCGGCTTCTTCGCCGCGATGTCCGGCCAGGACTTGACGCCGTTCGCGTCCGCCCACTCCTTGGTCATCAGGAAGTGGATGAACTGGTTGTCGTAGAGCTGCATGACGTAGCTGAACTTGCCCTTGAGCGGCTCCTTGAAGGGCGCGCCGCCCTCGTTGGCGAGTCGGATCTCGGTGCCGGTCGCCGTGGCGGTGAAGTCGGCCTGGCCGGTCGCGATCGCCTGCACCCCGCCGCCGGGCGAGTTGGGCTTGAACGAGACCGCCGAGCCGGGATACGCGTCGCGCACGACCGCGTTCAGGCCCTCAACCATGGTGCGCGGGTATCCGCTCGGCGTCGCGCCGGTGACGGTTGCGGTGATCGGCTTGGTGTCGTTGAAGTCGGCAGCCGCGGATGCGGACGCCGCGGCGAGGACCGCTGCAAGCAGTACGCACTGATTCTTCATGATGGGCCTCCTCCTGGTCCGAGCGATGTTATCCCGCGCAATGCGCGCGGTCGACGTTACCCGCCCGGGCCGCGCGCGATCGGCCGTGCTGCGGTGCGCCAATCAGTTCGGCTTGATGCCGGCGGTCTTTATGAGCTGCGCGTTGTCCTCGAGCTCTTTCCGGATCATCGCCTCGAACTCCGCGAGCGTAGGGTTGAACGGCTCGACGCCGAGCTCCTGCACCCGCGCGCGCACGTCGGGCAGCGCGAGCGCGGCGTTGAACTCGCGGTTGAGCCGCTGCGCGATCTCGGGCGGTGTCTTCGACGACACCAGCGCGCCGACCCAGAAGTTGTAATCGGAGTTGGGATACCCCGCCTCGACGGTGGTCGGCAGGTCGGGGAACACCGCGGTCCGCTTGGGCGAACCGACGGCGAGCGGCACCAGCGTCCCGGCCGCAACGTGCTTGCGCACCGAGAAGACCGGCGCGAAGTAGCCGTCCGCGCGTCCGGCGAGCACCTCGCTCATCGCGTCCGGCGCGCCCTTCATGTGCAGCTGGAGCACTTCGATTCCCGCGGCGAGCCGGAAGCGCTCCAGGTTCATGTGCGTCGAGCTGCCGATCCCGGCGGTCGTGATCACCACCTGGCCAGGTTTCGCCTTCGCCGCCGCCACCAGGTCGGCAAGCGTTTTGTACCCCTTGCCCGGATTGGTGATGAGGACCGTCGGCACCGTGCCGAGCGCGGCCACCGGCGTCAGGTCCTTCGGGTCGAAGGTGCCGGGGTTGAGCAGCGGCGCGACGGTGAATGCGGAGGTGTAGACGCTGATGAGATGCCCGTCGGGCTCGGCGGTCGCCACGTACTTGGCGGCGATCGCGCCGCCCGCGCCGAGCCGGTTCTCGACGATCACCGGCTGGCCGAGACTGACCGACAGCTTCTCGGCCAGCAAACGCGCCATGGTGTCGGACGCGCTACCCGGCGAAACGCCGGAGACCAGGCGGATGGTCTTGCTCGGGAACCCCTGGGCGGCGACACCAGCCGCCAACAGCAACGAAACCAGAACGACGCAAAATCTTCTCATGGCTCCTCCTCCGGGACGAACGGCGCCGCGGCCGGGCGCGAAGCGCGTCGGCGGCTCGGCGTTGCTGAGCATAAGACATCTGCCGAAGTGCCTAGGGCGGTCGCCGCAAGCGCAGGCGGCGCGAGAGAGCTCAGCCCGGAAACAGCAGGCGCAGCTGGAAGCTCAGCGTCCAGTCGGGGCCGCCGTCGGGCCGCTCGATGTTGTAGTAGTAGCCGGCGTGCACGCTGAGCGGCATCTCGCCGAGGCGCGCGAAGCGGCCGATGGCGGCGCCGATCGGCACGGTCCACCGCTGACCCCGCGACGCCGACCAGTCCGCGTTGATGACGGGCACGCTCGTGAGGTACCAGCCGTCCAGGAGGTTGTAGTTGACGAACGGCTGGACGATGACGCCGTTCGCGATCCCGCGATCGACGTCGCCGGCAAGCGCGCAGCGCTCCGAGGCGAGCGCGCCGTACAGCCGCACGCCCTCGACTGCAAGCGCGACGCTCGCCACGCCGGCGGTCCAGGTGCCCGCGCCGAGCGGGTCATACGCCGCCGTGGGCCGGACGACCTGAGGCCCCAGCTTCCAGACCAGGCCGGGCTCCGCGGCGATGCCGCCGATGCCGCCCTTGCGCCGCTCCGCCGGCGTGGGCATCGGCCGCGATGCCACCGGCCGAGGCGTCTGTGTGAACAGGAGCCGTGCACTGATCGGATCGACCACGCGCAGCGACTTGTCCTCGTTCCGAGCAGTTGCCTGCACGCGGTCATCCTGCGCAAGCGCGGACGAGCACGCCTGGCAGGCCAGCCAGACTGCGGCGAGCGCTCCGGCCTTGCAGCGATTCGGGATCGGCAGCGGCATTTGCTCCGCGATGCAGCGCGCGCCGGGACGAAGCGCACGCGTTGAAATCCACGACCGCCCGAAATCTAAGGCCCGGGCCGGGTCGGGACACAGGAAATTGGTCCCGATCGATCGGTTTCTGCGTGCGGATGCCGGGAATCGTGCGCACGGCCGCACGTGGTGATCGCGCGATTGCGCTTCCGGCTCGATGGCACCGCTTCGGCGCGGCGAGCGCCGGGCTTGATGCAGCGGGCGCCGCCGAATGTCCGGCTAGCTACCTGCTGGTTGATTGGCAGATTGATCTGGTAGCGCGTGCAGGGGTCGAACCTGCGACCACGGGATTAGCGAAACGGTAAGTTGTTGATGCTTGGCCCGTTCTCCCTCACTGACAACCGCGGACCACCGCCGCATGCGCTCCTTTCTGTCTGTGCCTGCATTTCGGAGCAGGTTGCGCGTTGCGTGACCAGGGGGGCGATCTGTCGCAAGGATTCCGGGACCCAGCCGTTCGCCGGCGCGCTCGGTCCGACTTTCAACATTGCGAAGAGTTCGGGCTTCTTGCTCTTCTTGATCGATCCGCGCCTAAACGGCAACGACTCCACGCGCAGCGTTGCGCCTTCCTCGAAGGGCCCAACCACGAGGTCCACCCGGTCTGCGGGCACGAGAAGGACCTCAGTGACGGTGATCGGCGATGAGATCAGCCCGCCATCGGTGCCGATGATGCGGAAGGGTCGCCCGCCGATCGACAGCCGA
>DATIDG010000107.1:0-97235 GCA_035456405.1 Burkholderiales bacterium | reverse complement strand
AGGGCGGCTGCGGTCAGCGGATTCGCCTCGAGCCATGCGGACGGGACGGCAAGCTGGTAGCCGCTGTCGGTCGCCTTGCAGCCGATCCGCGGCAGCTCGAGGTCCACGCGGCTGCGATACACGAGTGCCGCCACCCGCAGGCTAAACACCAGCGCCCAGTCGGGGCTCCGCGCCGGCAGCCCCTCGATCTTCGCGAGCTTGCCCCGATGCGCGAGAACGATGCGCGCGACACGCGCCTGCTCGTCCCGCGAGAAGCCTGGCATGTCGGCATTGGACAGGATGTACGCCGAATGCTTGTGGTAGGCCGCGTGCGCGATCGACAGTCCGATCTCGTGTAGCTGGGCGGCCCAGCCGAGCAGGAGCTGGTCCGCGTCGCGGGCGCGCGGCGACAGGTCGCCGAGCAGCTGCAGCGCGAGCGCGCGGACGCGTTCCCCTTGCGCGCCGTCGACGTGGTAGCGCCGCATGAACTGGCGCACCGTCATTTCCCGCATGTCGTGGTGCTGGACGCGGCCGAGAAGGTCGTAGAGCACGCCCTGCCGCAGCGCCGCTTCCGACACTTGCACCGACTCGAGCCCGAGCTCCGCAAAGGCGGCGAGCATGATCGCGACGCCGCCCGGCAGAATCGGCGCGCGGTCGTCGCGCACCCCTAGCGAGTCGAGCCGGTCGACGTCGCCCGCCTTGATCATCTGGGCGCGCAGCCGTTCGAGGCCCTCGGAGGTAATGTCGCCCTGCGTCCAGCCGTTTCCGGCAAGCACGGCCCCGATCGCCTTCGCCGTGCCGGAGGACGCGACCGCCTCCTTCCAGCCGGCGCGGCGGAAGTCGCGCGCGATGCGCTCGATCTCGTTCGAGGCCGCGAGCTCGGCCTTCTTCATGCCGGACTTCTCGATCCTGCCGTCCGGGAAGAAACGCATGCTGTAGCTCACGCAGCCCATGGGCAGGCTCTCCATGAGCTCCGGCTCGTAGCCGGTACCGACGACGAACTCGGTGGACCCGCCGCCCACGTCCAGGATCAGCCGCCGGTGGGACGCGAGCGGCAGGCTGTGCGACACGCCGAGGTAGATCAGGCGCGCCTCCTCGCGGCCGAAGATGACCTCAATCGGGAACCCAAGCGCGGCGTGCGCGTCGTCGAGAAACTGCGGCGCGTTCTTCGCGACGCGCAGGGTGTTGGTGCCGACTGCGCGCACTGCACCGGCGGGAAAACCGCGCAGGCGCTCGCCGAAGCGGGCGAGCGCCTCGAGGGCGCGAAGCTGGGTCGCGCGGTCGATGCGCCTGTCGCGGGTAAGCCCGCCGCCGAGGCGCACCGGCTCGCGCAGGCTGTCGAGGAGATAGATCTGGTCGTCGACGACGCGGCCGACCTGGAGGTGGAAGCTGTTCGACCCGAGGTCGACGGCGGCGAGCGAGTCGAACTGCACCAGTGCAAGTCTGCTGGGTGAGGTTGCGCGCACCATAGCACCCGCGCCCCCCACTCGCAATGCCGCGGCGTTCGCGGTCGCCGCGCAGCTACACGCGCGCGACCTGCTCCATCTCCCCGAGCGGGAGGTGCCGGACGTCGCGCCCCTTGATCATGAAGACGACGTACTCCGAGATGTTCTTGGCGTGGTCGCCGATGCGCTCGAGCGCCTTCGCGACGAACACGAGGTCGAGCGCCGGCGAGATCGTGCGCGGGTCCTCGATCATGTAGGTCAGGAGCTGCCGCACGATGGACTTGAAGTGCCTGTCGACGTCGCGATCCATCCGGGCGATCTCGGGTGCGTCCTCCGCCTCCAGCCGGGCGAGCCCGTCGAGGGCGCGCCGCAGCATCTCGATGACCACCGTCGACACCATCTTGATCTCCGGAAACCCCGGCGTGAGGCGCTCGTTCAGGCGGACTTCACGCGCGACCAGCGCGATCTTCTTGGCCTCGTCGCCGACGCGCTCGAGGTCGGTGATCGCCTTGTAGACCATTATGAGCAGGCGCAGGTCGCCCGCCGCCGGGGCGCGCCGCGCGATGACGTGCGTGCAGGCCTCGTCGATCTCGCGTTCCAGGCGGTTCACCCGCTCCTCGTCGGCGATGACGCGCGCGACGAGCGACCGGTCGCCGGTCCGCAGCGCCTCGATCGCGTAGCGGATCTGGTACTCCACGATCGCCCCCGCCTCGAGTACGCGCGAACGGAGGGCAAGCAGGTCGGCATCGTAGTCCTTCGACGAGTGCGCGGTGCTCTGCATGTGGCTCCTGCCCGTAAGTTGCCTCGCGGCTCGAGCTTATCCATCGAATGTGACAGTCTTGTTTACCGTGGCGGCAGGCGCGAGGTGGCTGTTGCCTTCCCCCCGAGCGGCGTTACTATGGCGTTCCCTGCCGTTCCCGCCCCCGCTCCATGACCGCACGCCCCGCCCCGATCACCCGGCACGTCCAGGGCCATTTCCTCAATCGCGAGCTCGGCATCCTCGAGTTCCAGCGGCGCGTGCTCGCGCAGGCCGAGGATCCGGCGGTGCCGATCCTCGAGCGGCTGCGGTTCCTGTGCATCGTCTCGTCGAACCTCGACGAGTTCTTCGAGATCCGCGTGGCCGGAGTCCAGGAGCAGATCCGGCTGAACGTCCCCGGCAGCGGGCCGGACGGCATGCTCCCGCGCGAGGTCTTCCAGTCGATCAGTCGCATCGCGCACGAGCTGGTCGCGCGCCAGTACCAGCTTCTCAACGAGACCATCCTGCCGGAGCTCGAGCGCGCAGGCATCCGGTTCCTGCGGCGGTCGGAGTTCGACGATCCGCAGCGCGCGTGGGTCCGCGACTACTTCTTCCGCGAGATGATGCCGCTGCTCACGCCGATCGGGCTCGACCCGTCGCACCCGTTCCCGCGCGTGTTCAACAAGAGCCTGAACTTCGCGGTCGAGCTCCAGGGACGCGACGCGTTCGGCCGCGATGCGCGCGCGGCGATCGTGCAGGCGCCGCGGATCCTGCCGCGCATCATCAAGCTGCCGCCAGAGCTGGCCGGAACCGGCCGCATCTGCTTCGTGTTCCTGACCTCGATCCTGCACGAGCACGTGCAGGAGCTATTCGCGGGGATCAAGGTGCTCGGCTGCTACCAGTTCCGAGTGACGCGCAACAGCGACCTGTTCGTCGACGAGGAGGACGTCAAGGACCTGCGCAGCGCGCTGCAGGGGGAGCTGCCGCAGCGGCATTTCGGGGACGCGGTGCGCCTCGAGATTGCCGACGACTGCTCGCCGCAGATGACCGAGTTCCTACTCCAGCAGTTCGGGCTGGGCCCGGACGACCTCTACCAGGTCAATGGCCCGGTCAACCTCGTGCGGCTGATGCAGGTGCCGAGCGAGGTCGAGCGGGAGGACCTGCTCTACCCGCCGTTCCGGCCGGGCTTCCCCGCGCAGCTCGTCAAGCGCATCAACATGATGGAGGCGATCCGCGCCGGCGACATCCTGCTCCACCACCCGTACCAGTCGTTCTCGCCGGTCGTCCGCTTCCTGCAGGAGGCCGCTGCCGACCCTGCGGTGGTCGCGATCAAGCAGACGGTGTACCGGACCGGCACGGACTCGATCCTCATGGAGGCATTGCTCGAGGCGGCGCGCAACGGCAAGGAGGTCACCGCGGTCGTCGAGCTGAAGGCGCGCTTCGACGAGGAGGCCAACATCAACCTGGCGGCGCGGCTCGAGGAGGTCGGCGCGCACGTCGTGTACGGCGTCGTCGGCCACAAGACGCACGCGAAGATGCTGATGATCGTCCGCCGCGAAGAGGGGCGACTGCGACGCTACGTCCATCTCGGCACCGGCAACTATCACCCGCGCACCGCGCGGCTCTACACCGACTTCGGACTGTTCACGTGCGACGAACAGATCTGCGCGGACGTGAACCAGGTCTTCAACCAGCTCACCAGCCTCGGCAAGGCCGGCAAGCTCCACTACCTCTGGCAGTCGCCCTTCACGCTGCACCAGCGGATCGTTGCGGCGATCCAGAACGAGACGCGGCTCGCCACCGAGGGCAAGCCGGCGCGCATCATCGCCAAGATGAACGCGCTGCTCGAGCCCGACACGATCGAGGCGCTCTACCAGGCCTCTCAGGCTGGCGTGAAGATCGACCTCGTCGTGCGCGGCGTGTGCGCGCTCAAGCCGGGGATCGAGGGGCTGTCCGAGAACATCAAGGTGCGCTCGATCGTCGGCCGCTTCCTCGAGCACCACCGCGTGTTCTACTTCCGCGCCGACGGCGAGGAGAACGTCTACCTGTCCAGCGCCGACTGGATGGACCGCAACTTCTTCCGGCGCATCGAGCTGTGCTTCCCGGTCCTCGACAAGAAGCTGAAGGCGCGCGTCATCAAGGAAGGCCTGAACGCATATCTCGGCGACAACGTGCAGGCCTGGGAGATGAACCCCGAGGGCAGCTACGCGCGGAAGACCCCCGGCAAGTCGAGGCGCAGCGTGCAGGAGGATCTGCTCGAGTGGCTCGCGCCGCCCCGCGAGGCGTGAGCCGCGGGTCGCGAATCAGGCGCCGATCGCGCCGCCATCGTCCTTCGTGATCGCGAGGGTCGCCGAGCGCGGCCGGCCGGCGGGATCGTAGTCCGGCCAGTTCGAGTACTGCCGCGGGTTCGCCGGGTCGCTGCGCTCCGACGGCGTTTCGCCCGGGTGCTGGATGTTGACGAACATCGTCCGGCCGCCAGGCGTGAAGGCGAGCCCGGTGATCTCGCAGTTGGATGGGCCGACGAGGAAGCGCCGGATCTCGCCGGTCGTAACGTCGGCGGCGAGCATCTGGTTGTTGCCGAGCCGCGCGTAGTCGCCCTCGTTCAGCGCGCGCCCGGAGACGTCGGTCTGGATCCAGAGCACGCCGCGGTCGTCGAAGCGCAGCCCATCCGGGCTGCCGAAGCCGTCGCCCTTTACCGTACCGCGCTTCTCCGGGTCGGGGCTCGACGGGTCCCCCGCCAGCACGAAGATGTCCCAGTCGAAGTGCACCGACGCCGGATCCCCGCCGGCCTCGCGCCAGCGGATGATGTGGCCGAACACGTTGCGCGCGCGCGGATTCGCCGCATCGGGCGGCGCCTGGCCTGCGGCGCCGCGCTGCGAGTTGTTCGTCAGGGCGCAGTAGACGTCTTTCGTGCGCGGGTGGACGGCGAGCCACTCCGGCCGGTCCATCTTCGTCGCACCCAGGCCATCGGCCGCCATGCGGGTGCGCACGAGCACGTCGGCCTGGTTCTCGAAGCCGTCCGGCGCGGCGAGCCCGGGGTCCCCGAAGCGCAGGGCGCGCCACTCGCCCTTTCCGTCCGCGCCGAAGCGCGCGACGTAGAGCGTGCCCTGATCGAGGAGATCCCGGTTCGCGGCGCGGTCGTTCGCGTCGTAGCGGCCGCGCGACATAAACTTGTAGACGTACTCGAAGCCCTCGTCGTCGCCGCTGTAGACGACGACGCGGCCGTCGGCCGCGAGCGTGAGCATCGCGCCCTCGTGCTTGAAGCGGCCGAGCGCAGTGCGCTTCACCGGCATGGAACGGGGATCGTACGGGTCGATCTCGACGATCCAGCCGAAGCGGTTGAGTTCGTTCGGCTCGACTGACACGTCGAAGCGCGGGTCGTACAGGTGCCAGCGGTAGCCCCAGCCGTCCCGGCGGATGCCGTAACGTCCCATCGCGGCGGTGATCGTCCGCGCGTTGCCGAAGTAGCCGTTGAAGTTCTCCTCGCAGGTCAGGTAAGTGCCCCAGGGCGTGCGCTCTCCTGCGCAGTTGTTGAACGTGCCGAGGGCCAGGGTGCCCGTGGGATCGGCGTTGGTCTTCACGTAGGCGCTGCCGGCGACCGGGCCCGCGATCCGCATCGGCGTGCTGGCGGTGACCCGGCGCGCATACGGCGACGGTCGAACGACGCGCCACTCCGCGCCCGCGCGCTCGACCTCGATCACCGAGACGCCGTGCGCCGCTTGCGCCTTGCGCACCTTCTCCGCGCTCCACGTCTTCAGCCCGTCCGGGTGCAGCAGCCCGTCGTCGGTGTACTCGTGATTGAGCGCGAGCAGGCCGCGCGTCGCGCTGCGCGAGTCGCGCGGCAGCGGGAAGTACTCAATCGCGTCGTGATGCATTCCCGCCTGCAGCGCCTGGTCCGCGGCGGTGTTGCCCGCATCCGGCCTGAAAGCGGGCATGCCGGCCGGCGCGCCCACCGGGTCGCCCCACCGATACAGCACCTGCGCGCGATAGCCGGGCGGTACGACGACCCGGTCCTCGGTCGAGGGCGCGACCCCCGCGAAGCCGAGCGTCGGACCTGTCGCCGCCGCAGCGGTCGCGCAGCCGCCGAGCAGCGCCGCGCCGGGCAGCGCGCCGATCGCCCCGGCGATCCCCGCACGCAGGAACTGCCGGCGCGTCACCGCGATCGGGATCAGATCGCCGATCGACGGGTTGTCGCTCGCGTTCGAGGTGATGCTGCGGTCGAGATGCTTGGTCATCGGGAGCGGGGGATCCCACGGGCAGAAGCCCGACGCCGCACGTATGCTCGAGCGGTCAGAGCGGCGACGGCGGCACGGCCAAGACTGCGCCGATCGCGGCGTCGCCCCAGTAGTGTCGCGCATAACGCGCCTTCAGGCGCGCCATCGGCAGGAAGATGAGGAGATCCGCAGTGTTGAAGTCCGGATCCCAGGCCGGTTCGCCGCAAACGTAGGCGCCGAGCCGCAGATAGCCTTTGACCAGCGGGGGCGCCTCCGCCACCGCTCCGCTGCCCAGCTGCTCGAGCGGCAGGCGCAGGCGCGGAAACATGCGGTACTCGGGCGGCGCGAGATGGCGCTCCGCGATAAGCCGGTAGACGCTCGCGGCCGCGCGGCCGCCGTCCGCCATGCTGACGCTCGCGCAGCCGATCAGGCACCCGTGACCGTGCACCAGCATGTAGCGCGCGAGCCCGAGCAGCGCGATGACCGAGCCGTTCCGGTGGTCGGCACGGATGCACGACTGGCCCAGCTCCACCAGCGTCGGCCGCAGATGGTCGAGCCGCGCGAGGTCGAACTCCTGCTCCGAGTAATAGCTGCCCGCGGCCTCCGCCGCACGCGGCCCGAGAATCCGGTACGTACCCACAACGTCGCCGGTGTCCTTCTCGCGCACCAACAGGTGGTCGCAGTGGCCGTCGAAGCCGTCCTCGTCGATACCCGGTTCGGGCCCGCCGAGCCGCGCCCCCATCTCGCCCGCGAACACCGCATGACGGAGCCTCTGCGCTGCGCGCACCTCGTCACGGTTGCCGGCGAGGTGCACGAACAGGTTTCTGCTGCCGCTCTCGAGCCACGGCTCGCTTGGCATCATGTGCGGAGGTTCCCGGTGATCGCTTGCGGCGCGATTCTGGGAACGGCACGTGTACGTGACAGCGGCTTAACGCGGCGATGATAGTTTGGTGACACGCGCGGCAAACTTTGTCCTGCGTGCCAAATTGCGCCACGCTCGCACTGTCCGTGGCGGCGCTGACCTAGGCCCGGCTCGGCCGGGCCCGGTCCGGTACCATCCGGAGCGCGATCATCGCGCCCTCGCCGTGCCACTCTCGCAAAAACCAACGCCGATCGCGGCGTGCCCGACGCTCTTCGCATTCGCGGTCGCGGCCGGTCTGGCATCGCATGGCGCACTCGCCGCCCGGCCGCTCGTCACCGATGACGCCCGTGTCGTCGACCCCGGCGGCTATCAGGTCGAGACCTTCGTCAAGGCCCAGCGCGGGGTGAAGGCGACCGAGTACTGGCTCCTGCCCGCGGCCAATTTCGGCGGCGCGCTGGAGCGCTTCGAGTTCATGCTCGGCGGAAATCTGATCCGGTCGGACGAGGAAGGGAACTCCAACCTCGTCGTCCTGCAGGCGAAGACCCTGCTCAAGCCGCTCGAGACGAACGGCATCGGATTCGCGCTGACCGTGGGCGTCGCCCGCCTCAAGCCCGGCACGCCCCAGGAGGTCGTCGCGACCCCGTTCGGCATCGTGACCGTGGCGGGCGAGACGTCGACCAAGACCCATTACGACCCGTACTTGAATGGGATTTCGAGCGTCTCGGTGCCTCGACGACGCCGTCGGGCTCCATTTCAACGCCGGCGCCACGCGCGACACGTCGAGCCACCAGACGATCGGGAGCTGGGGCTTCGGAGCGGAGATCGCGCTCGCGGGACCCGTGCAGGGAATCGCCGAGACTTACGGCGTCACGGACGAGAAGCCGGCCTACCAGGTTGGGCTCCGCTACTGGCTGATCCAGGGGCGGCTGCAGATCGACGGAACCTACGGCTGGCAGCATTCCAGCCCGGTCAACCTCAACTGGATCTCGGTCGGCATGCGGATCCTGTGGTGAGCTCGCACGCGAGCCGCTCTGTAATCGCTTTGACACGAGCGCCGGGCGCCGCCTAGCATGCGGCCTCCATCGACGGAGGCCGCATGACGAGGCTATCGGGCAGGACGGCGGTCGTAACGGGCGGCGCGCAGGGCATCGGGCGGGCGCTCGCGACGCGACTCGCGCAGGACGGCGCGAACGTCGTTATCGCCGACCTGAGCGGCGCGGCGGAGGCCGCCGATGCGCTCGCCGCAGCGGGGCACGGGGTGCGCGGCGTGACGGCGGACGTGACGTCGGCCGACGACGTCGTGCGCGTCGTCGACGAGGCGCGCACTGCCTTCGGCGGGATCGATATCCTGGTCAACAACGCCGCATTCTTCTCCGCCATCGAGCCGACGCCGTTCGAGGAAATCGACCCGGAAGCCTGGCGGCGCGCCATGGACGTCAACACTTTCGGCGTCTTCCTCGCCTGCCGCGCCTGCGTTCCCGAGATGAAGCGCCGCGGCGGGGGACGCATCATCAACCTCGCATCCGGCGCGCCGATCAAGGGCCTCCCATTTATGCTGCACTACGTGACGAGCAAGGGCGCGGTGATCGCGCTCACGCGCGCGCTCGCGCGCGAGCTCGGGCCGCACAACATCACCGTGAACGCGCTCGCGCCGGGCTTCACGCTCTCCGAGAACATCCTCAAGAATGCCGCGCACGTCGCGAAGTTCCGCGACGCCGTGGTGAAGAGCCGGGCGATCCAGCGCGACGAGTACCCGGAAGACCTCGTCGGCGCCGCGAGCTTTCTCGCGAGCGACGACGCGGCGTTCATGACCGGGCAGACGGTCGTCGTCGACGGCGGCTCCGCGATGGTCTGACCGAGGCTACTTCCAGAACGGCTTCGCGTTCTCGAACTCGCGCCACGCGCGGCGATAGCGCGCGAGCTCTTGCTGTGCGACCGCCGCGACCCACCCTCGCACCAGCCCGTCGACGCCCGCCGCGATCGGCCGCCCGGTGCCTGCCAATTCGGCGAGGAGCCGATCGACGACCGCGGCGTCGTTGAGTGCCCCGAGAATGTCCTGCAGGTCCTGCAGCGCCGCCACGTACCGAGCGACGCGCTTCGCGGGATAGAGCGGCGCGAAGAACTCGGCGGCGTAGCGCAGCTTCTTGGCGGCGATCCGGACCCGATGGCGTTCCTCCGGCGGGGCCTCGGGCACCTGCCGCCCGCGCTTGCGCACACGCCGATGCCGCCGGTCCATCACGAACGCCGCGAACGCCCCCACCGGCGAACCGAATCGCGGTGGCGGCTCGCTCCCCAACTGCGTCGCCGCCGGCGCGGCGCTGCCCGCGAATACGGGCAGGTCGTCGCGCGCGAACGCTTCGCCGAGGGCGAGCAGCAGATCCGTGTAGCGCTGGGACGAGACGGCGTCGCGTGCCGTCGCAGCGTGCGCGCGACGCACCCGCGCGGCGCGCGCACGGAAGCTCGCCACGCCCGGCGCCTGCCGGAACTGCCGCGCGAGCCGCGCGAAGGTCTCGGTCATGAACACATCCCAGTCGCGCGCCGGCCCGAGCGCGCCACCAAGCCAGCGCAACTCGCCGGCGAGGGGCGCCACCGCCTCCTTCGAGGACGCGAGCGCCACGAGCCCGAGACTGGACCGCAGACGGCGCAATCCGACCCGCAACTGGTGCAGGTACTCGGGGTCGCGTCCGCCGCGAACGCCGTCTTCGTTCGACTGCATCTGTGCGATGCACGCCATCGCGATTCGGCGCAGCGCGTCCCCGGCAGTCATCGTCGCCTCGAGCGGGACGGGACGGGCCTTCCGCGGCGGCGGCGCGCCGCGTCCGAGCGCGTAACCGCGCTCGGCCTTGCTCGCGTGCCCTAGCCGCACCGGGACGTCGCGCGCAATCGCGCGCGCCAGGCCGAACAGGCGCGCGGCATCCCCGCCCTTGAGCTCGATCTCGGCTTCGCTGATCGGCGCCGTCTCGTGTCCCGCCCGGATCACGCCGCGGTCGAGCGCGAGCTCCGCGAGCGTGCCGTCCGGGAGTGCGAGCGTCCGCAGGGTCCGCTCGAATTCGGTCGTAAACACGGGCTGCAGCCGTCCGCGTACCTTGCGCTTCGCGAACAGCTCCGCGTACCGCGTGTCGTCGAGGAGCCCGACGTTGAGCGTCTGGCCGGTGAGGTCCCACTCGATCTCGTCGCGCGCGTGCAGGCCCGCGGCGGCGGTGCCGCCGCCCTTGAGCGTCTGGACCCAGCGATCGCCGTCGCGGCGCAGGCGTAGCGCCACGCCGGCGTGTGCGAGGTCGGCCTCGGGCGTGTCGTAGTAGACGGTCTCGAGCGCGAGCTTGCGCCCGCCGCCGCGCCGCGCAGCCCGCACCGCCGGGTGGCGATCGATCCGCAGGAGATCGTCCGGCGGAACCAGCAGCTTCAGCTCGACTTCCATCGGCGCCGCGCGCGCTAACGCCGCCGCGCCGAGATGACCCCTGCGACCTCGCCGATCTGCGCCAGCGCCCGCTTGAGGTGGTCGAGATCGGCCACTTCGACCGTGAACGACATGTTCGCGACGTGATGCCGGGTGAGCGTATTGACGGCCGTGACGTTAATGCGCTCCTTCGACAGCACTTCGGACACGTCGCGCAGCAGCCCCTGCCGGTCGTGCGCCTGGACCGCCAGGTCCACCGGAAACACCTCGCTCGCGCGGGCAGCACCCCACTGCGCCTCGATCATCCGCTCCGGCTGACGCGCGATCAGCTGGCCGAGGCTCGCGCAGTCGCGCCGGTGTACCGAGATCCCGCGCCCGCGCGTGACAAACCCGATGATCGGATCGGGGGGCACCGGTTTGCAGCAGCGCGCGAACTGCGTCATCAGGCGGTCGACGCCGACGAACAGGATGCCGCCGCCTGCGCCACCGGCCTTGCTCTTCTTGGCGACAACCTCTTCGGCCGGAGCCTGCGCTTCCGACGGGCCGCGCAGCGCGACCTGCAGGGCGCGCGTGCCCACTTCCTCCCGGCCGACCGCCGCGAAGAGCTCGTCGGGTTTGCCGAACCCGAGGGCGTGCGCAAGCTGCTCCATGTTTGCCTTGCCTGCGCCCTCGCGCTGGATCTCGCGCTCGACGATCTGGCGACCCGCCGCCACGGTTCGCGCGAGCTCCTCGGCGTTGAACCACTGGCGCACCTTGTTCCGCGCCCGCGAGCTCGCGAGGTAACGCGGCTGCGTCAGCCAGTCCCGCGACGGCCCGCCGGACTTGACCGTCACGACCTCTACGCGCTGCCCATTGTCGAGCTTGAAGTCGAGCGGCACCATCACGCCGTCGACCTTCGCGCCGCGGCAGCGGTGCCCGACGTCCGTGTGCAGGGCGTACGCGAAGTCGATCGGCGTCGCGCCGCGCGGCAGGTCGACCACCTTGCCCTGCGGCGTGAGGACGTACACGGTCTCGTCGAGCGCCGCGCGCTTCGACTGCTCGACCCAGTCCGCGGCGTCCACCACCTCGTCGCGCCACGCGAGCACCTGGCGGAGCCAGGCGATCTTGTCGTCGAACGGGTCCTGCCTGCCGCCCCTGCCCTCCTTGTAGCGCCAGTGCGCGGCCACCCCGAGCTCGGCGTGCCGGTGCATCTCGTGGGTGCGGATCTGGACCTCCAGGGCGCGGCCGTCGGGTCCGACCACCGCCGTGTGCAGCGACCGGTAGTCGTTGCCCTTCGGGCGCGAGATGTAGTCGTCGAACTCCTTCGGGATCGGCTGCCAGATGTCGTGCACGATGCCGAGCACGACGTAGCACGCCTTCACGTCGTCCACGAGCACACGCAGGCCGCGCACGTCGTGCAGCTCGGCGAAATCGACACCCTTCCCCTTCATCTTGCTGTAGATGCTGTAGATGTGCTTCGGCCGTCCGGTGACCTCGGCCCGCACTCCGGCCGCCGCCAGCGCGCGCGACAACGTCGCGATCGAATCGCTGATGAAGGTCTCGCGCTCGGTGCGGCGCTCGTCGAGCATCTTCGCGATGCGCTTGTACAGCTCCGGCTCGAGGAAGCGGAACGACATGTCCTCGAGCTCCCACTTGAGCTGCCAGACGCCGAGACGATTCGCGAGCGGCGCGTAGATATCCAGGGTCTCGCGCGCCACTGCCGCACGCTCCGCGCCGGGCGCGTGCGCGAGGAAGCGCAGCGTCTGCGTCCGGCTCGCGAGGCGAATGAGCACCACGCGGATGTCCTCGACCATCGCGAGGAGCATCTTGCGCAACACCTCCGCCTGCGGCTGCCTGGCAGCCTCAGTGGCGCCCTGCGCGGCGAGGTCGCGCGTCACCACGCGCAGCCGGTTCAGCTTCCACACCCCGCGCACCAGCGCCGCGACCGTGGCGTCGAACCGCGACGCGAGCTGCTCCTCCGCGTCGTCGACGTACTCGGGCACTGCGTAGAGCAGGCCCGCCGCGCGCGCCGCGCCGTCGAGGCGCAGCGCCGCGAGGTTCGCGGCGACGCCGAGGGCGTGATCGAGCGCTGGTTCGCCGGTGCCCAGGCGCTTGCCGGCGTACAGCGGCGCCGCGTAGGCCTGCGCTCGCGCGACGAGCGCCCGTTCGGACGCGTCGAGGCCGGCGAGCACGGCCTCGAGGCCGGGTCCGACGACGGTATCGGGAGCTGCTGCGACGGATGCCACTGCTGAGGTCCTTCGAGAGAGGGCAATGTTACCGGACGGCCGTCGCAGCGTGCGTCATAATCGGAGCGCGATTCACTGCACCGAGTCCCGTGCTCCGCTCCTGGCGCCGCAAGCGCGTACTCAAGCGCGCGACGATCGACGAAGCCCTCTGGCGTCGCGTCGTCGCGAAGCTGCCGTTCCTCGCCGGGCTCTCCGCCGACGAATCGAGACGCCTGCGCGAGCTGGTCGTCCTGTTCCTGCACGAGAAGGAGATGGCCGGGGCCGGCGGCCTCGCGCTCACCGACGAGATCCGGCTCGCGGTCGCGCTGCAGGCGTGCCTGCCGATCCTCAACCTTGGCCTCGATTTCTACGCGGGCTGGGTCGGCATCGTCGTGTACCCGAGCGAGTTCCGCGTACGCCGGCAGGAACTGGACGAGGACGGCGTGATGCACGAGTGGGACGACGAGCTGTCGGGCGAGGCCTGGCCGGGCGGCCCGGTGGCGCTGTCGTGGGAGGACGTCGAGATCGGAACCGCGGCCGCGGAGGATGGGGGCGAGCCCGGCTACAACGTCGTCATCCACGAGTTCGCCCACAAGATCGACATGCTTAAGGGCGAGGCCGACGGCTTCCCCCTCGCGCACGACGACATGGATGCCGGCGTCTGGCAGCGCACGCTCGAGTCGGCCTACGCCCGCTTCGTCGGGATGGTCGACCGCGAGAAGGAGACTCTGCTCGACCCCTACGGCGCGGAGCATCCCGCCGAGTTCTTCGCGGTGACGAGCGAGGCCTTCTTCACCGACCCGCACGCGCTCAGGGAGGAGTTTCCCGGCGTGTACGAGCAGCTGAAGCTCTTCTACCGACAGGATCCGGCGGCGCGGCTCGCGCCTTCCGGGGCCTGATCAAGCACGTCCAGGCCGGAGCGGACCGTGGCGATGGACGAGGACGCGAGGATCAAGTCGCCGAGCAACGTGTTCTCGGAGATCTACGAGCGACGGATCTGGGGCGGCGATGCGGGGCGGGACTTCGACTCGGGCGCGGGCTCCCACGACCCTGCCGTCGTCGCCGCATACATCGACGCGCTCACCCGGCTCGCGTCCGGAATCGGGCGGACGCTCGACGCCGCGGACTTAGGATGCGGCGACTTCAATGTCGGGAGCCAGGTCCGGCACCTGTTCGGAGCCTATGCGGCCTGCGACGTCGTCCCGTCCCTCATCGAGCGCAACCGCACGGTCTACGCCGCGTTGCGCGTTGACTTCCGCTGCCTGGACATCGTCGCGGACGACCTTCCGCCCGGCGACATCGCATTCGTGCGCCAGGTCCTGCAGCACCTGAGCAACGACAGCATCCAGCGATTCGTCGGGAAGCTCTATCGGTACAAGTTCCTGGTCCTGACCGAGCACGTCCCCGCCCGCCCGGACTTCCCTCCGAACGTCGATCAGACGACCGGTGCGGGTACCAGGCTGCAGTCCGGCAGCGGGGTCGTGCTCACCGCAGCGCCGTTCTCGCTGCGATCCAGGGCCGAACGCACGCTCTGCGAGGTGCACGGGTACGGCGGCGTGATCAGAACCATCGTGTACCAGTTGCGCTAGCGACCAACCCGTAGGACCCCTGGCGGGAGACGGCGGCAGACCGGTTCCTCTCGGCTCAGCCGGCCAGCAGGAAATCGCGAACGATCGCGATCTGATCGGGCTGCATGAGCGTCGGAGCGTGGCCGACGCCAGGGATCTCGACGGCGTGCGCGCGCGGCCCGGTCGTCTTCATCCGCTCGACCGTCTCGCGCGACAGGAGGTCGGACAGCTCGCCGCGGAGCACGAGCGTCGGGCAGCGCACCTGCTCCCACACCGGCCAGAGGTCGAGGTCCTTATGCGGCGCCGCCGCGTTGAACGGCACGGCGATCGCCGGATCGTAGTGGACGCGGTAGGTGCCGTCGGGCTTCCGTCGCACGACGTGCTCGGTGAGGAAGCGCCATTCCGCGTCGGTGTGCGGGCCGAACGGCGCGCTCATGGTGCGGATGTAGCGCTCCGCCGCCTCGATCGAAGGAAAGTCCGGCGCCTTTCCGACGTAAGTGCCGATGCGCTCCAGCGCCGCCGCCGCAACGAGCGGCCCGGCCTCGTTCACGACCATGCGGCGGATCGGTGCGCCCTCGAGCGATGCGAACACCATTCCGAGCAGCCCGCCCATCGACGTGCCGACCCAGTCCACCTCGTCGACGCCGAGCCGCGCGACCAGCGTTACGGTGGTGTTGAGGTACGCGGGCGTGGCGTACTCCATCGGGTTCTTCAGCCAGTCGCTCTCGCCGCGGCCGGGCATGTCCGGGCACACGACGCGATAGCTCGCGGCGAGTGCCGCTGCAAGCGGATCGAAGTCGCGCGCGCAGCGCGTCAGGCCGTGCACGCAGACCACCACCCGCGGGTTTGCCGCATCGCCCCATTCGAGATAGGAGACCCGGTGCAGCCCGGTCGCGGCTGCGCAGGTGACGGCGTTGCGGCGGGGCGGCGCGACCGTCATTAGTGCCTCGCGGATTGCAGCCAGAGCCGCGCGACGAGGGCGACGATCTTGCGCGCCTCGGGCGCAGCGGCCTCGAGTACGTACCCACCGCCGGGTGCCCCAGTGAGGACCGACCGCAGCTTCGCCACGCGCAGGTTCACCGGGTTGGTTGCAAGCGCATGGTCGGCGTAGCGCTGGCGCTCGATCGCGGTCTCCGCCAGGGGCGCCTCGTCGAACCACAGCCATTCGTCCGCGAACTCGTGCGCGAGGCGCTCGAGGTCGCCCGCGAGCGGCTCGTCGAGCGGCTCGCGCGACCCGAGTTCTGCGTACGCCACGCTGTCGCCCTGGACGGTCCAGCGCTCCGCCCACTCCGGCTCCGCCCCGTCCGCCGCCTCCAGCACGGCGCCGTCTCCGGACACGCGGAAGAATGCGTGCTGGCGCGCAGTGAGCGCGTAGCCGATCCACTCGCCGGCACGACGGCGCCGGCACGCGATCGCCAGCACGATCGTGCCGTCCTGGCCCGCGCGCACATCGACCGCGCGGTCTGCCGCGGCGGCGCTTCCCGCTGACTGGTCCACCAGCCTGCCGGCGCGGATTGTCGCGTTGCCGCAGGTCCCGCCGACCGGGTTCTGCCATTTGACTCGCACCGTCAGCTCTGGAAACTCGCTGGAAGCCTGCACGAAAGGGGGGTACGGCACGCCGCTCGACTTGAGGCGATAGTCGAGCTGGCTGGCCGTGTGCAGCTCGCGGTACGGCGCGTCCGACTCGGCGCCGAGCAGCTCGTTCACGCGCGCCCGGTAGCCCGCGAGCAGCGGTGGGTCGCCTTCGACGACGATGGTGGCGGTGATTGGGCTGCGCATGCTTGCCGGGTGCGTTGCGAGTATAGCAAGCGCATGGTGCACCACCGCCGCGCGCGTCGCACCGGGACGGTGCCGCGCCGACCCGGAACGGACGCTCGGGGCGGGTGCTCCGCTGGCACGCGCGTTGCTCCGGCACCAACCACGTGCGATACACTAGGTTTCGCGTGCACTGCCGCGTGTCATGACAGCACCGCCCCCCATCTGCTTCGACGAGATGTACGGTCTCGGCGGCGAAGTGCTGCCGCACTATCGCCGCTACGCAGACTGGCTCGCGAAGCTGCTGCCCGAGCGGCTCGCCCAGAAGCGCCAGGAAGCTGACGTGCTGTTCCAGCGCGTCGGCATCACCTTCGCCGTGTACGGCGACGAGGCAGCCGAGGAGCGGCTCATCCCCTTCGACCTCGTGCCGCGCATCCTTCCCGCCGACGAATGGCACATGCTCGAGCGGGGGCTCGTGCAGCGCGTGCGCGCCCTCAACCTGTTCCTGCGCGACATCTACCACGATCAGTCGATCCTGCGCGAAGGGATCATCCCGCCTCGCAAGGCGCTCGAGAACGCCCAATACCGCAGCGTCATGCAGGGAATGCGGGTGCCTGGCGACACCTACGCGCACGTCGCGGGCGTCGACGTGGTGCGCGCCGGCAAGGGCGAGTTCTACGTGCTCGAGGACAACCTGCGCGTGCCCTCCGGTGTGTCGTACATGCTCGAGAACCGCAAGATGATGATGCGGCTCTTTCCGGAGCTCTTCGCGCTGCAGGAGATCGCGCCGATCGACCACTACCCGGACCTGCTGCTCGACACGCTACGCCAGGTCGCGCCACCGGGCGTCGTCGATCCCACCGTCGTGCTGCTGACGCCCGGCGCCTACAACTCGGCGTACTTCGAGCACACCTTCCTCGCGCAGCAAATGGGCATCGAGCTGGTCGAGGGCCAGGACCTGATGGTCCGCGACCAGACCGTGTACATGCGCACTACGCGCGGGTCGAAGCGAGTGGACGTGATCTACCGGCGGATCGACGACGACTTCCTCGACCCGCAGGTGTTCCGGCCCGATTCGCTGCTCGGCGTCGCGGGGCTCTTCTCAGCCTACCAGGCCGGTCGCATCACCCTTGCCAACGCGATCGGCACCGGGGTCGCCGACGACAAGTCGATGTACCCGCACGTGCCGGAGATGATCGAGTACTACCTCGGCGAGAAGCCGATCCTCAACAACGTGCCCACGTGGCAGCTGCGCAAGAAGGACGACCTGCACCACGTGCTCGAGCACCTCCACGAACTCGTCGTCAAGGAGGTGCACGGGTCGGGCGGGTACGGGATGCTGGTGGGGCCGGCCTCCACGATGGCGCAGCGCGCGGAGTTCCGCGAGCGCATCATCGCCAATCCAGAGAAGTACATCGCGCAGCCGACGCTGGCGCTCTCCACCTGCCCCACTTTCGTCGACGCCGGGATCGCCCCCCGCCACCTCGATCTGCGCCCGTTCGTCCTGTCTGGCAAGGAGGTCCGGCTGGTTCCCGGCGGCCTCACCCGCGTCGCGCTGAAGGAGGGTTCGCTCGTGGTGAACTCGTCGCAGGGCGGCGGAACGAAGGACACTTGGGTGCTCGAAAGGTAGCCACGCGGATTACGGCCGCTCCCGATGCTCTCGCGCACCGCCAACGACCTGTACTGGATGTCGCGCCACATCGAGCGCGCGGAGAACATCGCGCGCATGCTCGACGTCACCTATCGCATGTCGCTGCTGCCCTACCGCATCCTGGAGCCGGGCGAAAAGTGGGCCGAGCCCTGGGCGCTACCACTCATCATCAACGGGCTCGCGACGAACTACTACCAGCGCTACTCGGACCTCGAGTCCGAGCACGTGCTGCACTTCATGACGCTGGATGCCTCCAATCCGTCGTCGATCTACGCCTCGCTGCTGACCGCACGCGAGAACGCGCGCGCCCAGCGCGGGGCGATCTCGAACGAGATGTGGGAGAGCCTGAACGACACCTGGCTCGCGGTCCGCAACAAGACGTTCGCCGAGATCGGCGCCGGCGGCGTGTCGCCGTTCTTCGACTGGGTGAAGGACCGCTCGCACCTGTTCCGCGGCGTCACCTTCGGCACCATGATCCGCGACGAGGGGTTCAGCTTCATCCGTCTCGGGACGTTCCTCGAGCGCGCCGACAACACCGCGCGAATACTCGACGTGAAGTACCACACGTTGCTGCCGAGCGCGCACGACGTCGGCGGCGCGGTCGACTACTACCAGTGGTCCGCGCTGCTGCGCTCGGTCTCGGCGTTCAGCATCTACCGCAAGATCTACCGCGACGTCATCACGCCGTTCCGGGTAGCGGAGGTGCTGATCCTGCGCGACGACGTGCCGCGCAGCCTGCACGCCTGCATGAACGAGATCTACGAGATCCTCCAGGGGCTGTCCGACGAGGATCGCCTGGAGCCGGAGCGCCTCGCGGGGGAGATCCATGCCATGCTCCATTACGGCAGGACGCAGAAGATCTTCCAGGCCGGGCTGCACGAGTGGCTACTCGCCTTCCTGGAGAAGATCGGCGCACTCAACACCGAGGTCAACAAGCACTTCCTGGTTCCGAGCTATCAATAGCCACCGTGGCGTCGAGGGCTCTACCGTAGAATTGCCGCTCTCCGGCCCGGGATCCGATCCGAGATGACCTACTGCGTTGGTGTGCTGCTCGAGAGCGGCATGGTGTTCGCGTCCGACTCGCGCACGAACGCCGGCGTCGACCACGTGTCGAGCTTCCGCAAGATGACGGTCTACGAGCGCCCGGGCGACCGGGTGATCGTGATCCTGACCTCTGGCAACCTGTCGATGACGCAGAACGCGATCAACCTGCTCGAGCAGCACTCGCGGCGCGGCGACGGCTCGCCCAGCATCTGGACCGTGCCGTCGATGTACGACGTCGCGACGATGCTGGGGGATGCCTTGCGCGAAGTGAAGCGGCGCGACGGCCCCTATCTCACGCAGCACAACATCGACGCCAGCGCAAGTTTCATCCTCGGCGGCCAGCTCGCCGGCGAGCCGCAGCGGCTGTTCATGCTATACCAGGAAGGCAATTTCATCGAGGCGACCTCCGAGACGCCGTTCTTCCAGGTCGGCGAGACGAAGTACGGCAAGCCGATCATCGATCGTGTGGTCAAGCCCTGGACCAGCATCATCGACGCGACCAAGTGCGTGCTGATCTCGTTCGACTCGACGATGCGCTCGAACGTGTCGGTCGGCCTGCCGATCGACCTGGTGTGCTACCAGAACAACGCGCTGCGCGTGCAGTTAAAGCGGCGCATCGGCGAAACCGACCCGTATTTCACGATGATCCACCACCAGTGGGGCGAAGGCCTCCGGCGCGTGTTCGCGCAGCTGCCGGATCCGTATTGGGAGGATTCGAATGGCGCGTCGATCGTAAACCGCGAACCGTGAGCCGCAAGGCACCACCACCGGCCCGATCCCCGCGGATCGCGGATCACGGTTCCCACTTCGCGAACGCATGACCATCCGCGTCGCCCTCCACCACCAGACCCGGTACGCCTTCGACCGGCCGGTGAGCCTCTCGCCGCACGAGGTGCGGCTCCGGCCCGCGCCGCACTGCCGCACCCCGATCCACAGCTACTCGCTGCGCATCGAGCCGGAGAAGCACTTCATCAACTGGCAGCAGGATGCGTACGGGAACTACATCGCGCGGCTGGTCTTCCCCGAGAAGGCGTCCGCGCTGTCGGTCACGGTCGATCTCGTCGCCGACATGACGGTCATCAACCCGTTCGACTTCTTCGTCGAGCACTGGGCCGAGCACTTCCCGTTCGACTATCCCCCGCAGCTCGCCACCGAGCTCGCGCCCTACCGCGAGAAGGAGCCTGCCGGCCCGCTCCTTGCGAAGTGGCTCGAGGATTTCCGGCGCGGGGGCGTCGAGCCGGGCATCAACACGGTCGACTTCCTCGTCGCGCTCAACCAGCGGGTGCAGCGCGAGGTGAAGTACCTCGTGCGGATGGAGGCCGGAATCCAGACCCCGGACGACACGCTCCGGCTCGCGGCGGGCTCGTGCCGCGACTCGGGCTGGCTCCTCGTGCAGGTCCTGCGGCATCTCGGACTCGCCGCGCGCTTCGTCTCCGGCTACCTAGTGCAGCTCGTCGCCGATGTGAAGCCGCTGGACGGGCCGGCGGGGGCGACGGCCGACTTCACCGACCTCCATGCATGGGCCGAGGCGTATGTGCCCGGCGCCGGCTGGGTCGGGCTCGACCCGACCTCCGGGCTGCTGGCGGGCGAGGGCCATATCCCGCTCGCGGCGACCGCGTTCCCGACGAGCGCCGCACCCGTCACCGGCTTCACCGAGCCGTGCGAGTCACAGCTCGACTTCGAGATGGAGGTGACGCGGATTCACGAGGATCCGCGCGTCACGCGCCCCTATTCGGAGGCCCAGTGGGCGGAGACGGACGCCCTCGGACGCGCGGTCGATCGCGAGCTCGAGGCCGCGGGGGTGCATCTCACGCACGGCGGCGAGCCGACTTTCGTCTCGACCGACGACATGGAGGGCGCGGAATGGAATTACACCGCGCTCTCGCCACGGAAATGGGCGCTCGCCGAAGGGCTCGCGTGGCGGCTGAAGGATCGCTTCGCCCCGGGCGGGCTCCTCTTCTTCGGCCAGGGGAAGTGGTATCCGGGGGAGCCGCTGCCGCGCTGGGCGCTCGGGCTGCACTGGCGCCGCGACGGCCGCCCGCTGTGGCGCAATCCGGCTATGATCGCGGGCGAATCCGGCGCGCGCGACGCGACCCTCGAGCACGCGCAGGCATTCGCCGCCACGCTGGCGCGCGAGCTCGGCCTCGACGCTTCGCTCGTCATCGACGCGTTCGAGGATCCGATCCCGCTGCTCGCGCTCGAAGCCGGGCTCCCCGTGAACGTGGATCCGGCGAACGTGCCGCTGAGGGACTACGACGACCGCGCCCGGCTGCGCAAGCTCCTCGAGCGGGGCGTGGACAGGCCGGCCGGATACGTCCTGCCGCTGCGCGCCCGACCGCCCGCGGCCGCCACCCGTTCGCCCGGCAGCGCGGTCAGCCCGTCGGCCTGGACCTCGGTCTGGGAGAGCTCGCCGTGGCCGCTGAAGCGCGGGCGGCTGTTCCTGCTCGCCGGCGATTCGCCGCTCGGCTACCGCCTCCCCCTCGCGTCCCTCCCCGAGCGTCTGCCCGAGGAGGTCGAGCCCGATTTCGCGCGCGACACATTCGACCCGCGCGACGACCTTCACGACGCGCACGCGCGGAGCGAGAGGAAGCGCCACGAGCGCGCGACGCGCGGTGCGACCGCCCGCGAGATCGTGCGCACCGCGCTCTGCGTGGAGGCGCGCGAGGGCCGGCTGCACCTGTTCGTGCCGCCGTTCACGCACATCGAGGATTTCGTGAACCTCGCTGCGGCGATCGAGCACGTCGCCGAGGCGCTCGGCCGGCCGGTCCGCATAGAGGGTTACCCGCCGCCGCGCGATCCGCGCGTGCGGACGCTCGCGGTCACGCCCGACCCCGGCGTGATCGAGGTGAACATCCACCCCGCATCGAGCTGGAGCGAGCTCGCCGCCAACACCGCCGCGCTCTATGAGGAGGCGCGTCTCGCCCGGCTGGGCAGCGAAAAGTTCATGCTCGACGGCCGACACACCGGCACCGGCGGCGGCAATCACGTCACACTCGGCGGTGCGACTCCGGCGGAGAGCCCGTTCCTGCGCCGGCCCGACCTGCTGCGCAGCCTGATCACCTACTGGCAGAACCATCCCGCGCTCTCGTATCTGTTCGCGGGCCTGTTCGTCGGACCGACCAGCCAGGCGCCGCGCGTCGACGAGGCGCGCGACGACAACCTGTACGAGCTCGAGATCGCATTCCAGCAGATGGAATCGCGGCTCGCGCCGGGCACCGACGCCGACGTGCCGTGGCTCGTCGACCGACTCCTGCGGCATCTCCTCGTCGACCTGAGCGGCAACACGCATCGTGCCGAGTTCTCGATCGACAAGCTCTACTCGCCCGACGGTCCGAACGGGCGGCTGGGGCTCGTCGAGATGCGCGCGTTCGAGATGCCGCCGCACGCGCAGATGAGCCTCGTGCAGGCGCTGCTGGTGCGCACGCTGGTGGCGCGTTTCTGGAAGGAACCGTACCGCGGACGGCTGGTGCACTGGGGCACGCAGCTCCACGACCGCTGGATGCTGCCGCACTTCCTCCAGCAGGACATCCACGACGTGGCGATCGATCTGCGCGCGGCCGGCTACGCTTTCATGGACGAATGGTTCGCGCCGTTCCTCGAGTTCCGCTTCCCGCGCTACGGCGCAGTCACGTACGCGGGGGTGACCCTGGAGCTGCGCCAGGCGATCGAGCCCTGGCACGTGCTCGGCGAGGAGATGAGTGGCGCAGGCACCTCACGCTACGTCGACTCGTCCGTGGAGCGCCTGCAGGTCAAGGTGAGCGGGATGACCGGCGAGCGTCACGTCTTGACCTGCAACGGCCGCGTCGCGCCGCTCGCGCCGACCGGAGTGCACGGGGAGTTCGTCGCGGGCGTGCGCTACAAGGCGTGGAACCCGCCATCGGCGCTGCATCCGACGATCGACGTGCACACGCCGCTCGTGTTCGACGTGGTCGACACCTGGAGCGGGCGCGCGCTCGGCGGATGCACCTATCACGTCGCGCATCCCGGTGGCCGGAACTACGCGACCTTCCCGGTCAACGCAAATGAAGCCGAGGCGCGCCGCTTTGCGCGGTTCTGGGACCACGGGCACACGCCCGGGCCGATGACGGTGAAGCCCGAGCCGCCCAATCGCAGCTTCCCCTGCACGCTCGACCTGCGCTACGCGCGCCGGGACTGAGCGCGGCGCGCCCAAGGCGGTGCGCCGCTAGAGCTTGGGGGGTGCGCCCGGGTTGAAGGTGCCGGAAAGCCCGGACAGCGCGTCCATCCGCGCCTTCACTGCGCGGCGGAAAGCCTCCTCGGCGCCGTACTTGGCGACCGAGAACTTCACGAGCTTCGTGCGCCACGGCTGGAGCGGGAGGCGCGCGATCCAGAACCGGCGCTCCACCGGGCCCCGCTCGGTCTCGATCACCTCCGAGTGGAACGACACCCCGGCAAGTCCGGACCGGTTGTTGCGCCGGAGGATCGAGCAGTACGCCTTGCGGGTGAGCGGCGGGTACTTGGCGAGGAGCCCGTCGCGGTACTTCTTCGCGGCTGCGAGCGCCTTCTGGCGGCCCCCGAAGACGCCGTCGGAGAAGTGCCCGACATGGATCTTGCCCTGGCGCTGGATCGTGACCCGCCAGGCGTGGGTGCGCGAGCGCTCGTGATCGACCCGCGTGATTCCGTACATCGGCCGGCGGGCGTTGGCCGCCGACTGCTTCCTGTTTTTCGGCATTCGCTGCACAGGGTTCGAGACCGACCCCCAGTATGCCGCCCGCATTATGACGGCGTCAATGACGGCGTCACGCACGGCGATCCGCTAGCGCCAGTAGCGCGGCGCCTCGTCGCGACGGCGTGCCAGCCTCACCCCGTCTTTCGCAATCGTGAGGGTTACGGCGCCGTCGCGATCGGTGCGCCAGGCGGCTGCGCCCGTCGCCAGATACCGCGTCAGCACGTCAGGCTTCGGATGGCCGAACCGATTCCGATATCCGGTCGTGAACACCGCGTGCGCCGGCTGCACCGCAGCGATGAACGCCGACGTGGAGGAGGTGCCGCTGCCGTGGTGCGGCACGAGCAGCACGTCGGCGCGCAGGGGGGCGCCCGCCGCGAGCAAGGACCGCTCGTCGCGCTCCTCGATGTCGCCGGTGAGCAACACCGCGCCGGCCGGGCCGCTCACACGCAGCACGCAGCTCCGCGAGTTCGCTCTGATGAACGGGTCGCCGTAGCTCGAGGCCGGGGGGTGGAGTAGCTCGAACGCGAACCCGTCCCAGGACCAGCGCACGCCGCCGCGGCACGGCAGCCGGTACGGCGCGTCGCTCTGCGCGGGGTGGTCCCGTTCGAGCGACGACCAGAGCGCGCCGACCGGCAGCGTGCGCATCACCGATCGCGCGCCGCCCGAGTGATCCGCGTCGTTGTGGGTGACGACGACCGCATCGAGCCGGTCCAGCCCTTCCCCGCGCAGGAACGGCACCACCACGCGGTCGCCGGCGTCGGCGTCGAGACTGTACGCGGGACCGGCGTCGTACAGGAGTGAGTGCTCCCGGGTGCGCACGAGCGCGGCGAGCCCCTGCCCGACGTCGAGGAACGTGACCCGGAGCTCGCCGTCGGCCGGAGCGGCCGGGCGCACCGCGAACAGCGGCACGAAGAGCGCCGCCGCCGCGTACCGCGCGGGCACCCCGCGCGGCGCGAGCAGCCACGCCGCGCCGACGAGCGCGAGCACCGCTGCCCATGGCGCCGGAGCGTGCTGTCGCCAGGCGGCGCCGGGCAGCTGTGCCAGCCAGTCGAGCGCCTGCATGAGGGCCGCCAGGGCGGCATGCGCGATCTCCGCGACCCAGGGTCCCGGCGTCACCGCTGCGGCGAGCGCGAGCGGGGTGACCAGCAGGCTCACCACCGGGATGGCGACCGCGTTCGCGACCGGCGCGATGAGCGAGACCTGCTGGAACAGCAGGAGCACGAACGGCGCGAGTCCGACCGTTATTGCCCACTGGACTCGACCCCATCGCGCGAGCCAGTGGACCCGGCCCGCATCGGCTGCACCGACATAGAGCATCAGGGCGACTGCGCCGAACGACAGCCAGAAACCGGGCGACATCACGGCCCAGGGATCCAGCAGCAGCACGACCGCGAGCGCCGCCGCGAGCACGCGCGAGGACGACTGCATGCGGTCGAGCCAGAGCGCGACCGCGACGACCGTGACCATGTAGAGCGTGCGCTGCGCCGGGACCGCGAAACCCGCGAGCAGCGTGTAGATCGTCGCGGCGGCGACCGCCGCGACGGCCGCGGCCTTGCGTGCGGGCAGCCTGAGCACGAGCCGCGGCGAGCGCCGCCACAGCGCCGCGGCGAGCGCGGCGAAGAGACCCGAAACCATCGTGACATGCAGGCCCGAGATGCTCATCAGGTGCCCGACGCCGGTGCGCGTGAACGTCTCCCAGTCGACGCTCTCGATCGCGCGCTGGTCGCCGATCGCGAGCGCAATGAGCACGCCGGCGTACCGGTGTTCTGGAAGCGCGTCCCACAGCTTCGTGCGGATCTGCTCGCGGGCGCGCTCGATCGCGTAGGACGGCGTCCACACCATGTCGGCGAGCTTCGTCCGTTCGCCGCGCGGCCGGACGTAGCCGGTGGCGCCGATGCCGCGCTCGAGGAGCCACCCCTCGTAGTCAAAGCCGTGCGGGTTCGAGTTGCCGTGCGGGCGGCGCAGCCGCACCGTGAACCGCCACCGCTCGCCGGCACGGATCGGCAGGACTTCCTGGAACTCCTCGGGCGTGAGGCCGTTGTACCAGGAGACGAGTATCCTCGACGGTGCGCGATACGGCTCGGTCGTCGGCACGACCCGCTCGACGTCGAGTTCGAAGCGCACGCCGCGCTCGAAGGGCTGCGGCAGGCTCGCGACGACGCCGGCGAGCGTGACGTCGCGGCCCTCCACCACGGCATCGAGCCGGTCGGCAAGGCGCACTTTCGCCACTCCCGCCGCGAACGAGAAGCCGAGTGCGAGGCTCGCCAGGGCTGCGATCGCCTGCGCGCCGCGCGCGGAGCGTGCCGCGACCGTGTGCGCGGCGGCGAGGCCTGCGACGAACGTGCCACCGAGCGTCGCCACGAGGCCCCACTCCGGCAGAGTGGCCTGCTGCTGCAGGGTCCACACGCCGGCGGCGAAGGCGACGATGGCGATTCTCACTGCGTCACGCGGCAGCCCGGCATCCGGGCTCAACGCGCCGCAGGGGCGCGAGGTTGATCTTGCGGAGAGAATCGCCGCCGCCGCGGCAATTCTCCCGCCCTCGTTTCGTGACAACTGGATAGAATCCTGCGCCTCAGTGCCCGACGGGCCCGCGGGCCCGGCCGCTCGAGCCGGCGAACCCGATGCCCCGAAAACTCTTCCGGAAGTACCTCCCCAGCCACGATTCGGTCCGGAACCACAAGCACCTCGGGAAGTTCGCCCGGTTCCTGCACCATCCCAACCTGTGGCACCTGAACCGTCACTCGGTGGCGGGTGGCGTGGCGGTCGGACTCTTCTCGGGGCTCGTGCCCGGTCCGTTGCAGATGCTGACCGCGGCGATCCTCGCGATCCCGCTGCGCGTGAACCTGCCGGTCGCACTGCTCACGACGCTCTACACGAACCCCCTAACGATCGTGCCGCTGTACGTGGTCGCGTACTGGATCGGCTCGCTCCTCACCGGCGGGGCGAGCGGTCCGATTGCCGAGCCGCCGGCGTTCTCCTGGTCGCACATCGGAGAGTGGTTCGGCGCGCTTGCCCACTGGGCCCTCGCGCTGGGGCGGCCGCTCGCCATCGGACTCTTCACGCTCGCGCTGTCGCTCGCGGCGCTCGGCTGGGTCGCGGTCCAGGTGCTGTGGCGCGCCTGGGTGGTCGTGCAGTGGCGCCGGCGGAAGGTGCGGCGGCGCGGCGCCTGAACGCTCCGGCCACGCCCAGAGGGGCTTCACAAATGCCGCCCGCGCGGCCTCAGGCCGGCGCGAGCCGGCCGTCATCGAGCCGCAACACCCGGTCCGCCCGCGCCGCGAGCGCGGGGTCGTGCGTGACGATTACGTAGCTCGTCCGGTACGCGCGGTTGAGCTCGAGCATCAGCCCGTAGACCGCGGCTGCGGTGTGGCGGTCGAGGTTCCCGGTCGGTTCGTCGGCGAGCACGCACGCGGGACGCGTCACGAGGGCGCGCGCGAGGGCCGCCCGTTGCCGTTCGCCGCCGGAGAGCTGCCCGGGCGTGTGATCGAGCCGCTCGCCGAGGCCCACCTCGCGCAGGATCGTCGCCGCCCGCTCGTACGCCTCGGCCTTGGGCATGCGGCGAATGAGGAGCGGCATGGCAACGTTCTCCAGCGCGGAGAACTCCATCAGCAGGTGATGGAACTGGTACACGAAGCCGAGCGCTTCGTTCCGCAACCGCCCCCGCTCGGCGTCGGGGAGCGAGGTCATCGCCCTGCCGAGGACCTCCACCTCGCCCGCCGTCGCCCCATCGAGTCCGCCGAGCAGGTGGAGCAGCGTGCTCTTGCCCGAGCCGGAAGCGCCGACGATCGCGACCACCTCGCCGGCGGCCACCTCCATTTCGACGCCGAGCAGGACCCGTACCGGGACGCGGGCCTCGTTGTAGGTCTTTTGCAATCCCCGGCACCGGATGACGGCGGTTGTCGCCCCTCCCGCTTCCCGTCTCGCGTTTCCCGCCTCACTCATAACGCAGAGCTTCGGCGGGGCGCACGCGCGAGGCGCGCCAGCTCGGGTAGATCGTGGCGACGAGCGCGAGCACGAGCGCGACCGACGTGATCGCGATTACGTCGGCGGCGTGCAGGTCCGACGGCAGCTCGGTGATGAAGTACACCTCCTTGGACAGGAACTGGATCTTCAGAAGCCGCTCGAGGAATGGCACGACGACGTCGATGTTGAGCGCGAGCGCGACGCCGCCCGCGGCTCCGAGCAGAGTCCCGAGCACGCCGATCACCACGCCCTGCACCATGAACACCTGCATGATGCTGCGCGGGGTGGCGCCGAGCGTGCGCAGGATCGCGATGTCGGCCTGCTTGTCGGTGACCACCATGACCAGCGTGGAGACGACGTTGAACGCCGCCACCGCGACGATGAGCATCAGGATGATGAACATCATCGTCTTCTCGATCTCGACCGCACGGAAGAAGTTGGCGTGGCTGCGGGTCCAGTCGCTGATCAGGATGTCGCCCCCGATCTCGCGGTACAGCTCGCGCGCGACGCGCCGCGACTCGAAGAGGTCGGCGAGCTTGAGGCGCACGCCCGATACCTCGTCGCCGAGCTGATAGAGCCGCTGCGCGTCATCCAGGTGCATCAGCGCGAGCCCGCTGTCGTACTCGTAGTGACCCACCTCGAACAGGCCGACGACGCGGAACTGCTTCAACCGCGGCACGATGCCGGCCGGCGTCACCAGCCCCTGGGGCGCGATGACCGTGACCCGGTCGCCGGGGAACACGCGCAGGCCGCGGGCGAGGTCGGCGCCGAGGACGATCCCGAACTCCCCCGACTGCAGGGCATCGAGGCGGCCTGCGACCATCCTGTTCCCAAGCTCCGCGACTCGGGCTTCGAGCGCGGGGTCGACGCCGCGCACGAGCGCGCCGCGCGCCGTCGCCTCGTTGACGAGCATCGCCTGGCCGTTCACGTACGGCGCAGCGGCGGCGACTTCCGGGTTGCGCCGGGCGGCCTCGGCCACGCGCTGCCACTGTGCGAGCTGTCCGCCGGGACCGGTGATCTGGACGTGCGAAACCACGCTCAGGATGCGCGCCCGCACCTCCTTCTGGAACCCGTTCATCACCGAGAGCACCGTGATCAGCGCGGCAACCCCCAGCGCGATCCCGAGCATCGAGATCAGCGAAATGACGGAGATGAAGTGGTTGCGGCGCTTTGCGCGCGTGTAGCGCAGGCCGATGAAGAGCTCGTACTGCAAGGTGCGGGAAGTATACCTGCGGGTGCGTGCTAGACTGGAACCACGCGGCAGATGAACGTCCACGTCGCAATCCCCGATCTGTTCTGGCCCGAGCCGGCGACGACACCGCTGGCGCACGACCGCCGGCTCCGTGCGCTCGAGTCGCTGCTAGCGAAGGGGCGCCGCACCGCCGGGCGCGAGTCCGGACTCGAGGCGTGGCTCCTCGCCCGTTGGAGTCTCGCGGGCGACGGCGCGGCGCCGTATGCGCTCCTCGCCGACGGCGGCGAGCCGGGCGACTCGTGGTGGCTGTGCGCGGAGCCGTGCCACATGCGCGTCAACCTGGATCACCTGGTGCCGATGGACGCGGCGCTGTTCGAGCTCGCGCGCGACGAGGCCGAGGCGCTCGTCGAGAGCCTGAATAGCCACTTCGCACCCGCCGGGCTCAGCTTCTTTCCGCTGCAGCCCGAGCGGTGGTACGTACGGGCCGCCGAGCCTCTGTCCTGGTCCGCGCCGCCGCTCGCCGCCGCGCGGGGGCGGCGGCTCGAGAAGCCCTCCGGCGCCGGAAAAGCGCGCTTCGATGCCCTCGCGAACGAGATGCAGATGGTGCTGCACGCCCACGGGGTGAACGAGGCGCGCGAGGCGCGTGGTGCGCCATCGATCAACGCGGTCTGGCTGTGGGGCGGCGGGCGGCTGCAGCGGCCCGCCACGCGCGCCTTTGCGCGCGTTCGCGCGGCGAGCCCGCTCGCTGCCGGGCTCGCGCTCGCGTCCGGCGGCGCGGTGATGCCGCTGCCCGAGGACGGCGAGCGCTGGCTGCGGACGGCGGCGCACGAAGGCGTCGAGCTGATCGTCCTCGACCCGTTGCGCGTCGCTGCCGACTACGGCGACGCCGCGACCTGGGCGGAACGGCTCGCGGCGCTGGAGCGCGACTGGTTCGCGCCGCTCCTTGCCGCCCTCCGCGCCGGCCGGATCGGCATGGTGACGCTGCATGCGATCGGCGCCGGCGGTGCGCTCGACGTCGAAACGACGCGCCAGGATCTGCGCTACTTCTGGCGGCGGCCGCGCCCGCTCGCCGCCTACGCGGCCACCGCATGACGGCCGCCAGCGGCATCGTCGCGCGCAAAGTGCCGCTCGCTGCCGAACGCACGCTCGCGCAGGCTGGCGTGCACCCGCTGCTGTCGCGCCTCTTCGCCGCACGCGGCGTGCGCGCGCCGGGCGAGCTTGACTGCGAGCTGGGCGCGCTGATCTCCCCGTCGGAGCTGAAGAGCGCAGACGCGGCCGCAGCGCTTCTTGCCGACCACATCAGCACCGGGAAGCGGCTGCTGATCGTCGCCGACTACGACTGCGACGGGGCGACTGCATGTGCCGTCGGACTGCGCGCGCTCACCGCCTTGGGCGCGCGAGTCGACTATTTCGTGCCCAACCGATTCGAGACGGGCTACGGACTCTCGCCGCAGGTCGTGGAGCTAGTCGCGCCGGCGCGGCCCGACCTGATCGTCACCGTGGACAACGGCATCGCGAGCTTCGACGGCATCGCACGCGCGCACGAATTGGGAATCGCGACGCTGGTCACCGACCACCACCTCCCCGCCGACGAGCTGCCCGACGCCGCGTGCATCGTCAATCCGAACCAGCCCGGGTGTCCGTTTCCGAGCAAGGCGATCGCCGGGGTCGGGGTCATGTTCTACGTGATGCTCGCGCTGCGCGCCGAGCTGCGGCGGCGCGGTGCGTTCGCGGCTCGCGCGGAACCCAACCTGGCCGACCTGCTCGACCTGGTCGCGCTCGGGACGGTCGCCGACGTCGTGCGGCTCGACCGCAACAACCGCGTGCTCGTGACCCAGGGCCTGAAGCGCATGCGCGCTGGGCGCATGCAGCCGGGCATCGCCGCGCTCTTCGGCGCTGCGGGACGGGACGCACGCCGGGCTCGCACCTTCGACCTGGGCTTCGCGCTCGGGCCGCGCATCAACGCCGCAGGCCGGCTCGCCGACATGCGGCTCGGCATCGAGGCCCTCGCCACGGCGGACTACGCGCGCGCCCTGAACATCGCGCAGGAACTCGATCGCCTGAACCGCGAGCGGCAGCGAGTCGAGGAGTCGATGCGCCGCGACGCGGAGGCCGTGCTCGCTGACGTCGACGTCGGCGATGCGGCGAGCCTCGTCCTCTACGACGAGCGCTGGCACCAGGGCGTCGTGGGCCTGCTCGCCGGCCGGCTGAAGGATCGCCACCACCGCCCCGTGATCGCGCTCGCCCAGGCCGGCAGCGGCGAGCTGCGCGGCTCGGGCAGGTCGATCCCGGGGCTCCACCTGCGCGACGCGCTCGACCTCGTTTCCAAGCGCTCGCCCGGGCTCATCCTGCGCTTCGGCGGCCACGCTGCTGCCGCGGGTCTCGTCCTGTGTGCCGATGACGTCGAGCGGTTCCGCGCGGCCTTCGACGCGGCGGTGCGGGAGATGGTGGATCCGGCAGCGCTTGCGCGCACGGTCGAGACCGACGGGTCGCTCGAGCCCGGATACGCCAGCCTGGACGTCGCGCGGATGCTGGGCGACGAAGTGTGGGGCCAGGGCTTCCCGCAGCCGCTCTTCGCCGACGAGTTCGAGGTCGAGAGCCAGCGCCTGGTCGGCGAGCGCCACCTGCGCCTGCGGGTCGCGCGCGCGGGCGCGCGGTACGACGCGATAATGTTCCGCCGGGCCGAGCCCGTGCCGGCGCGCGTCAATGCCGCGTACGCGCTCGGCATCGACGAGTGGAACGGAACGGAGGCCCTGTCGCTGCGCGTCGAGGCGATCGAGTCGGCGCGGTAACCGGAGGTCGATGACACCATGGAACGCAAGCGCATCAGCTCCGCGAAGATCCGCGCGGTCGGTTACGACGCGCGGGCGCAGGTGCTGGAGATCGAGTTCAACGACGGCCGCGTCATGGCTTACAGCGGCGTGTCGCCGGAGGTGCATCGCCGCTTCATGGCGGCGCCCTCGCCGGTGAGCTTTTTCGAGGACAAGATTGCGGACGAGTACCCCGCTCGCCGCCTGTGATTCCTCCTGTCGGCGCAGTCCGGCTAAACTCTGCCCGGGTTAAACAACAAGACGCCTCGCCTCATGAAATCAAGCATGCGCAAAGTCGCGGCCTGGATCGGGTCGCGCACCGCAATCTGCGTCCGCTTCGAGTTCGCCGACGGTTCGTCGAGCCAGAACCGCGACGGTCCGCCGGTGGTGACGGTGCGGTTCCGGTCGCCACGCGCCCATTGGAGGACCGCGCTCTTCGGCCACATCGGGCTGCTGGAGTCGTACTTCGCGGGCGACCTCGACATCGATGGAAGCATCCCGGCTGCCTTCCGGGTCGCGTCCGAGTCCGGCTTCGACATGGGGACGCTGCGCAATCCCCTCATCGGCATCCGCAACCGCTGGCACGAGTTCCGATTCTCGAACCGCTCCATCGCACAGGCAAGGTCGAACGCGCGGTTCCACTACGGACTCGGCGCCGAGTTCTACCGGCTGTGGCTCGACGCTCCGCTCATGATGTACACCTGCGCGTACTGGAGGGAAGGTACACGCACGGTCGAGGAAGCCCAGGCGAACAAGGTGGAGCACGTCTGCCGCAAACTGCGCCTGCAGCCGGGCGAGGAGGTCATCGACGTCGGCTCCGGGTTTGGCGGGTTCATGTTCCACGCGGTCGAGCGGCACGGCGTCCGCGGCACCGCGCTGAACACGACGACCGAGCAGTGCGACTGGGTGCGCGACGAAGTGGCGCGACGCGGCCTCGCCGACCGGATCGCGGTCCGCGAAGCGGACTTTCGCGAGGTGGACCGGCAGTACGACAAGGTGGTGTCGATCGGCGTGCTGGAGCACGCGGGTCGCGACCAGCTGCGCGAGGTGGTGCGCGCGCACGCCGACTTCCTCAAGCCCGGCGGCCTGGGGATGCTGCACTTCATCGGCCACGTCGGCGTGCGCGACACCGAATTCTTCATCCGCAGGCACATCTTCCCGGGTGGCTGGATCCCCAGCCTAGCCGAGACGATCGTGGCGATGGAGGACGCCGGCCTGGAAGTGGTGGACATCGAGAACCTGCGCCGCCACTACGCGCCGACGCTCGACGCATGGGCGGAGCGCTTCGACCGCAACTGGGAGAGGATCCACGCGCTCGATCCGAAGCGGTTCGACGAGCGGTTCCGGCGCGCCTGGCGCACCTATCTGTACGGCTGTGCCGAGATGTTCCGCTCGCCGCGTGGCCGGACCCATCTCTTCCAGATCGTCTATAGCAAGGGCAACATCACTCGGATGAGCTACCCGATGAGCCGCGCGTTCCTCTACGACGAGGGCCGGCTCGCCGCCGCGGTGCACGAGACGCCGGTGCCCGCAACAGCGTGAGGCGGCGGTGACGGGCTACGCCGAGCGCCGGGACTCGATTGCGCACAGCCTGCGCGCAGCCGGCGACGGCGGGCCGGTGAGGCTGGAGAAGCCCACGTCGAATCTCTTCCGCGACCGCGACGCGGCGCCGCGGCGGCGGGTCGACGTGCGCGGCTTCGACCACGTCCTCGAGATAGACGCCGCGGCCGGCTGGGTCGACGTGGAGGGGATGACGCCCTTCGCGGCGCTCGCCGACGCCACGCTTGCGCAGGACGCGATGCCGTGCGTCGTGCCCCAGCTCAAGTCGATCACGATCGGCGGCGCGGTAGCCGGCGTCGGCATCGAATCGTCGTCGTTCCGCCATGGCCTGGTGCACGAGACCGCGCTCGAACTCGACGTCCTCCTCGGCGACGGGACCGTGGTGCTCGCGCGGCCCGACAACGACCATCGCGATCTCTTCTTCGGCTTCCCCAACTCGTACGGAACGCTCGGCTACGCGCTGCGGGTGAAGGCGCGCACCGTCCCGGTGAGGCGCTTCGTGCGCCTGGAGCACGTGCACCACGTCGATCCGGCGGCGTTCTTCGGCAACCTCGCGGCGGTGTGCGCGTCGCCGGCCGACTTCGTCGACGGCGTGGTGTTCGGCGCGCACGAGCTGGTGACGACGGTGGGCCGGTTCGTGGACGAGGTGCCCTACTCGTCCGACTATACCTACGAGCGCATCTACTATCGCAGCGTGCGCGAACGCGACGAGGACTTCCTTGCGACCCGCGACTATCTCTGGCGCTGGGACACCGACTGGTTCTGGTGCTCGAAAAACCTGTACGCGCAGAACCCGCTGGTCCGCCGGCTGCTCGGGCCGCGGCGGCTCAATTCGGTCTTCTACACGAAGGTGATGCGCTGGAACAGCCGCGTCGGGCTCACGCGGCTCCGGGACCGGATCCTCGGGCTGCACCCCGAGTCGGTGATCCAGGACGTGGACATTCCGATCGACCGCGCGCCCGAGTTTCTCGATTACTTCCTGCGCGAGATCGGCATCCTGCCGGTCTGGATCTGCCCCTTCCGCGCGCGCGACCCCGTGGCAGCGTGGACCCTGTTTCCGACGCGTCCGGACACGCTCTACGTGAACTTCGGGTTCTGGGACGTCGTGCGCGCACGCGAAGCGCATCCGCCGGGGCATTTCAACCGGCTCATCGAGCGCAAGGTGGGCGAGCTGGGCGGCATCAAGTCGCTGTACTCCGAGAGCTTCTTCCCGGCCGAGGAGTTCTGGGCGTCCTACGGCGGCGACGCCTACCGCGCGCTCAAGGCGCGTTACGACCCGGACGGGCGGCTGCCCGATCTCTACGAGAAGTGCGTGCTCCGCCGCTAGGAAAAGAAAAAGGGCGGAACCGTGAGGTCCCGCCCCAGTACTGCACCTCTCCCCTCCTCCACTGTGATGCCGATGATCGGCCGGCCGGCGTCGCAGCGCCAGCATCCAGCGCGAAAATTCACAATTCTTTGCAGATGTGTTGCGTCAACGCCGCACTAGGAACGGCATCAGGACGAATGCGAGGCTGAGTAGCACGAACCACGCCAGCGACCACTCGGGAATCGACAGGCCGAGCAAGCTCCACGGCTTCAGCGTGCACGGTCCGTCGTATTGCAGCAGCGGCGGAATGATCCGTCCGAGCTCGAGCTGGTCCAGGATCTGCTCGACCGGCGAGCCGACGCATTTCGCCGCGCGCTCCGGGTCCGACTGGAGCCAGACGTGGTACGCGCCGGCCGCCGTGCCGGCGAGCGACGCGGCGAGGCCGAGGATCGCGTACACGACCGTCCCCGCGAGCCCGGGGCGATGCAATGCGCCGACGAGCCCGATCAGCCCCACGAGCACGAATCCGAGCCGCTGCACCACGCACCACGGGCAAGGATCGAGATTCTTCACGTGCTGGAGGTACAGCGCGAATCCGAGCAGCCCGACGCAGACCAGGAAGATCAGCGTGAAAGCGCGGCCGCTGCGTTCGGCAATGATGCGGGGATCGGGCATCGCGCCGCGAATGATACCGGCCGGAAGCGGTGCGCGTCGCCGCGCAAGCGATTCCGCCGGCACGGCGCGTATAATTCGAACCTTTCCGGGACATCGCCATGGAAGCAGAACGCATCAACGCCATCGCCAATACGCTCGCGGACCTCGCCGGTCGAGCCGCCGAGCTGCGGAGGTATCTTTGACTTCGACGCGAAGCGTGCGCGCCTAGAGGCAATCGCCCGGGACTTCGAGGATCCCAAGGTCTGGGACGACGCCAAGCGTGCCCAGGACCTCGGCAAGGAGAAGAAGGCCCTGGACGCGGTCGTCGCGAGCCTCGCGTCGATCGACTCCGGCATGCGCGACGCGTTGGAGCTCTTCGAGATGGCGCGCGCGGAAGGCGATGACGCCACGCTAGTGTCCATCGAGCGCGACGTCGCCGGCCTCGCGAAGAGCGTCGGCGATCTCGAGTTCCGGCGCATGTTTGCCGACCCGCTCGACCCCAACAACTGTTTCATCGACGTCCAGGCCGGCGCGGGGGGCACCGAGGCGCAGGACTGGGCGCAGATGCTCGAGCGGATGTACGTGAAGTACGCCGAGCGCAGGGGATTCCGGGTCGAGATCCTCGAGCAGTCCGAGGGCGAGGTCGCGGGCATCAAGACCGCGACGCTCAAGGTCACCGGCGACTATGCCTATGGCAGCCTGCGCACCGAGACCGGCATCCACCGTCTGGTCCGCAAGTCGCCCTTCGACTCGAACGCGCGCCGGCACACGTCGTTCGCGAGCGTTTTCGTCTACCCGGAGGTCGACGAGTCGATCGAGATCGACGTGAATCCGGCCGACCTGCGCATCGACACCTATCGTGCATCGGGAGCCGGCGGGCAGCACGTGAACCGCACCGACTCCGCGGTGCGCATCACGCACATTCCATCGGGCATCGTGGTCCAGTGCCAAAACGACCGTTCGCAACACCGCAATCGCGCCGAGGCGATGGCGATGCTCAAGGCGAAGCTCTACGAGCAGGAGCTGCGCAAGCGCACCGAGGCGAAGCAGGCGCTCGAGGACTCGAAGACCGAGATCGGCTGGGGCCATCAGATCCGCTCCTACGTGCTCGACCAGTCGCGCATCAAGGACCTGCGCACCGGCGTCGAGAAGGGCAATACCCAGGCGGTGCTCGACGGCGACCTGGACGATTTCATCGAGGCGAGCCTCAAGCAGGGCATCGGCGTCCGGGCGGCGGCGTAAGGGAGGCTCAATGAGCGGCAACGACGGCGGCGGCGACGAGAATCAGATCATCGCCGAGCGCCGGGCCAAGCTCGCCGCGCTGCGCGCGCAGGGCGTCGCGTTCCCGAACGACTTCGCTCGCGAGCATCTCGCCGCGGACCTGCAGCACGCCTATGGCGCGATGAGCAAGGAGGAACTCGAGGGCCACGCGATTCGGGTGTCGGCGGCAGGCCGGATGATGCTCAAGCGCGTCATGGGCAAGGCGAGCTTCGCCACGCTGCAGGACATGGGCGGGCGGCTCCAGATCTACGTGTCGAACGACGTGACCGGCGCGGAGCCGCACGAGACGTTCAAGCACTGGGACCTCGGCGACATCGTGGGCGTCGAGGGAACGCTATTCAAGACGCGCACTGGCGAGCTGACGGTCAACGCCACGAAGGTGCGGTTGCTCGCCAAGGCGTTGCGGCCCCTTCCGGAGAAGTTCCACGGCCTGGCCGACCAGGAGAGCCGGTATCGCCAGCGCTATCTCGACCTGATTACGAGCGAGGAGGCGCGCCGGACGTTCGAGATCCGCAGCCGCGTCATCCAGGAAATGCGCGCATTCATGGTCGCCCACGGTTTCCTCGAGGTCGAGACGCCGATGATGCAGCCGATCCCGGGTGGTGCGGCGGCGAAACCGTTCGTCACCCACCACAACGCGCTCGACATGACGCTGTATCTCCGCATCGCGCCGGAGCTGTACCTCAAGCGGCTGGTCGTGGGCGGGTTCGAGAAGGTGTTCGAGGTTAACCGCAATTTCCGGAACGAAGGGATCTCGACGCGGCACAGCCCCGAGTTCACGATGATGGAGTACTACGAGGCGTACCGCGACTTCCGGTACCTCATGGACTTCAACGAGGAGCTGCTCCGCGACGTCGCGCAGCGGGTGCTCGGCACTCTGCAGATCCCCTACGGCGAGCACGTCGTGGACCTGGGGCAGCCGTTCGACCGCCTGACGATCACCGGCGCGATCCGCAGGCACCATCCGCACTTCTCGGACGCCGACCTCGCGAACCGCGACCTGCTCGCACGCGAACTCGCGAAGGCCGGTGTCGAGCCGAAGAAGGACGCGGCCCTTGCCGAGCTGCAGCTCATGCTCTTCGAGGAGACGACCGAGCAGATGCTCATCCAGCCGACGTACATCGTCGACTATCCCGCGATCGTCTCGCCGCTCGCCCGCCGCAACGACGCGAACCCGGACGTCACGGACCGCTTCGAGCTCTATATCACCGGCCGGGAGATGGCCAACGGCTTCTCGGAACTGAACGATCCGGAGGACCAGGCCGCACGCTTCGAGGAGCAGATGCGCGCGAAGGCCGCTGGCGACGAGGAGGCGATGTACTACGACGCCGACTACATCCGCGCGCTGGAGCACGGCCTGCCGCCGTCCGCCGGCTGCGGCATCGGCATCGACCGGCTGATCATGCTCTTCACCAACAGCCCCTCGATCCGCGACGTGATCCTCTTCCCCCACATGCGGCCGGAGCAATAGCGGCCGTCATCACGGCGCGACGCTCGACCCGATCTTCAGCGTCCGGCTAATGCCGCGCCAGCGCGCGGTAGGCGACTCGTCCGTCCTGCGCGGCGACCCGCTCCACCTCGCCGTCCGCCTCGAGCCGATCGAGCGCCCACTCAACATCGGCCAGCGACCCGGCTGCGTCCGGTTCCTCGTGCAGCCACCATTCCATGATGCCCGCCACGGTGTCCGTAGCGCCCGGATGCGCCGCGAGGTACCGACGGATCTCCACGAGCGTCCGCTCGACCGCCTGGCGTTCTCGGTCATTCATCGCCGCCTCCGTGCCTCGTGCCGGGTGTCCTCCATCGATAGGCGCTGCCCGCAGGAGTGCCAATAGTCCTCACGGCCTATTGCCTTGCCTCCCGGACGTGAACGGCGTCACGGCGTCTCGTGCGATGCCGCATCCAGTGGAACGCTTCTCGCTGTGCTCCCTGCAAGACCTTATTGCGGTGCATCGCAATGGCGACACTGGCGACGACCTTCGGCACTTTGCAACACTTGCGCAAGCCCGGCGGAAGCGCGCCGCGTTCGCGCGCCGTCGTTCCTGGCGACGTTCCGTCAGAGATCGCCGCCGCCCTGCGCGCGATGGACCTGCTTGCACCCGGCGATCTGCCGCGACTGCTGCCCCTCTCGATCAGCGGGGAGGCGCGCGTCTACCGCGCGGAGATGGGCTGGGGAACGCTCTGCTTGAAGCGCACCGAGTTCGCGCCCACTGGTGCTGCCGAGCAGGCGATCGCGGAGCGGGTAGATACCGAGCGCCGCTGGCTCAAGCTCGCCCAGATCATCGTGCCCGGCTGCACGCCGACGGTGCTGGGGTCGTTGCCGTCCGGCGGCTGCCTCGCGCTGGAGTATCTCGACGAGCCGGAGTTCCCGACCTGGCAGAGCCGCCTCGCGGGCGGCCGGGTCGAGCCATGGGTCGCGGCCGAGCTCGGTCACCTCACCGGGCGCCTACACGCGGCCAGCGCGCACAGCACCGCCGTCGCGCAGCAGCTCGCCGGGCGCGCCGCGTTCCAGGCGCTGCGCATCGCACCTGCGTTCGGCCGGATTGCCGCGGCCCACGCGGATTGCGCCGTGCAGCTCGAGCGCATCGAGGGCGAGCTCGGCGCGACGCGCATCACGCTTGTCCACGGCGATCTGGCGCCCGAGAACGTTCTCTGCGGCCCGCGCGGCCCGGTGCTCATCGACGCGGACTGCGCGCACTTCGGCGACCCCGCAATCGACGTCGCCACCGTCCTCGCCGCGCTCGGCCTGCGCTTGGTGGCGCACTGCCGCCTGCGCGCCGAGTATGCCGCGTGCTGGGACGCATTCCACGGCAGCTACTCCGCACACGTCGTCTGGGAGATGGCGGATCGCATCGAGGCCCGGGCGGCAGCGCTGATTCCTGCGCTCGCGCTCGCGGCAATCGAGGCCGGGACCGTCGCGGGGCTCGCTGCCGCAACCGGTGCCGGCCGCGCCGCGCGGGACGCCGCCCGCGATCTGTTGCTCGCGCCGCCCGAGCGGCTGGACGCTTTGCGCGACGCCTGGCTGAATGCCCTAGCGGGGTAACGAATATGCCCGACACCACGATCATCGAAGTCCTCGGCCGGCGCGTCTGGACCGCCGCGGGCGAGTCGGCATTCGAAGCCGAAGTCCACCTCGCGTGCGGTGCGCGCGGGCGCGCGATCGCCGCACCAGTGAAACGGGACTGGTCCGACCCGGAAGACGTGCGGAGCGCGCCGAGCGCGACCGTCGCAGCGATCAACGGGCTCGTCGCCGCGGCGCTGCACGGCCTCGATGCGCGCCGGCAGGAGGATGTCGACTCGACGCTTTTCAAGCTGACCATCGGCGGCGACACGCACGTGCGTCGTGCCGCGATGTGCGCGTGCTCGATCGCCACGGCGCGCGCTGCGGCGCGCGCCGTGGGGCTGCCGCTGCATCGCTATCTCCGCCACGGCCTGCCGGCGCGCATGCCGCTTCCGGTGATCGACGTCTTCGCGGCCGGCAACGAGGCGAGTCCGATCCGTGCGCTAGCGGTGGCCCCGTTCGCTGCTGAAGGGGTCGACCACGCGCTCGAGCTCGGCGTCGCGATCCATCGCGCGGCCCTCGAGGCCTGTGGCGCGATGGCTCCGGGCGAGTACGACGAGATGACGATCGAGGCGCTGCTGGCCGGAATCGAGGCGGTCGGCTTCGCGCCGGGCGAGGAGGTCGGCATCATCGTGGACGTCGGCGCCGCGCGGCTCTTCGCCGACGGCCGATACGCCGGCCCCGACTGGTCGTTCGATGCGGACGGCTGGAGCGAGCGCATCGCCGGCTGGATCGAGCAGTATCCGATCGCCGCGTTGCAGGAGCCCTTCGCGGAGGCTGCGGCGCTCGTGCGCTTCGCGGGCTTCGCGGCGGAGCGGGTGCGCATCATCGGCGACGAGACCCTCGCTAGCGACGCCGAACGGATCGCCGTGGCAGCCGCCGACGGTGCGCATTCGGGCGTCGTGCTCCGCCCGGAAGCGGCGGGCACGGTGAGCGAGCTGCGCGTCGCGTTCGACGCGGCACGCATCGCGGCCTGGCCCGTGTTCATGGGCGCCGGCGAAATCGAGGTCGAGGACGCGAGCCTGGTCCACATCGCCACCGCCTGGCAGTCCGGTTACGTGAAGATCGGCGCCGTCGGGCACGGCGCGAGCTTGGCGCGGTGGAACGAGGCGCTGCGCATCGAAGCCTCCCTGCGGCCGGCGGCGCCAGCGCTCCGGGTCGAGGCCGCGGCGCGCATGGTGCACTGAGACGCCGCGCTGCGCCGCGCCTTGCGCGGCGCCCCGGATATAATCCGCCGACGTCGCGCGCACCGTCGCGCGCCCTGGCCTCGCTGCTGCCGGCGCGGCCCTTCCACAAGCGCCCGTCGATGACCCCGCCTCCGGGCGCCAACCACCACGTCCGCGGCATCCTGCTGATCATGGCGGCCGTGAGCACTTTTGCGGTGCTCGACACGATCGCGAAGTACCTCTCGCGCACATATCCCGTCCCGCTGATCGTCTGGGTACGCTACGCGATGCACGTCCTGGTGATGCTCGTCTTCGTCGCGCCGCGCCTGCGCTGGCGCTTGGTCACGACCCGGCGCCCCGGTCTGCAGATCATCCGCGGCGTCGTGCTCGCCGCATCGTCGCTCTTCTTCTTCAGCGGCCTGGCGTTCATGCCGATCGCGGAAGCCTCGGCGATCACCTTTCTGGCGCCGCTCCTGGTCACCGCCATGTCGGCCTATTTCCTCCGTGAGCGGGTGCGCCGCAGCGCATGGGCAGCGCTCGCGGCCGGATTCGTCGGCGTGCTGTTCATCGCGCGGCCCGGCGGCGCGGTGTTCTCGCCGGCGGTGGCACTGCCGCTCGCCACCGCGGTGTGCTTCGCGACCTACCAGCTCTTCACGCGCCGGCTCGCGGGGGTCGACTCGACGATGGCCACCCTCTTCATCGGCGCCCTAGTCGGTACGATCGTCGTCTCGACCCTCTTGCCGTTCTACTGGGGCCTGCCGCAGAGCGTGTTCCACGCCGTTCTTTTCGTGATGCTCGGCGTGCTCGGGGCGGCGGGGCACTTCGTGCTCATCCGCGCTTTCGAGTTCGCGCCCCCGTCGGTGGTCGCGCCGTTCGTGTATACGCAGCTCGTCACCGTGCTGATGCTCGGGTATCTCGTCTTCGGGGAGTTCCCCGACGGCTGGTCGCTCGTCGGGATGGCGATCATCGTGCTGAGCGGCGCGTGGATCGCCGCGCGCCAGGGCCGCTAGGACGAAACCGATGCCGCAGGCATTGCTTTCCCCGACTTCGGGGAGCACGAGGGGGCGCCGCGCAGCGGCTTTGCCCTCTCGTGCCGTGACGATCTAGGATGGCGCGGTGGACCTGACCTTCGGCTCTGCGGTCGTCGTGCTCCTGTTGGTCGTCGATCCAATCGGCAACATCCCCCTTGCGGTCTCGCTGCTGCAGCGCGTGCAGCCCGCACGCCGGATGCGCGTGGTGGCGCGCGAGTGCGCGATCGCGCTCGCGGTGCTGCTCGTTTTCGTCTTCGCGGGGGATGCGCTGCTGCGCCTGTTCGGGCTCTCGGGAACGTCGCTCACGATCGCCGGCGGCGTGATCCTGTTCCTGATCTCGATCCAGATGGTGTTCCGCAGCAGCGGCGAGATCTTCGGCCAGCTGGCGGAGGGGGAGCCGTTCATCGTGCCGCTCGCCATCCCCTCGATCGCGGGGCCCACCGCGATCGCGACCGTCGTGCTGTTCGTGTCGGGCGCTCCGCAGCGCTGGCCCGAGTGGGCCGTCGCGGTGTCGACCGCGGTCGCCGTGGCGTTCGTAGTGCTCGTGTTCGCCGAGCGCATCTCCCGCACGCTCGGCGCACGCACGATCACGGCTCTCGAGCGTTTGATGGGCCTCATCCTGACCGCGATCGCGGTCGAGATGCTGCTCCGCGGGATCGAGGCGTTCGTGCGTCAGCTCGCGGCTGCAAGCTGACGCACGCCGCGGGTCAGGTGCGCTCGAAGATCGCGGCGATACCCTGGCCGCCGCCGATGCACATCGTCACCAGCCCGTAGCGCTTCTGCGTCCGGTGCAGCTCGTTGATCGCCTTGACCGTCAGGATCGCGCCGGTCGCCCCGATCGGGTGTCCGAGCGCGACCGCGCCGCCGTTCGGATTGACCTTCGCCGGGTCGAGATCGAGGTCGCGGCTCACCGCCATCGCCTGCACCGCGAACGCCTCGTTCGACTCCACCACGTCCATGTCGGCGGGCTTGAGCCCGGCCTTCGCGAACACGTTCCTTACCGCCGGGATCGGGCCGAGGCCCATGTAGTCCGGATCGACGGCCGCGTGCGCGTAGGCGACCAGCCGCGCGATCGGCTTGAGGCCCTTCTTCTGCGCGGCGCCCGCTTCCATCATCACGATCGCTGCTGCGCCGTCGTTGATCCCGGACGCGTTGCCCGCCGTGACCGTGCCGTCCTTCTTGAACGCCGGCTTCAGCTTCGACATGTCCTCGGGCTTCGCGTCGTGGCGGACGTGCTCGTCGGTGTCGAATACCACCGTACCCTTCCGGGACTTCATCTCGAGCGGCAGGATCTGGCTCTTGAAGCGGCCCTCCTTGATCGCCGCGGAGGCGCGGCGATGGCTCTCGAGCGAGAACGCGTCCTGCGCCTCGCGCGTGATCCCGTACTTGGCCGCGACGTTCTCGGCGGTGATCCCCATGTGGCCGTGGCCGAACGGGTCGCTCAGCGCGCCGACCATCGCGTCGACGATCTGCCCGTCGCCCATGCGCTGCCCCCAGCGCGCGCCGGGAATGAAGTACGCGGCGCGGCTCATCGACTCGGCGCCGGCACCCATCACGCAGTCGGTGTCGCCGAGAAGGATGTGCTGGGCGGCGGAAACGATGGCCTGGAGTCCGCTGCCGCAAAGGCGGTTCACGGTTAGGCACGGCGTGCCGATCGGCAGCCCGCCTTCGATGCCGGCGACGCGCGAGATGTACATGTCGCGCGCTTCGCCATGGATGACGCTGCCCAGGACGAGGTGGCCGACGCTTCCCGGGTCGATCTTCGCCCGCGACACCGCCTCGCGGATCACCGCCGCGCCGAGCGCCGTCGGCGCCATGTCCTTGAGTCCGCCACCGTAGTCACCGATCGCTGTGCGGACACCGGAGAGCACTACCACTTCACGAGCCATGTTGACCTCCTTCGACTGAATGCTCAGTTGGGGACAGGAACGGCCCACAGGTCGTGGGCGTCGCTCCGCTTGATTTGGACTTCCGTGAATTCGCCGGGTTTCAGGGCGGCGGCGCGCTCGATGCGAACGACGCCGTCGATCTCGGGGGCGTCGGCGCTCGATCGCGCCAGCGCCTTCCCACCTTCGACGGCGTCGACGAGCACGCGCATCCGCTTCCCGACCTTTTCCTTGAGACGACGGGTGCTCACCCTCGCCTGCGCTGCCATGAAGCGCGCGCGACGCTCCTCTTTCACGTCCTCCGGGAGCTGCCCGGGAAGCTCGTTCGCCTTCGCGCCGTCCACCGGCGAGTAGGCAAAGCAGCCGACGCGGTCGAGATCGGCCGTCTCCAGGAACTCGAGCAGCGCGTCGAACTCGCGCTCGGTCTCGCCGGGAAAGCCGACGATGAACGTGCTGCGGATCGCAAGGTCCGGGCAGATGCTGCGCCAGACGCGGATGCGCTCGAGGTTGGCCTCGCCCGAGGCGGGGCGCTTCATGAGCTTCAGGATGCGCGGGCTCGCGTGCTGGAAGGGCACGTCGAGGTACGGGAGGATCCGGCCTTCCGCCATCAGCGGAATTACGTCGTCGACGTGGGGATACGGATAGACATAGTGCAGCCTGACCCACACCCCGAGGCTCCCGAGCGCGCGCGCGAGGTCCGCGAGGCGGGTCTTGAGCGGCTTGCCGCCCCAGAAGTCGGCCCTGTATCTTACGTCGACACCGTAGGCGCTCGTGTCCTGCGAGATGACAAGCAGCTCCTTCACGCCGGCCTTCACCAACGCCTCCGCTTCGCGCATGACCTCGCCGGCCGGCCGGCTGACGAGGTCGCCGCGCAGCGACGGGATGATGCAGAACCTGCAGCGGTGGTTGCAGCCTTCCGCGATCTTGAGGTACGCGTAGTGTCTGGGCGTCAGCCTGATCCCTTGCGGGGGAACGAGGTCGACAAACGGGTCGTGCGGCTTCGCGAGGTGTTCGTGCACTGCGGCCATCACGCCGGCGACGTCGTGCGGGCCGGTGACCTCGAGCACCGCCGGATGCGTGTCCCTGACCACCCCGTTCTTCGCGCCGAGGCAGCCAGTGACGATGACCCGGCCGTTCGCCGCCAGCGCCTCCCCGATCGCGTCGAGGGACTCCGTGACGGCGGCTTCGATGAAACCGCAGGTGTTGACCACGACGAGGTCGGCGTCGTCATAGCTCGGCGCAATCGTGTAGCCTTCGGCGCGCAACTGCGTGAGGATGCGTTCGGAGTCGACGAGCGCCTTAGGACACCCGAGGGAAACGAAGCCGACGCGTGGAGGCTGGCGCGTCACAAGATTTGCGAGTAGCTAGGCGTAAGTGCGCCGCGGGGCCGAGCGCTCAGGACTTCGACTCCGGCTTGCCTTCGCCGGGCTTGGCGTTCTCCTCCCCGCCCTTACCCTGCGTGCCGAACGGGAAGCCGGTGAACATCGTCCGCGTCTGCGACTGCAGCTGCTCCTGCATCTGCTGGAGCATGTTCTTGCTCTGCTCCATGTACGTGGACATGAGGCTCTGCATGGCGGGTCCCTGGAACGACAGGAACTGCGACCACAGCTCGGTCGCCCTGGCCGGATCGCCGTAGAGCTGCTTCGACTGCTCCTGCATCGACTTCTGAATCTCGAGGAACGCCTGGATGTTGCGCTCCAGGTAGTTGCCCATGATCCCCTGCATCGCGTTCCCGTAGAAGCGGATGAACTGGGTCAGCACGTCGTGCGAGAACATCGGCGCGCCCGCCGACTCCTCGTCGAGGATGATCTGCAGCAGGATCTGCCGCGTCAGGTCCTCCGAGGTCTTCGCGTCCACGACCTGGAACTCCTCCTGCTTCTGGACGAGCTCCTTCACGTCGGCGAGCGTGATGTAGGAGGACGTCTGCGTGTCGTAGAGGCGCCGGTTCGGGTACTTCTTGATCAGTCGCACGGAATCTGCCATGGTGGTTTCGGTCCGCAGTTAGCAGGGCGCAGTTGTAAGCTTGCGCAGCGCACACGTTGCCCCGACGGGTTGTAAGGCAGGGCACGGGCCCAATTTTTGTTGCGCCGCAACAGGCCGATTCTACTCCACTCCGACCGACGAGGCCCAACATGACCCAATCGACCGACCAGATCGCAGCATGGAACCAGGCCGCCTACGAGGCGGCGATGAGCTACGCCCGCGCCAGCCTCGCGAGCGCCGAGCAGCTGCTCGCGCTGAACCTGGAGACCGCGCGCATCACGCTCGACCAGGCCGCGAAAGCCACGCGCGACCTGATGTCCTCCAGCGATCCGCAGCAGCTGATGGCCCTGCGCACCCAACTCGCGCAGGCCAACATGCAGCAGGCAGCGACCTACGCCCAGAGCGTATACGAGATCGTGAGCCAGACCCAGGCGCATCTCGGCAAACTGTTCGAGCAGCAGATGAGCCGGCTCACCCTGGAGATGGCGGGGAGCGCGGAAACGCTCGGCAAGGGCGCCGCCGGCTCAGACGCGTCCAGCGCCGCGCTCAAGTCCACCTTCGCCGCGACGTCCGCGGTGCTCGAGACCCTGAACCAGGCGACGCGGCAGTTCGCCGAGTTCTCGGAAGCGACGATGAAGGCGGCCACCGAGCAGATGGTGAAGGGAGCCGGAAGGAGCTGAGTTCCGCGGCTTCCGACGCGCGGGCCCCGTGCCGAACGCGGGGCCCGCCCGGCCCTACTGCATGTGTTGCCCGCCGTTGATGGCGATGTTCGCGCCGGTCACGAACGCCGCCTCCTCCGAGCACAGATAGATGATCAGTCCGGCGACCTCTTCGGGCTTGCCCAGGCGCCCGACGGGGATCTGCGGAATTATCTTCGTGTCGAGGATGTCCTTCGGAATCGCCATCACCATCTTGGTACCGATGTAGCCGGGCGAGATGGTGTTGACGGTGACGCCCTTGCGCGCCACCTCGAGGGCGAGGGACTTGGTGAATCCGTGCATCCCGGCTTTCGCCGCCGCATAGTTGGTCTGTCCGAACGCGCCCTTGGTGCCGTTCACCGAGCTCACGTTGACGATCCGGCCCCATCCGCGATCCACCATCCCGTCGCACACCGGCTTGGTCATGTTGAAGACGCTGTCGAGGTTGGTCTTCATGACCGCATCCCAGTCGGCCTTGCCCATCTTCTTACAGGTCCTATCGCGGGTGATGCCGGCATTGTTGATCAGGATGTCGATCGGCCCCACCTCGGCCTGGATCGTCGCGACGCACTTCTGGCAGGAGTCGAAGTCGGCGACGTCGACCGGGACGGGATGGAAGTCGTAGCCCTTCGACTTCATCTCGGCGTTCCACGCGGCCGCGTTCTTGTTGCCGGGCGAGTGGGTCACCACGACCCGGAACCCGGCGTCGTGCATCTTCGTGCTGACCGATTCGCCCAGGCCGCCCATGCCACCGGTGATCAGTGCGATCCTGCTCTGAGCCATGACGTCCTCCTTCGGATGAAGCCGTTGCTGTCGCTGCCGCGGAAATTATGGCACGGGCGGGGGCGCGTCGCCCCGCACCTGCTTCCTGCTCAGATCGTCGCTCCCGTCACGCTACCTCAACGCACTCACCGCGGGCGAGACTCGCCTCCGGGGTCGCATCCCCGCGTGAGGCGCGGGGCCCCTGCTCCGCCCTCCGGCGCGCCCGCTGCGTCCTCACGTCACGCTGCCTCAATGCGCTCACCGCGGGCCAGACTCGCCTCCGGGGTCGCATCCCCGCGTGAGGCGCGGGGCCCCTGCTCCGCCCTCCGGCGAGTCACTCCATGTGCAGCCCGCCGTTGATGGAGACGTTGGCCCCGGTGATGTAGCCGGCCTCCTCGGACGAGAGGAACGCCACGAGGCTTGCAATCTCCTCGGGCTTGGCGAGGCGGCCCATGGGGATCGAGGCGACGATGCTCTGCAGCACCTCGGGCTTGATCGCGCGCACCATGTCCGTGTCGACGTACCCCGGGGAGATCGTGTTCACGGTGACGCCCTTCTTCACCACTTCCTGCGCGAGCGCCTTGGTGAACCCGTGCATGCCCGCCTTCGCCGCCGAGTAGTTCGTCTGCCCGAACTGGCCCTTCAGCGCGTTGACCGAGGAGATGTTGACGATGCGCCCCCACCCGCGCTCCATCATGCCCTCGATGACCTGACGCGTGACGTTGAAGACCGAGTTCAGGTTCGTGTTGATCACGGCGTACCAGTCGTTCGGCGACATGCGCTTGAACACGCCGTCGCGCGTGATGCCGGCGGCGTTGACGAGGATGTCGACCGGGCCCATCGTCGAGCGGATCCGGTACATCATGTCCGCGCAGGATTCGTAGTCCTCGACGTTGCCCTCGGCGGCATAGACGTGCAGTCCCTCGGTCCGCAAGCGGTCCAGCCACTCGTCCTTGCGCTCGTAGCCCGGCAGGCATCCCGCCACGACCTTGTTTCCGTTCGTCGCCAGCCGGCGGCAGATCGCGGTGCCGATGCCGCCCATGCCTCCGGTGACGAATGCGACTCGCTCAGTCATTGATGCCCCTCTGTCTCCGCGGGGCGCGTCTGACCGCGCCCCGCGCCCATCGATCAAACCACCCGCAGCTTCACGTAACGCCCCGGGGCATCCTCGATCGGCGCGTACTTCGCGCTGCCGAGCCGCCCCGGCGCGGGGACCTCTCCGCCCGCGAAGCGCCCGATCCACGCATCCCAGTCGCCCCACCAGCTGCCGCGCTGCTCGGTCGCGCCGTCGATCCATTCGTCGGGCGACTCCGGGACGTGCGGGTTCGTCCAGTAGCTGCGCCGATTCTTCGACGCCGGATTGATCACGCCCGCGATGTGCCCGCTCGCGCCGAGCACGAACCGTGCGTCGCCCTTGAGGAGCTGGGTGGTCTGATACGCGCCCTTCCACGGCACGATGTGATCCTCGCGCGTCGCGAGGACGTACGCCGGTACGCGTACGCGGCCGAGGTCGACCGGTACGCCGCATGTCCGGACCTTTCCGGGCACTCGCAGATTGTTCTCGAGATACGTGTTGCGGAGATACCAGGCGTACCAGGGCCCGGCGAGGTTCGTGCTGTCGGCGTTCCAGTACAGGATGTCGAACGCCTCGGGCTGCTTGCCCTTGAGATAGTTGCTAATCACGTACGACCAGACCAGGTCGTTGGCGCGCATGATGTTGAAGACCGTCGCGAGATCGCGCCCTTCCTTGACGCCCCCACTTCCGAGCTGCCGTTCGACCGCCTCCACCCCGGCCGGGTCGACGAACACCGCCAGGTCGCCGACGTCCGAGAAGTCGAGCAATGCGGTGAAGAAAGTCGCGCTCTCGATACGATGCTCGCCGCGCGCGGCGAGCAGCGCCAGCGCTGCGCCGAGCATGGTGCCGCCGACACAGTAGCCGAGAACGTTCAGCCGGTCGGCGCCGGTGATCTCGGTTGCGACCTCGAACGCCCGCAGCACGCCGTCGCGGATGTAGTCGTCCCACGAGAGATGTCCGACCTCGGGCGTGATGTTCCGCCACGACACCATGAACGCCGTGTTGCCGCGCTCGACCGCGTAGCGCACGAACGAGTTTTCGCGCGCGAGATCCATGATGTAAAACTTGTTGATGCAGGGCGGGACCATCACGAACGGCCGCGCCCGCACCGTCGGCGTCGCCGGCGCGTACTGGATCAGCTGGATGACCTCGTTCTGGTACACCACCGCGCCGGGCGTGGTGGCGAGGTTGCGCCCGACCGCGAACGCCGCTTCATCGGTCTGGGAGATGCGCTGCTTCTCGACGTCGCCGATCAGGTTGCGCAGGCCCTGCGCGAGCGTCCGGCCCTCGGAGGCGAGCGCAGCCTTCACCACCTCGGGATTTGTGGCGGCAAAGTTCGCGGGGCTCAGCAAGTCGACGAATTGGCGGGCGTAGAAGCGCAGCCGCTGCTTGGCCTGCGGCCCGAGCTCGGCGGCCTCGACGAGCCCGTTCACGAGGCGCGCGCCGAGCAGATAGTGCTGCTTCAGATAGTCGTGGTAGAGGCTCTCGCGCCACTCCGCTCCGGCAAAGCGCCGGTCCTCCCGGTCCGGCGAGATGACCGGCTCCCAGGGCTCGCCGCGCTGCCGGGCGAGCATCGCCGTCCAGAGCCGCGCGAGGTCGCGTTGATACTCGGCCTGCAGCTCCGCCACGCGCGGCGCATTTGCCGCAAATGCGGCACGGAGTTGCCCGGCCCCGGCGTCCGGGCGCGCGCCGGCCATGCCGAGCAGTCCCTGCATCAGCGCCTGTCCGGCGAGGAACGTCTGGTCGAAGGGGGCGGACGTGGGGGGGAACACGGACGTTGCGCGCGCAACGGCTCAGAGGAACGGGGCAGTATTGCACCGCACAAACAAGGTGTCAATCTTGCCGCCGCGTGCGTGGCGATCAGGTCCGGTAGTAGGCGCGATACCACTCGACGAATCGCCGCACGCCCACCTCAACCGGTGTCGTCGGCCGGAAGCCGACATCGCGCTCGAGCGCCGCGATGTCGGCGGCGGTGGCCACCACGTCTCCCGGCTGGAGCGGCAGGAGCTCCAGCTTCGCCTTGCGTCCGAGGCACTGCTCGAACACCTCGATCCAGCGCCGGAGCTCGACCGGTTGGTTGTTCCCGATGTTGTAGACCCGCCACGGCGCGCTGCTCGTGGCGGGGCTCACCGGACCCGCCGCGGGCGGGCGACCCATCACCCGCATCACCCCCTCGACGACATCGTCGATGTACGTGAAGTCGCGCTGCATGTCGCCGTGGTTGAACACCTTGAGCGGCTCGCCGGCGAGGATCGCCCGCACGAACAGGAACGGCGACATGTCGGGCCGGCCCCATGGTCCGTACACGGTGAAGAACCGCAAGCCGGTGCACGGCAATCCGAAGAGATGTGCGTACACGTGCGCCATCAGTTCGTTCGCCTTCTTGGTCGCGGCGTAGAGCGACACCGGGTGGTCGACGTTGTCGCGCTCGCTGAACGGCAGCTTCGAGTTCAGGCCGTAGACCGAGCTGGACGACGCGAAGACGAGATGCCCGGCCCCCGCGTGCCGGCAACCCTCGAGCACGTTTCCGAAGCCGACCAGGTTGGAATCCACATACCGCTCGGGGTGCGTCACCGAGTAGCGCACGCCAGCCTGCGCGGCGAGGTGCACGACGACGTCCCACGAGCCGCCCGCGAACGCCCGGGCCGTGGCGTCCCGGTCGGCAAGGTCGACCCTTTCGAAGCGGAACCCGGCGCGCCCGGTAAGCCGCGCGAGCCGCGCCTCCTTGAGCGCCACCTCGTAGTAGTCGTTGAGGTCGTCGAGGCCGAGCACCTCGTCGCCGCGCGCGAGCAACCGGTCGCAGAGCGCGCCGCCGATGAACCCGGCCGCGCCGGTCACGAGCATCTTCAAGCCGGCGGCCCGCCATGCAACCGGCGACTACAATCGATGCGTCCGGCCGCAGTACCCGTCATGTACATCGTCGCCATCGCCTGGTTGTACGTCACGATCCTAATGGCCGCCACCGAGCCGAGCCTGGTGGGCGCCGTCCTCACGTTCCTGCTCTACGGTCTCGGCCCGCTCGCGCTGTTTCTCCATCTCTTCAGGCGGCGCAAGCGCTCAGTGGGCATGCCCGTGCGCGAGCTCACCGACGATCCACACGCTCGCGATCCCGAGAAGGATGAGTAACACCTGCTGCGCCGTGGCGCCGAGCTCCGGACGCTTGTGCAGTCCGGGGATCAGGTCGGCGACAGCCACGTAGATCATGCTCGCCGCGGCCAGGGCGAGCATCGTATTCACCCAGCCTTCCACCAGCTGCAGAGCGAAGTACGCGCCGATCGCGCCGATCAGCATCATCAGGCTCGAGAGCAGGTTGAGCAAGAATGCGCGCGCCTTGCTGTAGCCGGAATGCAGCAGGATCAGGAAGTCGCCGACCTCCTGCGGAATCTCGTGCGCGATGACGGCGGTGGCCGTCACCAGCCCGAGCGCCGTGCTTTCCATGAACGCCGCCGCGATGAGCACGCCGTCGACGAAGTTGTGGAAGCTGTCGCCGACCAGGATCATCAGCCCGCTGCGTCCGTGGTCATGGTGCACGACGGCCGGCGGTGAATGCACGTGGCCGTGGCCCTCCTCGTGCGCACCGTGCGCCTCGCAGTCCTCGACGTGGCAGTGGCGCCACAGCACAAGCTTCTCGAGGACGAAGAACGCGAGAATGCCCCCGAGCACCGTGGCTGCCGTCGCCTGGATGCTGGTGGTGTTGCTGAAGGCGTGCGGCAGCACCTCCAGGAACGCTGCGCCGAGCAGGGCGCCGATCGCGAAGCTGACGAGCGAGCCGACCCAGTGCGTCCGCGTCGCGAACGAGACGAGCGCCGCGAGCGCGACCGACAGGAGGCCGCCGATCACGCTCGCCGCGGAGATGTATGCCAGGGTCATCAGTCGATCCAGATCAGGCTCGCGAACCGTCCCGTCGCCCTCTCGCGGCGGTACGAATAGAAGCGACCGGCGTCCGTGTACGTGCAGAACCCGCTGCCGTACACCGCAGCCACGCCGGCCGCCTCGAGCCGCCGGCGTGCGAGCGTGTGCAGGTCGGCGTTAAACCTGCCGTCCCCATGAGGTTCGAACGCCGCCGCCGCCTCCGGGTTGCGCGTCACGAACGCATCGTACACGTCGGGACCGACTTCGTATGCGCGCGGCCCGATGCCGGGTCCGAGCCATGCGATCACGTCTTCCGGCGGCACCGCCATGCGCGCGAGCGCCCGTTCGATCACTCCGCCGGCGAGCCCGCGCCAGCCCGCATGCGCGATTCCCACTGCCGCGCCGCTTCGGTGCGCGAGGAGCACCGGCACGCAGTCGGCCGTCAGCACGGCGCACACGCTGTGGCGCGTGCGCGCCACGGCGCCATCGGCGCGCGGCAGGTCGCCTGCCGACTCGGCGTCGACGACTTCCGTCCCGTGGACCTGCTGCAACCAGACCGGGTCCGCTGGAAGGCGGCTCCGGAGAATCGCGCGGTTGTGCTCGACCGCTGCGGGGTCGTCGCCGACGCGGGTGCCGAGATTGAGGGATGCGAACGATCCGCGGCTCACGCCGCCGCTCCGAGTGGTGACCAGCGCGCTCACGCGGGGTGGGCCCGGCCAGTCCGGGACGATCCAGTCGTAGGGCGCCGTGGTCCTCAACGCAGGCTCGCGATCAGCGCGCGCAGGTCGGCGGGAAGCCGGGACTTCCACTCGCAGGGTTCACCCGTCACCGGATGAACGAGGCCGAGGCGCGCCGCATGGAGGGCCTGCCGCGGGAAACTCGCGAGCGGCCCCGCGCCGTGCCCGCGCTTGCCGTACGTCGGGTCGCCGACGAGCGGATGCCCGATCGCCCGCATGTGCACGCGGATCTGATGCGTACGTCCCGTCTCGAGCGTCACGGCCAGGAGCGTCGCCGCCTCGAACCGTTCGACCACCCGGTAGCGCGTGCGTGCCTCGCGGCCGCGCGCCGTCACCGCCATGCGCGTACGCGCGACCGGATGCCGCCCGATCGGAGCGTCGATTGCGCCGTCACCCGCGACGCGCCCATGGACGAGCGCAAGGTACTCGCGCTTCACCGTGCGCGCGGCGAGTTGGCGCACGAGATTGGTGTGGGCCTCGACCGTCTTGGCGACGACTAGCAGCCCGCTTGTGTCCTTGTCGAGGCGATGGACGATACCGGCGCGCGGCACGCCGGTCAGCTCGGGGGCGTGGTGCAGGAGCGCGTTGAGCAGCGTGCCCTCCCAGTTTCCCGCGCCCGGGTGGACGACGAGGCCCGCCGGCTTGTCGATCACGACGATGGCGGCGTCCTCGTGCACGACGGACAAGGGGATCGGCTCGGCGCGTTGTGCGGTTTCCGCAGCGCCCGGCCCGGCGGCGAGCGCCACGCGCTCGCCACCCCACACCTTACGCTTGACATCGTCCGCAGGGCGCGCATCGAGCAGCACGCGCCCCGCGCGCACCCAGGCCTGCAGGCGGTTGCGCGAGTGCTCGGGGAAGACCTGTGCGAGCGCCTGGTCGAGGCGCAACCCGGCGAGCTCCGGAGGGATGAGCCGCTCGCTGGCGGCGCTATAATCCGCCGCGTCCTGTCCTCCGGCTACCGCCATGTTCCGCATCGCGCTTCGTAGTTTAGCGTTTGTCCTCGCCCTCCTCCTTGCGGGTTGCGGCTGGCTCAACTTCAGCACGAGCGAGGACGAGACCGTCACCTGGTCCGCGCAGCGCCTTTACACCGAGGCCAAGGAGGCAATGGCTGACGGCGACTACGCGCGGGCGATCAGGTACTTCGAACGGCTCGAGGCGCGCTACCCGTTCGGCCGCTATGCGCAGCAGGCGCAGCTCGAGATCGCCTACGCGTACTACCGCGAGAACGATCCCGCCCAGGCCGTCGCCGCGTGCGACCGCTTCATCAAGCTGCACCCCAATCACCCGAGCGTGGACTACGCCTACTACCTGAAGGGCATCGTCAACTTCTACGAGGACCAGAACCTGCTTGCGCAGTTCGCGGACCAGGACGCGAGCGAGCGCGATCCGCGCTCGGCGCGCGACTCGTTCGCGGCGTTCAAGGACCTGGCGACGCGCTTTCCCGATAGCAAGTACACGCCGGATGCGATCGCGCGCATGAACTTCCTGGTGAATGCGCTCGCCTCCCACGAGGTGCACGTGTCGCGGTACTACATGAGGCGCGGCGCGTATCTCGCCGCGGCGAACCGCGCGCAGTACACGGTGAAGACCTACCCCGATGCGCCCGCGGTCGAGGAGGCGCTGTATATCATGGTGCAGGCCTACGAGCGGATGGGCATGAAGGACCTGCGCGACGATTCCGAGCGGGTGCTCGTGAAGAACTTCCCGAACAGCCCGTGGCTGAGCGGCACGCACGCGCGCGCCGACAAGTCCTGGTGGCAGATCTGGAAGTAGCCGTCGCCTGACGGCAAGCGGTTACCGGACGCGGATCCCTTCGTCGGCAATGTAATCGCGGATCACCGTCTCGATGTCCGGGTCGGCCGCGAATCCCAGCGCGGTCGCGCGCGGCGTGCGGAACCGCACCGGCCACCCCTGCACGATCCGGTTGATCCGCTCGTCGGGCTTGTACTTGACCCGCGCCGCCACCGCGTCGCCCGCCACACGGCCCAGCGCCGCGACGCCCTCCTTCACCGACACCGTGATCCCCGGGAGGTTGAGCACCCGGTTCACGCCCCACGCGGATGAAGGCAGGTCGTGCGCATGGATGAGAGCGTCGACGACCTTGCGCGGCGAGAGGAGCCATATTCCGGTGCCTTCCGGCACCGGGCACTCGGCGGTGACGCCATTGAGCGGCTCGCGGAAGATGCTGCTCGCGAACGACGATGCCGCGAGGTTCGGCTTCCCGGGACGCACGACGATGGTCGGAAGGCGCAGGCTCCGACCGTCGAGATATCCCTTGCGCGAGTGGTCGGTGACCAGGTACTCGCCGATCACCTTCTGCGTCCCGTAGGACGTCTGCGGGTTCGGCGTGGTCGAGTCGTCCAGCACCTGCGGCAGGTCGCCGCCGAAGGCCGCCACCGAGCTCGCGAACACGAGGCGTGCCGGCCGCGGCAGCCGGCGGCATGCCTCGAGCAGGAGGCGCGTCCCGTCCAGGTTGACGCGATACCCGAGGTCGAAGTCGGCTTCGGCGCCCGCGCTGACGACCGCGGCGAGATGAAAGACCGTCGCGGTGTCCGTGCCCAGCACGTCGCCGATGAGTCCCGGAGCCGCGAGATCGCCTTGCACGCAGACGAGCCGCGGGTCCGGATTCGGCGGGAACGCGGTGTCGAGAAGTTTGATCTGGCTGATCGCGGCCGGCTGGCCGTCCGGCCCCGCGATCGTGCCGCGCTCGAGCAGCTTGCGCGCCAGCCGGTAGCCGATGAATCCGCCGCCGCCCGTGATCAGGACTTTCATGGATCGCTCCCCCGTCTGCTCTAAGGCGGGGAATTCTAGCCGAGCCGGCGCGTGAGGAACGCGGCGACGTCCGCGATCGCGCGCGTGCGGCGCATCGGGGGCAGGCTGTCGAGGAGCGCTCGCCCGTACGGCTTCGAGAGCACGCGCGGATCGCACAACACCAGCACGCCGCGGTCGCGCTCGTCGCGGATCAGGCGGCCGGTGCCCTGCTTTAGCGCGATCGCAGCCTGCGGCACCTGGTACTCGAGGAACGGGTTGCGGCCGAGCCTGCGCAGGTGCTCGAGCCGCGCTGCGAGCACCGGATCGTCCGGCGGCGCGAACGGCAGCTTGTCGATCACGACGACGGAGAGCGCCTCCCCGCGCACGTCCACGCCTTCCCAGAACGATGCCGATGCGACCAGCACGGCATTGCCGAGGCGGCGGAAGCGCTCGAGCAGCTCGCTGCGCGAGCCCTCGCCCTGCAGCAGGAGCGGAAGATCGAGCCCGGCGCCCCGCATCCGCTCCGCCAGCCGCGCATGCGCCTGGCGCATCGCGCGCAGGCTGGTGAAGAGCAGGAAGGCCCGCCCGCCGCTCGCGGCGAGCACCGGCACGGCGGCGTCGACGACCGCATCGGTGTGCTCGGCGCTGTTCGGCAGCGGCAGCCCCGGCGGGAGATACAGCAGCGAGTTCGCGGCGTAGTCGAACGGGCTGTCCCAACTCGCGGTGTCCGCATCGTCCAGCCCGAGCTCGTGTTGGTAGTGGGCGAAGTCGCCGCGCACGGCGAGCGTCGCCGAGGTGAAGATCCACGCGCGCGGCGGGCCGCCCAGCTGGCGACGGAACGGCTCGGCGATCGACAGCGGCGTCATGTGCAGGGCGAGCGCCTGGGTGAACGCCTCGACCCAGCGCACCAGTTCGCCGCCGTCGTCCGCCGACCAGCGATCCAGCCGGTCGGCGATCTCGGCGGTGCGTCGCGCGCAGTTGGCGAGTCCCTCGCTCCGCTCCGCGAGCGCGCCGAGGCCCCGCGCGAGGGTACCGAGCGCGGTGCGCAGTCCGGCGACCGCGTCGGTGAAGCCGCGGTCTTCATCCAGGGCCGCCGCCGGAACGCGCGCCTCCTTGAGCCGCACCGCGAGGCGCAGGTCGCGGGCGGCCTTGTCCGCGCGACGCACGAGGTCCGGCAGCTCGCGCACGTCCGGCGCGGTCGCGAGCGCTTCGGCGACCGTGTCGCGGCAAAGCTCGAGGATCTGGCCGGTGGAGACGGTCTCGCCGAAGAAGTCGCTCGCCGTCCCGGGCAGCTGGTGCGCCTCGTCGAGGACGATGGTGTTGCAGGCCGGCAGAAGCTCTGCCATCCCCTCGTCCTTGAGCACCACGTCCGCGAAGAAGAGGTGATGATTGACCACGACGACGTCGGCGGCTAGCGCGTCGCGCCGCGCCTGCATCACGAAGCAGCCGGAGTAGTCCGGGCACTTGCCGCCGAGGCAGTTCTCGCGCGTGGACGTGGCGGCCGGCCACGCCGGCGAGTCCTCCGCCACCGCGGCGAGCTCGGCCTTGTCCCCGCTCCGCGTCTGCCGCGCGAACCGCGCGATCGCGTGCAGGTCGGCGACGGTCTGGCGCGACGGCAGGCGCGCCTCGCCCAGGTTGTGCGCCAGGTGGTAGGGGCAGACGTAGTTCGCGCGCCCTTTGAGCAGAGCGGCGGTGACCGGCAGGCCGAGAGCTGCGCGCACCGCCGGCAGATCGCGATGGAACAGCTGGTCCTGGAGTGTCTTCGTCCCGGTCGAGATGATGACCTTGCCGCCCGCGAGGAGTGCCGGAACGAGATAGGCCACGGTCTTGCCCGTGCCGGTGCCCGCCTCGGCGAGGAGTACCCGCCGCTCGCGGATCGCGCGCCCGACGCGCGACGCCATCTCGCGCTGCTGCACGCGCGGGCGATAGTCGGGAAGCGCGCGGCTGAGCGGGCCGTCCGGCGCGAAGATCGTGTCGAGCGCGGCGTCGAGGTCGGCCGCGCTCATAGGACTACCCTCGCGCTAGCCGCGCTCGGGAGTTCGCCCTTGGGGCGGCCCGGCGGGCTCACCGGATCTCGTCGACCCGCACCCAGACGCTCGAGGAGCTCGAGCGCGTGCCGCTCGAGCCGGAGAGGATTCCGGACTGCGACTGCGCCGCGCTCTGGTCGATGACGCCGAGCTGGAACCATTCGCCGAGTCGCCCGCTCGCGGTCGTCACGATCTGCTGGTGGTTCACGCTGCCCGGGCCGTGCTGGCCGGGCGTCGCGCGCTGCGGCGCGATGTCGAGGAAGACGCGGTCGCCGGAGACGCGCGGGATGACGTAGAAGCCGCTCGCGACGTTCTGGAAGGTCGTCGTGCTCTGCATGACGCTGCCGCCGCCCGGCGCGGGCGTGACCACGTGGCTCCGCACCGGCGCCGACTTCCCGGCGGAGATGTACGCCGGGCTGCCCTCGAGCGCCTGGACCTGGCTCGTCATGCGATCGTCGGCCGTGCCGCGCGAGTCGTAGACGCCGACCGTGAGGCCGGACTGCGGGCGCGGCGCCTCGTTCACGCCAACCCGCACCTCGCCGCTGCCCACGGTACCGGAAACGCCCGCTCCGCGCCGCTCGAAACTCCCGCCGGCATCCTGCCGCACGGAGATCACCAGGCGCCTCGGGATCGTGTCCAGAGTTGCGACCACCTGCTTGAGCTGCGCGATGTTCGCGCGGCTCGCGCGGATCACGACCGTGCTTTGCATGCCGCTCAGCCCGCCGCCCCGCTCGAGCAGCGGCCGGAGCGTCGGGATGACCTGCTCGGCGGTCCGGTACTTGAGCTGGATGACATCGATCTCGTCCGCACGGGCGATCCCGAGAACGGGGAGGGCGAAGAGCAGAATGAGGGACAGGCGCTTCATGGACACCTCGCGCAACGCGGCGAATGCCGACAGGCTAACCTCCCGATCCCGATCGCGTGGACGCCTCGATTCGGGGTTCGGGCAGCATTACGCAGGTCCTTAGCCACGGGCGCACCCGGCCGCCGCTTTACAGCCGGGGCGACGTCTCCTAAAGTACCCGAGACATGCGCTTCAACGCAATGTTTATCCTGTCTTTTTCCGCTCTGCTTCTGGGCGGATGCAGCACCGCGCCGCGCCTGCATGACCGACTTCCGACCTCCGCTGCAGGAACGGATCCCGTTGCCGCTGGCACGCCAAGCGAACCCAGTGAGGTCGCCTTGATCGCGCTCTCCCTCGTCGGCACGCGATACGCTGCAGGCGGCGGGTCGCCCGAGACCGGTTTCGACTGCTCGGGGCTCGTCGCCTATGTCTTCGCGCGCTCGATGCAATTGCGACTGCCGCGCAACACCTTCGACCTCGCGCGCACCGGCACCGCTGTCGAGCCCGGCGCGCTGCGTCCCGGCGACCTCGTCTTCTACAACACCCAGCGGCGAGCGTTCTCGCATGTCGGGATCTACCTCGGCGACGCGCGCTTCGTCCACGCCCCGAGCACCGGCGGGGCCGTCCGCATCGAGGAGATGGATCTGCGGTACTGGACGCAGCGATTCAACGGCGCGCGGCGCGTGAGCTTCTGATCCCCTCGCGCCGTTCCACCCGGACGTCGGTCAAGTCAAGCAATTGCGCGCGCACCCTTGCAAATGAGAACGATTCGCGTTAGCATCCGTGCCGTTCGTTTCCGGCCATCCCCCGAATCGGAGCTGCAGTGAAACCCCTCGAAACCCTCGCCATCGCAGGGCTGATTGCTGCGATGCTTCCCCTCGCACCAGCGGCAGCGCAAGACAAACAGTTGAACGTCTATTCGTCCCGTCACTATCAGACGGACGAGGCGCTCTACGGGAACTTCACCAAGCAGGCCGGCATCAAGATCAACCGGATCGAGGCCTCGGACGACGCGATCATCGAGCGGATCCGGAACGAGGGCGCGAAGAGCCCCGCCGACGTGCTCATCACCGTCGACGCCGGCCGGTTGTGGCGGGCCGAGCAGCTCGGCCTGTTCCAGTCGGTGAAGTCCGCGGCGCTGGAGAGCCGCGTCCCGGCGAGCTTCCGGGAACCGGGCGGCCAGTGGTTCGGCTTCTCGCTCCGCGCGCGCGTGATCGCCTACGACAAGGCGCGGGTCAAGCCCGCCGACGTCCCGACCTACGAATCGCTCGCCGACCCGAAGTGGAAGGGCAAGATCTGCACGCGCTCGAGCGCGCACGTCTACAACCTCTCGCTCATGGGGGCGATGATCGACCACTTGGGCGAAGCGCAGGCCGAAGTCTGGGCGCGCGGCGTCAGGGCCAACCTCGCCCGCGACCCGAAGGGCGGCGACACCGACCAGATCAAGGGCGTGGCGTCCGGCGAGTGCGAGCTCGCTGTCGTGAACAGCTACTACTGGGCGCGACTCGCGCGCTCGGCGAAGCCCGAGGACAAGGCGCTCGTCGAGAAGGTCGCGATCGTCTTTCCCAATCAGTCCACCTGGGGCACGCACGTGAACATCTCGGGCGCGGGCGTGCTGAAGAACGCCCCGCACCGCGACGCCGCGATCAAATTCCTGGAATACCTCGCGAGCGATGAGGCGCAGCGGTACTTCGCCGACGGCAACAACGAATGGCCCGTAGTGGCGTCGGTTCAGGTCGCAAATCCCGTCCTCCCGCCCATCGGACAGATCAGGGTCGATGCGATCAACGTCGCGGTGCTGGGGCGCAACCAGCCGGCGTCGCAAAAGGTCTTCGACCGCGTCGCCTGGAAATAGCCCGGCGGCTCAACCCGCCGCTCGCATGTAGCGGCGGGAGACGAACAGGAGCGGCACCAGCCCGACTGCGACGATCAGCAGGGAGGGCACTGCCGCTTCGGCGAGCCGCTCGTCCTTCGTGAGATGATAGGCGGCCACGGCCAGCGTGTCGAAGTTGAAGGGCCGCAGCGCGAAGGTGGCGGGCAGCTCCTTCATCGTGTCGACGAACACGAGCAGGCCGGCCGTCAGGAGACTGGTCCTGAGCAGGGGAGCATGCACTCGGCGCAGCGTTGCGGCAGGCCCGAGGCCCAGGCTGCGGGCCGCATCGTCCATGCTCGGCGTGATCTTCGAGAGTCCGGCCTCCACCGTCTGCAGCGCCACCGCGAGGAAGCGAACCAGGTACGCGTATATCAGCGCGGCGATGGTGCCGGTCAGCAGCAGTCCGGCATCGACGCCGAACGCCTGCTCCAGCCACGCCGCCACGGCGTTGTCGAGCTTGCCGAGCGGCACCATGATCCCCACTGCGATCACTGCCCCCGGAATCGCGTAGCCGAGCGAGGCGACGCGGTTCGCGCCGGCAACGAGCGGGCTGTGCGAGAGCCTTCCTGCGTACGCCATCACCACTGCGATCGTCACTGCGAGCACAGCGGCGATGCCTGCGGCGGTCGTGCTGTTCGCCACGAGCGCCAGCACGCGCGCGTCCCACTGTGCGTCCGGGTCGACGATCGCCAGTCTGAGCAGGATCGCGGCGGGCAGCAGAAACCCGAAGACCACGGGCGCCGCGCAAGCGGCGAGCGCCAGCAGGGCCCCCGCGCCGCGTAGCCGGTGCGGAGGCTGCGGCTTGCGGGAGGTGGTGTTGTGGTAGCGCGCCGCGCCGCGGTTCATGCGCTCGAGCGCGATGACGACGAGCACGAACCCGAGCAGGCAGGTCGCGAGCTGGTCGGCGGCCACGATGTCGCCCATCGACAGCCAGGCCTTGAAGATCCCGGTCGTGAACGTCTCGACGGCGAAGTACGACACGACGCCAAAATCGGCGAGCGTCTCCATCAGCGCGAGCGCGGTGCCCCCCGCGATGGCCGGCCGCGCGAGCGGCAGCGCGACGCGGAAGAACGTGCCCCAGGCACCGTACCCGGCGAGGCGCCCCGCCTCGATCGCACTGCGCGACTGCTCGAGGAACGCGGTGCGCGCGAGGAGGTACACATATGGATACAGCGCGAACGAGAACATCGCCGCGGCGCCATGCAGCGACCGGATTTCCGGGAACCAGTACTCGCGCGCCTGCCAGCCGGTCGACGCCCGGAGCGCCGACTGCACCGGCCCGCTGAACTGCAGCCAGTCGGTATAGGCGTAGGCCATCACGTAAGCCGGCATCGCGAGCGGCAGGATGAGCGCCCATTCGAGCACCCGCTGGCCCGGGAACCGGTAAGCCGTGACGAGCCACGCGGACAACACGCCGATCGACACCACGCCCCAGGTGACGCCGACGAGGAGGAGCGCCGTGTTGCCGACGTATCCGGGGAGGACCGTGGATGCGAGATGCGCCCAGGTCGACTCGCTCGGCGCGAACACGTTTCCCACGACCGCCAGGATCGGCGCGACGATGAACGCCGCGACTGCAAGCGCTGCCCAGCCGAGTGCGCCCAGGGGCCGCCGGTGCAGCCCCTGGAATCCCCCCCTTGTGGTCGGGGTCTGTGCGGAATCGAGCCCTGCCGTCATGGCCTTGACTCCCCGGAGCCGATTTTAACAAGAATGATTCTTGTTTCTGCACCAGGCAGGCGCTCTATAATCAGCCACGTATGGACCCGGTGCCGCTCCTCGAACTGCGCGAGGTGCATCAGGCCTATGACGACCACGAGGTCGTCAAGGGCCTGTCGTTCACGCTCGCGCGCGGCGCCATCGGCTGCCTGCTCGGGCAGAGCGGCTGCGGCAAGACCACTGCCCTGCGCTGCATCGCCGGGTTCGAGCCAGTGACGCGCGGCGAGATCCGTCTCGCGGGCGCTCTCGTCTCCGGCACCGGCGTCACGGTCGCGCCCGAGAAGCGCCGCATCGGCATGGTCTTCCAGGACTACGCGCTGTTCCCCCACCTCCCGGTCGCCGAGAACATCGCCTTCGGGCTGCACGGCGCCTCCCGCCAGGCGCGCGGCAGGCGCGTCGCGGCGCTCGTCGACGCGGTCGGCCTTGGCGGACATGCGCACAAGTACCCGCACGAGCTCTCGGGCGGCCAGCAGCAGCGTGTTGCGCTCGCCCGCGCGCTCGCGCCGGAGCCCGAACTCCTGCTGCTCGACGAGCCGTTTTCCAATCTCGACGTCGAGATGCGCGAGCGGCTGGGCGCGGACGTGCGCGAGATCATCAAGCGCACGCAGACCACCGCGGTGCTCGTCACGCACGACCAGCAGGAGGCGTTCGCGATCGCCGACGAGATCGGCATCATGGACGCCGGCCGCATCGTGCAGTGGGACTCCGCGTACAACCTCTATCACCGGCCCGCCACCCGCTTCATCGCCGACTTCGTCGGACAGGGCGTATTCCTGCCCGGCAATGTCCTCAGTTCGCGCGCGGTGGACATCGAGCTCGGGACGCTCGCCGGCGAGATCCCGCGGATGTGCGAGATCGGCTGCGACCGCTGCGGCAAGGGTTGCCAAGTGGACGTGCTGCTGCGTCCCGACGACGTCGTGCACGACGACGCGAGCGCGCTGAAGGCCGAGGTCGTGCACAAGGCGTTCCGCGGCGCCGAGATCCTCTACACGCTCAGGCTCGCGAGCGGCCGGAAGGTGCTTGCGCTCGTGCCGAGCCATCACAACCACGCACTCGGCGAGCGCATCGGCATCCGGCTGGACGTCGATCACGTGGTGGCGTTTTCCCCGCAGCAGCAGTAGGCGGGCTTTGCCGCGCGCGGCGCGACGCCCCTCACCCCGCGCCGCGCAGCTCGAACAGCACCGGCACCTCGACCGAGAACTCGCGGCTGCGCAGCGCCGGGGGGAGCGGCGTGAGCGCGGCGGCCTTGCGGAGCATCTCGACCGCCTGCCGGTCGAGCGATCCGTGTCCGCTCGACCGGTGGACCAGCGCCGCCGCGATCGCGCCGTCCGCGCCGAACGCGAGCCGCACCGTCACCCTGCCCTGCCAGCCGCGCTCGATCGCGTGCTCCGGATACAGCCGGTGGCGCTTCGCGGCGCCGATCAGCGCGAGCCGGTACTGCGCGAGCGAGCCCAGATCGAGCGCATCGTCGCCTGGACGGGGCGCGAGCGTGGGCTCGCCGCTGACCGATCCGCCGGTGCCGGCCGCGGGGGCGACGGCGGCCTGCTCAAGCGGGGCCGCCGGCGCTGCCGGCTCGATGATCTCCGTGACGTCCCGTCGCGCGCGGTCCGGGCGCGCGGCGGGTAACGCGGCCTTCGTCGGCCGGGGCGCCGTCATCCGCTCGGCCGGAAGGTGCGGCTGCTTCGCCGGCTCCGCCGCCGGGGCGACATCGGCGCTGCTCGCCGGCATTCCGGGTTCCAGCCGTGCGTTCAGCAGGGTGGTCGCAGGCGCGGGCGAGTAGTCCCAGAGCTCCGGGAGGCCGGCGATCAGCGCGACGTGCAGCGCAATCGAGGCCGTCACCGCCCACGCGAGCGGGCTCGACGCGCCACCCGCGCCCGGGCCTCCGAGATTTGCGAGCGAGAGGGTCATGGCTCAGCGATCGGGAACCGAGTCGAGCTCGGCGAGCCACGCAGTCGCCTCGCCGTCGCTCGGTGCCCGCCAGTCGCTGCGCGGCGAGAGGGAACCGCCGGAACCGACCTTCGGCGCGTTCGGCAGCGCGCTGCGCTTGTATTGCGAGAGCTGGAAGAAGCGCTTCAGGAACACGCCCAGCCAGCGCTTGATCTCGCCGATCGGATAGCCCGTTCGCCGCGCGGCGGGAGTGTCCGGCCAGCTGCCCCGCCCCGCGTCGCGCCAGGTGCTCCAGGACAGGAAGGCGAGCTTGCGCGGCGAGTACCCGAAGCGCAGCGTGTAATAGAGGTGGAAGTCCTGCAGCTCGTACGGCCCGACCACGCTCTCGGAAGTTTGCGCGGGCTGTCCATTCTCGTGACCGGGCACCAGCTCCGGGCTGATCTCCGTGTCGAGGACCTCGAGCAGCACCCGGCTCGCCTCGGCGCCGAGCTGCTGCGTGGCCGCGACGTGACGTACCAGGAACTGGACCAGCGTCTTCGGCACGCTCGCATTGACGTGGTAGTGCGCCATGTGGTCGCCGACGCCGTAGGTGCTCCAGCCAAGCGCGATCTCCGACAGGTCGCTCGTGCCGACCACCGGCGCATTGTGCAGGTTGGCGAGCCGGAAGAGATGGCTCGTCCGCTCGCCGGCCTGCACGTTCTCGAACGTGACGTCGTACACCTTCTCGCCGCGCGAGTACGGGTGCCCGAGGTCCTTGAGCATCTGGGTGCAGCTCGGGCGGATGTCGATCTCGTGCGCGGCCGCCCCCACCGCCTGCATCAGGCGCCGCGCCTGCGACAGCGTGCGCTCGGTCGTCGCGAAGCCGGGCATCGTGTAGGCGAGGATGTTCGCGCGCGGCAGGCCCATCACGTCCATCGCGCGCGCGCAGACGATCAGCGCCTGCGTCGAGTCGAGGCCGCCCGAGACGCCGATCACCACCTTGGACGCGCCCATCGCCTTCAGACGTTTGACCAGGCCGTGCACCTGGATGTCGTAGACCTCCTGGCAGCGCTCGTCGCGCGTCGCCGGATCCGAGGGCACGTACGGGAACCGCTCGTAGGTCCGCTCGAGCGGCAGCTCACCGTCGGCGGGAAGCTCGAGGTCGAAGCTCACGGAGCGGAAGCGCGCCAGCTCCTCCGCGTGCCGACGCGCCGACTCGCCGAAGCTGTTCTGGCGCATGCGGTCCTGCGCGATGCGATCGAGGTCGACGTCGGCGGTGATCAGGTGCGACCGGTAGACGAACCGCTCGGACTCGGCGAGCAGCGTCCCGTTCTCGTACACGAACCCGTGGCCGTCCCACGCGAGGTCGGTCGTGGACTCGCCGAAGCCCGCCGCACTATAGAGGTATGCGGCGAGGCAGCGCGCCGACTGGTTCGCGCCGAGCTGGCGGCGGTAGTCGTCCTTGCCGACCGTGACGTTCGACGCCGACAGGTTGAGGAGCACGGTCGCGCCGGCGAGCGCCGCGTGGGACGAAGGCGGGATCGGCGTCCACAGGTCCTCGCAGATCTCGGCGTGAAACGCGAGCAGCGGCTGGTTCGCCGCGCGGAAGACGAGCCGTGCGCCGAACGGCACGTCGCACTGCCCGGCGACGGCGATCGTCGCCGGCGCGCCCGCGTCGCCCGGCGTGAACTGGCGCAATTCGTAGAACTCGCGGTAGTTCGGCAGATACGTCTTGGGCGTGACGCCCAGGATGCGGCCGCGGTGGATCACGACGGCGCAGTTGTAGAGCCGCCCTTCGATCGCGAGCGGCGCGCCGACGACGGCCACGACCGCGGCCTCGCGTGACGCGGCGACGACCTGCTCGAGCCCCCCGCGCGTCGCGTCGAGCAGCGCCTGCTGGTGGAACAGGTCCTCGCACGAGTAGGCGGAGAGCCCCAGCTCGGGAAAGAGCGCGATCACCGCCTTGCGGCCGGCAGCCTCGCGCAGCAGCTCGATCGTGCGCGCGGCGTTGAACGCGGGATCCGCGACGCGCACCTCGGGAATGCACACCGCGACGCGCGCAAAGTTGTGGCGATAGAGGTTGAAGAACGACACGCCGGTGTCCGTCTTTTCCGCTATTTTGCCCTACCCCGGCGGCCGCCGCCCCGGAGTGGCGCCGCGCGAGCGCCGATTCGCTACACTGGGGTCGGCATGTGGCGCCCGCCTCAACGCATCAAGTGGAAGCCCGCGCCGGGCCGCTGGCCCACGCGCGAGGAAGCCGCGCGCTCGCTCCTCTTCAGCCCGGTCGCGATCGGCGCCATGCGGCTCGAGACGCGCACGTGGGTCCCGGCCATGGTGCCCTGGCGTGCGACCGAAGAAGGGTTCGTCACCGACGAGAACCTCGAGTGGTACGAGCGCTTCGCCCGCGGCAGGCCGGGCGCCATCGTCGTCGAGGCGACCGGCATCCGCGACATTCCGAGCGGACCGCTGCTGCGCATCGGCCACGACCGCTTCCTGCCCGGCCTGAAGGAGCTCGTGCAGACGGTGCGGCGCGCGAGCGACGGTCACACTCGCCTGCTCATCCAGATCATCGATTTCCTCGCCATCCGCCGTCGTCCGGATCCGGAGAAATTTTTCGCGCGGTTCCTCGAGATCCAGCCCTGGCACCGGGAACGGATCGGGGCGGAGAGCTGGCCGGAAGACCTCGTCCGCCGGCACCTCGCGCAGCTTTCCGACGACGAGCTCGCCCGCGTGCTCGAGACGCGCGAGCTCGAGGCGCTGCGCTTCGGGCATCGCGAGCGCGTTACCGACATGGAGCTCGCGCACATCCGCGCCCTGCCGAAGGTGCTGCCCGATCTCTTCGCGCACGCCGCGCGCCGCGCGCGCGCGGCGGGCTTCGACGGCGTGGAGCTGCACTATGCGCACGCCTACACGATGGCCTCGTTCCTCTCGCGCCGCAACGATCGTCCCGACGGCTACGGCGGGCCGCGCGAGCACCGCGTCCGCCTCCCGCTCGAGGTGTTCCGGCGCGTGCGCGCGAATGTCGGCGACGACTACCCGGTCGGCTGCCGCTTCCTGAGCGAGGAGAACATCGAGGGGGGCAACACGGTCGAGGACACCGCCTGGTTCGGCGTCGAGTTCGCGCGCGCCGGGATGGATTTCCTCTCGCTCTCGCGCGGCGGCAAGTTCGAGGACGCGAAACAGCCGGCAATCGGCTGGTCGGCGTATCCGTACACCGGCCCGAGCGGCTACGAGTGCATGCCGCAGTACGTCTCGGACGAGCGCGGGCCCTTCGGGCGCAATGTCGAGCCGACCGCGGCCATCCACGCGGCGGTGCGCACCGCGGGATTCGCGACGCCGGTGATCGTCACCGGCGGCATGCACGGCTTCGAGCAGGCGGAAGCGCTGCTCCGCGCGGGCCGGGCCGACGTGATCGGGTTCGCGCGCCAGAGCCTCGCCGACCCCGACTGGTTCGAGAAGGTCCGCCTCGGGCACGGCGCCCAGGCGCGCATCTGCGAGTACACGAACTACTGCGAGGCGCTCGACCAGAAGCACCAGCAGGTCACCTGCCAGCTGTGGGATCGCGAGGCGCTCGACGAGCCTGGCATCCGCAAGACGCAGGACGGCAAGCGCCGGCTCGTCCCGCCGCCGTGGACGCCACCGGCGGAGCGATGAGGCGGGCCCGGCGCAAGGGCGCAGGGCGCCTCGGGCTCCGCGAGCAGAGGAAGCTCGCGACCCGCGAGCGCATCCGCGCCGCGGCCGCCGACCTCTTCACCCGCCGCGGTTACGGGGCCGCCACGATGCGCGAGATCGCGCAGCGCGCGCACGTAGGCCTCGGCACGGTGTTCAACTACGCCGAGGACAAGCGCGACCTCGTCTTCCTCATCTTCAACGAGGAGCTGAACGCGGTCACTGACGTCGCGCTCGCCGCGCCGCGCCCCGATCAGCCGCTCGTCGACCAGCTGATCGCCGTGTTCCGCGTGCACTACCGGTGGCTCGCGGGTAAGCCCGCGCTCGCGCGCATCCTGCTGCAGGAGCTGACGTTCTACTCGAGCGGCAAGCAGGCCGCGACGTTCCTCGGCATCCGCAAGCGCCTCATCGACGGGCTCGAGGCCCTCGTGCTTGCCGCGCAGCGCGCGCGGCGGATCCGCTCGCGCGAGGACCCGGCGGTGATCGCGCGACACATCTTCTTCGTCTACTCGGCGTCGCTGCGCTGGTGGATCGCCGCGCCGCGCCCCAACCCCGGGAAAGGCATTGCCGACCTTCGCCGTCTCCTCAAGCTCCAGGCCGACGGCCTGCGGTAGCGGGCGCGATCGGCGCGCGGCGCAGACCGCTCAGAGAGCGAGAATGCGCTCGGCGTTGGCGTGGAAGATCTTCTCCATCACGGCGTCGCTGTAGCCGAGCTCCTGCCACTCCTTGAGGATGCGCGCATACGGCATGCTCGGGTAGTCGCTGCCGAACATGATCTTGTTCTGCAGCCGGGCGCGCATGTCGACCTTGAGATTGCCCGGGAAGTACTTGGGCGCCCAGCCGGACATCTCCCAGTAGACGTTCCCCTTGTGCAGCGCGACCGCGGTCGTCTCGTCCACCCACGGCCAGCCGGGATGCGCCATGATGATCTTGAGATTGGGGAAGTCGGCCGCGAGCCGGTCGATCGCCGCAGGATGGGCGTGGCGGATCACCGCGCCCATGCCGCCCGGCAGCCCGGCGCCCATGCCGGTGGTGCCGACGTCGATCATCACCGCGGCGCCGAGCGAAGCGATCTCCTCGAACAGCGGGTAATGCTGTCGGTCGTCGACGGAGAAGTGCTGCATGATCGGGTGGAAGTGGAAACCGATGAGCCCCAGCTCGCGCACCGCCTTGCGCACCTGCCGGATCGCGATCTCGCCCTTGGCCGGCTCCACCGCGCCCCACGCCTGGATGATCCGCTTCGGGTGCCGCTTCCACATCGCGTGGACATACTCGTTGGTGACCGGCGGCGTGGCGATCGTCGTCTCGAGGTCGAGCGCGACGAGCACCGCCTCGACGCCGGCGTCGGTAAAGTCCTTGAGGACCTCGTCCTCGGTCTTGCCGACCCACTGCCGGTTCCAGTACTTGGCGAGCGCCTCGACATAAGGGCCCTGGGACGCGATCCATTCGTGCGTGCCGGGATAGCAGTGCAGGTCAACGATTCGCATGACGCGTCACCATCTCCGCTAACGCCTTCTTCGACACCTTGCCGAAGGTCGACACCGGGAAGTCCTGGAACACCTCGAGCCGCTCCGGCAGCTTGAACTTCGCGATCTCCTTCCCCGCCAGGAAGTCGATCAGCCCCTTGAGCGTGAGCGTCTCGCCCGGCCGCAGGACGACGCAGGCGCACATCCGCTCGCCGAGGCTCGGATCGGGCACCGGCACGCAGGCGGCGTTTTGCACCGCCGGGTGCTGCAGGATCAGGTTCTCGATTTCCTCGGCGCTGATCTTCTCCGCGCCGCGATTGATCAGGTCCTTCTTGCGGCCCTCGACGACGTAATTGCCGGACGGATGCAGGCGCATGAGGTCGCCGGAGCGGTAGAAGCCGTCCGCGGTGAACTGCCGCGCGTTGTACTCGGGCACGCCGAAGTAGCCGCGCAGCGTGTACGGGCCGCGGCAGGTAAGCTCGCCCACCTCCCCCGGCGGCACCTCGCGGCCGTCGTCGTCGCACAGGCGGACCTCGTCGTCCGCACAGATCGGCCGGCCGCAGGTCTCGAGCGTCACCTCGTCGGCGTCGTCCGCGCGCACGAAGAAGAGCATCCCCTCCGACATCCCGAAGTTCTCCTGGACGAAGACGCCCGGGATCAGCTGGCGGGTCTTGAGGCGCACCTCGGGCTGCATCCGCTGCCCGCCGCTCTGGATCACCTTGACCGACGAGAGGTCGTGCTTGCCGATCTCCGGACTGTTGATCAACCGGACGAGAAGCGCGGGAACGACTTTGATGTGCGTGACGCGGTGCTTCGCCGCCAGGGGGAGCATCTCCTCGGGTCGCGTGGTGGGGCTCAGCACCACCTTGCCGCCGTTGAAGAAGTAGCCCTGGATGCCGGGGCAGGCGAGCGGCAGGTTGTGCGCGATCGGGAGCGCGAGCAGCAGAACCGAGTCGCCGGTCACCCCGCACACCGCCGCCGCGGTCTTCGAGTTGTAGGCGTAGTCGTTGTGCGTGCGCGGGATGAGCTTCGGCACGCCGGTCGTCCCCCCCGAGAGCTGGAAGATGCACGGGTCGGTCGGATCGATCCGGAGCTTGGCGAGCTCCGATTCCGGAAGATGCGGCTCGCGGTCGATCAGCTCGCGCAGGCGTGCGAGGCTCACGCAGTGCTTCAGGCACCGGCTCTCCTCGGACACCCGGCGCACCATCGGCTCGAACTCGAAGTCGCTCTGCCGCTCGGGATAGAAGCACGCGGCAGCCTGAGCGATGCGCACGAACTGGCTGACCTCGGCGTAGCGATGGGTCGCGAGCGCTGCGATCGGGACGGCGCCGATCTTCTGCAGCGCGAAGTACAGGATCACGAACTCCGCCACGTTCGGCAGCGTGAGGACGGCGCGGTCGAGCGGCTTCAGCCCGAGCTCCAGCAGGTTCAGCGCGAGGCGCGAGCTGAGCCGGTCGACGTCGGCGTAGGCGTACTCGCGCTCGCCATCGATCAGTGCGATCCGGCTCGCGTAGCGCTCGAAGACGATCGCGAACTCCGCCGCGAGCGACTTGTCCTGCCAGTAGCCCTTCTCGCGATAGCGCCGCGCGAACTCGGGCGGAAAAGGAACGACGCCTTCCAGCATTCGGTGCCCCGTCAGGTCGAGCTGGAGAAGCCGCCGTCGACGACGATCACCTCGCCGGTGACGAAGCGGTTGGATTCGATCAGGCTCATCATCGTCTCCGCCACGTCGTCGGCGGTGACGACGCGCCGGAGCGGGGTCGCCTTGGCGCGCTTGCCCATCAAGTCCTCGTATTTGTCCTTCAGCATGCGCTGCATCCACTCGCCTTCCATCCACCCGGGCGCCACGGCGTTCACGCGGATCTCGGGCCCGAGGTTCCACGCGAGCGTCTTGGTGAGACTCACCACCGCCGCCTTGCTCGCTGCATAGGGCGGCGGCTGCGGGCCGGGCCGCAGGCCGACGATGCTCGCGGTGTTCACGATGCACGGGCGCTCGCCCTTGCGCAGGAGGGGCAACGCCGCGCGGGTGACCTGGAACATGCCGCGCACGTTCACCGCGAACACGCGATCCCACTCTGCGAGGTCGAGCGTTTCGAGGTCGCGCGGCTTCCAGGACGCGGTGATCCCGGCGTTGTTGACGAGCACGTCGAGCCGGCCGTAGCGCTCGCCGACCGCGGCGATCATCGCGCGCACGCCCGCCTCGTCGCTCACGTCGCACCTGTAGAGCAGGGTCTGCGCCCCGGTCTGACGCGCCTGCGCCTCGGTCTCCTTCGCCTGCGCCTCGCTCCGGCTGTAGTTGATCGCGACGTCGAAGCCGGCGCGTGCAAGCGCGACTGCGGCGCTGCGCCCGATGCCGGTCGCCGCGCCAGTCACGAGGCCGACCCGCCTGGCCGCCAAGGATTCCTCCGGTAGGTGCTGCACCGCGCAAACGCGCCGGCGCAATTCATGAACATGTTCATGTTCGTGTCGGCCGCGGCGCCTGTCAAGCGCCACGAAACCTTGGACATCCGCGGGCCGATGTCTTAACGTTCGCGTTCGGCGACATCCGGAGGAGGACCACCATGAAAGGACTCGCAATCGCGGCGGCAGCGCTGATCGCGTTCGCGGGCGGGGTGCAGGCGCAGCAGTGGCCGGCGAAGCCGGTGCGGGTGATCGTGAACGTGGCGCCGGGCGGTGTCGCGGACATCACGATGCGCGTGCTCGGGGCGCGCCTCACCGAGACGCTCGGGCAGCCGTTCGTCGTGGAGAACCGCGCCGGCGGCGACGGCTACATCGGGTTCGAGGGCGTGGCCCGCGCCGATCCGGACGGATACACCCTCGTCTACTCGCCCGGCTCGAGCATGATGATCTCGCCCCACATCGTGAAGCGGGCGGATTTCGACCCGGTGAAGATGCTCACGCCGGTGGCGGCGACCGGAGCCGTGTCCCTCTACGTCATCCTCAAGCCCGATCTGCCGGTGAACAATTACCAGGAATTCGTCGCTTACGCGCGCGCGAACCCGGGCAAGCTCAGCTACGGCACCCCGGGCAACGGCACCTCGCCGCACGTCGCCGCGGAGGTCTACAGCCGCGAGGCCGGCGTGAAGCTCAACCACATTCCCTACAAGGGTGCGGGCCCGGCACTGAAGGATCTGCTCGGCGGCGTCATCGACTCCACGTTCGATCCGGGCGTCGGGCTCGCCCAGGTCAAGGGCGGCAAGCTCCGCCTTATCGCGGTCGCCGGGCCGCAGCGCCATCCCGACTTCCCGGACGTGCCGACGCTGGAGGAGAACGGCATCAAGGGCGTGGACGGCGGCCCGTACTTCGGCTTCTACGCGCCGAACGGCACCCCGCGCGCGATCGTCGACCGGCTCAACGCCGAGGTGCAGAAGGTGATGCAGGAGCCGGCCGTGCGCGAGCGGTTCCGGACGCTGGCGGTGAACCTCGCGCCGCCGATGACGCCCGAGGCGTTCGCCGCGTACGTGCGCGCCGAATTCGAGCGGTACGCGAAGCTCCTCAGGGAGCTCGGCATCGACAAGTGAGGACCGACCCTCACGTCCGCATGCCGGGGATTCGATGACCGCGCCAGCCGCGACGAGCGGCGCGGAAGCGCTGCTGCGCGGCCTGCGCGCGATGGGAGTGGAGCGCATCTTCGCTTCGCCCGGCTCCGACTGGGCGCCGGTCTGGGAGGCGCTCGCCGCGCCGCACGCGGCCGCGGACTTCCCGCAGTACGTCTCCTCGCGCCACGAGGAAACCGCGGTCGCGATGGCGCTCGGCTACGCGAAGGCGACCGGCAAGCTGCCAGCCATCTTCCTGCACACGACGGTGGGCGCGCTGCACGCGACCATGATCGTGCGGGCCGCGCTGCACGAGCGCATCCCGATGGTGGTGCTGGCGGGCGAATCGATCGGCTTCGGCGAGGCGCCGGGACCGAAGCTCGGCCGGCAGTGGCTGCGCCTGCTCACCGACACCGGCGGCCCCGCCCGGCTCATGGAGCCGTGCGTGAAGTGGAGCTTCGCCCTGAACCAGAGTGCGCTCCTGCCGCACACGGTGCAGCGCGCGTGCCAGCTCGCGACGGCGGTGCCGAGAGGGCCGGTGTTCGTGTCGGTGCCGACCGAGTACCTCATGGAGGCGATGGTCGCCGGCGCACCGGCGGTCGCCGCGCTGCCGCGGCCCGCGGAGGTCGCCCCGGCCGTCATCGACGACATCGCCCGGGCGCTGTGCGATGCCCGGCACCCGGTGATCGTCACCGAGGAAGCCGGCAAGGATCGCGCGGCGGTGAGCGCTCTCGTCGCGCTCGCCGAATCGCTCGGCGCGCCGGTGCTCGAGGCCTGGCAGCCGTACTACGTCAACTTCCCGCGCGCCCATCCGCTGTACGGCGGCATCGTGGTCGAGGACATGCCGGATGCGCTGGCGCAGGCCGACGTGGTCTTCCTGGTCGAATCGGTGGCGCCGTGGCACCCGGCGTCGGCGGCGCCGCGCGACGGGACCCGCGTCCTCGTCCTGGGCGAGGACCCGCTCCATTCGCGGTTGCCGTTCTGGGGCTACCGCGCCGATCTGGTCGCCGCGGGCGAGGTCGGGCCGTCGCTCGAGCGGCTCGTGGATCGCGTGCGGCAGCTCGTCCCGCCCCGCTCGCGGGCAGCGCAGCTCGCGCAATGGGGCGAACGGCACGAGCGCGAGCGGACGGCCCGGCGCGAGGCCGCACGGGCCACCGGACGCGGGCCCGGCATCGAGAATCGCTGGATCGCGCACGAGCTAAACAACGTCCTGCCCGACGACGCCATCCTCGTGAACGAGACGATCACGCACCGGCTCGACCTGCTGCGGCTTCACGAGCGGGCCGGGGCGGGGAGCTTCTACGAGGCGAGCTATGGCGGCCTGGGCGTCGGCCTCGGCATGGCGCTCGGCGTCAAGCACTCGCAACCGGATCGTCCGGTCGTCTGCACGATCGGCGACGGCGCATTCCACTACAACCCCGTCGCGGGCTCGTTCGGCGCCGCGCAGGAGCATCGGCTGCCGATCATGGTGGTGCTCTTCGACAACGCGGGCTACCTCTCGCAGAAGACCGACGTCGCGACCTATTTCCCGCGCGGCGCCGCGGTGCAGACCGGGCGCTTCGCCGGCACTTCGATCGCCCCGCAGCCCGACTACGTCCTGCTCGCGCACGCGTTCGGCGGGAGCGGCGAGAAGGTCGAGCGCCCCGGCGACGTGAGGCCGGCATTGCAGCGCGGGCTGGAGGCGGTCGCCAGCGGCCGGCTCGCGCTCGTGCACATGGTGCTCGCGCCGGTGGCCGCCGGCTGAGGACACCGGTGCAAGGCCCACGCGGCCTACCTGCGACCGTGCCGAATGCCCGGTGCGGAACGGCCATGCAGCCGGCATAATCGCCACGAGGACATCACGGAAGGGAGCCTCGGCATGAAGATCCGGACCATTTCCCTGTCTGTCGCGCTGGCCGCCTGCCTTGCCGGCGCCGCGTCCGCCCAGACCTCCGCACCGGCGCCGGGCGCATACTTCACGCGCTGGGAAGGCCGCTGGTACGAGGTCGCGCGCCTTTCCAACTGGCCGCAGCGCAACTGCGGGCCGGAAGTCGCCGCAACCTTCCTTCTCCGCACCGATGGCGACATCTCCGTCGTTCACCAGTGCCGCAAGACCGACGGCAGCTGGGGCGTCGCCGTCGGCCAGGGGCGCTTTGAGGAGGCCCCGGCCACCGGGACGCTAGGTGTCCGGTTCACCTCGCTCTGGTACACGGTCCCGCCGTTCACCTGGGGCGACTACTACGCGCTTGCGCTGGACCTGAACGCCCGGTACGTGATCCTGGGCTCGACCGACCGCGACCACCTCTGGATCCTGTCGCAGACCCGGACGCTCGACGATGCAACCTATCTGCGGGCCGTCGCGCAGGCGGCATCGCTCGGCTACGACACCGCGAATCTCACCCGCACCGCGAAGTAGCGCACGCACGATGCGACGCAGGCCCCTTTCGAGGGGCCTGCGTCTTTTTTTTTGCGCCTGCATGCCACGAGGTCTAAGGCGGGCGCCTGCTCGACCGGCCCTTCGCGACCCGGGCGAGCGCGCTGCGAAGCGCGTCATGGCTGCGCGCGCGCAGCGCGAAATCGCGCTCGAGCGGCGCGCAGCGGAGGCGGATCAGCTCGACGAGCGCGTGCCTGTCCGCCGCGGGCCAGGCGTCCAGAACGGCGATCTGTCCGACGATCGGCGCAAACGCCGCGAGGCTTGCCTGCTCGGCCGCCGACCAGCGCTCGCCCGCGACGCCTAGCGCAGCGGCCACGCGACCCACGATCCGACGGAGCGCGACGTGCCGCTCGGCCACGCCCTCCCGCGCGATCAGCGCCGTAGCGCCGGCCGCGAGATCGTCGAGCCAACGCTCTTCGAACAGCCCGTCGGCGGATTCGCCGCGCAGCTCGAGATGGACGTCTGCCGCCCCCAGCTTGCGCAGCGCGGGCATCGGCACGCGGTAGCGCCGATCGGCGCGCAGCCGCGCAAACTCGCGATCGGCCAGCCGGCGCTCGGCCGCGCCGACGGAGCGGAAACCGAGCCGGTAGTAGAACCAGTACGCGCCGCTCGCAAGCGCTTCGTCGTTTCCATCCCCGAGCTGGTAAGGGTTGACGATGAAGCGGGTGCAGCCGGCGATCGTGTGGATCATCCGGAGGTACTGTTGGAAGACGAACGCCGCCTCGGCGCCACGGAAATCCGGGAAGATGTTGATGCCGGTGTTGGCCTGTCGGAATAGCGGCGTGAAACCGCCGTAGCCCATCGGCCGCCCGTTCGCGAGGAACAGGAACCCGTAGTTCACCTCGAGCACTGCGCGCGCGGGCACCCGCGCGCCGACGACCGCGATCTGCACGCCTTCGCCCAGATCCGCGAGATAGCACTCGCGGTCGTTCGCCTGCTCGACCGGGTACACGCCGCGGGTGCGCGCAAGCAGGGCGGCGCGCCACACGTCGAGCACCTTTCGCGCGCCACGCGGCGCGAGCAATTCCATCCGCTCCAGCGGACGGGCGATCTCGGCTTTCGAGTCCGCTGCGGGTCGCCGCATTCCCGTGCGGAAGGCGATCGCGATCCCGGGCAGCGCGTTGTGCGTGATCGCGCCGCGACTGTCCCGGAGCCGCCAGACGAGCGGCACCTCGGCGCATTCGTACGCGAGGCTCCACTGCGCCGGCGACATCCGGGACCCGCGCTCCTGGTGCATGAGCCATGCGAGATCCGAGTGCGGGAAAGCGCCCTTGGCGCGACCGAGCCAGTCCTTGATTCCGGCCCGGGTGTCGTCGAACGTGTCCTCCTCGGCGCGCGTGAGCAGCGGCATGAGGAGCGGGTCGAGGCGGTCGGGCGCGTCGTAGGCGCGCCAGTCGATCTCGACGTCGTCGGGAAAGCGCTGCGCCAGCCAGCGCGCCGCGGCGCGGGTGAACGTGTGCCGCACGAGGGAGCCGGCGAGTCCGGTGTCGTCGAGCTTCGCGCGCTCCGCGCGCGGAAGCCGTGCAATCCGCGCCCCGAACCCCGCCGCCAGGGCGCTCGCGGCGCGATACACCGCACGGTCGTCCGGGAACGCGCGCAGGAAGCACGTGGCGCGATGGAGCTTGAGTGCATCGCGCGCGGTGCGGACTTCGCGCGTGCGCAGCGCGTCGAGCAGCGCCCGCTTGCGCGGCGCCGCATCCGGCGCAAAGGTCGCGAGAAGGCCCTCGAGCTCGGCGAGCAGCGGGCGTGCGGCGGCGGAAGACATCGGGCGCCTTCTCCGGGAGCTTTGTCCGATGCTACCCTCTTCTCCGCGTCGGCTGGACGACGCAGACGGGCAATTGCCAAGAGGGCGCGATGAAGGCAGTGGTGTTCACTGGCGATCGGGAGCTGGCGTTCATGGAGTTTCCCGACCCGACACCCGGACCGGGCGAAGTCGTGCTGGCGATCAAGGCCTCGGGGATGTGCGGCAGCGACCTCAAGTTCTACCGCGCGTCCAAGACCGGTGGAACGTCCGCCCTCGGCCTCGGTGCGCTGTCGGGACCCGTGATCGCGGGGCACGAGCCGTGCGGCGTCGTCGCCGCGGTGGGCCCCGGCGTGACCGAGCGCCAGGCCAGGGTCGGCGACCGCGTCATGTGCCATCACTACAAGGGGTGCGGCGTCTGCCACCACTGCCGCGTCGGCTGGTCGCAGCTCTGCCCCGAAGGCATCGTCGTCTACGGCGTGACCGGGCACGGCGCGCACGCGCCGTGGATGAAGGTCCCTGCGAGCACGCTGGTGCCGCTCCCGGACGAGCTCTCGTACGAGACCGGCGCCGCGATCTCGTGCGGGACCGGAACGGCCTACGGCGCATTGCGGCGCATGCAGGCGTCGGGGCGCGAAACGATCGCGATCTTCGGCCAGGGACCGGTCGGCCTGTCGGCGACTCAGCTCGCCACCGTTATGGGCGCGCGGGTGATCGCGCTCGACGTGAGCCCGGAGCGCCTCGCGCGCGCGAAGGCGTTCGGTGCGGCCGAGACGATCAACCCGCAGTCCGACGATCCGATCGCCGCGATCAGGCAGCTCACGCACGGCCTCGGCGCCGAGCTGACGCTCGACAGCTCGGGCGCGCCCGCCGCGCGCCAGCAGGCGGTCCGCAGCACCAGGACCTGGGGCACGTGCTGCTACGTCGGCGAGGGCGACACCGTGACGCTCGACGTGAGCACCGACATGCTGCGCCGGCAGCTGACGCTCATCGGGTCATGGACCTTCTCGACGGTGATCCAGGCCGAGTGCGCGCGCTTCGTCGCCGACCGCAAGATCGACGTCGATCACCTCTTCACCGACCGCTGGAAGCTCGGCGAGGCACGCGAGGCGTATGTGAAGTTCGACAAGCAAACCGCGGGCAAGGGCGTCTTCCTCATGTAGGATGTAGGCGCCCTCCGACTGCGCCCGCTCATGCCGGATCGGAATACCAGCCGGTACGGACGCGCGGTTCCGTCGTCGGCGACGCGACGATACGATACGGGCCCTCGGAGGCCATTCATGATCTTCGACCTGCGCATCTACACCCTGCACAACAACAAGTTCGCCGAATGGCTGAAGCTCTACGAGGAGCACGGCCACGCGACCCAGGTGAAGCACTGCGGCGAGCCGGTGCTCTACGCGACGACCGAGGTCGGGACGCTCAACCAGGTGGTGCACATCTGGAAATACGAGAGCCAGGCCGACCGGGAGCGCAAGCGCGACGCGCTCATGGCCGACCCGGCGTTCCAGGCGTATCTCCAGAAGAGCCGGGCGCTCGGCGCGCACCAGCACCAGGAGTGCCGTGTCCTGAAGTCGACGTCGTTCTCGCCGCTGTAGAGGCGCACGCGTGACCGCTCCCGTCCCCCGCGCCTGCGTGATGGGCCATCCGGTGGTCCATTCGCGCTCGCCGATGATCCACGGCTACTGGCTGAAGACGCTCGGCATCGCCGGCGCCTACGAGCTCAAGGACCTCACGCCCGAGGCGTTCCCCGATTTCCTGACCCGACTCGCCGCGCACGGTTACGTCGGAGGCAACGTTACCGTCCCTCACAAGGAGGCGGCATACCGGCTGGTGGACAGCCGCGACGAGGCTGCCGAGGCGGTCGGCGCGGTCAACACCGTGTGGCTCGAGAACGGCCGGCTGCGCGGGGGCAACTCGGACACGCACGGCTTCGTCGCGAACCTCGACGACCGCGCGCCGAGCTGGGATGTGCCCGGCGGCACCGCGGTGATCCTGGGCGCGGGCGGTGCGGCCCGCTCCGCGGCCTACGCCCTGATCCAGCGCGGCCTGCGGGTCGCGCTCGTGAATCGCACCGTGCAACGCGCCGAGGAGCTTGCCGCGCATTACGGCCCGCCGGCGCAGGCGCACGGCTACGACGCCCTGCCGCGCCTGCTCGGCGGCGCCGACCTCCTGGTGAACTGCACCTCGCTCGGCATGGTGGGCAAGCCAGCGCTCGAGATCAACCTCGCTCCGCTCAAGGCCAGCGCGGTGGTCTACGACATCGTGTACGTGCCGCTGGAGACCGCCCTCCTCGCCGCCGCGCGCAGGCGCGGGCATCGGACGGTCGACGGCCTCGGCATGCTCCTGCAGCAGGCCGGGTTCGGCTTCCACAAGTGGTTCGGCACCCACCCGCGCGTCACGCCGGAGCTGCGGGCGATGGTCGAGGCGGACATCGTCGCCAAGACCCCGAAAGCCTGAGCCGCGGCGTCGCAGCGGGCGCGACTTCTGCTAATGTTCCGGCCCTCGCAGCATCACCTCAGGAGGAGGAGACCATGAAGCCCTGGATCCGGACGGCCCTCGCGGCTGCCCTTGCAGTCGGCGCGGCCACCGCGACCGCGCAGCAGACGGTCAACATGCCGATCGTCATCGAGCTGTCCGGCGCCGGCGCCGTGTCCGGCACCAATTTCCGCGACGGCGCGGTGCTCGCGATCGACGAGATCAACGCCAGGGGCGGCATCCTCGGCCGCAAGATCGTCGCCCCGCAATCGGATACGCAGTCGAACCCCGGCGTGTCGCGCGCCCAGGTGCAGAAGGCGATCGACGGCAACCCCTACGTGATTCTCGGGCCGGTGTTCTCGGGCTCGGTGAAGGTGAACATGATCCTCGCTCAGCAGGCGGAGGTGCCGCAGATCACCGGCGCCGAGGCGGCCGACATCACCCAGGCGGGCAACCCGTACATCTTCCGCACCTCGTTCGGACAGCAGATGAGCATGCCGAAGATCGCCAACTACATCCGCGACGGCCTGAAGGCCAAGACGGTCGCGGTGCTGTGGGTGAACAATGACTTCGGCAAGGGCGGCCGCGACACCTTCATCAAGGAAATGGCCGCGCGCAACATCAAGGTCGTAGCCGACGTCTCGACCGAGTCGGGCCAGGTCGACTTCGCCGCCGACGTCGTGAAGGTCAAGGGCGCGAACGCCGACGCGATCTTCGTGTACACCAACGAGGAAGAGAGCGCGCGGTTCCTGCGCGAGGCGCGCAAGCAGGGCGTCAAGACGCCGCTCATCGGCGAGACGACGCTTCTCGGCCAGAAGGTGATCGAGCTGGCGGGCGAGGCGGCGAACGGCGTGCGCGGCCACGTCGGGCTCACCGTCGATGCGCCCGTCGCCCCGGTCCTGGCGTTCCGCGAGCGCTTCTTCAAGCGCTACAACTACCTGCCGGACCACAACGGCCTCAAGGGCTACACCGGCGTCTACGCCGTGAAGCACGCGACCGAGAAGATCGGCAAGTTCGACCGCAAGCTGCTCGCGAAGACGATGCACGGCCTGACCATCACTCCCGAGCAGGAGCCCGGGATCCTGATGGAAGCCACCTGGGACGCCAACGGCGACATCGACCGCATCAGCTTCCTCGCCGAGGTGGTGGACGGGAAGCAGAAGGTCGTCTCGATCCTGCCCAAGCTGCGCAAGTAGGCGCGCGCGTCAATTTCCGGAGGGCCGGCCGCGCGCCGGCCCTCCGCGCTTCGCACCCCCGTGGCCGACCTCCTCCAGCTCCTCGTCGCCGGGCTCGCCACCGGGGGCATCTACGCGCTCGTCGCGATCGGCTTCGTGCTGCTCTGGCAGACCTCCCAGACGATCAACTTCGCGCAGGGCGAGTTCGTCATGCTGCCCGCGTTCTTCGTTCTCGCGGCGATGAAGTTCGGCGGGCTCTCGTTTCCGCTCGCGATGCTCGTCGGCCTCGCGGTCTCGGCTGTCGTCCTAGGGCTCCTCTTCAAGCGGCTGGTGGTCGACCCGATCATCCGGCACGGCGTGCTGCCGCTCGTGATCTCGACCATCGCGCTCGCGATCTTCTTCAAGGAAGGCGTCAAGGAGTTCTACGCCGCCGACGCCCAGCCCTTCCCCGCCGCCTGGGCGACGACCAATCTCTCGCTCGGCGGCGCGGTCGTCTCGGTGCAGAGCCTGGTGATCATCGCGGCCGCTGTGGCCGCGGTCGCGGCCCTCCAGTACTTCCTCGCCGGGACGCGCACCGGCCGCAGGATGCAGGCGACCGCGCAGAACCCGGCGCTCGCGCGCGTCCTCGGGATCCCGGTCGAGCGGATGATCCTGTACACCTTCCTCATCAACGCCGCGCTGGTCGCGCTCGCCTCCTTCCTGGTCAGCCCGATCTACCTCGCCAAGTTCACCAACGGCGAAACGCTCGGCCTCGTGGCCTTCGTCGCCGCGATCGTCGGCGGCTTCAACCAGGTGCGCGGCGCGATCGTCGGCGGCCTGCTGCTCGGCGTCGTCGACAACTTCGTCGCCGCCTACTGGTCGGCGCAGTACCGCGCCGCCATCCCGCTCTTCCTGCTGATCGCCGTGATCCTGTTCCGGCCGCAGGGCCTGCTCGGGCGCGCCGAGGAGCGCACGGTGTGACGCTCGGCGGCCGCGCCCGGATCGCCGTCGCGTTCGCCGCAGCGGCATTGCTCGTCCTCGCGCCGTTCGGCCTGAAGCCGTACGGCATCTACCTCCTCAGCCTCTGGGCGGTGACCACCATCGCCGCGATCGGCCTCAACCTGACGCTCGGCTACGCGGGGCAGATCTCCCTCGCGCAGGCCTCGTTCGTCGGCATCGGCGCGTACACCGCTGCGCTCCTCACAACGCAGGGCTGGCCGCTGTGGTCAGCCTTCCTCCTCGCGACCGCCCTGTGCTTTGTGATCGGCTGGGTGCTCGGCTACCCGGCGCTGCGCGTGCAGCACCATTACCTCGCCTTCGTCACGCTCTCGTTCGCGACGCTCGTGTTCCTGATCCTGCGCAACGAAGAGTGGCTCACGAAGGGCGTGTACGGCATCAGCGGCATTCCACGGCCGACCGTGCTCGGCTGGTCGACGAAAAACCCGATCGACTTCTACTTCTTCTGCCTCGCGATGCTCGCGCTGGTCACCGCGGCCACGTGGTGGCTGATCCGCTCGCCGTGGGGACGCGCATTCACCGCGCTGCGCGAGAACCCGATCCGCGCCGACTCGCTCGGCGTCGACGTGCGGCGCTACACGCTGATCGCGTTCGCGATCGGGTCCGCCCTCGGCGGGATCTCGGGCGTGCTGTACGCGCCGCTCGTGCAGTTCATCGAGCCCACCGCGTTCGCGCTCAATCTCTCGCTCAACCTGCTGCTGATGGTGATCGTCGGCGGCTCGGGCTACTTCTTCGGCCCGTTCCTCGGCGCGGCGGTCTCCGTCCTGCTGCCCGAGTGGCTGCGCTTCAGCGAAGGGCTCTACCTCATCCTGTACGCGGTGTTCGTGATGGTCCTGATGGCGTTCTGCCCGTCCGGGCTGCTCGGCCTTGCCGAACGATTCCGCAAACCCGCGGCTGCGCGCCGGCCGGAGTCGGCCCGATGAGTGCCGTCCTGGAGGTCCGCGACCTCACGAAGACCTTCGGCGGCATCAGCGCGGTCGCCGGCGTCTCGTTCGACGTGCACCCTGGCGAGATCCTCGGTCTGATCGGCCCCAACGGCTCGGGCAAGTCGACGCTCTTCAACTGCATCCTCGGGCAGCTCGCGCCGTCCGCCGGCGAAGTGCGCCTGGACGGCCGGGCGATCACCGGCATGCGGCCCTGCGACCTCAACCGCCTCGGCATCGGCCGCACCTTCCAGCTGCTGCAGGTCTTCCCCCAGCTCTCGGTACGCGAGAACCTGATCCTCGCCGGCCAGGAGCACCAGGGCTCGATGTGGTCGCGCCTGCGCGGGCGCCGCGATGCGGGGCTGACGGCGGCGGCGAACAGGATGATCGAGTTCTTCCGCCTCGGGCATCTCGCCGACGAGCGCGCCGGCAGCTTGAGCTACGGACAGCAGAAGCTCCTCGACGCCGCGATGGCCTTCATGGCCGGGCCGCGCCTCGTGCTCCTCGACGAGCCGGCGGGCGGCGTCAACCCGACCATGCTGGCGGACTTGCACGAGCGCCTGCGCGAGATCAACCGGAGCCAAGGCGCGACCTTCGTGGTGATCGAGCACAACATGGAGTTCGTGATGTCGCTCTGCACGCGCATCCTCGTGCTCGCCGAGGGCCGGGTCATCGCCGAGGGGGATCCGGAGCGCGTGCGCAACGACCCCGCCGTGATCGAGGCGTACCTTGGGCGCTGACGCGGTCCCGCCGGCGGACCCGGACACCATCCTCGAGCTGGCGGACATCGTCGCCGGCTACGGGAAGCTCACCGTCCTGCACGGGACGCGCTTCGCGGTGCGCCGCGGCGCGATCACCACCATCATCGGCCCGAACGGCGCCGGCAAGTCGACCGTCTTCAAGGCGGTGTTCGGCCTGCTGCCGGTCGCGAGCGGGCGGGTGATCTTCGACAGCCGCGAGACAACCAACCTCGCCCCGCGCCGGCTGCTCGAGCTCGGCATCACCTATGTCCCGCAGGGGCGGAACATCTTCCCCGAGCTGAGCGTGCGCCACAACCTCGAGCTCGGCGCGACGGCCGCTCCGGCAGGCGTGGACGTCGCGGCGCGCATCGAGTCGGTGATGGACCGCTTCCCGCTGCTGCGCGAGCGCGCCACCACCCAGGCCTCGACGCTGTCTGGGGGCCAGCAGAAGCTGCTCGAGATCGCGCGGAGCCTGCTCCTCGACCCCAAGCTCATGCTGATCGACGAGCCGTCGATCGGCCTCTCGCCGCGCCTCGTGCAGGAGACGTTCGGCATCCTGCAGGGCCTGCGCGCGAAGGGCGTCACCATCCTGATGGTCGAGCAGAACGCGAAGCGCGCGCTCGAGGTCTCGGACTTCGGCGTCGTGCTCGAGCTCGGCCGCACGCGCATGACGGGCGAGGCGCGCGAGATCCTCGCCGATCCGCGTGTCGGGCAGCTCTTCCTCGGCGGCGGAATGGGCGCCGAGGCGGCGTGAGCGGCGCGCTTCGATGAACCCCGGCACGCCGAGCCGCTCGGCGACGTGCTGGCGCTGGTACCACGCGTTGAACCCGGCGTCGTGCGCCGGATCGACGTTGCACGAGATGGCGAGGACGCCGCGCCCGATGTCGGTCATTGCCGCCCGCCTGCTTTTCGCTGCTCACGCTTTCGCCTCGACGCGGGCGAGCAGCCGGTCGGCGTAGTCCCGCCAGTTCGCGTCCTTTGCGACCTCCCCGAGCCCGGCCTCGGCCTTCAGCGCCGCCACCCAGTCCTGACGTTCGGCGGCGGCCGCCGCCATGTGCGGCGCGAGCCCCGCCTCGCGCACCGTGACGGCGACCTCGCGCATCTCCTCGGCCCGGCGCTTGCCGTGCAGGGCAACGCGGCTGAAGAGGTACGAGCCTTGGCTCTCCCAGTCGAGCGTCGGGAAGGTCTCCCGCAGTGACGCGAGCACGTATTCCTCAACGCCGTAGTGGCGAGCGGTCGTGAAACTCTCGACGACGATCGCCTCGAGCCCCTTGATCATCACGCTGCGGCACATCTTGATCGCGGAAGCGACGCCGACGCGCTCCGCAGCCACCTCCATGCTGAAGCCGAGCGGCGCGAGCAGCGCTTGGAGTGCTGTGGCGTGGGTGCCGCCGAGCAGCATCGGCACCTTGATGCCGTACGGCGGCACCGAAGTCATGACTGCGGACTCGACGAAGCGGCCGCCTGCGCCGTCGATCAGGCGGCTCGCCTCCGCTTTCGTGCCCGGCGAGGCGGAATTGAGGTCGACGAACCAGGTGCCCGGCCGGATCGAGCGCGCCGCCTCGACGGCCACCGCATGCGCCTGCGACGCCGTCACCGCGGAGATGACTACGTCGGCCTGCTGGAGCAGGGCGGCTAGCGAGGCCGTCGGCTCGACGCCGGCGCCAGCCGCGTGCGCGCGCATCGCCGGCGCCTGCGCCGGGTCGAGCAGCAGGCGATCCCACGCTCCGACCCACGCCACCCGCCGCTCGACGAGCGCGCGGCCGAGGATCTTGCCCACCTCGCCGTACCCGACCAGCCCGATCCGCATCGGTTCCACGCTCAGTCCTTCCAGTAGAGCCGCGTCGGATTGTCCACCAGTATCTTTCGCTGGAGCCCCGGCTCGTCGACGATGCGGGCGAAGAGATCCACCAGCTCGCCGTCGTCCGGCATGTCGTTTGGCACGTTCGGGTGCGGCCAGTCGGTGCCCCAGATCACGCGGTCGGGCGCCGCAGCGACGATGGCCCGCGCGATCGGCAACGCGTCGCCGAACGGGCGCCGGCCGAGCGACGATACTCGCTCGGCGCCTGAGATCTTGACGTGGCAACGCTCGTCCCGGAGCAGAGTCAGGAGATTGCGCAGCGCCGGTTGTTCGAGACCGCCCTCGGACTTCACGCGCCCCATGTGGTCGATCACGTAGGGCACCGGCATGCGCCCGAGAAGATCGGCGTGCGTCCCAATGTCCTGCGCATCGAAGTGCAGCTCGACGTGCCAGCCGAGCGCCTTCACGCGCTGCACGGTGCGGTCGAAGTACGCCGAGTCGGGCGCGCCGCCGAGGTGCTTGACGAAGTTGAACCGCGCCGCGCGTACGCCACCGGCGTGCAGCGCCTCGAGCCCGCGGTCAGTGACGTCCTGGGCAACGAGCGCGACGCCGCGGTAGGCGCCGCCGCTCGCGGCGAGCGCGTCGAGCATCGCGGTGTTGTCGGTGCCGTGCGGCGTCGCCTGAACGATCACCGCGCGCGCGAGCCCGAGGTACGCGTGCAGGCGGGCGAGCCGTTCCTTCGGCGCCGGCTCGGACGGCGTGTACGGCCGGCCCTCCGCGTACGGAAAACGCTCCGGGGGGCCGAAGACGTGGCAGTGCGCGTCGCACGCGCCGGGCGGCGGGACAAAGGCAGGCTTGCTAGGCGCGTCGACCGGTGGCCGGGCGACCTTCGTGCTCATCGTCCGGAGGCTTTCTTCGACGCGTCGTCGAATGCGACGCTCTTCGCGTCGGTGCCGGCGACCGAGTAGAGCGCGCCGGGCGCGTTGCGCGTCTTCTGGAACGCTTCCAGCGTCTCGCCGCGCATCGCGGCGTAGATGTGCAGGTTCGAGATGCCGACCACGGCGCCCATCTTTTCCAGCATGAAGAAGCTCGCGCCGTAGCGGATCAGCGCGCGCCAGTCGCGGCGCCGGATCATGTCGCACTCCTCCGGCGAGAGCCCCGCTTCGCGCATGGCGCCCTCCTCGTCCGCGAGGAACCGCGCGCGGTGCGCCGGCTCGATCATGGCGTGCAGGAACTTGTTCAGCCGGTAGCCCTTGACGCTGCGCGCGAGGGTGAAGGGATAGGTCCCCTCGAGCGCCTCCGCGCCGGCGAGCTGGTGGCCGATGTGCGCGCGCTGAGCCGCGGCGGTCTCCACCTCGGTGTCAATCGCCTGGTTCTCGTAGATCGCGGTGGCGATGCCGGTCATCGACGGCAGGTAGTAAGTCTGGTGGATCTTGCGAACGGTCGCGGACAGCGCGCCGCGCACCACGAGCCACATGATCACCTCGGCGCCCTCCATCCCGCCGAGGCGCGCGTACTCGGCCTGGGTCAGCTCGGTGAGCCGCACCGGGTCCTTCTCGAACAGCTCGAGGAACTGCATGTCCCAGGGCGTGTTGTTGAACCCCGCGCGCTCGCCGTGCACTTGGTGCGAGAGCCCGCCGGTCGCGACGAGTACGACCGAGAGGTCGTCCGGATAGCTCTCGATGGCACGGCGCAGCGCCTGGCCGAGCTTGTAGCAGCGCAGCGCCGACGGCACGGGAAACTGCAGTACCCCGACCTGCAGCGGCACGACCGGCGCGGCCCAGTCCGGCTCGTGGGGCAGCAGCATCGAGAGCGGCGAGAGCACGCCGTGGTCGAGCGTCCGGTCCTGGAAGAAGGACATGTCGAACTCGTCCGCCACGAGACTGAAGCCGATGTGCTGGGCGAGCGCGGCGTGGCCGCGCACGGCGGGGAGCGCGCGCGCCCCGCCGCCCTCATCCGCCACCGCGTACGACTCGCCGATGCCGAGCGCGAACGCCGAGTAGTGGTCGAAGAAGAATGACGTGACGTGGTCGTTGTAGACGAGCACGAGCGCGTCGGGCTTCTTCTCCGCGAGCCACTTCCGGATCGGGACGTAGGCCTCGAAGATCGGTCCCCAGACCGGATCGTCGGGGGACTTCCGGTCGTGGGCGAAGCCGATGGTGGGGGTGTGGGAGGTGGCGATGGCGCCGACGATTCTTGCCATAGTGGGTCCTGTCTGCCCGGTGGAGCGGTATAGCAGCGGAGAGACGACAGCGGGAGAGCTAGCTGCTATGCGAGGCTAGCATAGCGGGCGGAGACGACCGGGCCGACGGCCCGATCGCGCGCGTTACCGCACGTTGGCGAGGAGGAGCAGCAGCCCGCCGAGCACGCCCGCGTTGCTGAGCAGCATCAGGCGGCTGAAGTTGCGCCGCATCGGGTCCTCCATGCGCCAGAACCGGTGGAAGATCGCCGTCGCCGCCACCGTGAACACGATCAGGCACCAGGCGCCCAGCTCGGCGTGCCAGCCGGTAAGGAGCAGCGCACAGCCGATGAGCTGCAGCGCGATCCCGAACCAGAACGCCGCCGTCGGCAACGGGGTGCCGAACGCGACCATACGATCGACGTGGTCCTTGATCCGGGCGCGCGTCAGGTTGCTCACGCCGGTCACCAGGAAACAGGCGACGATCAGCAGCCGGCCGGCGGTGTCGAGCCCGGACTCGGCCGCGATCATGCGGGGACCGCGGACCTCCGCGCGAGCGGGATCGTCCCCAGGTAAGTGCTCCGCCCGAGCTCGACCCCGACCGACTTCGGCGCGAACCGCTCGTCGGCGATCTCGACCTGATAGCGACCGCTCCCCTCCTCGAGCCCGTCGAACTTGAAGTCGCCGTAGGCGTCGCTCGCCGTTTCGGCGAGCGTCTGCGCGCCGCGTTTGAAGACCACCCGCGCGCCCTCGACGCATTCCTCGACCCCGTCGATCTCGCCGGCGAGGGTGCCGCCGACGAACGCCTTGTAGTAGCGGTCGAGGTTCTTATAATAGACGCGCGGTCGCGTGCCGTACTCCGGGTGGAGCACTTGCAGCCCCTCCCCCCGGACGATCCGCTCCATCTCGTCGTCCTCCACGTGCAGCACCCGCAAAGCCTGCGTGGAGCACACCTGGGCGCCGCGCGTCTTGGTCCAGCCGGCGTCGAGCAGGTGCGCGTCGAAGGGCCACGCCTGCGGGAGCGCCTTCTCCGCGTTCCACCAGATCGCCCGGTAGGGACAGGCGTCCACGAGCTGCCGCTGGCCCTTCGCCTTCGCCGGATCGATGATGACGATCCCGTCCGGGCGCTTGCTCACCGCGCCGTCGCGCGCCGCCTTAACGCACGGCGCGTCGTCGCAGTGGTTGCAGGTCACCGGCAGATAGACGACCTCGACCATCGGGCACTGGCCCTTCTCGCGTTGCCGGATGTCGATCCAGCGGTGCCCGTGCTTCGGCATCTCGGCGGCATAGCCCGGGAATTCGTTGCCGTGGTACTCGTCGTGGCAGGCCACCGCGCAGCCCTGGCAGTTGAAGCACTTCGCCACGTCGATCACGAGGTTCCACTTCTTCATGTGCGCCTCCCGCCCTACTTCGCGAACGCCGGAACCCGTTCTTCGCGCGCCGCCGCCTTTGCCGGCGCCGCATCGCGCGCAGCAGCGCGGAGCTCCCCGGAGCCGTCCCACGGCACCACCTGCACCAGGCAGGAGTTCGCAGCCGTGCCGGTCACCTTCTTCGCGATCGAGCGCTTCGGCGTGAGCTGGTTGATGCACCCGCCGCGGTCGGTCGAGTACCCCGGCTCGCCCATCGGCGCGTAAACCGCCGACGATTCGTACGCGTGCACCACCCCGTGCGGCAGCCGCTCTGTGAGGCGGGCGGCGCAGACGACTGCGCCGCGATCGTTGAAGATCCGAACGAGGTCGCGCTCCTTGATCCCTCGCTCCGCGGCGTCCTGCGGATTGAGGCGCAGCACCCAGTAGTACCAGCCGTTCACGAGCATCCGGTGCTCCTCGATGTCGTTGATCGCGCTGTCCTTGCCGTCGCTCAGGGTGTGATAGCTGAAGCGCGAGTGCGGCGAGATGAGCTGCAACGGATACTTTTCGTGGAGCTCGGTGGTCCGCGGGCCTTCCCAGGACGGCAGGTACTTCACGATCGGCGGGCGCTCCGGATCGTCCGGATCGAAGCGCTTGAGGCTCGAGCATTCGAACTCGAACTTGCCGGACTGGGTCTGCAGCCCCTTCAGGAACTCTTCCTTGTAGTCGCCCGGCAGTGGATGCGGCTCGGGCACGTCCTTCTTGCGCCCCTCGTAGAACCAGCGCAGCGACACCGGATCGCGGCGCCCTTCCTCGAGCGGCGGCACCACGAAGTAGCCCTTCCTGAGAAACTTCTTCCACGAGATGTGCTTGGGCAGGTCGGAGGCGTCGAACAGCCGCTTCACCCAGTCGAGCTCGGTCATGCCCTCCGAGAAATAGGCGCCGAGGCCGAGCCGGCTCGCGAGTTCCTGGAAAATCCGGAAGTCGGGCTTCGACTCGCCGAGCGGCTCGATGCACTTGTGCTGCAGGAAGACGACACGGTGGTTCATCTGCGTCTGCGCGTGCAGCGCGTAGCCGCCGGTGCCGCCGAACTCGCTGATGTCCCAGCGCTCGAACTGGGTGCACGCCGGCAGCAGCACGTCGGCGAACTTCGCCTCGCCCTCGAACCAGATCGACTGGTTCACGACGAACTCGAGCTTGTCGGTCCGGTACGCCTTCACGTAGCGGTTGGTGTCGGTCATGGTGCCGATCGACGCGCCGCCGTATTTGTAAAGCATCTTCACCGGCGAGTGTCCCGCCTGCGGGTAGACGAACTTCTGGAACTGCCCCTCGATCGTCTTGCCGTTCCACGGATAGCCTTCCGCCTTGCCCTCCAGGATCGCCTCGGGAATCTGCAGGCGCGGCACGCGCTGGGCCGACGGGTTGAACGTGGGCAGCTGCGGCATGCGCTGGTAGAGGCTGATCGGCATACCGGTGTTCTCGATGTCCCCCGACAGGCCCCCGTCCGCGTAGCCCGGGAAGTAGAAGCGCAGGTCGACCGGCGTGCCCCACTGCAAATGGCCGTAGTTGACCCCCGGCTTGCCCATGCCCTGCATCGCGAGCAGGCACGCCACCGCACGCGCCCACTGAATCCCGGTCGCAGAGCGGCACGCCCCGCCGTGGCCGTTGCCCCACCCGCCGGCGCCGAGGTAGGTCTTCTTCGTCCCCCAGCGACGCGCGAGCGCGCGGACGTCCTTCGCGGGAATGCCGGTCTCGAGCGCCTGCCACTCAGGCGTCTTCGGGACGCCGTCCTCCTTCCCGAGGATGTAATCGCGCCACGGCTCGAAGCCCGCGCAGCGCTCGGCGACGTAGTTCTTGTCGTACAGCCCCTCGGTGATCCAGACGTAGGCGATCGCGAGCGCCATCGCCGTATCGGTGCCGGGCTTGGGGGCGAACCACTTGCCGCCGAGCAGCGCGGCCGAATGATTGAAGTACGGATCGATGTGCACGACCTCGATGCCGAGCTCCCGCAGCCACATCCGGCGGATCGTGCCCTCGTGCGCGCTGTAGGAGCCGCTGGTCGCCTCGGGGTCGGCGGACCAGAACACCACCATCTCCGCCTCCTTCATCAGATCCTCGACCAGGCTGTACGTCTCGGTCTGGCCGAGCCGCATGCTGTAGCCGAAGTGGTGCATCGCGCCCCAGTACCAGCCCTCCCAGCTGTCCGGGTTGTGGACGACGCGCGTGTAGCCGATCGCGTTGAAGAACTTGTGGGCGGAGCTGATGTAGTAGCCGATGTTCCCCCAGGTGTGGTGCGAGCCGTGGTTGCCCATGATCGAGCCCTGCCCGTGCTGGGTCTTGCAGCGCTTGATCTCGCCCGCGACGATGTCGAGCGCCTCGTCCCAGCTGATCCGCTCGTAGTCGGAGATGCCGCGGTTCTGGCAGTTGCGGTTACCCTTGGGATCGAAGTCCACGCGCTTCATCGGATAGAGCAGCCGGTCGGGTGAGTAGACGGTGCTCTTCGAGCACAGGGTGTGCACGGCCGCGGTGGTCGAGGACGGCGGCGTGAAGCGCTTGCCGCGCGCCTCGATCGTCCAGGGTCGCGCGTCTTCCGCGTCGAACTCGAGCGGCGTCAGGCGGACGATCTTGCCGTCCTTCACGTAGACGAACAGCGGGCCGCCGTTCGTGTTCGTGACGTACCGCTTGGTGCCGTCGCCGACGTCGATCCCGTACTCCCAGCCGACCGTCATCATCATCGTCAGCGTCTGGGTGAACCAGACGACCAGCTCGTCGGAGCCGTCGGCCTTGAAGTTGAAGTTCTTCATCGCCTCGATGCGCTCGAGGTGATCGACCCACGGAACAAAGAGCCGCGCGCCGAGATCGGCCGTGGCGACGCTGATCGTGATGTGCGGCCCGGGATGAACGCCGCGTGCCGAGGCGACTTTACCCGCCTTGAACGTGAAGTGCCGCGCGACCGAAGCGTCAAAGGTGCGGATCTGGACGGTGAGGTCCCTCTCGGCGAGTCGCTGTGCGAAGCTCGGGTGTTTCCGCGCCTTCGCGCGCAGCATCTGCAGCAGCCCGTACAGCAGCACCGAGAACTTGGCTTCACTCAGGGTCATCGTCAGTCTCCTGGGGCTTCCACGCGCGCGATCCGGCACAGCAGCCCGCGCAGGTGGTAGGTGCCCATGGCCGGGTCGTAGGGCGGGTCGTTTCGGGTGAGCACGTTGGCGTTCGACTTCCACACGCCGTGCTCCGGGCCCGGCTCCTCGGGGAACCACCAGCCGTGCTCGACGTGCACGACGCGCGGGTCGATGTCGTCGGTCACGCGGGCCTTCTGGCGGATTCGTCCCCGCAGGGTCTCGATCCACACCCAGTCGCCGTCGCGGATGCCGTGCGGCGCCGCGGTCGCAGGGTTGAGCTCGACGATCGGGTCGGGATGCGCCTTCCGGAGCATCGCGAGCTGCCGGTGCTCCGAGTTGAAGAAGAACGGGATGCGCGCTCCGGTCGTCAGCACGAGCGGGAAGTCCTTCGCCACTTCGGGCGTGCTGAGCGGGCTCTCGGGCGGCTCCTCGTAGTACGGCAGGGGGTCGTAGCCGAGTGCCTCGAGCCGGGTGGCGTAGAGCTCGATCTTTCTGGTCGGCGTCTTGAAGCCGCCGTCCTCGTACTTGCGGTACCGGAACGGCACCTTCACGTGCCCGACTTCGGTCAGCTGCCGGAAGGTCATCCCGAGCACCTTCCCGAGCTGCTGGTCGAGCACCGCCTCCACCGGTTCGGTCCCCACCGGCAGCTTCATCCGCCGCGCGAGCTCGACGAAGATCTCCTCGTCCGACTTGCACTCGCCGATCTGCACCGCCTTCTGCTGGCCGAGCACCACGTTCGCGGCCACCGTCGGGAGGCCCGCGATCTGATCGAGCTCCGGCCACGCGGCCGCCGGCAGGACGATGTCGGCGAGCTCGGTCGTCGGCGTCATGAATAGATCCGCGACGACCAGCAGGTCGACCTTCATCAACGCTTCGTAGGCCTGTTTGGCGTTCCCGTAGGTCGTGAGCGTGTTGTTGCCGAAGACGAGGAAGGCTTTGACCCGGTACGGCACGCCGTCGCGCATCGCCTTCAGCAGCGTCGGAATGTGGGCGGCCGGCAGGTCGGCGCCCTCGCCACAGAGCATCTTGAAGCGGTCCGCTCCGAGGCGCTTCGCGTTCGCTTCGGGCGTGAGGTTCTCGATCAGACTGGGAAAGCGGCCGATACCGCGCATGCCGAACACCCAGCCGCCCGGCACGTCGATGTTGCCGGTCAGCGCCGGAAGCATCGACACCGCGCGCACCGTCTGGATGCAGTTCGGCGTGTGCTCGATCGCGCAGCCCCACTCCATCATCGACGGCTTCGTCGCCGCGTAGAGCCGCGCCGCCGCGCGGATCTTCTCCGCCGGCACCCAGGTGATCGGCGCGCCCCACTCCGGCGTGTGCGGGCGGACCCGCTCGGCGAGTGCATCGAAGCCGTGCGTCCACCGCTTGACGAAGTGCTCGTCGTAAAGGCGTTCGGTGATGAGGACATTCAGCAGCGCCAAGGCGAGCGCGTCGTCGGTCCCGGGTCGGAGCTGCAGCCAGACGTCGGCCATCTTCGCGAGGCGCGTTCGGCGCGGATCGACCACGATGATCTTCGGATTCCCCGCGAGCGAATCCAGGGCGTTGAACCGCGTCTCTCCGTCCGGCCCCGAGTTCACCGGGTTGTGCCCCCAGTACACGATGCACTTCGGCGCGACTTCGCCGGTGAAGTCGCACACCGGAAAATCGCCGAAGGTCAGCAGCGAGGTGTTGATGCGCGGATGGAAGCACTGCGCGAACCCCGGCTCGCACCAGTTGGGCGTGCCGAGCGCGTGTCCGAAGCGCGAGACCCAGCGGATGTGATGGCGGCCGGTGCCGGTGCCGAGCGCGATCGCCTCGGCGCCGTGCTCGCGCTTGATCGCGAGCAGCCGCTCGGCGATCTCATCCAGGGCCTCGTCCCAGCTGATCCGCCGCCACTGCCCCCCGCCGCGCGGGCCGGTGCGCCGGAGCGGGTGCTTCAGCCGGTCGGGGTGGTAGACGAGGTCCAGCGTCCGGGTGCCGATTGGGCAGAGCCGGCCGCGGTTGAGCGGAGAGCCCGGATCGCCGGCGACCTTGACGAGGCGTCCGTCCTCGACGTGCAGCAGCACGCCGCACCCGCCGTGGCAGGCCCGGCAGACGCTCTTCAAGATGGCGGTGCCGGCGCGCGCCGGCGACTCCCGCTCGAGCACCTGCACCACCGCTTGCTCCCCCCGTGCTCTCGATCGGGGAAATCTAGCAGCCCGCGCGATCGCCTCTTGATGCAAAAGCGGCGCGAATTGATCGATTTTGGGAAACGCGGGCCGGGCTAGCGCCCGTCCCCGGCGGAGCGGGGCCGAGCGATGCGGTGCAGGTGCCTGAGGAACGCGAGGCAGACCGGCGCGAGCCGGTGCTGCGCGCGCGAGATCACCATCACGTTCCAGGCCGGCATCGGGGAATCCATCGCGAGCGCGGTGATCGACGGGTTGCGGCGGCGCTCCGCGAAGAGCTGCGCAGGCACGAGCGTCACGCAGTCGCCCGCTTCCACCAGCGCGAGCGCGCACGCGAACGAGGTGCACTCGATGGCGCTCTTCGGCGGGGCGTGGCCCGCGGCGAGGAAGGTCTGTTCGAAGATGTCGCGCCCAGTGTGGCTACGGCGATAGATGACCCAGTCGAGGTCGAGCTTCGCGAGGTCGGCGACCGTCAGCCGGCCGCGGCTCGCGAGCGGATGCCCGGTCCGCACCGCGGGCGTCACCTGGTCGCGCAGCAGGATCCGGAACTCCAGCTCGTCGTCGCGGGGCCGCCCGGGCACGAGACAGAGCGCGAAGTCGAGCTCGCCAGTGCGCACCGCCGGCAGCACGTCCGGATAGGACCCTTCCTGGATCTGGAAGGTCACCTGCGGGTGGGTGCGCTTGAAGCCGACGATCGCCTTCGGCAGCAACCCCATCGCCACCGTCGGCGAGGCGCTGAGGCGGATCTCGCCGGCGCCCGCCCCGCGGGCGGTCTCGATCTCGCTGCGTGCCTGGCGCAGCTCGGCCTCGATCGACTTGGCGCGCGCGATCAGCGCCTTGCCGGCCGCCGTGGGCGTCACGCCGTGCGAGGCGCGGTGCAGCAGCTCGACGCCGAGCTCCTGCTCGAGGCTCTGGATGCTCTTGGTGACCGACGACTGCGAGCGGTGGACGTTCTTCGCCGCCTGACGGACCGTGCCCGCCTCGGCGACGGCGAGGAGATGGCGGAGCTGGCTGAGCTTCATGGCGTAGGGCCGGGTCGCGCGGCATTGTAGGGCGGGCAGAGCCGCGTCGCGTTTTCCCGCCGCTTCGCGCAGAATGCGGCCAAATATAAACGGCATTGATAACCGGAGCGATATCGCGCTGCGGCATGGGAGGCGGAAGTTGGATCTGAAGCAGCTCGACTACTTCGTGCACGTCGCCGACGCCGCGAGCTTCTCGAAGGCGGCTCTTCTGCTCTCGGTCGCGCAGCCCGCCCTCAGCCGACAGATCCGCGCGCTCGAGGTGGAGCTGCGACAGACGCTGTTCCTGCGCAACGGCCGCGGGGTGACCCTCACGCCGCCAGGCACCCTTCACCTCGCCCATGCGCGCGGCATCCTGCAGCAGGTCGAGCGCGTCCGCGCGGAGCTCGACGAATCGCGCACCGCGCCGGTCGGGCGCGTCGCGCTCGGCGTGCCGCCGAGTGTCGGGCGCGTCCTGTCGGGCCCGCTGGTCGCCGAGTTCCGCGCCCGATTCCCCCGCGCCGACGTCAGCATCGCCGAGGGGCTTACGGTGCACATCCTGGAGTGGCTGGCGCTCGGGCGCATCGACGTGGGGATCGTCTACAACCCGCCCGCGTCGCCTTCGGTCGAGCTGCGTGCGTTCGTCGAGCAGCAGCTCTACTTGATCGGGCCGCAGCGCGCGCGGCCGGGCGACCGCGCGGCGAGCGTCGAGCTGCGCCAGTTGCCGACCTACCCGTTGATCATCCCGAGCCGGCCGCACACGATCCGCATGCTCGTCGACTCGCGCCTCTCGGCGCTCGGTCTCAAGCCGACCGTCGCCCTCGAGATCGACGGCATCCGTGCGATCCTCGACCTGGTGCAGCGCGGCCACGGCTACGCGGTGCTGCCGAAGCACGCGCTGATCGAGGCGGGACCGAGCGCGAAGCTCGCCGCGCGGCCGATCGCCCGCCCGGCGCTGCGCAGCGTGATGGCGGTGGCGACTTCCGCGCAGCGCCCGCTCACGCGCATGGCGCAGGAGACGATCGGGCTGCTGCAGTCGATCGGGCCGCCGCTGCTGAAGGGATGAGCAGCCGAGCCCGCGTCAGCGCACGCCGGAGCTCACTGCCGCGGAATGTTCGCCTTCTCGATGACCGCACGCCACTTGGCGATGTCGGCGACCAGCCGCTCGCGCAGCTGCTCCGGCGTGCCCGCGCGCGCGTCGATGCCCAGGTCCTGCAGGCGCTTCTTGACGTCCGGCGCCGCGACCGCGGCCCGCACTTCCTTGTTGAGCCGCTCGATGATCGCGGCCGGCGTCTTGACCGGCGCGGCGACGCCGTTCCACGACTCCGACTCGTAGCCCGGCACGCCGCTCTCGGCGACCGTCGGGACGTCGGGCAGGATCGGGGAGCGCTGCCGCGACGACACCGCGATCATTCGCAACGCGCCGCCCTTCACCTGTGCCATGACCGGCGCGACGATGTCGAGCCCGGCCTGCACCTGGCCCGAAATCACCGCGGTGAGCACCTCCGGGGTGCTCTTGTAGGTGATGATCTGGGCGTCGACGCCAGACATCGACTTGAAGAGCTCGGCGGATAGATGCTGGCCGCTGCCGGGGTTGATGGTGGCGATGTTGAGCTTGCCCGGGTTCGCCTTCATGCGCGCGAGAAGGTCACCCATCGACTTGATGTCGGAGTCGTTCTTTACGACGAAGACGAAGTCGAAGAAACCCACGGTCGACACCGGCGCGAAATCGCGCACCGAGTTGTACGGCAGCGACTTGAACAGGGACTCGCTCACCGAGTTCCCGTTGGTGATGAAGAGCAGCGTATAGCCGTCGGGCTCGGCCTTCGCGACCGTCTCGGAGGCGAGGATGCCGCCGGCGCTCGGCTTGTTCTCGACGACCACCTGCTGGCCCATCGACTCACCCATCTTCTGGGCAACCGCGCGCGCGCTGATGTCGGCCACGCCGCCCGGGCCGAACGGCACGACGATCCGCACCGGCTTCGTCGGATAGGTCTGGGCGGCGGCGCCCGAGACCGCGGCGGCGAGCGCAGCCGCGGCGAGCCAGCGCGCGAGCCGGTCCGGTCCGTTCTTCCTCATGCTCGTCTTCTCCTCCTCAGATGGGTCGGTCGGCGAGGCGGCTCATCACGCGTGAACCTTGCGCAGGAACTCCAGCGTCCGCGCATGCGCGGTTTCGGCCGCGTCCTTCACGTAGGTGGTGCGCGCGTCGTTCGCGAAGGCGTGCCCCGCCTGGTAGACGTGCGTCTCGGCCGAGGGAATCGCCTTCTTCACCGCCTCGATCAGCTCCGGGGGCGAATGCGTGTCGGTCGCGCCGAAGTGGAACAGCATCGGGCAGCGCGGAGGCTTGTCGAGGAGCGCCCCGAGCCGGGTGCCGTAGTACGCGACTGCGCCGGTCAGGGTGAGCTCGCTCGCCGCGCGCAGCGCGAGGCCGCCGCCGAGGCAGAATCCGAGCACCGAGACGCCGCCGGAGCCCTCGACCGCGCGGACGGCCGCCGCGATGTCGAGCCCGGTCTTCTCCCACGGAATGCCGAACATCAGCTCCCGCGCGCGGTCCGGCTGGTCGAACGGCACGACGGTTCCAGGCGACGCACGGTCGATTAGGGACGGCACGATCGCGTCGAACCCGTTGCGCGCAAAGAACCGCGCGACCGACTTGAGCTGGTCGGTGAGCCCGAAGATCTCTTGGAGGATGACCAGGCCGCCGGTGCGGCTGCCTGCCGCGCCGGCCCTGAACGCATCGAAGCCGAAGCCGTCTGCAGCGGCAAGTCGGATCACGGCTTCTGGACGTTCCCTGTCGGATTCTGGCATCGAGCGCTCCGGTGGCGAGTTCTACGGACGCGGCGGAGGAGTGCCGCACCCCCGCCCGACACGATCT
>DATIDG010000106.1:0-118990 GCA_035456405.1 Burkholderiales bacterium | reverse complement strand
CGGTGACCACGGGCACACCGGCCTCGCGCGACGCCGCGGCCATGGACCGCACGATGCGCTGCAGCTCGATCAGTGGAAAACCTTCTTCGATGATGAAGCTCGCGCTCAGGTACAGCGGCTTCGCGCCCGACATCGCCACGTCGTTGACCGTGCCGTGCACCGAGAGGCAGCCGATGTCGCCGCCGGGAAAGAAGAGCGGCGTCACGACGTGGCTGTCGGTCGCCATCACCATCCTGCCCGTCATCACGGCGAAGCAGGCCTGGTCGTTGAGCTGTCGCAGCCATTCGTTGTCGAACGCTGCGACGAACAGCTCGTCGATGAGCTGCGCCATCGCGCGACCGCCGGCGCCGTGGCCCATGTCCACGCGGCCCGACCTGAAGTCGATCGGGCGGACGTAGTCGTTTCTTACTGCGCTCACACGTTACCCCGGAAAGCGACCAAAGGGGACACAGAGATCATGGAGAGAAGCGCGACAATTCATGCAATTACGCCTCCGGCGGCTCTCTTGCCTTTCTCTGTGCGCTCTGTGTTCTCTGTGACCTCTGTCGCCCGCTGTAGATCGCGGAAGCGCCCATACGTGTAGTACGCCGCGCACGCGCCCTCGCTCGACACCATGCACGACCCGATCGGGTTCTCGGGCGTGCAGACCGTGCCGAACACCTTGCAGTCCTTCGGCCGCTTCGCGCCGCGCAGGATCGCGCCGCATTCGCATGCCTTGTTGTCCGCGACCGGGCGGTACGCGATTCCGAAGCGCTTCTCGGCATCGAAGCGCTCGTACCTCGTCTTGATCCGCAGCGCGCTATATGGGACTTCGCCCAGTCCGCGCCATTCGAAGGAGCGGCGCAGCTCGAATACTTCCGCCACCAGCGCCTTCGCCTTCGCGTTCCCTGCGCGCGTGACCGCGCGCGAAAACTCGTTCTCGACCTCGTGACGGCCGTCGTTCGCCTGCTCGACCAGCATCAGCACCGCCTGCATCACGTCGAGCGGCTCGAAGCCGGCGATCACCACCGGCTTCGCGTACTCCGCGGCGAAGTACTCGTAGGGCTGGCTGCCGATCACGCACGAGACGTGCGCCGGCCCGACGAAGCCGTCGAGCGGCACGGTGCCGATGTCGCGCACCTGGGGCGATTCGAGGATGTTCGCGATCGCAGCGGGCGTGACGACGTGGTTGCAGAACACCGAGAAGTTGGCGAGGCCGGCGCGGTCGGCTTCGAGGATCGCGATGGCGGTCGGCGGCGTGGTGGTCTCGAACCCGATCGCGAAGAACACCACCTCGCGGGCCGGGTCGTCGCGCGCGATGCGCAGCGCGTCAGCGGCCGAGTAAACCATGCGGATGTCGGCGCCGGCGGCCTTTGCCTTCGCCAGGCTGGAGCGCTCGGAGGCCGGCACGCGCATCGTATCGGCGTAGGTGCACAGGATCGCGCCATGCTCGAGGGCGAGCGCGATAGCGTTGTCGATCCGCCCGATCGGCAGCACGCAGACCGGGCAGCCGGGACCGTGCACCATCTCAATGCTCGCAGGCAGAAGATCGGTTACGCCATAGCGCGAGATCGCATGCGTGTGGCCGCCGCAGAACTCCATGAAGCGGTACCGGCGGCGCGATTCGACCGCCCGCGCGATCCGGCCGGCGAGGATGCGTGCGAGATCGCCGTCGCGGAACTCGTCGACATACTTCATGCGGCCGACTCCATTCCGGCGAAGAGCGCGAGCGTCTTGAGGGCTTCGTCCGTGTCGAGCCGGCTGATCGCGTAGCCGACGTGCACGATGACGTAGTCGCCTTCGCGCGCCTCCGGCACCAGGGCGAGCGACACCTGCTTGCGTACGCCGCCCGCATCGATGATCGCGTCGTCGCCGTCGAGGCGCTTCACGACCAGCACGGGAACGGCGAGGCACATCGTCAGGTCCTCCCGATCGCACGCGCGACGGCCGCCTGGCCGAGCGCGATCCCGCCGTCGTTCGGCGGCGCCTGGCGCGCCTCGAGCACGTTCAGGCCGAGCCCCTCGAGCTGCGCGTGCAGACGCGTCGCAAGGATCCGGTTCATGAAGCAGCCGCCGCCCAGCGCGACGGTGTCGACGCCGGCGCGGCGCGCGGCCACGCTCGCCCACTCGGCAAGCGCGGCGCAGAGCGTGGCGTGGAAGAGCGCCGCACCGTGCGCCGCGTCGTCCATGTCGGCCAGCGCGGCTGCAAGCGGCAGCAGGTCGAGGACGCCGTCGTCGCTCATCGCCCAGCCCGCGGCGAGCGGTGCGACCGCACCGTACCAGTCGGCGAGCCCTTCGAGCAGCATCGCCGCCTGGCCCTCGTAGGCGCTCACCGCGCGCACGCCGAGCAGGCCGGCCGCCGCGTCGAACCAGCGTCCCGCGCTCGACGTCGGCGGAGAGTTGACGCCGCGGCCGAGCATCTTCGCGATCGTCGCCGCGCCTGGGACATCGAATCGCCGCACGATCTCGCCGGCGCGCCCGAGCGCATGCAGCGCGGACGCGGCCATGCGCCACGGCTCGCGCGCGGCGCGATCGCCGCCCGGCAATCGCAGCGAACGCAGATGCCCGATGCGAGTCATCTTGGCGCCGTGGACCGACAGCAGCTCGCCGCCCCATGCTCCGCCGTCGGTGCCGAGGCCGACGCCGTCGAGCGCGAGGCCGAGGACCGGCGCGTCAACGCCGTGCTCCGCGGCGACCGCTGCGATGTGCGCGTGGTGATGCTGTACGCCGATGGCGGGGATGCCCCGGTCGCGCGCGAACGCCGTCGCGAAGCTCGTGCTGTAGAAATCGGGATGAAGGTCGTGCGCGACCGCCTCCGGCTCGACGTCGAGCACCCTGATCAGGTGCGCCGCGACCTCCTCGAGCGCCCGGCAGGTCGGCGCGTTGTCGAGGTCGCCGACGTGCTGCGACACGAACGCCTCGTCCCCGCGCGTGACGCACACCGCGTTCTTCAGGAAAGCGCCGGTCGCGAGGATCGACGGGCCGTCCCCGCAGAGCTTGATCGGGACCGGCGTGAACCCGCGTGCACGGCGAACGAAGGCCGGCGCGCCGTGCTCGCTGCGCACAACGCTGTCGTCGCAGCGCACGACGATCGCGCGGTCGTGGAGGAGGAACGCGTCGGCGATACCGGCCAGGCGGTGGAACGCCTCCTCCTCGTCGGTCACGAGCGGCTCGCCGCCGGGGTTCGCGCTCGTCATCACGAGCGCGAGCGGCTGCGGCGCGGCGAGCCAGGCGGTGCCCGCCGGACGGCCCGCCGCTTCGTGGAAGAGCAGGTACTGGAGCGGGGTGTACGGCAGCATCGCGCCCAGCCAGGCGAGCCCGGGCGCGACGCCGGGCGACAGCCGGTCGGCGTCCGGCGTCTTGCGGAGGAGCACGATCGGCCGCTCGCGTGACTCGAGCAGCGCGCGGCCCGCGCCGTCGGCCACGGCGAAGGGCGCGAGCGAGGCTGCGTTCGCAATCATGATCGCGAACGGCTTCTCCTCGCGGTGCTTGCGCTCGCGGAGCCGTGAGACGGCCCGCGCGTCGCGGGCGTTGCAGGCGAGGTGATGGCCGCCGAGCCCCTTGATGGCGAGGATCTCGCCGCGGGTGAGGCGCGCCACGGCGGCGGCGATCGGGTCGACCCCGTCGATGCGCGCGCCGTCGGGACCGTGCAGCGCGAGCCGCGGCCCGCAGTCGGGGCAGGCGTTCGGTTGCGCATGGAACCGTCGCGTCGCCGGATCGCGATACTCGGCCGCGCACGGCTCGCAGAGCGGGAACGCGCGCATGCTGGTGTGCGGACGGTCGTAAGGCAGCCGGCTGGTGATCGTGTACCGCGGGCCGCACTGGGTGCAGTTGATGAATGCATGGCGGTACCGCCGGTCGCGCGGATCGAGGAGTTCGCCCAGACAGTCGTCGCAGACCGCCGCATCCGCGGCGACCCCGGTGCGCACCGGGCCGGCGACACTCGGCTCGATCGCGAAGCCGCTGGCGCCTCGCGGCGGCGCGACGCGCGCTTCGATGGCGTCGATGCGTGCAAGCGGCGGCGCCTCGCCGCTCAGCCGGTCGAGGAAGCGGTCGAGCGTGACCGCGTCGCCCTGCACCTCGATCGCGATACCTTGCGCATCGTTGCGCACGAAGCCATCCAGGCGCAACTCGTGCGCGAGGCGCCAGACGAAGGGACGGAAACCCACGCCCTGCACGGCGCCGCGGACGCGGATCGCGCGACGGGTGACGACGGGGGACGTGGCGACGGCACTCATCCGCAGAGTCGGCTCTTCAGCGCAGCGACCTGTTCTTCCAGCTCTGCCAGCCGCGCCCTGAGCGCGTGGACGGACTCGGTGCGTGCCGCGCTTGCCGCAGCGACACCCTGCTCGACCCAGGCGAGCCAATCGGCCATGCCCTGGCCCTTCGTCGCCGACACCTCGATCACGCGGATGGCCGGGTTCACGCGCCGCGCGGACTCCACGCACTTCGCGACGTCGAACTCGACGTGCGGCAGAAGGTCGACCTTGTTGAGCAGCATGAGGCTCGAACGCCGGAACATGTCCGGATACTTGAGAGGCTTGTCCTCCCCTTCCGTGACCGAGAGGACGACGACCTTGTGCGCCTCGCCGAGATCGAACCCCGCCGGGCACACGAGGTTGCCGACGTTCTCGATCATCAGGACGCTGCCCGCCGGCGGCGCCAGGCGCTCGACCGCCTTCCCCACCATGTCGGCGTCGAGGTGGCAGCCCTTGCCGGTGTTGACCTGCAGCGCCTTGGACCCGGTGGCCCGGATGCGGTCGGCGTCGTGGCTCGTCTCCTGGTCGCCTTCGATCACCACGACCTCGTACCTGCCTTTCAGGCCTTCGATCGTCCTGACGAGCAGCGTCGTCTTGCCCGAACCCGGGCTCGAGACGAGATTCACCGCGAAGATGCCGCGCTCGGCGAACCGCCTGCGGTTGTCGGCCGCCAGCGCGTCGTTCTTCCCGAGGATGTCCTGCTCGATCTGCACGATTCGCGCCTGCGACAGGCCGGGTGCATGCGCACCGGCGGGGCCGCGGCCGAAGTGCAGGTCGTCGTGGCCGTGGTCGTGGTGCCCGTGCCCATGGCCGTGCCCGTGCGCATCCGAGTGGTCGTGCGGGTGGCTGTGCACCACCCCCTCGGCATGGCGATGCTCGTGGACGTGCCCGTGCTGGTGATCGTGGTGGCCGCTCCCGTGTCCGTGGGCGTGCGGGGCGGCATGGTCGTGCGGATGGCCGTGCACCGTCCCGTCCGCGTGCGCGTCCTCATGCGCGCCCTCGATCCGGGCCTCGCCCTTGCCGCAGCCGCAGGTGGTGCACATGGCGTCCCCCTCAGTCGATCTCGATTTCCTTCACCCGCATCTCGTCGCCGGCGCTCACCTGGAGCTGGTAGCTCCCGCAGCTCGGGCAGGCGTCGCCGAGACGCGCGAGCGCCACGGTCCGGCTGCATTTCATGCACCACGCGGCCCCGTCGGTCGCGACGATCTCGAGCCGCGCGCCGTGCGCGAGGCCGTTGCGCTTCACCACGTCGAACGCGAAGCGGAGCGCCTCGGGCTCGACGTGGGACAAGCGGCCGATCTCCAGCCACACCGCGCGCACCGCCACCGCCGCGTTCCTCCGCGCCGTCGCCTCGACGATCTGGATCACACTCTCGGCCAGCGCCATTTCGTGCATCGGGACCTCACGCCAGCGATACTTCGACGCGGTACGCGACGCACGGGTCGAGCGACTGCGCCGCGAGCTGCACGAGGTGTCGCACCTCGCTTTCGTCGCCCGCCGCAACGCCCGCGAGCCCGGCGGGCAGCGCGCCGCGCGGATGGAAGTTCCACTCGGTCGGCGCCACGATGCGATAGCGCTTGACGCGGCCGGCTGCAAACTCGACCGCGTGCACGAGGAGCCCGCGCGCGGTCTCCACCCAGCCGATCCCGGCGCCCGGCGCGGTCGAGACGGCGCCTGCGAGGCGCGCCCGCGCGGGCGCTTCGGGCCGCGCGAGCGCGACGAGCTCGACGACGCGCGCCACGAAGCGGGCAAGCGCCGAGCGCCCGTGCCGTGCGACAACCGACGCCACGAACGGGTGCTCCCGCATGCGCGCGAGCGCGCCCGTCTCGGCGGGCTCGCCTTCCCAGACGGGGGCGCGCTCGAACGCCGGATCGGCGCCGAGCGCCCGGCCGACAGCGCGGGCAACCGCGCTGCCGTCGCCCGGCAAGAGCGCGACCGCGCTTGCGCCGAACTCGGGCCGTGCGCCGGCCAGCTTCGCGAGCAGCGCCGCTGCAGGCGTGTTCGCGGCCGCGAGCCAGCGCTCGCCGGATGCCGCCTCGTCCAGCGCGGTCCACGGCTCATCGGCGCCGAAGACCCGTGCCTTCACCACCTCGCGCAGCGCATCGGGGGCGCCGTCGCCCGCGGGCGCCGCGAGGGCGCGACGCGCCGCGCTGAGGGCGTCGGGATCGGGGGCGCCGCCGGCCAGCCGCGGCCAGTCGAGGAGCATGCGCCACAGGTACTCGTGCACCGCCTCCGCACGCACCGCCTGGGCGCGCATCACGCGCGCCGCCGCGTCGGGCTCGCGCGCGGCGGCGGCGTCGCACGCGAAAGCGGCGGCCACGCCTTGCGATCGGCCGCAGATCGAGAACAGGCGCGGCACCAGCGCGACCGCCTCGTCGGCGGTGCGCCCGGCGACCACCCGGTCGGCGACGTGCGGCCGGGTCGATGCGACCTCGACGCCGGTCACCCGCACACCGTCCCACTTCGCACGCACGACGAGCTCACCTTCCGGAGTCATGGTCGAGGAACTTCCCGCGCAGGAACTCGCGCTTCGACATCGGCGCATCGAGCCTCGCCTCGGGCGGGACCGGCGGCGGCTCTGCCGCCTCGTGCGCCGCGGCTTCGTTGGCCGCATCGACGAGTTGCTCGGACATTGCGGGCAGCGGGACGTCGGCGTGCTCGACGTTCCCGGGGTCGAAGAGCGCGCTCAGGCACGCGTCCGCGGTCAGCCGAGCGGTCGCGTGGTCGCGGAACTCGAACATCGGCGAGAAAAGCGAGCATGTCTGGTACTCGCCGATGGCCTCTTCGCGGCCGCCGATGAATTCGAAGGCACCGGCGGGAAAGACGTACGTGTGCTTCTCGCCCGGGCGCAGCCGCACCCAGCGCTCGGGCACGCGCGGCAGGAGCATCAGGTTCATGAACCAGGGGGTCACGAGACAGCCGAGCCAGTGTGCGTCCCACGGCGCGAAGCCGACGGCCTCGACCGCGATCGCCGGGTTGAGGATCGGCACGTCGTGCATGCGCATCTCGTGCACGATGCGGAACGCCGCTGCCACCTGCGGCCCGGGGTCGACGGGATAGCCGGCAACGGGGGCGGCTTCAGCCATCGCTCGCCACCATGAACTGCTCCTTCGTCCCGGAGCAGTTCGGGCACGTCCAGTGCGCGGGCAGCGCGGTGAACGGCGTGCCGGGCGGGATCTGCCACACCTCGTCGCCGGCTGCCGGGTCGTAGACGTACCAGCAGATCTTGCACTCGAGCTTCGTTTCCGGCGCGATCTTGCCCGCGTTGCCGAGATAGGATCCCTCGAAGGTCTGCATGGCGCGTCAGGACTCGCAGTCCTCGGTCATCCACCCCACGAGCTCCGCGAGCCGCTCACGCGTGTCGGCCAGGTCGTCGGGCGCGGCGATAGCGACCTCGGGCACGTCCACGACCTCGATCGTGTTGAGGATGAGGGTCTGCATGTTGTTGAAGTACTGCACGCGCCACACGTGCGGCGCCGTGGTCGACGTGATGCGGCAGTTGCCGAAACCGCGAGACATAACCGCCACCGCACCGACCGGCAGCGCGTGCTCGAGAACGCGGTGATCCTCGGGCGAGAGCGGCAGCAGCGTGAGGTTCACGACGTGCGCCGGCTGGCCGGGGCGGTACCGGCGCATCTGCTCGCGGATCTCGGTGAGGAGCGCCGGCGAGTTCATCGCGCCGACCGGGATGTCGACAGGGCGCAAGCCCGTCGCCGTGCCGGCAGCGGTCTCGCACACGATGCCGGGAATGGGGCACGCCTCGATCTCGTCGCGGTGCAGACGCCCCGCGCCGTCCGGGCGCTGCACGCGCCAGACGCCGGCGAACAGGCTTTCCTGGATCCGGATCTCGCGCTCGCACTGGATCCTGATCGACACCTCGCCCTCGCCGAGCACCTGATTGAGGACGTCGAGCGCGGCGCCATCGAGGGCGGCGACGTCGAGGCGCGGGTGCGCACCGTCGATGCCGTCCCACGCGTCGAGCCGCTCGAGGAGCCCGGCGAGCACGTCCCGTGCACGCGTCATTGCACTCCGGTCCGCCGCTTGCGGCACCACCGGCATCTTGAATGTGCTCATCGCAGTCGGGAGCGGGAGGAGGTCGAGCGGCTCGGCCTCCTGCGGCTGCGAGCCAGGTCCGATCGCGCGGACGGGGATGGGCACGGGCTTCATCGGCGTACTCCCTGGAAAGCGGTCAGTGGTCGTCGTCGCGCGGCGCGGGTCGCGGCGTCAGCACGATCGCCGGCGGCGCGGTCGGTTCGGTCGCGAGGAGCTGCGCCACGAGGCGGCCGTAGTCGTCCCAGTCGCGCACGCCCTCGATCGCCCCGACGTACCGGCCGTCGCGCAGCATCACAAGGGCCGGCCAGCGCCGGACGCCATAGCGCAGCGCGATCGGATTTGCCACCGCCGGTAGCAGCACGCCGACCGCGAAGCGGCCCGGAAATGCCGCCGCCAGCTCGGGCACGATCACGGCCAGGTCGAGCGTCTCCCGGACGCGCTGCGGATCGGCGACGAAGAACAGCAGCGTGTGACCGGGGCGCGCGGCGAAGACGTCGAAGGCTTCGGCCTGCAGCTCGGCATAGCCGAACTCCGCGAAAAGTCGGTCGACCAGCGGGTGGCGGCCGGGCCCAGGCGGTGCAGCGGTGGTGCTCATTTCGCCCGGACCCACAGATGCTCGGGGAGCTGCGGCGCCCGATCCGCGAGATCGGGAAAGTAGCGGCCGAGGTCCGTCTCGCCGGCGAGCGCGGCGGCCAGCGCGTCGAGCGCGGCGGAGGTCTGCAGCGCCTCTTCCTCGGTCAGCACGCGCCGCGCTGCCCCCTGGAATGCAAGCACCCACGTGCCCACCGGCTGCGGACCGACGAGCAGCATGTCGAGCTCGACATACTCGCCGCGGCCCTCGCACCAGGCGCGGCCCTCGCCCTCGCCCGTCACGCGCATCGGCACACCGATGCACATCAGTCCGCTCCCGCACGGGCGCGCACGTCGAGAAAGCGCGCATCGCCGATGCGGCACGCCTCCTCCGCAGACGGGCGGCCGGCCTCGTACGCGTCGATCGCGAGCGGCACCGCGTTGAGGCGCTGCGGCGCCGGGGTGGCGCGGGCGCGCGGGGCGAATCCCCAGCCGTCGAGCTCTCGCACTGCGAGCGCCACCGCCTCGGCCACACGCGCCCGCACGCACGGCCGCAGGCTGCCCCCGTAGTCGGAGAGGTCCTCGGGCTGCACGCCGATGAGCGTCATCCGCTCCGGAACGCGACCTTTGAGCTGCGCGAGCGCGAGCAGCTCCTGGAAGCCGGTCTGGTGCATGCTCATCTTGGAAGCTCCCCATGCGGGCACCGCGGCGTCGCGCACCACCTTGAGCGAGCCGGGAGGCAGGCCATAGTCGACCGCGTCGAACAGCACGAGCTGCCGGGCGTCGCAGACGCGATCGAGCAGATGGAGACCCTGGGTGCCGCCATCGAGCAGCTCGACGCCTGCGGGGAACTCGTAGGCCTCGTTGAGCGCCTCGACCGCGCGTACACCGAAGCCCTCGTCCGCCCACAGGACGTTGCCGATGCCGAGCACCAGGACTTCCACCCCTCCTCCTGCGAGTCGACTCGCGTGCTTGTTACGCGCGGGGTTACAGGACCGTTGAATGGAGCGTACGCTGCGACGCAGCGCCGCCCTTGACGTAAGTCAAGCGCGAACGGCGGCGAGGTCAGTCGCGGATCGTGCGGACGCGGCAAGCCGTCGACATGCGAGTTGCCCGATCGCGTCGTCGGCAGGGAACAGCTGGTGGGGAGCCAGCGCTAGCGCGCGCGTCGTTGCGACGCGAGACGACGCATCGCGGCGTGAAGATCCCAGGCGGTCTGCAGCTGCATCCAGAAGGTCGCGTCGTTGTCGAAGTAGAGCGCGAGCCGCACCGCGGTGTCGGGGGTGATCCCGCGGTGGCCGCGGATCAGCTCGTTCACCCGGCGGCGCGAGACACCGAGCGCCTGGGCGAGCGTACTCTGGTTGATGCCGAGCGGCTTGAGAAAGCGCGTCTCGAGGAAGCGTCCCGGATGCGGCGGCGTGCGCGACGCGACCGCGACGCGCGGGCTGTCCCCGCCGCGGGCGGACTGCCCCACCCGCGGTGTGACGGTGCGCGGGCGGGCCATGGCGACCGTATGCTCCGACTCCACGCCGCGATCCCGCACTAGTCCTTGAACATCCGCATGCCGCTGATCATGGTGCTAATGTAGCTCTGCCGCGACAACACGTCCTGTCGGATCACCAGGTACACGTGGATGATCACGTAGATGATCAGCACCCACATCGCGACGTGGTGCCAGGTGTGCAGCGCCTGGCTGTCGCCGAAGAGGTGGCGCACCCAACCAAACGCCGCCGCCTGCCACGAGTTCTGCCCGGTGCCCTCCGCGTACAGCGCAAACCCGGTCAGGATCAGGAAGATCGTCGGCAGCGTGAACATGAAGAACGCCGAGATCACCTCCAGCCCGTTCGGGCCCACCGTCGGCGGCACGTCCTTCTCCAGAAAGAGGTAGTACTTGATGCGCAGCCACACGTCGGCCCACGCGCTCATGCTGAAGAGCGGCGGCATGATCAGCTCGCGCGCGTACTGGTTGCCCACGAGCGCCCAGTAGATGCGCCCCAGGAACAGGATCGCGAACACGTAACCGGCAGCGAAGTGCGCGAAGCGCATATAGCCCATCGTGAACTGGTCGACCGCCTCGCCGGGCATGTTCGGCAGCAGGGGGTTGCCGATGTAGTACCCGGTCACCGCGAGCACGACGATGGCGAGCGCGTTCAGCCAGTGCCACAACCGCACCGGCCATTCGTAGACGAACACCGCGCGCAGGCTGTGGCCTTGCGGAAGCTCGGATGCGGGAGCGCTCATTGTTCGATCCTCCACCGGAAGTCGGCTGCCGGCGCCCCCACCGGGCGCCGGCGCGCGCTCATTTCACCTTGACCGACACGAGCTCTTCGCCCTCCGGCGACATCACGTGCGTCGAGCAGGCGAGGCACGGATCGAAGCTGTGGATCGTCCGCAGGATCTCGAGCGGCCACTCCGGCTTCGCCATCTTGGTGTTCATCAGCGCCGCCTCGAACGCACCGATCTTGCCCTCGGGATCGCGCGGGCTGCCGTTCCAGGTGGTCGGCACCACGCACTGGTAGAGGTCGATCTTCGTGTCCTTGATCTTGATCCAGTGGGCCAGCGCGCCGCGCGGAGCCTCCATGAAGCCCACCCCCTTCGCCTCCTTCGGCCAGGTCGAGGGCTCCCACAGGGTGACGTTCGCGGTCTCGTAGTTCTTGTTCTTGATGTTCGTCATCAGCCGGTCGTAGAAGTACTTCATCTTGTGCGCCGCCCACTGGCATTCCAGGCCGCGGGCCGCGGTGCGCCCCAGGGTCGAGAAGATCGCCGGGAGCGGCACGTCGAGGGTCTTAAGCACCTTGTCGACGGGCTCCTTGAACTCGGGAATGCCCTTCGCGTAGGCGACGATGTAGCGCGCGAGCGGCCCCACCTCCATCGCATGACCCTTCCAGCGCGGCGCCTTGAGGAACGAGTACTTCGCGCTCTCGTCCAGCTGCTCGATGTTGGTCTTGGTGCCCTTCGTGTTCTTGCCGAGCGCGAAGTTCGGCTCGGTGATGCCGTCCCATGGGTGCAGGCCCTTCTTCTCGTCGGGGTACTTGTACCAGGAGTGCGTCACGAACTCCTGGACTTGCGTCGGGTCGGCCAGATCGACGTCGTGCACCTCCTTGAGGTTGCCGTTGATGATCGCGCCGCGCGGGATGAGCAGGCTCTTGTCGTCGTTGACGCGGTCCGGGAAGTCGCCGTACGACATCACGTTCTGGCTCGACAGACCGCCCCCGATCGCGCCCCAGTCCTTGTAGAACGAGGCGATGGCTAGGAGATCGGGAATGTAGACCTGATCGATGAAGTCGATGGTCTGGGCGACGATGTTCCCGACCATGTTCAGCCGCTCGAGGTTGATCGCGCCCACCGCGCCGACGTCGTCGAGATTGATCGGCGCCGGGACGCCGCCGACCAGCCAGTTCGGGTGCGGGTTCTTGCCGCCGAAGATCGTCTGGATCTTCACGATCTCCTTCTGGAAGTCGAGCGCCTCGAGATAGTGCGCGACCGCCATCAGGTTCGCCTCGGGCGGCAGCTTGTACGCCGGATGACCCCAGTAGGCGTTGCGGAACGGACCCAGCTGGCCGGATTCCACGAACTTCTTGAGCCGCGCCTGGAGGTCGCGGTAGTACCCGGGCGACGACATCGGCCAGTTCGAGATCTTCTGCGCCAGCTCGGAGGTGCCGCGCGGATCGGCCTTGAGCGCGCTGACGACGTCCACCCAGTCGAGGGCATGCAGGTGGTAGAAGTGCACCAGGTGGTCCTGGACGTACAGGACGCCGTGCATCAGGTTGCGGATCAGGTTCGCGTTGTCCGGGATCTTTATCCCGAGCGCGTTCTCGACGCAGCGCACCGACGTGAGCGCGTGCACGCCGGTGCACACGCCGCAGATCCGTTCGGTGAACGCCCAGGCGTCGCGAGGGTCGCGGCCCTTGAGGATCACCTCGAGACCGCGCCACATCACGCCCGAGGACACCGCGTTGCGGATCACGTTGTCCTGGTCGAGGTTGACCTCGACGCGGAGGTGTCCCTCGATGCGGCAGATCGGATCGACGACAACCCGCTTGCCGCTGTCGTCGATCTTGAATCCTTGGGTTTCGTACGCGCCCATGATCACTTACCTCCTTTGGCCTCGGCCGACCCCGACTTGGACGCGGCACGCTTGATGGCGCTCACCGCCGCGTGCGCGACGACCGCCGCCCCGACGACCGCCGCCGCCGCAGCGCCGACCTTGTCCGCGTTCTCCTCCACGCCGAACTGCTTGATGTCGGTGAGCCGGTTGTAGAAGCTGCCCTTGTCCCAGAAGTCCTCCTCGGAACAGCCGATGCAGCCATGCCCCGACTGGATCGGAAACGACACGCCCTCGTTCCAGCGCACCGTCGAGCACGCGTTGTACGTGGTCGGGCCCTTGCAGCCCATCTTGTAGAGGCAGTAGCCCATGCGCGCCGAGCTGTCGTCCCATTTCTCGACGAACTGGCCGGCGTCGAAGTGCGGCCGCCGGTAGCACTTGTCGTGGATGCGCTGCCCGTAGAACGCCTTCGGCCGGCCCTGGCGATCGAGCTCCGGCAGCTTGTCGAACGCGACGATGTAGGTCACCACCGCCGCCATCACCTCGGCGATCGGCGGGCATCCCGGCACCTTGATCACCGGCTTGTCGGTGATCACCTGGTGCACCGGCGTCGCGCGCGTCGGATTCGGCTTCGCAGCCTGCACGCAGCCCCACGAGGCGCACGAGCCCCAGGCGATGATCGCCTTGGCGTCCTTCGAGACCCACTTCAGCTTCTCGACGAACGGCTTCCCGCCCTGGAAGCAGTACATGCCGTCCTCGCCGAGCGGCGGGTTGCCCTCGACCGCGACGATGTAGTTGCCCTTGTTCGTGGCCACGATGTCGGTCAGGATCTCCTCGGCCTGGTGGCCGGCCGCGGCCATCAGCGTGTCGTCGTAGTCGAGCGAGATCAGCGTGAGCACCGCGTCCTTGGCGAGCGGGTGCGCCGAGCGGATGAACGACTCGGAGCAGCACGTGCACTCGAGGCCGTGAATCCACAGCACCGGCGTGCGCGGCTTGGATTGCATCGCCTGGGCGATCGCCGGGGCGCCTTCCGCGCCGAGGCCAAGCGACGCGGCGGTCAGGCTGCAGAACTTGAGGAAGCTGCGCCGCGTGATGCCCTGCTGACGCATGACCTCGTAAAAGGTGGGATTCATGCTGCTCCTCCTTCGTGTCCGGCCGCCCTGCGCCGTCTGCGAAGTAGGTTGAACCCGCACTCGCGCGGGTCGTTGATCTACGTCAACCGGCGCCGGCGCCGGACCCGGCATTGCGCCGCGCTGTAACGGGCAGGGTTACGAGCCCGCGCGGGAAAGTCTTAGGCGAGCCAGCGCTCGAGGTTTGCCCGGACGAATTCCGTATCGTCGAGCTCGGGATAGGCGGCCATCACGCGCGTGATCTCCTCGGCCTGACCGGGAGAGAGCGTCTCGTTCGCGTCGAGACACCACGTACCCGCAAGGAGCCCCTGGCGGCGCAGCACCTCGTGGCAGCCGGCGATGCAGCCGGCGAAGTCGTGGGCGACGTCGAAGAAAGCGGCGTTCGCGTCGGTGATGCGTGCGTCGAGCTCCAGGACCTCGAGAGGAATCGCGCCGCGCGCGACGACCACGTGGATGATCCTGAGCAGGTCGACCGCGCTCTTCGTCCACACGCTCCAGTGCCCGAGCAGTCCGCCCATGATGCGCACGACGACGTCGCGGTCGCCGCGCCGAACCGAGTAGGGCGTGACGAGGTCGAGGACGATGTGGTCGTCGTTGCCGGTGTAGAGGGTGATGCGGTCTTCCGCCCCGGCGGCGACCACGCCGCGCACGACGTCGAGCGTCCGGTAGCGGTTGAACGGCGCGACCTTGATGGCGACGACGTTCTCGATCTCCGCGAACCGCTGCCAGAATCGCGCGGAGAGCGGAATTCCGCCGACCGCGGGCTGCAGATAAAAGCCGACGAGCGGCATGACTCGCGACACCGCGAGGCAGTGCGCGACGATCTCGTCCTCGGAGGCGCCCTTCATCGCGGCGAGCGAGAGCATGCCCGCGTGGTAGCCGATCTCGCGGGCGAGCTCCGCCTCGCGGCGCGCCTGCGCGGTCCGTCCGGCGAGCCCCGCAATCATCAGCATCGGCCGGTCGGTCCAGTCGACCGCCGTGTCCATTGCGAGCCGCAGCACCGGTTCGTACAGGCCGACCTCGCGGATCGCGAACTGCGTCGCATGGACCCCGACCGCCAGCCCGCCGGCTCCCGCGTCGATGTAGTAGCGCGTCAGCGCGCGCTGGCGCCGCGGATCGAGCTGGCGGCTGGCGTCGAGGGCGAGGAGATGCGCGGGAATCACCGCACCGCGACGGAGGATCGCCAGCACCTCGGCGGGCAAGTCGGTGGCGTGGCGATACATGGGCGTTTCAGCCGAGTTCCGGCCCGGCGATCGCGATCGCGAAGTTCGGGTCGCCGAACGGCTCCGCGCGGCGGTAGAACATGCGGCTGAACGTGCGCTGCGGAGCGAACCCGCGCCCCTCGAGCGCCGCCCGCAGCCCGGGACGCAGGTCGACGAGGTCGAGAACGATCGGTCCGGGCGCACGACCAAGCGCGTAGTCGATCATCGAGAGGGCCACTGCCGGCGCGGAAGCGACGATCGGCCCGAGGTGGGTCGATGTGCGCCCAAAGCGCCCGAGCAGGAACCCCGCCGCTGCAGGCGTCCACCCGACAACCGCGAGCTGCGGCGCCCGCTCGATCAGCCGGGCGAGCACTGCGCGACGCTCGGCGCCGAAGGCGCGATTGTCGAGCGCGGCCACGGCCTCCAGGTCGTCCAGCGTCGCGGCGCGGAGCTCGGGCGCGATCGGGCCCGGCGCCCCGCGCACCCGTCCCGTCCCGGGCCTGACCAGGCGGGTGATGGGCCAGGTGTCGCGAAAGCCGAGCCGCGTATAGACGTCGCGGCCGGCCGGTGTCGCGTCCAGTCCGGGCACGAGCCCTTGCGAGGCGAGGTCCTCGAGGCCGTGCAGGACGAGCTGCGCTGCGATGCCGCGCTGACGGGCTGCAGCGGTGACGATGATCATGCTGATCCAGCCGAACTCGCGGCCGAGTGGCAAGGTCGCTCCCGTCGCGCGCAGGGCGCCGTCTGCGCCGTCGATGCCGTACAGGTGGCCGAGCTCGAGGAAGATGCGCCAGTCGGACTCGACCTGATTCCAGCCCGCCTCGAGGGAGAGGTTCTGCGCCGCCTCGAGGTCCGTGACACCGAGCGGGCGGATCGAAATGAGCTCAGTAGTCATCACGATACGAGGGGGCCCATGCCCCCCTCGTGCTGCCCGAAATCGGGGAACACGCTGCCGCATGCAGCGTGTTCTTCAATAGTTGCCATCGCGGACCTCGTAGTGGGTGTCCTTGCCGAGCGACGGCATCCTGCGCGCCATCCAGTCCGCGGTCCAGTCGATCAGTGTGGCGAGGGAAACGTCGGGCGGTCCGAACAGGCGCTGCGCCTCGCCGGTGTTCACCAGCCACGCGGTCTCGGACTCGGTCCCGGCGATGAGCGGCGCGATCCCGAAGCGCTCGCCGAACGCGGCCGCGAGCGCGCGGACGCTCGTCGCCTCCGCGCCGCTGACGTTCAATCCGCTCGTCGGCGCAGTGCAGTGCGCAAGCGCGCGCAGCGCCTGGCTGTTCGCGTCACCCTGCCAGATCACGTTCACGTGCCCCATCGCGAGGTCGATCGGCTCGCGTGCGAGCACCTTGCGCGCCACGTCGTGCAGCACGCCGTAGCGCATGTCGATCGCGTACGAGAGCCGGATCAGCCGGCCGGCGGTTCCGCGCAGGTGCGAGAAGTGCTGGAACATCCGCTCGCGCGCCACGCACGAGTTCGCGTACTCCCCCGGCGGGGGCGTCGTCGGCGTGTCTTCGGTCGCGCCCCCGCCCGCCACCGGCACGTACGGATACACGCAGGCAGTGGAGAACGCGACGATGCGGGAGTGCGCGAACCGCTCGGCGACGATCGCGGGCACGAGCGCGTTCATCGCCCAAGTCAGGTGCTCGGCGCCGGTCGAGCCGAACTTGCGGCCGGCCATGAACACCACGTTCGGCGGCGCCGGCAGGCGCGCCACGGCCGCGCGGTCCAGGAGGTCGCACTCGATCGTGCGCACGCCCGCGGCCACCAGCGTCGACCGCAGGTCCGGCTCGGTGAAGCGGGCGACGCCGATCACCTCGCGGTCGGGCGCCGCGCGCTTCGCCATGCGGGCGAGCGTCGGCCCCATCTTCCCGCCGACGCCGAGGACGATGATGTCGCCCGGAGCGCGCGCGAGATCGGCGACGAGCGCGGGCGCGGGCGTCGACATCACGTCCTCGAGGTGGTCGACCGAGTCGAAGCGCTTGGGCAGCTTCATGCGCCGGCCTTCCCGGCTATGCCCGCCGATGCTCGCCTACGCGCACAATTTTCATCGTGTTCGTCCCCCCCGACGCGCCGATCGGCTCCCCGAACGAGACGACGATCAGGTCGCCCGGCCCGACCGCGCCGTTCTTCACCAGCACGCTCTCGGCCTCCTCGAGCAGCGCGTCGCGGTCGTGGCCCTGGTAGCTCACCGTGATCGGGGAGACGTCGCGGAAGAGGCTCACGCGGTAGCGCGTCGACGTCTGCGACGTCAGGGCATAGATCGGCACGCCGCAGTTCAGGCGCGACATCCAGAGCGCGGTCGAGCCCGACTCGGTCAGCGCCGCGATCGCCTTGACCTTGAGGTGATAGGCGGTGAAGAGCGCCGCCATCGCGATCGACTGGTCGATGCGCGTGAAGACGCGGTCCAGGAACTCGCGATCGAGGTGGACCGGCTGGCTCTTCTCCGCCTCGACGCAGATGCGGCTCATCGCCTCGATCGTCTCGACCGGGAACTTCCCGGCGGCCGTCTCGGCCGAAAGCATCACCGCGTCGGTGCCGTCGAGCACCGCGTTGGCGACGTCGGAGACCTCGGCGCGGGTCGGCACCGGGCTCGCGATCATCGACTCCATCATCTGCGTGGCGGTGATCGTGAGCCGGTTGTGCTCGCGGGCGAGGTGGATCATGCGCTTCTGCAGCGCCGGCACCGACGCGTCGCCGACCTCCACCGCGAGGTCGCCGCGCGCGACCATGATGCCGTCGCAGGCCGCGAGGATGTCCTCCAGGGCCTCGCGGTGCACCGCTTCCGCGCGCTCGATCTTGGCAATCAGGAGCGACCGGCCACCCGCGGCGCGCAGCAGCTCCCGCGCCATGTACATGTCCTTGCCGCTCTTGGGGAACGACACCGCGAGGTAGTCCGCGTTGATCTCCGCCGCGAGGCGGATATCCTCCATGTCCTTCGCGGTCAGCGCGGGCGCGGTCAGGCCGCCGCCGAGCCGGTTGATGCCCTTGTTGTTCGACAGCACGCCGCCGTGGCGCACGCGGCTGTGGATCTCCCGCGCGACCACCTTCTCGACATCGAAGACGATCTTGCCGTCGTCGAGCAGCAGCACGTCGCCCGGCCGGACGTCCTGCGGCAACTCCTTGTAGTCGAGGCCGGCGCGCGTCTGGTCGCCCAGCTCGCACGCCGCGTCCAGGATGAACCGGTCGCCCGGATTCAGCGTGACGCGCCCGTCCTTGAACTTGCCGACGCGGATCTTCGGGCCCTGCAGGTCGGCCATGATGCCGACCGTGCGCACTGTCTTGCGGCAGAGATCCCGGACGAGCTGGGCGCGGGCGCGGTGGTCGTCGGGCGCGCCGTGCGAGAAGTTCAAGCGCACGACGTCGACGCCAGCGCGGAACATGCGCTCCAGCACCGCCGGGTCGCTCGACGCCGGACCGAGCGTGGCGACGATCTTCGTGCTGCGCCGGCGCTCTTGCGCCGGAGTCGGGTGGGGCAGCATGCGGCTCCTGGTCGTTCTTGTTCGTGGCGTCACGTTACGACAGGACGCGGGGCGGCCGCAAGCGTGCGGCGTCGGCGGGGCGGCAAGCGGCGCTACTTCGCGCCGCGCGCTTCGAGGATGGCGATGGCCGGGAGCGTCTTTCCCTCGAGGAACTCGAGGAACGCGCCACCCGCGGTGGAGATGTAGGAGATCCTGTCCGCGACGCCGTACTTCGAGATCGCGGCAATGGTGTCGCCGCCGCCGGCGAGCGAGAACGCCTTGGATGCGGCGATCGCATTTGCGACCGCCTTGGTGCCCGCGCCGAACTGGTCGAACTCGAACACGCCGACCGGGCCGTTCCAGACAATCGTTCCGGCGTCCTTGAGCAGGTGTTCCAGCGCGCGCGCCGACTGCGGGCCGATGTCGAGGATCAGGTCATCGTCGGCCACGTTCTCGGTCGCCTTGAGCTCGGCCTTCGCGGTCGCCGAGAACTCCTTGGCGCAGACGACGTCGATCGGAATCGGTACGGCGCCGCCCTTCTCTTCCATCAGCTGCACGATCTTCCGCGCCTCGCCGACGAGGTCCGGCTCGGCGAGCGACTTGCCGATCTTTCCGCCGATCGCCAGCATGAAAGTGTTGGCGATGCCGCCGCCGACGATCAGCGCATCCACCCTGCTCGCGAGCGAGGCGAGGATCGTGAGCTTGGTCGATACCTTCGATCCTGCGACGATCGCGACGAGCGGGCGGGCGGGACTGGCGAGCGCCTTCGTGAGCGCATCGACCTCCGCGATCATCAGCGGCCCGGCGCATGCGAGCGGCGCGAACTTCGCGATGCCGTGCGTGGTGGCTTCGGCGCGGTGCGCGGTGCCGAATGCGTCGTTGACGTACACGTCGCACAGCGCCGCCATCTTGCGCGCAAGCGCCTCGTCGTCCTTCTTCTCGCCCTTGTTGACGCGGCAGTTTTCCAGCATCACCACCGCCCCGGGCGCCGGCGCGACCTCGCCGGCATCGATCCAGTTCTGCCTGAGCGGCACCGGCGCGCCGAGCAGTCCGGACAGGCGCTCGGCAACCGGCGCGAGCGAATCCTCGGGCTTGAGCTCGCCTTCCTTCGGCCGGCCGAGGTGCGAGGTGACCATGACCCGCGCCCCCGCGCCGAGCGCGTGCTTGATTCCCGGCACCGCGGCACGGATGCGGGTGTCGTCCGTGATCCTGCCGGAATCGTCCTGCGGGACATTCAGATCGGCGCGGATGAAGACCCGCTTGCCGCGCAGGTCCAGATCGGTCATTCGGAGGATGGGCATGACTGCGGGAAGACCGGGAAAGGAAGGGCGCCGCGGGTGCGGCGCCCGTTCGAACGGCTACGCGGCCGCCTTCTGGGCCGCGGCGCCTGCCTTCATGAAGGCGATCGTCGTGTCGAGCATCCGGTTCGAGAAGCCCCATTCGTTGTCGTACCAGGCACACACCTTCACGAGCGTGCCCTCGGACACCTTGGTCAGCGTCGCATCGAAGATCGACGAGGCCGGGTGATGGTTGAAGTCGATCGAGACGAGCGGCTCCTTGTTGTAGACGAGGATGCCCTTGAGGTCGGTGTCCGCAGCCTGCTTGACCGCGGCGTTCACTTCGTCGACCGTGGTCGCACGCTTCGCGACGAACGCGAGGTCCACGACCGACACGTTGATCGTCGGGACGCGCATCGCGTATCCGTCGAGCTTGCCGTTCAGCTCGGGCAGCACCAGCCCGACCGCCGCCGCGGCACCGGTCTTGGTCGGGATCATGGACATCGTCGCCGAGCGCGCCCGCCGCAGGTCCTTGTGATAGACGTCGGTCAGGACCTGGTCGTTCGTGTAGGCGTGCACGGTGGTCATCAGGCCGTTCACGACGCCGATTCGGTCGTGCAGCGCCTTTACGAGCGGCGCGAGGCAGTTGGTGGTGCACGACGCATTCGAGATCACCGTGTGCGAGGGCTTGAGCACGTTGTGGTTCACGCCGTAGACGACCGTCGCGTCGACGTCCTTGTCGCCGGGCGCCGAGATGATCACCTTCTTCGCGCCGGCCGTGATGTGCGCCGAGGTCTTGGCCTTGCTGGTGAAGAGGCCGGTGCACTCGAGCACCACGTCGACGCCGAGCTCCTTCCACGGGAGCTGCGCCGGATCCTTCTGCGCGCAGACCCGGATCCGGTCCCCGTTCACCACCATGTAGTCGCCGTCCACTTCCACGGTGCCGGGGAAGCGGCCGTGCGCGGTGTCGTACTTGGTCAGGTGCGCGTTGGTGTGCGCGTCGCCGAGGTCGTTGAGCGCGACGAACTGGAGGTCGTGCTTCTTGCCGCCCTCGTAGTGGGCGCGGAGGATGTTGCGGCCGATGCGGCCGTAGCCGTTGATTGCGACTCTGATTGACATGCTCGACTCCTGAAAGATCCTATCCGATCACCCGCTTCACCGCCGCGACGACATTGTCGACGGTGAAGCCGAAGAATTTGAACAGCTCCGGCCCGGGTGCCGATTCGCCGAAGCGGTCGATGCCGATCACGTCCCCCTCGAGGCCGACGTACTTGCGCCAGTAGTCGGTGACGCCCGCCTCGACCGCGACCCGCGGCACGCCTCGCGGCAGCACGCTCGCTCGATAACCGGCGTCCTGGCGGTCGAACACGTTGGTCGACGGCATCGAGACGACGCGCACCGGAATGCCCTCCGCGGCGAGCTTCGCCTGCGCGCCGGTGGCGAGCGGCACTTCGGAACCCGTCGCGATAATCACCGCCCGCGCGCCGGGCGCGTCAGCGAGCACGTACCCGCCGCGACGGATCGACTCGATCGTCGCCGTGTCACGCTTCTGGAATGCGACGTTCTGGCGCGAGAAGAGCAGCGACGACGGCCCATCCCGGCGCTCGACCGCCGCGAGCCACGCGACCGCCGACTCGACGGTGTCGCACGGCCGCCAGACGTCCATGTTCGGGATGAGGCGCAACGACGCGGCGTGCTCGACTGACTGGTGCGTCGGCCCGTCCTCGCCCAGCCCGATCGAGTCGTGCGTGAACACGAAGATCGAGCGAACCTTCATCAGGGCTGCGACGCGCAGGGCGTTGCGCGCGTAATCCGAGAACACGAGAAACGTGCCACCGTACGGAATCACCCCGCCGTGCAGGGCGAGGCCGTTGATGATCGCGCACATGCCGAACTCGCGCACGCCATAGTAGACGTAGTTCCCGCCGTCGCCGCGCGTGATCCCCTTCGAGCCCGACCAGAGCGTGAGGTTCGAGCCGGCCAGGTCGGCCGAGCCGCCGACAAGTTCGGGGAGTATCTTTCCCAGCCCTTCGATCGCGTTCTGGGACGCCTTGCGCGTCGCGACTGTCTGTGCCTGCCCGTTGATCTGGTTCACCAGGTCACGCGTCGCCCCGGCCCAGTCGGCCGGGAGCTCGCCCGCCATCCGGCGCCGGAACTCGGTGGCGAGCTCCGGGTATTTCGCCTCGTAGGCCGTGAACCGGTCGCGCCACCGGGTCTCGAACTCCGCGCCGCGCGCGCGCGCGTCCCACGCAGCGCGGACCGGCGCGGGGATCTCGAACGGCGCATGCGACCAGCCGATCGCAGCGCGCGTCGCCGCGACTTCCTTCTCGCCGAGCGCGGCGCCGTGCGCATCGTGCGAGCCGGCCTTGTTCGGCGCGCCCTTCCCAATCACCGTCTTGCAGCAGATCAGGCTCGGCCGATCGGTCGCCGCCTGCGCTGCGCGGATAGCGGCATCGACCGCCGCGACATCGTGACCGTCGACGTTCGGCACGACGTGCCAGCCGTATGCCTCGAAGCGCTTCGGGGTGTCGTCGCGGAACCAGCCCTCGACGTGGCCGTCGATCGAGATGCCGTTGTCGTCGTAGAAGGCGATCAGCTTGCCGAGGCCCAGCACGCCGGCGAGCGAGCATGCCTCGTGCGAGATGCCCTCCATCAGGCAACCGTCACCCAGGAACACGTACGTGTGGTGGTTCACGATCTCGAACCACGGCCGGTTGAACTCGGCGGCCAGCATGCGCTCGGCGATTGCCATGCCCACCGCGTTCGCGAGACCCTGCCCGAGTGGACCGGTCGTCGTCTCGACGCCCGGCGCGCAGCCGTATTCCGGGTGCCCAGGCGTCTTCGAGTGCAGCTGGCGGAAGCGCTCGAGTTCCGCCATCGGCAAGTCGTAGCCGGTAAGGTTCAGCAGCGCGTAGAGCAGCATCGACCCGTGCCCGTTCGACAGCACGAAGCGGTCGCGGTCGGCCCAAGCGGGATTCGCGGGGTTGTGGCGGTGATGCCGGTTCCACAGCACGACGGCGATCTCGGCCATGCCCATCGGCATGCCCGGATGCCCGGAGTTGGCCTTCTGCACCGCGTCCATCGCGAGCGCGCGGATGGCGTTCGCCATGTCACGCTCGACGGTGGCGGGCGCGAAGGCTTCTGCAGGGGTGCTCATGGCGACGGATCCGGAAGGTCGTGCGGGGCGGAAGGGTTCGATTATCGCGGAAGCGGGCGGGTTTTTCCACGCCACCCGCCGCTGCGGAGAGTCATGAGACGGTCGCCGAGGACTTCGCGGCCGGCGCGCCGAGCGCGCGGCGCCGCGCGTCGATCAGCTTGAGGATCAGCGGCGTCAGGATGAGCTGGAGCGCGAGCTCCATCTTGCCGCCCGGCACCACGATGACGTTCGCGCGCGACATGAACGAGTCGTCGATCATCGACAGGAGGTACGGAAAGTCGATGCCGCGCGGGTTCGCGAAGCGGATGACGACGAAGCTCTCGTCGGCGGTCGGGATCCAGCGCGCGATGAACGGGTTGGAAGTGTCCACCGTCGGCACGCGCTGGAAGTTGATGTGCGTGCGCGAGAACTGCGGACAGATGTAGTTCACGTAGTCGGGCATCCGCCGCAGGACCGTGTCGACCACCGCCTCGGTCGAGTAGCCGCGCATCGACTTGTCGCGATGGAGCTTCTGGATCCACTCCAGGTTGATGATCGGCACGACGCCGATGATCACGTCGGCGTACCGCGCGACATCGACGTTGCCGGTGGCCACCGCGCCGTGCAGACCCTCGTAGTACAGGAGATCGGTGCCATGGGGGATCTCCTGCCATTGCGTGAAGGTGCCCGGCTCCTGGCCGTACGGCGCCGCCTCCTCCTCGTTGTGCAGGTACTTGCGCAGCCGGCCGGTGCCGCTTTCGCCGTAGCCACGGAACAGCCCCTCGAGGGTCTCGAACAGGTTGGCTTCCGGGCCGAAGTGGCTGAAGTTGGCGTTCCCCTGTTTTGCCGCCTCGGCCATTGCGGCCTTCATGCCCATGCGGTCGTACCGGTGGAACGAGTCGCCCTCCGCGATCGCCGCCTTGATGCCCTCGCGCTCGAAGATGTACTGGAACGTCCGGGTGATCGAGGACGTCCCCGCGCCGGACGAGCCGGTGACGGCGATGATGGGATGCTTGGTCGACATCAGTAACCTCCGCACAGGTCCGGCATGCCGGACTTGTTCACCGAGATTGGGGGATGGTCTATGGGGCTGTGGCCGCCTTGGCTAGCATTTCCACACTGACCTCACGACTGCGCGAAGAGCGACCGCTCCTTGAAGAGCGGCGACGTGTACGGCTGGTCGAGGCCGGCCGCGTGCTCCTGATGGTAGCGCTCGATGCGCTCGACCTCGTTCTTCGAGCCGAGGATCACCGGCACGCGCTGGTGCAGCTCGGTCGGCTGCACTTCGCGGATCAGGCCGCGTCCGGTCGAGGCCGCACCCCCCGCCTGCTCGACGATCATCGCCATCGGGTTCGCCTCGTAGAGTAGGCGCAGCCGCCCGGGCTTCGACGGGTCCTTCGTGTCCTTCGGATACATGAACAGCCCACCGCGCACGAGAATGCGGTGCACCTCGGCGACCAGCGAGGCGATCCAGCGCATGTTGAAGTCGGCGCCGCGCGGGCCGGTCCGTCCCGCCACGCACTCGGCGACGTAGCGCTTCACCGGCGGCTCCCAGAACCGCTCGTTCGACGTGTTGATCGCGAACTCGCGCGTGTCCGCCGGAATGCGCAGGTCGGGATGGGTGAGGATGAACTCGCCGAACCCGCGGTCGAGCGTGAAGCCGTGCGTGCCCCGCCCCAGGGTGAGAACGAGCATCGTCGTGGGGCCGTAGATCGCATAGCCGGCGCAGACCTGCTGCGTGCCGGGCTGCAGGAAGTCGCGGACCTGCGGCCGATCGACGCCGGCGGGCGCGCGCAGCACCGAGAAGATGCTGCCGACCGAGACGTTGACGTCGATGTTCGACGACCCGTCGAGCGGATCGAATGCGAGCAGGTACTTGCCGCGCGGATACGCTTCGGGGATCTGGTAGGGCTCCTCGAGCTCCTCGGACACCATGCCCGCGAGATGCCCGCCGTACTCGAGGGAGCGCAGGAAGACGTCGTTCGCGTCGACGTCGAGCTTGGCCTGGCGCTCGCCCTGCACGTTGGTGGAGCCGGCGTCGCCCGTCGCGTCGCCGAGGGCACCGCGCCCGACCATGAAGGCGATGCGCTTGCAGGCAAGCCGGATGTGATTCAGGAGCGCGGTGAAGTCGCCGGTCGCCTGGGGCGCGCGGCGGTGCTCCTCCATCATGAACTCGGTGAGCGTCTTCTTGCGCGCGACCATCGTCTCTCCTCCCCGGTTTGCGCGCGCGCTCAGGCGGCGCGCTCGAGCGATCCGCCCGGCGCGGCGGCGTGCAGGCGCGCGAGCGCGGCAAGGGTGAGCCACTTCGCCCCGATCCGCTCCTGCGCGCCGGCGTCGACGGGCACGCGGGGATCGCCGAGGCTGTGCAGCACGAGGTCCGCGCCGCGGAAGTCCTGCGTCGCGGTCCAGATCGTCGGCGTCACGACCGTGTAGAGCCCCGCCGCCTTCGCGGCCCGGACCCCGTTGCCCGAGTCCTCGAGCGCAGCGCACGCCGAGGCCGGAAGCCCGAGCGCGCCGAGCGCGAGGTTGTAGATGTCGGGCGCGGGCTTCTTCGCCTCGACCTGGTCGCCGCAGGCGATCACGGCGAAGTCGCGCAGCGCCTCGGGTCCGAGGTTCGAGGCGATCAGCGCCTCGACGTTCGCGGCGGTCGTGGTCGACGCGAGCGCGAGCCGCACGCCGCCCTCCTTTGCCTCGCGGATCAGCCGCGCAACGCCCGGCCGGAACCGCGCGCGCCCGTCGGCGATCAGCTCGGTGAACAGGCGCGTCTTCTCGCGGTGGATCGCCGGCGCGAGCTGCCGGAGGCGCGCCCGTTCGGCCTCGGGCACATCGAGCGTCTCGATGTACCTCGCGATGCGCTCCTTCCCGCCTGACGTCCAGAGGAGCTCGGCGTACTGCTGCGGGCTCCAGTCCCACCACAGCTCGAACTGGATGAACGCGGCGTTGAATGCCTGCCGGTGGGTCTCCTCGGTGTCGGCGAGCGTGCCGTCGACGTCGAAGATCAGCGCCTGCAAAGTCATGGGATCTTCCTCTGGTCTGCCTGTCAATGCACCACGGGATCGAGCTCGCCGCGCGCGTAGCGCTCGGCCATCTTGTCCAGCGCCACCGGGAGGATCCTCCCGGCCTGCCCCGCGCACCCGAACTCCTCGAACCGCTGCTTGCAGATCCCCTTCGCTGCGAGCATCGCCTCTTTCAGCGGCTTGCGGGGATCGAAATCGTCGGGATGCTGCGCCAGGTAGCGCCGCATCGCGCCGGTCATCGCGAGCCGGATGTCGGTGTCGATGTTGACCTTTCGGACCCCGTGCCGGATGCCTTCGCGGATCTCCTCGACCGGCACGCCGTAGGTCTCCTTCATTTTCCCGCCGAACTCGCGGATCACGTCGAGCCATTCCTGGGGCACCGACGAGGAGCCGTGCATCACCAGATGGGTGTTCGGAATGCGCTCGTGGATCGCCTTGATGCGGCCGATCGCGAGGATGTCCCCGGTCGGCTTGCGGGAGAACTTATACGCGCCGTGTGACGTGCCGATGGCGATCGCCAGCGCGTCGACGCCGGTTTGCCTAACGAAGTCCGCCGCCTGCTCCGGATCGGTCAGGAGCTGGTCGTGCGAGAGCTTGCCTTCGGCGCCCGAGCCATCTTCCTTGCCGGCGGTGCCGGTCTCGAGCGAGCCGAGCACGCCGAGCTCGCCCTCGACCGAAACGCCGACCGCGTGCGCGAGCTCCACCACCTTGCGCGTGACGGCGACGTTGTAGTCGTAGGGCGCGGGCGTTTTCATGTCTTCCTTCAGCGAGCCATCCATCATGACGCTCGTGAACCCGGAGCGAATTGATTTCTGACAAACCGCGGGGCTGGCACCGTGGTCCTGGTGCATCGCGACCGGGACGTGCGGGTACCGCTCGGCCGCCGCGAGCACCATGTGGCGCAGGAACGCCTCGCCGGCGTACTTCCGGGCGCCGGCCGACCCCTGCATGATCACCGGGCTAGCGGTCTCGTCGGCGGCCTGCATGATCGCCTGGATCTGCTCCAGGTTGTTGATGTTGAACGCAGGTATGCCGTAACCATGCTCCGCCGCATGGTCCAGCAGCTGGCGCATCGAGACGAGGGCCATGCCTACACCGCCTTGCCGCGATGGATCACCATCGCGGCCCCCTGCGTCTGCTTCTTCTTGTCATACCCGACCAGGCGAACGTGGTTGCCGGGATGCGCCTTGTGGCACGCCGCCGCCTCAGCGAGCACTTGCTCCGAGCGCGTCTCGCCGAACATCGGCAGCTTCCACATGTACCAGTACGAGCCGCCGGCGTTCTGCGGCTCGGTGTGCTCGATCGCCGGCGACCAGCCGCGCTTCACAAGGTAGTCGACCTGCGCCCGGATCCGCTCCGGCGACATCGTCGGCAGGTAGGAGAACGTCCCGAACCTGCGGCTCGACGGATCGCCGAGGCTCGACTTGTAGTCCTGCATCGTTGCGGTGCTCATGATTCCTCCAATTCGTCGTTCTTGCTCAGGCAGTTCGGCGCGCCTCGCCGCGACTTGAACTGCTTCAGACGTCGCCTCGTGTTGTCCTCGCTCGTCCAGCTGCGCTGCCTCGCGACGGCGCAGGGCTCACGGTGCCCTAGGCGGCCTGCGCCACGTCGAGCGTGTCGACGGTGTCGAACTCGAACTTGATCTCTTTCCAGGTCTCCATTGCCGCCTTCAGCTCGGGGCTCGACTTGGCGGCGCCCACGAGGATCTCCTTGCCTTCCTTCTCGAGGTCGCGGCCCTGGTTGCGGGCCTCGACGCAGGCCTCGAGCGCGACCCGGTTCGCCGCGGCACCCGCCGCATTGCCCCAGGGATGGCCGAGCGTGCCGCCGCCGAACTGGAACACCGCATCGTCGCCGAAGATCGCGAGCAATGCCGGCATGTGCCAGACATGGATCCCGCCGGAGGCCACCGCGAACGCGCCGGGCATCGAGCCCCAGTCCTGGTCGAAGAAGATGCCGCGCGAGCGGTCCTCCTTCACGTAGCGCTCGCGCAGGAGGTCGATCCAGCCGAGCGTCGCCTGCCGGTCGCCTTCGAGCTTGCCGACCACCGTGCCGGTGTGAAGGTGGTCGCCGCCGGACAGCCGCAGCGCCTTCAGCAGCACGCGGAAGTGGATGCCGTGGTGGCGGTCGCGGTCGATCACCGCGTGCATCGCGCGGTGGATGTGCAGCAGCATCCCGTTCTCGCGGCACCAGTTGGCGAGCCCGGTGTTGGCGCAGAATCCGCCGGTCAGGAAGTCGTGCATGATGATCGGCATGCCGAGCTCCTTGGCGAACGCGGCGCGCTTGTACATCTCCTCCGGCGTCGGCGCGGTCACGTTCAGGTAGTGGCCCTTGCGCTCGCCGGTCTCGGCCTCGGCCTTGCGGATCGCCTCGGCGACGAAGCCGAAGCGGTCGCGCCAGCGCATGAACGGCTGCGAATTGACGTTCTCGTCGTCCTTGGTGAAGTCGAGGCCGCCGCGCAGGCACTCGTACACCGCGCGGCCGTAGTTCTTCGCCGACAGGCCGAGCTTCGGCTTGATCGTGCAGCCGAGCAGCGGCCGGCCGTACTTGTCCATCTTGTCGCGCTCGACCTGGATGCCGTGCGGCGGGCCGCCGCAGGTCTTGACGTACGCGATCGGGAAGCGCACGTCCTCGAGGCGCAGCGCGCGGATCGCCTTAAAGCCGAACACGTTGCCGACGAGGGAGGTGAACACGTTCACCACCGAGCCCTCCTCGAAGAGGTCGATCGGATAGGCGATGAAGGCGTAGAAGCAGGTGTCGTCGCCGGGCACGTCCTCGATGCGGTAGGCGCGGCCCTTGTAGTACTCGAGGTCGGTCAGGAGATCGGTCCAGACCGTCGTCCACGTGCCGGTCGACGACTCGGCGGCGACGGCGGCGGCCGCTTCCTCGCGCGGCACGCCCGCCTGCGGCGTGATCTTGAAGCACGCGAGGAGGTCGGTGTCCTTCACCCGGTAGTCGGGCTCCCAGTAGGTGTGCCGGTACTCCTTGACGCCGGCGCTGTAGGCCTTGGCCATCGGTCTTCTCCGGTTTGTTGGCGCTCGTTGGCGATGGCGGCACTGTAGGGCCCACGATGCATAAGGAACAGTCACGATTTCTTATGCATTTGATAAGCTTCAGCTGATCCATTGCCGGGATGCCCCGCCATGCCGATGCGCCACGTCACCCTGCGCCAGTTGCGCGTCTTCGAGGCGGTCGCTCGCCACCTCTCGTTCTCGCGCGCCGCGGCCGAGCTGCACCTCACCCAGCCGGCGGTCTCGATGCAGGTGAAGAGCCTGGAAGGCGAGGCCGGGCTGCCGCTCGTCGAGCAGATCGGCAAGCGGATTCACCTCACCGAGGCCGGCAGGGAGCTGTACGCGCGCGCCCACACGATCGCGCGCGAGCTCGAGGCGGCCGAGGGGGCGCTCGACGCGATGCGCGGACTGACGCACGGCCGGCTCACGATCGGGCTCGTGTCGACCGCGAAGTACTTTGCCCCGGTGCTCCTCGGCCGCTTCCTCAAGGCGCACCCCGGCGTCACGGTGAAGCTCGGGGTGGACAACCGCGAGGCGATGATCGGCCTGCTCGCCGGCAACCAGGTCGATCTCGCGATCATGGGCCGGCCGCCGCAGAACATGGAAACGGTAGCCGAGGCGTTCGCTCCTCACCCGCACGTCGTCATCGCGCCGCCCGAGCATCCGCTCGCAGGCAAGCGCCGCATCCCGCTCGAGCGGCTCGCCGCGGAGAGCTTCCTGATCCGCGAGCCCGGGTCGGGCACCCGGGGCCTGCTCGAGCGGCTGTTTGCCGAACACAAGCTGCCGCTCACCGTCGGGATGGAGATGGCCTCCAACGAGACGATCAAGCAGGCGGTGATCGCCGGCATGGGCATCTCGCTGCTGTCGCTGCACACGGTGGGGCTCGAACTCGCGACCCGGCGGCTCGTGACGCTCGACGTCGTGGGGCTGCCGATCGTGCGCAGCTGGTACGTGGTCCACCTCGCGCGCAAGCGGCTCTCGCCGGTCGCACAGGCGCTGAAGGTCTTTCTGCTCGCCGATGGCGCGGCGCGCCTCGAGGAGCTCCTCGCCGCACCGACGTCCACGCCGAAGCGGCGCGGCAGGGGGCGGGCCCTATAATCGGCCGGACGGTCGTTTCGAGGACGAGCAGATGGCGAAAGTCGCGTTCATCGGTCTCGGCGTCATGGGCGCGCCCATGGCCGGGCATCTCGCGAGAGCGGGCCATGACGTCACGGTCTACAACCGCACCCGCGCCAAGGCAGAGGCCTGGGTCGCCAGGCACGGCGGGCGGCTCGCGGCGACCCCGGCGCGGGCCGCCGCGGGCGCGGAGATCGTGTTCTCTTGCGTCGGCGACGATCCGGACCTGCGCGAGATCGCGGCGGGTCCGGAGGGCACCTTTGCGGGCATGGCGCCGGGCGCAATCCACGTCGATCACACCACCGCCTCGGCGCAGGTCGCGCGCGAGCTCGCGGCCGGGGCGTCGAAGCGCGGGCTCCATTTCCTCGACGCGCCGGTGTCCGGCGGGCAGTCAGGCGCGGAGAACGGCGTGCTGACCGTGATGGTCGGCGGAGACGCGCAGGCGTTCGAGCGCGCGCAACCCGTCATCGCGCATTTCGCGCGCGCGGTGACATTGATCGGCCCGTCCGGCGCGGGGCAGCTCGCGAAGATGGTCAACCAGATCTGCGTGGTCGGCGTCGTTCAGGGTCTCGCCGAGGGCATCGACTTCGGATTGCGCGCGGGGCTCGACGTCAAGCTCGTGCTCGACACGATCGCGAAGGGCGCCGCGCAGTCGTGGCAGATGGAGAACCGCGGCGCCACGATGCTCGCGGACAAGTACGACTTCGGCTTTGCGGTCGACTGGATGCGCAAGGATCTGCGGATCTGCCAGGAGGAAGCGGCGCGCAATGGTGCTGCCCTCCCCGGGACGCGGCTCATCGACGGCTTCTACGCCGAGATCCAGAAGATGGGTGGCGGGCGCTGGGACACGTCCTCGCTGCTCCGGCGGCTGCGGAAGGCGTCGTAGGCCGGTCGTCATCGCCTCACGGTTCGCGGCGCGCGATGATCGACATGCCCTTCTGCGCGCCGGCGGAGTACTTCGGCGCGGTGCAGCCGCCGGGCGCGCCGATCTCCTCGGCGCTTTGGTTCGTCTTCAACGAGAGCGATCTGCTCGTTTCGGCCGGCGGGACGCCGCAGGTCCCCGCCATCCTGCACCCCGAGGCGCTGGGGTTCACGGCCGGCCACGTCCATTATCTCGGTCGGCTCGGAGCCGAGCACTGCTATGCCTGCGATGTCGCCGCCAGCGTACCGGCGGCGCCGGGTTGGGAGTGGCGCGGACTGCGCTCGCTCTTCACACGCCTGCCCGACGACCACTTCGCGCTTGCCGGACGGGCGCTGCAGGTGGTCGACTGGGATCGCACCAGCGGTTTCTGCGGCCGCTGCGGGACGCCGACCGCGCTGCGCAAGAGCGAGCGCGCGCGGGAGTGCCCGGCGTGCGGGCTCGTGGTCTACCCGCGCCTCGCGCCGGCCATCATGGCGCTCGTGCGGCGCGCACCCAATGAGATTCTCCTCGCACGCTCACACCGCTTCCCGCCCGGCATGCACAGCGCTCTCGCCGGCTTCGTGGAGCCCGGCGAGTCGCTCGAGCAGTGCCTCGAGCGCGAGGTCCTCGAGGAGGTGGGCGTGAAGGTGCGAAACGTGCGCTATTTCGCGAGCCAGCCCTGGCCGTTCCCCCACTCGCTGATGATCGCCTTCGTCGCGGACTGGAAAAGTGGCGAAATCAGCATCGATCCGCTTGAAATCGAGTCGGCGCAGTGGTTCAACGTCCGCGGCCTTCCGAAGCTTCCGCAGCCGATCAGCATCTCGAGACGCCTGATCGATGCGGTGGTCGCGGACATGTCCGCCGGGCCCAAATGAAGATCGCTGCGACTTGGACGGACCCCACGTGCTCGCCAACCTGTACCGCCGCCACGGGGAGGCGCGGTATCTGACCGACGCGGGCGCCCTGCGCGAAGTCTGCGTCGCGGCCGTCGAGCGCGCGGGCCCCACCGTTCTCGGCGAGCTGTTCCGCCAGTTCCCGGGCAGCGACGGCGCGCCCGATCCCGCGGCCGGCGTGACGGGCTGCGTGGTGCTCGCCGAGTCGCACGTCGCCGTCCACACCTGGCCGGAGATCGCGTGCGTGACGCTCGACGCGTACGTCTGCAACTACTCGCGCGACAACACCACGCGTGCACGTGCGCTGGTGGACGACCTTACGGAGTTCTTCCAGCCGGAGGAATGCGTCCGCCAGGACGTGGGAGCGCGGTCGCCGGGCCGTGCCGGAACACGCCTAGCAGAGGGCCGCGCGGAAGCGACCGCCGCATTCAGCCGGAGCTGGGGTTCGCGACGAGCACGCCGCGCGATCGCGGCGGCATCCCGGTGAAGCAGAAATCGGGTTCGGGCACGCGCCCGCTGACGATGTCCGCGATCGCCCGGCCGGAGCCGCATGCCATCGTCCAGCCGAGCGTGCCGTGGCCGGTGTTCAGGAAGAGGTTCGGGTAACGCGTCCGGCCCACGCACGGCACGTTCGACGGCGTCGCCGGCCGCAGGCCGGTCCAGTACTCCGCGCGCTCGGGATGTCCGGCGCCCGGAAAGAGATCGAACGTCCGGCGCACGATCGCCTCGCAACGGACGTCGTTCACGTCGGTGTTGTAGCCGTCCATCTCCGCGGTGCCGGCGACCCGCAGCCGGTCGCCGAGCCGCGAGAACACCAGCTTGTGGTCGACGTCGGTCAGGCTCATCGTCGGCGCCTCGTCGTCCGCCTCGAGCGGTACGGTGATCGAGTAACCCTTCAGCGGGTACACCGGGATCGAGACCCCGAGCGGCGCCAGGGCGAGCGGGCTGTAGCTCCCTAGCGCGACGACGTAGGCATCGGCGACGAGCGGGTCGTCCCGGCCCGCCGCGTCCGCGAGGACGACGCTGCGCACGCGGCCGCCTTCGACCTCGAGCCGCTTGATCGTCCGGCCGTAGTCGAAGCGCACCCCCTGCTCCGCGGCGAGCCGCGCGAGCGCCTGCGTGAACTTGCACGCGTCGCCCGACTCGTCGCCCGGCGTGTGGATTCCGCCGACGATGCGGTCGGCCGCGTGCCGCAGCGCCGGCTCGATCGCGATGCACTCCTCGGCCGTCCTGACCTCGCGCTCGGAGCCGAAGCGGCGCAGCAGCGCCGCCTGCGCAGCGGCGCGCTCGAACGCCTCCTCGTCGGTGTGGAAGGCGAGGATGCCGCGCGCGAGCTGGTCGTACTCGATGCCGGTATCGCGCCGGAGCTCGCGCAGCGCGTCCCGGCTGTACAGCGCGAGCGCCAGGATCTGGCGGGTGTTCTCGCGGTTGCGGAACGGGAGGCACTCGTAGAGGAAGCGCGCGCCCCAGGCCCACTGCCGCCACTCCGCGCGCGGGCGGAAGACGAGCGGCGCATCCTCGCGTCCGAACCATTGGAGCAGCTTCGCCGGCACGCCCGGCTCCGCCCACGGCTCGGCGTGGCTGGCCGAGATCTGCCCGCCGTTCGCGAAGCTGGTCTCGAGCCCCGCGGCACCCTGGCGCTCGATGACAGAGACCTCGTGGCCCCGGCGCGCCAGGTACCAGGCGCTCGCCGTGCCGACGACGCCGGCACCAAGGACCATCACCCGCATGCCGTGCCTCTTGCCGATGTCATGGGAAAAGCCTACACGCAGTCGGGCGGCCGCGCAGCCGCGACGCGTTCGCAGTGAGGAATAAGAACGGCCGCGCGAGGCGGCCGTCTGCGCTGCAGCAGGCGGGTTACTTGCCCGCGTAGGCGATGACCCGCTGCCGCTGCTCGCCGAGGCCCTGGATGCCGAGGGTGATGACGTCGCCCGGCTTGAGCCAGACTGGCTCGGGCTTCTTGCCCATGCCGACGCCCGGCGGCGTGCCGGTGGTGATGATGTCGCCAGGCATCAGCGTCATGTACTGCGACACGTGCGAGACGATCCGCGCGACCGAGAAGATCATGGTGCGCGTGTTACCGGTCTGCATGCGCTCGGTGTTCACGTCGAGCCACATCTCCAGCGTCTGGGGATTCGGGATCTCGTCGGTGGTCACGAGCCACGGGCCGATCGGGCCGAAGGTGTCGCAGCCCTTGCCCTTGTCCCACTGGCTGGTCGCCATTTGGAACGAGCGCTCCGACACGTCGTTCACGATGCAGTAGCCGGCGACGTGGTCGAGCGCCTTCTCCTCCGGCACGTACTGCGCCTTGGTGCCGATCACGACGCCGAGCTCGACTTCCCAGTCGAGCTTGGTCGAGTTGCGCGGCTGAACGACATCGTCGTTCGGGCCGCTGATGGAGGTCGTGGCCTTCATGAAGACGACCGGCTCGGACGGCACGGGCAGCCCCGACTCCGCGGCGTGGTCGCTGTAGTTGAGCCCGATCGCGACGAACTTGGTGATACCGGTGTAGGGCACGCCGAAGCGCGGCTCGGTCTTGATGAGCGGGAGCGACTCCGGCCTGATCTTCCGCAACCGCGCGAGCCCCTTGGGCGAGATCGTCTCCTGGTCGATGTTCGAGAGCAGACCGGACAGGTCGCGCAGCATGCCCTGCGAATCGATCATTCCCGGCTTTTCGTAGCCGTTCTTGCCCCAACGACACAGCTTCATCTTTTCGTTCTCCAGGAATTGCGATGTAGTGAGGGCCGCGCCATCCGGCCCTTAGATCGTCATGCCGCCATCAACCGAGAAGGCGACGCCGGTCGCGAACGAGGACTCGTCGGAGGCGAGGTAGATGAGCAGCGGGGTGATGTCGTCCACGGTCGCGAGCCGGCCCATCGGCTGGCGCGCGATGAAATCCTTGCGCGCCTGCACCGGGTCGGGGAACGCGTTGATGCGGCCCTGCAGGCTGGGCGTGTCGACGGTGCCGGGACAGACCGCGTTGCAGCGGATGCCCTGCTTGACGAAATCCGCGGCGATCGCCTTGGTGAAGCCGATCACCGCAGCCTTCGTGGTGCCGTAGGCGAGGCGGTTCGGCAGGCCGCGGAGGCTCGAGGCGATGGAGGCCATGTTGATGATCGAGCCCTTCTGCTGCGCGAGCATGCCGGGCAGGAGCGCGCGCGTCACGCGGTACATCGACTTGACGTTGAGGTCGAAGCTGAAGTCCCAGTCGCGCTCGCTGCACTCCATGATCGTGCCGTGATGCACGAACCCGGCGCAGTTGAAGAGGATGTCGACCTGGCCCGCCTCGTTCGCGACACGCTCGACCGCCGCGCCGTCGGTCACGTCGAGGACGCGCGCCGTGACGCCGGGGGTTCCCTCGAGCGATCGCAGTGCTTCGGCGTTGACGTCGGTGGCCCAGACTTTCGCGCCCTCGGCGGCGAATGCGATCGCCGCGGCGCGTCCCATCCCCTGCCCGGCCGCCGTGATGAAGGCGCGCTTGCCCCTCAGCCGGTCGCCCACTTTTGCTGTCCTCCTTGCGGGTGTTGTTGTCGCGGGAACGCGCGATTATAGCAGCGCGCGCAGGGGAAGCGACCCCTTTTCACCGCCAGGAACGCGAAAAAACACTTTTAGATTAGAGGGTTGCGAGCACTTTAGGCCCGCGGACAAGGTGGGTGGCGCGTTTGACACTCCCTGGGGATACGCGTACCGTGCTCCGCCGGAGTTCGCGCCGTCGGACTCAACCAAGAAACCGGTATACCGGTGCCATGTCGACACTAGGAGGAGAGATGCTGCATGTCGTTGGCCGCATGGCGAGCGTCGCCGCCACCGCGCTCCTGGCTCTCGCGTCATCCGGGACCTTTGCGCAGGAGCGCGTCACCGTCTGGTTCACCCGGGCGTTCTATCCCGCCGAGGACCAGGCGCTGCAGGACGTGATCAAGAAGTACGAGGCGAAGAGCGGGGCCAAGGTGGACCTGTCGCTCTATTCGCCCGAGGACATCGTCACCAAGTCGGTCGCGGCAGTCGAGGCCGGCAATCCGCCCGACGTCGGCTTCGGCCTCACGTACGACTTCCGCGTCACCGGCAAGTGGGCCTTCGAGGGCAAGCTCGAGAGCCTCGACGAAGTTATAAAGCCGATCGCGTCGCAGTACCTGCCCGGACCGCTGTCGACGACGTGGCTGCTGAACGGCAAGACGGGCCAGAAGGCGTACTACGCCGCGCCGGTCGAGATGCAGCTCATGCACATCAACTACTGGATCGACATGCTGCAGGACGCGGGCTTCAAGGAGTCCGACATCCCTAACGACTGGAAGGGCTTCTGGACTTTCTGGTGCGACAAGTACCAGCCGGCCGCCCGGTCCAAGGGGAGCCGCGTCTTCGCCATCGGCCACCCTGCGAGCGTGCAGGCGTCCGACACCTTCTACAGCTTCCACATGTTCATGAACGCGTACGACGTCGAGATCGTCGACGAGAACGGGAAGCTGGTGCTCGACCAGCCGAAGAATCGTGCAGGCCTGGTGAAGGCGCTCGCCGACTACGCCGCGGTCGTGAAGAAGGGCTGCTCGCCCGCGTCATCGGTGAACTGGGGCGACGTCGACAACAACCTGAACTTCGCCAACAAGACGACCGCGATGACGCACAACGCAACCATCTCGATCCCGGCGGCGCAGTTCGACACGATGAACCGCACGACCTCGACCGCGGAGCAGAAGGAGGCGGCGCGGGTCAACTACTACCAGAAGATCCGCACCCGCGGCTTCCCCGAGAAGGCGACGGGCGGGAAGCTGCCGCAGCTCGCCGCGGTCAAGACCGCGGTGGTCTTCGCCGACGCGAAGAACAAGCGCCGGGGCAAGGAGTTCCTGGCGTTCTTCCTCGAGGAGGACAATCTGCAACCCTACGTCGAGGGGTCGCTCGGCCGCTGGGTGCCGGTGACCAAGCGCGCGTCGGTTGCGCCGTTCTGGACCGACGGCAAGGACCCGCACCGCAAGGCCGTGCAGCAGCAGGTGTCCGAGGGCGTCGTGTTCTTCCCCTTCGTCCGCAACTGGAAGTTCACCATTGTCAATGCCGAGAACGTCTGGGGCCGCGCCACTGCGCGCATCGCCAAGGACGGTGTGCCGGCCGAGAAGGCGGCCGACGAACTGATCGCCAGGGTGAAACAGATCCTCGCACAGTAGCCGGACGGGGGCGGCGGTCTTCCCGCCGCCCCCGGAGAATCCGCGCGATTCGCGCACATGAGTTCCGTAGTTCTTCCGGCCCCGGCGCAGGCGCCGCCCAGAAAGGGCCTCTCCGAGGAGACCTTCTGGGGAATCGTGCTGCTCGTCCCCTACTTCGCCGTCTTCGCGCTCTTCGTCGTCTTCCCGGTCCTCTACGGCATCTGGATCGGCTCGAGCCCGTCGGCGTACCGCAAGCTGTTCGAGGACCCGGTGTTTCTGTCGACGATCGTGAACACCATCGTCTTCCTGCTCGTCGCGGTGAACGTCAAGATGGTGATCGCGCTCGGGCTGTCGGCGTTCTTCCTGCACGAGAAGGCCTGGATCCGGTGGCTGTCGGTGCTGTTCCTGATCGCCTGGGCGATGCCCTCGATCCCGACGATCCTCTCCTTCCGCTGGATGCTCAACCCGGAGTGGGGAATGCTGAACGCGCTGCTGTTCAAGTGGTTCCAGATCGACGGACCGGGCTGGCTCACCGAGCGTCACTACGGGCTCGGGTGGGCGATCATCGTGCACATCTGGAAATCGCTGCCGTTCTGGACGCTGATCCTGCTGGCCGGGCGGATGGGGATACCGAAGGACCTGTACGAATCGGCGGCGGTCGACGGCGCCACGCGGTGGCAGACCTTCCGCTACGTGAGCTGGCCCAGCCTGCGTGGCCTGTACCTCACATGCGTGCTCCTGTCGACCATCTGGAGCCTCGGCGACTTCAACTCGGTCTATCTCCTGACCGGCGGTGGCCCCATCGACTCCACGCACGTCCTTGCCACGCTCGGCATCCGCTACCTGCGCATGGACCAGGTCGACGTCGCGCTCGCGTCGATCATCGTCGCGATGCCGGCGATCCTGCCGATCGTCTGGTACATGATGAAGCGGCTCTCGGCCGAGCACACGCAGGACTGAAGGCGCGCGCGGTGAAGCTCGGACGGGACTGGCCGCTGTACCTGATCGGGATCGTCGTCTTCCTCTGGACGATCATCCCGATCTATCACCTGCTGATCATCGCGCTCTCGCCGCAGCAGGAAGCGGTGGCGAGCGGGCTCTTTCCCAGGAACCCCACGACGCACAACTTCGAGCTGGTCCTCGGTGCGAAGCACAACATGGTGCAGTTCTTCTGGTCGCAGCTCGGCGCGAGCGTGTTCATCGCGGTCATGGTGGCGCTCATCACGCTCGTGATCGGCGCGTGCGCCAACTTCGCCATCACGCGCATCCGCATCAAGGGCGGGAGGACGATCACGAACATCGCGCTGCTCACCTATCTGATTCCGGCGGCGTTCCTCGCGATCCCGATGTACAAGACGATGGGCGCCTACGGGCTGGTGGACAACCCGTGGTCGCTCATCTTCGCGATGGTCGCGCTCGCCTCGCCCTACGCGATCTGGGTCATGAACCAGGCGGCGACCAAGATCCCGCGCGAGCTGGACGAGGCGGCGAAGATCGACGGGGCCTCCACGATGCAGATCTTCCGCTACGTGTACCTCCCGCTGATGGTCCCCACCATGGTTGCGATCGGGACCTACGCGCTGCTGCTTGCCTGGAACGAGTATCTCTACGCGTTCCTGATGCTCGCCACCGAGAACCGGCTCACGCTGTCGGTCGCGCTCGGCAACTTCCTCGCGTTCGACGATGCGCCGTGGGCGCTCCTCATGGCGACGGGCGTGATCTACGCGTTGCCGCCGACCGCGATCTACTACGCGTTCCGGCGGTACATGGTCTCGGGGCTGACGGCGGGCGCGGTGAAGAGCTGAGCGGCGGCCACCGATGGACGAGCTGACCGCGCACCTGGCGAACTGCTACACAGGCGCGATCCACGACGTGCTGCGCGCGATGGGCCACGAACGCGTGGTCCTTCCCCCGCAGATCCGTCCGCTCGACCCGGCACACAGGCTCGCGGGTCCCGTCTGGACCGCCTCCGGCCACATCGACCGGACAAAGAGCGCGCACGACACGCTGCTCGGCTGGACCGGGCTCCTCTCGAAGGCGCCACCCGGACGCGTCATCGTCTGCCAGCCGCACAACCACGAGGTCGCGCTTATGGGCGAGCTCTCGGCCGAGACGCTCAAGTACCGGGGCGTGCTCGGCTATGTCGTCGACGGCGGCTGTCGCGACACCGAGTTCATCCTGAAGCTAGGATTCCCGGTGTTCTTCAGCTTCCACACCCCGAGCGATATCGTCGGGCGATGGATTCCCGACCGCTTCGGCGAGCCGATTACGATCGGCGAGGTGACGATCTGCGACGGCGACTACCTCCTCGGCGACCGCGATGGCGTGGTCGTGATCCCGCGGACGGTTGCGGCGGAGGCGATAGCGAAAGCCGGGCAGGTGATGCAGACCGAGAACAAGGTTCGCACCGCGATTCTTGGCGGCATGGACCCGGTCGAGGCGTACCTCAAGCATGGCAAGTTCTGATTTCTGCCTTGCGTCCCCCGCCGCGGCCTGACGAGAAGGAAGAGGCAAGCCCATGGCATCGGTCACCCTGTCCCGCGTGAGGAAGGCGTTCGGCAACACGGAGGTCGTCCACGGCGTCGACATCAAGATCGAGGACGGGGAATTCTGCGTCCTGGTCGGCCCGTCGGGCTGCGGCAAGTCGACGCTGCTGCGCATGATCGCCGGTCTCGAGGACATCTCCGGCGGCGAGATCGCGATCGGCGCGCGCGTCGTGAACGACGTCGCCCCGAAGCAGCGCGACGTCGCGATGGTGTTCCAGAACTACGCGCTCTATCCGCACATGACCGTCTTCGACAACATGGCCTTCAGCCTCAAGCTCGCCGGCCGGTCGAAGGAGGAGATGGGCGATCGCGTCTCCTCTGCGGCGAGGATCCTCGGCCTCTCCGACTACCTCGAGCGCTATCCGCGCCAGCTCTCCGGCGGCCAGCGGCAGCGCGTGGCGATGGGCCGCGCAATCGTCCGCCAGCCGCAGGTGTTCCTGTTCGACGAGCCGCTCTCGAACCTGGATGCGAAGCTGCGGGTGCAGATGCGCACCGAGATCAAGGAGCTGCACCAGCGCCTCAAGACGACCTCGGTCTACGTGACCCACGACCAGATCGAGGCGATGACCATGGCCGACAAGATCGTGGTCATGAACGGCGGAAACGTCGAGCAGATCGGCGCCCCGCTCGATCTCTACGACAACCCGGCAAACCTGTTCGTTGCGGGCTTCATCGGCTCGCCGGCGATGAACTTTCTCAGCGGCCGGCTCGCGCGCAACGGCGCCGGAATCGACGTCGTGCTCGGCGAGGGCGTGCGCGTCCCCGCGCCGGCGGGCCTGCGCGCCGAGAACGACGGTCGCGAGGTCGCCCTCGGGGTGCGTCCGGAGCACCTCGCGGTCCGCGAGAGCGGCGTGCCGGCGGAAGTGGTCGTCGTCGAGCCCACCGGCGCGGACACTCTCATCTTCTGCAAGCTGGCCGGCACGGACGTCACCGCGGTGGTGCGCGAGCGGCATCACTTCCACCCGGGCGAGAAGATCCGGCTCGCGCCGGTGCTCACCTTCCTGTTCGATCCGCAGACCGGCGCCCGCGTCCAGTAGACGCTTACCGCGCGGGCGGCGTACCGCGCCTGATCGCCGCCGCTGCTGCAGCGCGACTTGCCTCGCTCGGTTAATTAACGTATACGTTGTCGCGTACGTCAAAGCACCCATTGCGCCGAAAGTGCCACGCGCCCCGCCCAGCGTGCCGCTTGACGAGCTGTGCTTCCACGGCAGCGGCCTGCAGCGCCCCGAGTGCGTCCTCGCGACCGCGCGCGGCGACCTCTTCGCCGCCGACTGGCGCGGCGGCGTGGCGCACGTCCGGCCGGACGGATCGCAGGCGCTGTATGCGTCGGCGCTGCCGGCCGGCCGACCGCTGCGCCCGAACGGCATCGCGCTCCGGCGCGACGGCTCGTTCCTGCTCGCGGACCTGGGCGAGACACTGGGCGGCGTGTTCGCCCTCGAGCGCGACGGCCAGGTGCGTCCGTTCCTCGAGACGGTGGACGGCGTCGCGCTGCCGCCGACCAACTATGTCGGCATCGACGCCCTTGACCGGGTCTGGATCACGGTGAGCACCCGAAAGCAGCCGCGCGCGCTCGACTACCGGCCCGACTGCGCGACCGGGTTCGTCGTCCTTGCCGACTCGCGCGGCGCACGCATCGTCGCCGACGGCCTCGGCTACACGAACGAGGCCGTGGTGAGCCCGGATGGCCGGTGGCTTTACGTTAACGAGACCTTTGCGCGCCGCACCTCGCGGTTCGCGATCCGCGCCGACGGTGCGCTCGGACCGAAGGAGGTGGTGACGACGTTCGGCAAGGGCACCTTCCCCGACGGTCTCGCCTTCGACGGCGCAGGGCACGCCTGGATCACTAGCGTGGTCTCGAATCGCGTCATCCGGGTGGCGCCCGACGGCACGCAGCACCTGGTGCTCGAGGACACCGACGCGAGCCACGTCGACTGGTGCGAAGAGGCGTACCTGGGCGGCACGATGGGGCGGCCGCATCTCGACCGCGCCGCGGGTCGCGTGCTCAAGAACATCTCGAGCCTCGCGTTCGGCGGATCGGACCTGCGAACGGCCTATCTCGGGTGCTTGCTCGGCGACTCGATCGCGAGCTTCCGGTCGCCGGTCGCGGGGCACCCGCCCGCGCACTGGAACTGGGGATGAGGACCGCGCGTTCCGCCGCCACCGGCGCCCGTCGCGCACGCCGCCGCGCGGCCCCGCGCGGCTCGCTCGTCGATGCCGCCTACGAAGCGTTGCGCCGGCGCATTCTCGACAACGTCTATCCGCCCGGCTACCAGGCCCTCGAGCAGGCGCTCGCGACCGAGCTCGGTATCAGCCGCACGCCGGTGCGCGAAGCGCTGATCCGTCTGCAGAAGGAAGGGCTGGTGGACGTGATCCCGCGACACGGCATGCGCGTGCTGTCGGTCTCGCCCACGGACATGAAGGAGATCTACGAGATCCTGTCGGCACTCGAATCGATGGCGGCCGAGCTGCTCGCGATGCGCAAGCCCTCGGACGCGGAGCTCGCGCCGCTCGAGAGCGCCTCCCGCGACATGGCGCGAGCGCTCCGCGCCGACGACCTCGACGCCTGGGCCGAGGCCGACGAGCGCTTTCACCGCCAGCTGATCGAGCTCGCCGGCAATCGCCTGCTCGCGCAGTCGGTGCTCAACTTCTGGGACCGCGCGCACCGCGTGCGGCGCCTCACGCTGCGCCTGCGGCCGAAGCCGGTGAATTCGACGAAGGAGCACATGGCGCTCGTCGAGCGCATCCGCGCCGGCGATCCGGACGGCGCACACGAGGTCAACCGGGCGCACCGGGAGCGCGCGAGCCGCGAGCTGCTCGCGATCCTCGAGCGCTACCGGCTGCAGCATCTCTGATCGAAAGGCCGAGGCGGCGATGCGTTCGAAGAGCGAGTTCAGGATCGTCGTGCTGCCGGGCGACGGCATCGGCGTCGAGGTGATGGACGCCTGCCTCGCGGTGCTCGCGCCGCTCCAGCGGAGGATCGGCGGGTTCAGCCTCGCCTACGAGCCCCAACCCGGCGGCGCCGCGGCCTATCGCGACACCGGCGTCGCGTTCCCGGACACTGCGATGAAGGCGTGCGAGCGCGCCGACGCGATCCTCTTCGGTGCAATGGGGCTGCCCGACGTGCGCTACCCCGACGGCACCGAGATCGCGCCGCAACTCGATCTCCGCGACCGCCTCGAGCTGTACGCCGGTGTGCGCCCGATCCGCGCGATCCCCGGGACGCCGCTGCCGCTCGCCGACCCGCGCGCGCGCGAGATCGACTTCGTGCTCGTTCGCGAGCAGACCGAGGGCTGGTTCTACGGGCGCTACAACGAGTCCGCCGCGCCGGCCGCGACCGACGAAGAAGCGTATGACGTGGGCCGGGTCACCCGCAAGGCCTCGGAGCGGCTCTTCGAGTACTCGTTCCGCCTCGCCGCCCGGCGCCGCGCGCGCAATCCGCAGAAGGGCCGCGTGACCTGCGTCGACAAGTCGAACGTGCACCGGGGAATGGCGCTCTTCAACAGGGTGTTCTGGAAAGTCGCGCAGCGTCACCCGGCGCTCGCCGCCGATCACTCTTACGTCGACGCGATGGCGCTCAACCTGATCCGCAAGCCGTGGGAGTACGACGTGGTGCCGACCGAGAACCAGTTCGGCGACATCCTGTCCGACCTCGCCGCCGGCCTGGTCGGCGGGATGGGGATGGCGCCCTCGGGCGACATCGGCGACCGGCACGCGCTCTTCCAGCCTGCGCACGGTACCGCGCCCGACATCGCGGGCAGGGGACTCGCCAATCCGACCGCGATGCTACTGTCGGCGGCGATGATGCTCGACTGGCTCGGCGAGCGGCACGGCGTTCTGAAATGCGCCGACGCCGCGCGGCTCCTCGAGGCGTCGGTCGACCGCGTATTCGCCGAGCGCGCGGTGCTCACGCCGGAGTTCGGCGGCAGGGACGGCACGGCGGCGGTGGCGAAGGCGGTCATCGCCGCAATCGAGTCGCGGGAATGAGGAAACTCCGGGTCGCCGGTGTCGGCGCCGGCTACTTCAGCCAGTTCCACCTCGCGGGGTGGAAGGCGATCCGCGAGATCGAGTACGTCGCGCTCTGCGACCGCGATGAGGCGAGAGCGCGCGCGCACGCCGAGCGGTTCGGCATCCCGCGCGTATTCACCGACGCCGCGCAGATGCTCGACGCAGTCGTCCCGGATGTCTTCGACATCGTCACCCCGCCGGCGACGCACGCGGCGCTCGTCGCCGAGGCGGCGCGCCGGAAGCTGACCGCGATCTGCCAGAAGGCGCTCGCGCCGACGTACGCCGAGGCGGTCGCGTTGGTCGAGACCGCCGAGCGGGCAGGCTCGCTATTGGTCGCGCACGAGAACTTTCGCTGGACGCCGTGGCACCGCGAGGCGAAGCGGCTGATCGACGCAGGACACTTGGGCCCCCTCCACGGCGTCGCGTTCCGGCTGCGGCCCGGCGACGGACAGGGGCCGCACGCCTATCTCGACCGGCAACCGTACTTCCAGCAGATGCCGCAGCTCCTCGTCTACGAGACGGCGATCCACTGGATCGATACCTTCCGCTTCCTCATGGGCGAGGTTGCCGCGGTCTACGCGCGCCTGCGGAAGCTGAACCCGGTGATCGCGGGCGAGGACGCCGGCTACATCCTGTTCGAGTTCGAGGGCGGCGCCACCGGGCTCTTCGACGGGAACCGCCTGAACGACCACGTCGCGGCCAACCCGCGCCGCACGATGGGCGAGATGTGGCTCGAAGGCGCCGCGGGCGTGCTGCGACTGGACGGCGACGCGCGCCTGTGGTGGAAGCCCCACCACGGCACGGAGGTGGAGCATCGCTACGACGCCGGGCCGGCCGACACGTTCGGCGGCGGGGCATGCGAGCACCTCCAGCGCCACGTGATCCGGCATCTGCGCGAGCGTGCGCCGCTCGAGAACACCGCGCGCGACTACCTCGCGAGCCTCCGCGTGCAGGAGGCCGTGTACCGCTCGCACGCCGAGGGCAGGCGGATCGCCCTCGAAACCTTCGATCCGTTCCAACCCGCCAAGGAGGAGAAACGCTCATGAAACGGAGACGCTTCGTCACGCAACTCGCCTGCGCCGCCGCGATCGCGCTCGGCGCGGCACCGCTCGCGGCACAGACGGTGCTCAAGTTCAGCCACACCGACCAGCCGGGCGCGGCGCGCCAGAAGGCGGCCGAGATGTTCGCGCAGAAGGTCGAGCAGTACACGCAGGGGCGCTACAAGGTGCAGGTGTTTCCGGCCGGCCAGCTCGCCAACGATCCGAAGGCGGTCGAGCAACTGCAGCTCGGCGGGATCGACTTCACGGTGACCGGCACCGGGACCTATGCGACCCACATCCCGACGCTCAACCTGATGCTGATGCCGTATCTCGTCGACACCTACGACCAGGGTTGGAAGCTCTACGACGACTCGGCGTGGCTGAAGAAGCAGTTCGAGCAGGGCCCGGCGAAGGGGTTTCGGTTCCTCGCGACCTGGGAGGCGGGCTTCCGCTCGATGACTACGAAGGGCCCGCTGAACACGCCCGACGACGCGAAGGGCAAGAAGCTGCGCACCTATCCGAACGAGATGCAGCGCTGGCTGCTCGAGGCGATGGGCTTCACCATCCAGATCCTGCCGGTGACCGAGGTCTATCTCGCGATCCAGCAAGGCGTCGTGTGGGGGCAGGAGAACCCGATCGACACGATCTACGCCAACAAGTTCTACGAGGTAGCGCCGAACGTGACGCTCACGCAGCACGTCTACAGCCCGATCCCGCTGTCGATCTCCGAGAAGACCTGGCAACGGCTCTCGCCCGCCGACCGCGAGGCGGTGACCAAGGCCGGCCGCGAGGTCGCCGACTGGATCCGCAAGGAAATCCGCGCCAACGACGATCGGCAGCTCGCGGACATGACCGCCAAGGGCGCGAAGATCGCGCGCCCGGCGCTCGAGCCGTTCCGCAAGTCGGTGCAGCCCGCGTATGCGAAGGCGAAGGAAAAGTACGGCGCCGACGTCGATGCCGTCCTCGCCGACGCGGAGGCGATCCGCAAAGCCGTCAAGTAGTTCGGTGAACCGGGGGCTCGAACCGGAGGGCGAGCGCGTCGCGCATGGCGGGCCGGCGGCGGGAAACGCCGGCCCGCGCATGCGGCGGCCGCTGCTGCCGCCCGGACCGGCCGCGCCGCTGCCGATCGGCGTCCTCGGCGCCGCGATCGACTGGGCGGTGGTCGCGCTCGGCGCGGCGATGGTGGCGCTCGTGTTCGTCAACGTCGTCTTCCACGTCTTCGGGCGCGACGTCGCCTGGACCACCGAGCTCTGCGAATTCATGATGGTCTGGGTGACGTTCCTCGGCGGCGCCGCGGCGACCCGTCGCGGCGCACACATGCGGATCACCGAGTTCCTCGACAAGCTGTCGGGACCGCCGCGGCGCCTCGCCGACGCGGCGGTCCAGGCGCTCGCGCTCGTGGTGCTCGGGCTCCTCGTCTGGTTCGGCCTCGGCATCGTCGCCGCCAGCCGGGGCAACATCCTCACGGTGCTCGACTGGCCGATGGCGTGGCAGTACCTCTCGCTTCCGGTCGGCTCGGCGGCGACGTTCGTCTTCGTCGCCTGGGACCTGGCGCAGATCCTGCGCGGCGTGCCCGCGGCCGAGCGGTACGGGCGGTAGCGAAGTGTTCGCCGTCAACGTCTTCGTGGCGTTCTTCGTCATCGCGCTCGCGGGCGTGCCGCTCGTGTACGCGCTGCTCGTGACGACGGTCGGCATGATCTGGGCGAAGGGCCTCTCGCATCCGCTCGAGACGATCTTCCTCGCCTATATCGGCGGGGTCGAGCCGTTCATCCTGATCGCGGTGCCGCTCTTCGTCTTCGCCGGCGAGCTCCTGTCGCAGGGCGGCGTCGGGCGGCGGATCGTCGAGCTCGCGCGCGTGCTGTTCGGCTTCCTGCCCGGCGGCCTCGGCGTCGTCACCGTCGCCTCGTGCCTGATGTTCGGCGGCGTGTCGGGATCGGCGATCGCCGACACCGCGGCGATCGGGTCGCTGATCATCCCGACCATGATCGAGCGCGGCTATTCGCGGGCGTTCGCCGCGGCGCTGCTCGCCGTTGCGGGGACCCTCGCGCTGCTCATGCCGCTCTCGATCCCGTTCCTCGTCTACGCGTTCATCTCCGGCGTGTCGATGCGCACCTTGTCGATGTCGGGCGTGATCCCCGCGTTCATCTCCGCCGCGGCGCTCGTCGCAGTCTGCGTGTGGTACGGCAGGAAGACCGGCTGCGACTCGGGCTCGGAGCGTGCCTCGCGCGCGGAGATCTGGCGCGCCTTCAGGGCCGCCGGCCCGGCCCTCGTGATGCCCGTGATCATCGTCGGCGGAATCTGGTCGGGTTACTTCACCCCGACCGAGTCGGCTGCGGTGGCGGTCGTCTACGGGCTCGCGGTGTCGCTCTTCCTTTACGGGGACATCACCTGGCGCGATGTCCCGCGCCTCGTCCTCAGCGCGTTCCAGACGAGTGCTGTGGTGATGCTGGTGCTCGGCGCGACCGCGGCGATGGCGTGGCTCCTCACCGCCGAGCAGGTGGCGATGCAGCTTGCCGAATGGGTCAAGGTCGTCGCCCAGCAGCAATGGATGTTCCTGCTGCTCGTCAACCTGGCGCTGCTCCTCCTCGGCATCTTCATCGAGCCGCTGCCGGCGCTGCTCCTTACCGCGCCGCTCTTCCTGCCGCTCGCTAAGGTGTTCAACGTCGATCTCGTCCACCTCGGCGTCGTGATGACCGCCAACCTCGCGATCGCGCTCTACACGCCGCCGGTGGGAGGAACGCTCTTCGTCGCCGCCAAGCTCGCCAACGCCGGCATCGGCGCGATCACGCGCGCGCTCGTCCCGCTCATGACCGCGACCGTGCTGGTTCTGATCCTAATCACCTACGTCCCGGCGCTCTCGACGACGCTGGTGCGGCTGATCCTCAATTGATCGGGAGGCGCGCATGTACGTTCTGGTCGTGGACTTCGTAGTGAAGCCGGAGCACGTGGAAGCCTTCACCGCGGAAATCGTCAAGAACGCGCGGGCCTCGCGCGAGACCGAGCCTGGCTGCAGGCAATTCGACGTCTGCGTCGCGCCCGAGGATCCGGCGAAAATCGTCCTGTACGAGGTCTACGACGACCGGGCGGCGTTCGAGGCGCACCTCAGGACGCCGCACTTCCTCGCGTTCAAGCCGAAGATGGAGGCGTGGCTCGTGTCGAACACGGTGCGGTTCCTGTCGCGGCACAACCCCGCCTGAACAGCCGCTAGGCGATGCCGCGCCGGCGCAGGTCCGCGATCTCGTCGCTCGAATAGCCGAGCTCCGCGAGCACGAGGTCGGTGTGCTCGCCGACTGCCGGCACGGCGCCGACCGGGGCCTCCTCGTCGGTCCACGAGCCCGGCAGGCGCAATGTCGGCAGCGGCCCGACCGGCGACAGCATCTCGCGCCAGCGGTCGCGCGCCGCGAGCTGCGGGTGCCCCCAGACGTCGCGCATCTCGTTCACCGTCGCGTTGCCGATGCCGGCCGCGTCGAGCAGTTCCACGACCTTCGCCGCCGGCATCCTCGAAAACGCCTCATCGATCACCGGCGCGAGCGCGGCGCGGTTCTTCGCGCGCAGCACTGGGCTCTGGAATCGAGAATCCGATTTCAGCTCCGGCCGCTCGAGCACCTTGTCGCAGAAGGCGCGCCACTCGGGCTCGTTCTGCAGGCCGATCATGATCGTCCGCCCGTCGCCGCACTTGAACGGGCCGTAAGGGTAGATCGTCGCGTGCGAGGCGCCGCTGCGCGGCGGCGGGTCCTGGCCGTCGTGCGTGTAGTAGAGCGGGAATCCCATCCACTCGGCGAGCGCCTCGAGCATCGAGATCTCGATGCGCCGGCCGCGCCCGGTGCGCGCGCGGTCGTAGAGCGCAGCGAGGATCGAGCTGTACGCGTACATCCCCGCCGCGATGTCCGCGATCGAGATGCCGGCCTTCACGACGTCGTCGGGGGTCCCGGTGACGGACAGCAGCCCGGCCTCGGACTGCACGAGGAGGTCGTAAGCCTTCTTGTCCGAGTACGGCCCCGCCTCGCCGTAGCCGGAAATCTCGCACACGATAATTGAAGGGTTCTTCGCCGCGACCGCTTCGTAGCTCGCGCCGAGCCGCGCCGCCGCGCCGGGCGCGAGGTTCTGGATCATCACGTCGGCGCGCTGCACGAGGCGATCGAGCACCTCCACTCCCGCCGGCGCCTTGAGGTCGAGCGCGATGCTCTGCTTGCCGCGGTTGGTCCAGACGAAGTGCGAGGCGAGGCCGCGGACGCGCCTGTCGTAGCCGCGCGCGAAGTCGCCGCCGCCGGGGCGCTCGATCTTGATGACCCGCGCGCCGAGGTCCGCGAGGTGGCGCGTCGCGAACGGCGCGGCGATCACGTGCTCGAGCGCAACGACGGTGACGCCAGAAAGGATTCCGCCCATGCCGCGCCCCGCTCAATGCTTGATGCAAACCTTACCGAAATGCGCGCCGCTCTTGAGAAGGGCCATCGCCTCCTTCAGCTCCTCGAACGCGAACACGCGGTCCACTACCGGCTTCAGCTTGTGCTGCTCGAATGCGTGGAGCATCGCCTCGAAGCCGTCGCGGTGGCCCACGGTGACCCCCTGGAGCCGCACGTGGCGCGTCACCACCAGGCCGAGCGGAAGCGCCGCGGTCCCGCCCGACAGCACGCCGATCATCGACAGCGTGCCGCCCGGCCGGATGCAGCGCAGGCTCTGCGGGAGTGTCTGCTCGCCGCCGAGCTCCACGATGTGGTCGAAGCCGCGCCCGCCAGTGATTTCGCGCGACGCCTTCGCCCACTCCGGCGTCGCGCGGTAGTTGATCGCCGCGTCGGCGCCGAGCGATCTCGCGCGCCCGATCTTCTCGTCGCTCGACGAGATGACCGTGACGTGCGCGCCGAGGAGCTTCGCGATCTGCACCGCGAAGAGCGCCACCCCGCCGGTGCCCTGCACGAGCACGCGCCAACCGGGGCGCAGGCTCTCGTTGGTGACCAGAGCGCTCCACGCGGTGAGCGCCGCGCACGGCAGCGTCGCGGCCTCGATGTCACTCAGGTACTGAGGCACTTTGACGATGCCGTATTCCGGCAGGCATATGAGATCCGCCATCGTGCCGTCGACCGGACCGCCCATCGTCTTCGTGATGCGGTCGAGGTCGGGCTCGCCCGCTATCCAGCCCTGCTGGAAGCACGGGCAGGCGCGGTCGCCGACCTTCGCCCGCGTCACCCCGGCGCCGACCTCGACTACCTCGCCGACGCCGTCGGAAAGCGGGATCAGCGGCAGGTTGCCGGTGTACGAGCCGTAGCCGCGGTTCGGAACGAGGAGGTCGCGATAGTTGAGCGCAGCGGCCTTCATCCGCATCAGCACCTGTCCGGGGCCGGGCCTGGGTTCGGGGCGCGTGGCGAGCTTCAGGTGCTCCATGCCCCAGTCGTCCTGGATCTGAAAAACACGCATCGCGCGGGCCTCGTCGGATGGCGGTGCGCCGATTCTCGCAGATCGCGTGCACAATGGCGGCGAGGAGGGGCAATGATCCGCTCGACCATGCAGCGGGTGCCGCTGTCGATCAACCAGATCCTCGAGCGCGCTGGCAAGCTGTATCCCGGGTCGGAGATCGTCAGTCGGCTGCCGGACAAGTCGCTCGCGCGCTATCGATTCGCCGACTTCTACCGGCGCGCGCGCCGGCTCGCGTCAGCGCTGCTCGCGGCGGGGCTGAGCAAGGGCGATCGCGTGGCGACGCTGTGCTGGAACCACTACGCCCACCTCGAGTGCTATTTCGGCATTCCGGCGGCGGGCGGCGTGATGCACACGCTCAACCTGCGCCTCTCGCCCGACGAGATCAGCTGGATCGCGAACCATGCGCAGGACCGGTTCCTGATCGTCGACGATGTGCTCCTGCCGCTGTACGAGCAGTTCAAGGCGCGAGCCCCGTTCGAGAAGGTGATCGTCGTGCCGCTCGGCCGCCATGCGGTCGCGGCACCGCTCGTCGACTACGAGGCGTTTCTCGACGCCGCGCCGGCTAAGTTCGACTACGCGCCGCACGAGGAGGACGACCCGATCGCCATGTGCTACACCTCGGGCACCACCGGGCGGCCAAAGGGCGTCGTGTACTCGCACCGCTCGACGGTGATCCATACGCTCATGGCGAACCAGCCGGACCACTGGGGTCTCTCTGCGCGCGATTCGGTGCTGCCCGCGACGCCGATGTTCCACGCGAATTGCTGGGGCGTGCCGTACGTGTGCGCGATGATGGGCATCAAGCTCGTCTTCCCGGGCCCGCACCTCGCGCCGGAGGACCTGCTCGACCTGATCGCGCGGGAGAAGCCGACCTATGCCCTCGGCGTGCCGACGATCTGGCTCGGGATGCTCCAGCTCCTCGACGCGCGGCCGGAGCGCTACCGGCTGCCGCCGGGGATGCGCATGCTCGTCGGCGGCGCCCCGGTGCCCGAATCGCTCATCCGCGCCTATGCGCGCCACGGCGCGGCGGTCAGCCCCGGCTGGGGTATGACGGAGATGAGCCCGCTCGGCACGCTCTCGTTCATCAAGCCCGAGCTGCAGGGCGCCGGCGAGGACGAGCGGTTCGCGCGGCTCGGCATGGCGGGCGTGCCGATGCCGGTGATGGACATCCGCATCGTCGGCGGCGACGGCGCCGAGCAGCCCTGGGACGGCAGGAGCGTCGGCGAGATCCAGGTGCGCGGTCCGTTCATCACCGGCAGCTATCACGACACGCCGCAGGATCCGGAGAAGTTCACCGCCGACGGCTGGCTGCGGACCGGCGACGTCGCCTCGATCGACCCGCACGGCTACGTGCGCATCTCGGACCGCACGAAAGACCTGATCAAGTCGGGCGGCGAGTGGATCAGCTCGGTCGACATGGAGAACCTGCTGATGGCGCACCCGTCGGTGCAGGAGGCCGCGGTGATCGCGGTCGCCGACGCGAAATGGGGCGAGCGGCCGCTCGCCTGCGTGGTGCTCAAGGCGGGCAAGGCCGCGTCGCCCGACGAGTTGCGCGCGCATCTTGCGGGCAAATTCGCAAAGTGGCAGCTGCCGGACCGCATCGAGTTCCTCGATGCGATTCCGCGCACCTCGACCGGGAAGTTCTGGAAAGTGAAGCTGCGCGAGCGCTTCCGGTAGCGGTTCGGCGCGTCAGGGCTGGACGACCTCGACCTTCACCCAGTCGGCGACGTCACGGCGCGCGGGGTCCTCGTACTTCACCTCCACCCTGCGACCCTTCTGCAGGTCGGCGAAGCTGCCGCTCAGATTCGTCTGCTTGAGCTTCGTCCGGTCGAGCCAGATGCGGGTCTTGTCGGTGATCCTCACCGTCCGCGGGCCGCCCCGATCCGCGATCGTCACCGTCCGTGCGGCCGCGTTCACGTCGGCAATCTCGCCGATCGAGCTGTATTTCTGCGACACGCCCGGCGACTGGCCGATCGGGATGTACTGCTCGGTCGCCTTCTGTCCGTGCGCGTGGGAGATCGCCCACAGCATCGCCACGAGGATTGCCGTTCCATTCAGAAGCGTTCGCATGTCTTGTCCTCCGCAATCGCCTTGGGAGAGTCACTTCGGCTCGACGATGAGCTCAGCGCGAGCCTTCTCCTGCGCCTGGATCGCCTCGCGGGCGAGGTCGTGCCGTGCGAAGGAGCTGCGCGCGGCCCGCTCGATCAGGCGCCTGGCCCGCGCGAGCTCGGCGACCGCCTCGGGATGCAGACCGCCGCCGGCAAGCACGTCGACGGCATCCCCCGTTTCGGCCGCCGCGCGGCGCAGCAGGCGCTTCGCCTCCTCGCGCGCGGAAAAGCCCAGGTGCTCGCTTTGCTGCAGCAGCTCGATCGCCTGGCGGATGTTCTCGAGCGCGTTGATCACCCGCAGGAACGCGGCGATCGCGACGATCTGCGTGCCGTCGAGCCGGATGCCGATGCCGTTGGGATCGATGCTCGCAAGGAAGCGGCCCGAGGGCGAGTTGTTGAATGTCTGGCCGTTGAAGAATGCCACCGCCCCCTCGATCGTCTCGATCGCGTTGTTGTGGAAGAACGGGCCGGTGTCGGCCGCCTCGACGAGGGGCGGCGTGTTGAACGTGCCGTCGCCCGGGCGTCCGAAGCCGTCGTCGCGCGGCACGAGCTCGCCGGTGAGGCGAGCGGGCTGATCCGGCAATGTCTCGACGCCGGTGTCGAAGTTGGCGTTACCCGCGTCGCGGCCGCCGAGCGTGGCGTTGGCGCCGGCGTTGCGATGGCAGATGTTGCACTTTCCGAGCCGATCGTCGAGGAAGATCTCCTGGCCGCGCTTCGGGACCGTCCCCTTGAGCGCGAGCGGAAGCTGCAGATCCGCCTGGCGTCCGAGCGAGAGCTGGAAAGCCTCGAGCGCGTCGAGCTCGTCCTCGGTCGGCAGCCGGAAATCGACGCCGGCGACGCGATTGAGCGTCAGCGTGAAGTGCTGGATGACCGCGCCGACGGCGAACGCGCGCAGCGACCCGTCGGCGGGCGCGCCGTCGCCCGACCACCCGGTGCGCGGGCCCTGCGGGCTCGCGACCGAGTTGCGCAGGCCAAGCACGTGCGGGACGCCGCGCATGGTGAAACGGTTCGCCAGGTCGTCGAAGCCGTCCAGGTTCTCGAGGATCAGCCCGAACTCGCGCATCAGCCGCGGATTCTCGAAGTTCTTTGCGAGCGCGGGATTGAACTCGGCGACGAACAGCGCGTCATTCTTCGGCAGCCGCGCAATCAACACCGCGTCGATGGTGAAGTTGTTGTCCTCCCGGTGGCACGTGCCGCAGGTGCGGCCGTTGCCATTGAACGTCTCGTTGAAGAAAATGTCCCGGCCCTTGGCGACGAGCGCGGCCTGCGGGTCGGGCTTGTCCGGCGGCACGGAGATGCATGCGGCGATCGCCAGGGCGCCGAGCAGGGGCATGGCAGGCAAGGCGGGAGTGCGGGATCGGCGCGGGGTGATGAAGCGGGCTTCGCGCGGCATGGAGTCCTCCCCTCCGTCGCTTTCGGGTCGATCGTGTCCCGGAAGGCACGGACGTGCCCTTCGGAATCCCCCCCGATCAACCTTCCCGCTCCCGGCCGGGGCCGCGGCTGCAGGGCTGCCCGCCGCTCTTGTCTGTCCGTTGTTCCACTGGCCTCGGCGCGCCCACTATAGCGCGTGGCACCGCGAACGAAAACGACATGGGCGGCCCGAGCGCCGCCCCTGATATCCTGAACCGAGGCGACGGGCTGCGCGGGCACTGGCGCTCCGCGGCCGAAGCTTCGGTGCGGCGCGCAGCTGGCCTGACCAGCCGGCACGGAAGGCACAATGCAACGCAGCACCGACCGCATCCTCACGACCCACGTCGGCAGCCTGCCGCGGCCGCAGGAGGTCGTGGACCGGCTCCTCGCGCAGGATCGGGGCGAACCCCACGACCCGCACGCGTTCGACGCGACGATGCGCGCCGCAGTCGCCGACGCGGTGAGGAAGCAGGTCGATGCCGGCGTCGACGTGGTGAGCGACGGCGAGATGAGCAAGATCAGCTACGCCACGTACATCCGCCACCGCCTCACCGGCTTCGAGATCGGTGAGGTGCCGCGCGCGGTGCCGAGCGACATCGACGCGTTCCCCGGCTTCAAGGCGCGCCTGGCGAAGATCGGCGACACGCCGAAATATCACCGTCCCGTCTGCCGCGGGCCGATCGCGGTGAAGGACCTCGCACCGCTGCGGAAGGACATCGCGAACCTCAAGGCCGCGATGGCGGCGGCAGGCGTTGCCGAAGGCTTCATGAACGCCGCGTCGCCGGGCGTGATCGCGGTGTTCCAGCCGAACGAGCACTACCCGAGCCGGGAGGCGTACCTCGGGGCGCTGGCAGACGCCATGCGCGCGGAGTACGAGGCGATCGTCGACGCCGGCCTGGTGCTGCAGATCGACGCGCCCGACCTAGCGATGGGGCGGCACATTGCGTTCCGCGACGCCCCCGAGGCGGAGTTCCTGAGAAGCGCACGGCTGCAGGTCGAGGCGCTCAACCATGCGCTCGCCGACGTGCCGGCCGACCGGGTCCGCATGCACCTCTGCTGGGGCAACTACGAGGGTCCGCATCACCACGACATCCCGCTCGAGCGCGTCATCGACCTCGTGCTCGCGGTAAAGGCGCAGGCCTGCCTGTTCGAGGGCGCCAATCCGCGCCACGCGCACGAGTGGACGGTCTGGAAGGCGACGCGGATCCCTGACGACAAGGTCCTCGTCCCGGGCGTCATCGACAGCGTGTCGAACTTCATCGAGCACCCCGAGCTCGTCGCCGAGCGCGTCTGCCGCTACGCGGACATCGTGGGACGCGAGCGCGTGATCGCCGGCACGGATTGCGGGTTCGGGACGTTCGCCGGCGCCTGCGCGGTCCACCCGCCGATCGCGTATGCGAAGCTCGCGGCGCTGGCCGAGGGCGCGGCGATCGCGACGCGGCGGCTCTGGGGTCGCTGAGCCTCCGCGCCGCCCCCAACCCCGCCGCGCCGCTCTATACTCCCCGCCTCCGCAGCGCGGCGCCGACGCGCGCTGCGCGCCATCCGGAGAGGGACGCAATGAACCAGCTCGACTTCAAGGGCCGCACGGCCATCGTCACCGGCGGCGCGCAGGGCATCGGCCTCGCCATCGTCAAGCGCCTCCTCGACTCCGGTGCGACGGTGCGGATCTGGGACCGCGACAAGGCGCTGCTCGACAGGACGGTGTCGTCGCTTCCCGGCCCGATCGGCGGCGCGGCAGTGGACGTCACGGAAGCGCCGTCGATCACCCGCGCGACCGACGATGCAATCCGAGATCTCGGCAGGATCGACGTGCTGGTGAACAATGCCGGCATCGCCGGAATGACGGTCCCCACCGTCGACTACCCGGTCGAGGAATGGGAGAAGGTGCTGAAGGTCAACCTGACCGGCCCGTTCCTCACCTGCCGCGCGATCGCGCCGCACATGGCCAAGCGCAAGTACGGGCGGATCGTGAACATTGCCTCGATCGCGGGCAAGGAGGGCAACCCGAACGCATCGGCCTACTCCGCCTCGAAGGCAGGCGTGATCGCGCTCACCAAGTCGCTCGGCAAGGAACTCGCGCAGACCGGCGTGCTGGTGAACTGCGTGACGCCGGCGGCGGCGAAGACGGCGATCTTCGACCAGATCACGCAGCAGCACATCGACTACATGCTGTCGAAGATCCCTATGAACCGCTTCGTCAAGGTCGAGGAGATCGCCGCGCTCGTGTGCTGGCTCGCCTCCGAGGATTGCGCGTTCTCGACCGGTGGGGTGTTCGACATCTCCGGCGGGCGCGCCACCTATTGAAGAAAAGCGGCCACGGGGTTCGCAGAGAGCGGACAAAGAGAGATCTCTTGTGTACCTCCCTCTCTTTCTCTGTGATCTCCGTGTCGCTCTGTGTCCTACGTGACCTGCCGTCGAACTCCTCGCCATGACGCGCCTGTACATCCACGAAGTCGTCACCCGCGACGGTTTCCAGATCGAGCCGCGCTTCATCCCGACCTCGGACAAGGTCGCGCTGATCGACCGCCTTTCCGCAACGGGACTCCACAAGATCGAGGTCACGTCGTTCGTCTCGCCGAAAGCGGTGCCCGCGCTCGCCGACGCGGAGATCGTGATGGCTGGCATCAAGCGCAACCCGGGGGTGAAGTACGTCGCACTGGTCGCGAACCCGAAGGGCGCCGAGCGCGCGGTCGCGGCGAACGTGGACGAGATCGTGCTCGTGATCTCCGTGTCCGAGAGCCACAACCGCTCGAACGTGCGCCGCTCGACCGAGGAGTCGTTCAGCGGCTTTGCGGAAATCATGAAAGCGCTCGACGGCACCCGCATGAAGGTCGCGTGCGGGATGGCGACGACCTTCGGCTGCCCATTCGAGGGCTTCCAGCCTCTCGACCGCATCCTGAAGTTCGTCGATCGCCTCGTCGGCCTCGGGATCGACTCGATCGCCCTCGCCGACACGATCGGCATGGGCAACCCGAAGCAGATCCTCGACGTCTGCAACGAGGTCCGCGCGCGCTTCCCCACCTATGGGTTTGCACTCCATCTGCACAACACGCGCGGCATGGGGCTCGCCAACGTGCTCTCCGGCCTCGAGGCCGGCATCATGCACTACGAGTCGTCGCTCGGCGGCCTCGGCGGCTGCCCGTTCGCTCCGGGCGCGACCGGCAACATCTGCACCGAGGACCTGGTGCACATGCTGCACCAGATGGGCCACGACACCGGCGTCGATCTCGACAAACTGATCGCCGCCGCGCGCAGCCTGCCCGAATTGGTCGGCCACGACGTGCCCGGCCAGGTGATGAAGGCCGGCAAGAGCACGGACCTGCACCCGCTTCCGGCGGGCCTCTGAGGGATCGAGAGAATGGCTGACACCAAGAAACCCAAGTTCCGCTCGGCTCAGTGGTTCGGCCGCGACGACCGCGACGGCTTCATCTACCGCAGCTGGATCAAGAACCGCGGCATTCCGCACGACCAGTTCGACGGCCGCCCGGTGATCGGCATCTGCAACACGTTCTCCGAGCTCACGCCGTGCAACTCGCACTTCCGCACCATCGCCGACTACGTGAAGCAGGGCGTGCTCGACGCCGGCGGCTTCCCACTCGAGTTTCCGGTGATGTCGCTCGGCGAGACGATGCTGCGGCCCACCGCGATGCTGTTCCGCAACCTCGCCAGCATGGATGTCGAGGAGTCGATCCGCGCCAATCCGATCGACGGCGTGGTGCTCCTCTTCGGCTGCGACAAGACGACGCCAGCGCTCCTCATGGGCGCCGCGAGCGCCGACGTGCCGGCCATCGGCGTGTCCGGCGGGCCGATGCTCTCCGGCAAGTGGCGCGGGCAGGACATCGGCTCGGGCACGGGGACCTGGCAGATGAGCGAGGACGTGCGCGCCGGCAAGATGCCGCTCGCGGACTTCTTCGAGGCCGAGTCGTGCATGCACCGCTCGCACGGCCACTGCATGACCATGGGCACCGCCTCGACGATGGCGTCGATGGTCGAGTCGCTCGGGATGGGACTGCCCGGTAACGCCGCGTTCCCGGCGGTCGACGGGCGGCGGAACGTCCTCGCGCGGATGGCGGGGCGGCGCATCGTCGAGATGGTGAAGGAGGATCTCCGCATGTCGAAGATCCTCACGCGCGAGGCGTTCGAGAACGCGATCATGACGCTCGCGGCGATCGGGGGCTCGACCAACGCCGTGATCCACCTCCTCGCGATCGCGGGCCGCATCGGCGTGAAGCTCGAGCTGGAGGACTTCGACCGCATCGGCAGCCGGCTGCCCTGCCTCGTCAACCTGCAACCCTCGGGGCGGTTCCTCATGGAGGACCTTTGCTACGCCGGCGGGCTGCCCGCGGTGCTGCGCGAGCTCGGACAGGCGGGCGTGCTCCACAAGAACGCGCTCACGGCGAACGGGAAGACGATCTGGGAGAACAACCAGGACGCGCCCTGCTACAACCGCGAGGTCGTCTTCGCGTACGACAAGCCGTTCAAGCCCGCCGCGGGCATCGCGGTGCTGAAGGGCAATCTCGCGCCGGACGGTGCGGTGATCAAGCCGTCGGCGGCGACGCCGTCGCTCCTGAAGCACCGCGGCCGCGCCGTGGTGTTCGAGGACATCGCCGACTTTCACAAGCGCATCGATGACGAGAGCCTCGACATCGACGAGACCTGCGTCATGGTGCTCAAGAACTGCGGCCCCAAGGGTTATCCTGGGATGGCGGAGGCGGGCAACATGCCCCTGCCGCCCAAGGTGCTGCGCAAGGGAATTACCGACATGGTCCGCGTCTCGGACGCGCGCATGAGCGGCACCGCTTACGGCACGGTCGTGCTTCACAGCGCCCCGGAAGCGGCGGCGGGCGGCCCGCTCGCGTTCGTCCGCAACGGCGACATGATCGAGCTCGATGTCGAGAAGCGACGCCTGCACCTCGACGTCAGCGACGCAGAGTTCGCGCGCCGCAAGGCCGAGTGGCAGGGGCCGCCACAGCATCTCGGGCGCGGCTACTACAAGCTCTACGTCGACCACGTGACACAGGCCAATCGCGGTGCCGATCTCGACTTCCTGGTCGGCAAGAGCGGCGCGGCGGTGCCGAAGGACAACCACTGAGGACGGGCGAGGTCCCCTCGATTCCGGAAAGGAGCACTGACGATGGTCCGGATGCCGATCGTCGATCTGTTCAAGACCGCCCGCGCGCTCGGCGAGTCGGGCAAGCGCGTCGACGTGCTGTGGCAGGAGACCGAATCGCTGGCGTTCGTCGCCCGCGGCCGCGAGTACCGCAGCGAGTTCCACATCAACCCCAGCGACGAGTTGATGTACCAGATCAAGGGCGAGATGCGGCTGCATTACCGCACCCCGGAGGGCAAGGAGGACGTCGCGGTGCTGCCCGAGGGCTCGGTGATCTACACGCCCGCGGGGGTGCCTCATTCGCCGCGCTTCCCGGCGGACGCCTACGCGCTCATCGTCGAGCGCAAGCGCCGCCCCGGCGAGATCGACCGCTTCCACTGGTACTGCCCCGAGTGCGACAACTTCCTGCACGAGGAAGCGTTCGTGGTGCAGGACTACAAGGCGGACCCGGTGTCGAAGGCCTACCGGAACTTCTTCGACACCGAGGCGTTCCGCACCTGCAGGAAGTGCGGCCACGTCATGCCGGCGCCGGACGTCGTCTAGGGGCTGCGATGCCGAAGATCCTGGTCCAGTCCCCGCGTGCGCCGGTCACCGGCTTCACCGACGGGAGCACGCCCTCGCCGCTGGCTCAGGCGATCCGCGCCGGCGAATTCCTCTATGTCTCGGGGCAGGGGCCACTCGACCCGGCGACGACGGAGGTCGTCTCTGCCGACATCCGCGCGCAGACGCGCCAGACTCTGAAGAACCTCGTCGAGGTCCTGAACGCCGGCGGCGCGACGCTGGCAAACGTGGTCAACATGCGGGTGTGCCTCCGGAACACGGCGGACTTCCCGGCCTTCAACGAGACCTTCCGCGAGTTCATGGCCGGCGAGAAGGTCACGCGCACCTGCACCGGCGGCACGCCGCACCGCGCCGGGGTCAACGTCGAGATCGACTGCGTGGCCTACTTGGGCTAGGGGCTCCCTGCAGCACCTCGGCCTCAAGAGGTTTTGCGCTGGGATCGGAGATTCGAAAGAGGGGGAGTAGCCCCTCTTGCAAGGTTTCCCTAGGCAACGTTCCAGTTGACTCCGCCCATGCCGCAGCGGAGGGCGACCGAGGGAACGTAGAAGTCCGTCCTGGCGGCGCGGCGGCCCGCTGCGCCCATCGCCACCAGCCAGGCGAGCAACTCCACGGTGCCGCCGTCTCCGGCGGCGATCATGCGCTCGATGGTCGCCTCGCGCAGGACGCGCCCGGCGTCACCGGTGCCCAGCAGCTCCAGGAACCAGCGGTCGAACTTCTCGTCCACGTCGAAGTACCGGTCGCCGCCGGGGTCGTGCGACAGGCCGCCGGTGGCCATGATCGCCACGCGCAGCTGCTCCGGCCAGGCGCGCACCACTTCCGCCAGCGTCTGCCCGAAGGCGTGGCAGCGTTCCGGCGCGGGCAGCGGCGGCACCACGCAGTTCATGTGAATCGGCACCAGCGCCACGTCGTACCGCGGCGTGAGGAACTTGAGCGGCACCGACCAGTTGTCGTCGAACTCGAGCGCGTCCGAGAACGCGAGATTGAAGCCGCGCTTGCCGGACTCGCGCACGATGTGGCGCGCGAGGCCCCGGTTGCCCGCGACCTCGTACGGCGGCACGTTGACCCAGTCCCGGAACCATTCCGCCGGCCCGCGCCAGCGCTGGGCGGTGCCGACGCACCAGTCGGGCACGCTTTCCATCGGGAAGTTGAGCAGGTGGTCGTTGGCCACGCCGACGATGACGTCGGGTTGCGCCGCGCGCAGGGACTCGCCCATGCGGCCGTAGCCCGCCAGCAGCCCGTCCTGCTCGTGCTTCGGCGCCTTGTCCAGCCAGCCGGTGGCGCCGGGCGCGTGGGCGAGCGCGATGACGGAAACGATCTCGGCCATGGTCAGTATTTTTCCTTCAGCATCTTCGCGGCATAGAGCTGCGCGGCCTCGCTCTGGTTGTGGTTGTAGCCCGCGCCCTTGAACAGCCGCGTCACCTGCGGCAGGAAGTAGGGGTGCATGCCCAGCTCGCCCAGGCGCCGGAGGTCGGCCTCGCGCAAGGCGCGCCTTTCCTCCTCGGAAAGCCCGTAGTCGCGCATCAGGCCTTCGAGATCGCTGCGGAAGCGCTCGCGCTTGGCGGCGTCGCGCCGCACCTCGAAGATCAGCTTGTTGGCCGGCAGCGTCTTGTCGGTGTTCAGGATGCTCATGCTCGGCTCCTCATGCCGCGTTTCTCTTCCGCACAATTTTCCCGCCCGCCATCGTAGCGTCCGGCGCGAGTTGGCGCAGCGGCGATGCCGCGCGCGATCACGCGCCGACGCCTCCGTCACGCCGGGACTCAATGAGGATCCGGACGACGCCGCGAAGCAGGCGCCGCGGGAGATGATCGCGTGGCTGCTGGCCATGAAAGGCTGGCCGCGCTCGGAGGCTGCGTGTTCTGCAGCTTCGCCTGCGACCTGCTCGTCACCCAGCCCGTCCACGGCATCAAGGGCATTCACGCCATCGTGCGGCGGGATGCAGTGTGACCTTCAGGTCAGCGTGCCGTGCAGCTCCTGGAGCTTGCGGCGCAGCAGCTTGCCGGTGGGCGTGCGCGGCAGGGTCGCCACCGCGTGCAGCCAGCGCGGGCGCTGGTAGTGCGGCAGGGTCTCGGCGCAGGCCTGCAAGGCGGCGCGAGTCGCGTCGGTGTCGGCTGCGACAAAGAAGAATGCGACCGCATCAACGCCGTCGCTGTCGGGAACGCACACCGCTGCGCCTTCGACGACGCCCGGCGCCTGCGAGGCGAGGCGCTCGGCGAGCTCGACCAGGTTGACCCACCGGCCGCGGATCTTCACCAGCGAGTCTTCGCGGCCCGCGAAGCGCCAGCCGCCCGCCGGGTTGCGCGCCCACAGGTCGGCCGGGCAGAACGCGCCTTCGCGGAAGGTCTCGGCCTGCGCCTGCGGCCGGTCGAGGTACCCGAGCGCGAGCGTCGGCGCGTGGATCATCAGCCGCGTCGGCGCGCCGGGCGCCACCTCGTCGAGCGGCCGGATGTCCACGCCGGGCGACGGCATGAAGCCCTGCTCGTCGTCGCGGCCGAGCATGACCAGGATCAGCGTCTCGGACGCACCGTAGCCGTCGACGATGGACAAACCCGTCTGCGCACGCCACTGCTCGCGCACGCTGGCTGGCAGCGCCTCGCCGGCCGACACGCACAGCCGCACGCCTGCCTTGGCGATCCCGGGCGCCACCCGTTCGTGCAGCATGTTCCGGTACAGCGACGGCACGCTGAACAGCACCGTCGGGCGCTGCGCCGCGACCGTGGCCGCCACGCTCGCCCCGGTGGGCCATTGCGGGTCGAGGATCACGGTCGCGCCGAGCTTCAGACCGGCGAACAAGCTGTTGGTCTGCGGATACGAGAAGAAGAGCTTCGAGCTCGCGAACATGCGGTCGTCGGATCGGATGCCCAATCCCTCGCGCGACACCTGCTCGATCTGCCGCACGAAGCGGTGCGCATGCACCACCGCCTTGGGCCTGCCCGAGGTCCCCGACGAATGGACCCAGAACGCCGGCGAATCCGGCGCCATCGGCCGCGGGTCGACCGGCGTCGCGCGTGCGATGTCGCGTTGCCAGACGTCGACGCGCAACACGCGCTCCCGCCAGGGCGAGGGCGTGTCCCCGTCCGACTCGGCCAGGATCACGCTGAAGCCGGCCTCGTCGAGGATGTATTGCCATTCGGGCGCCGGAATGCGCGGGTTGACCGCCACGGCGACGGCGCCTGCCCACATCGTGCCCAGAAAGGCGGTCACCCATTCGCATCCATCGGGCAGCTTGATCGCGACACGGTCGCCGGGCCCGATCCCGCGCACCGCCCACACGGCCGCTGCGCGGGCCGCGTGGTCGCGCAATGCACCGCGGCTCAGCGTTCGCTCGCCGCAGCACACCGCCGGCCGCTGCGCGTCGTGCCGCTCGAGCAGGAGAGCGGCGGCGTTCAGCGTCGCCACCGGTTCTGCGGCCGGCCGCGGCACGCCTGCGCCGAGCAGGTCGAGGCTGAACAGACCGGGCTTGCCCGCACGCCAGCGCTCGTACTCGGTGGCGAGCGTGTCGGCATGCTCGCGCTCCTCGGCGGCCAGCTCGCCGTACAGCTCGCGCTCCGCCGAGCCTGCCGCGGTTTTCTCGGCGCGGGCGGCGAAGAACGCCGCGGCACGCTTCTCGAGCCCGATCGCGATGCGGAACAGGTTGGCAGAATCCTGCGGCCGGCTCTCGACGTCGGCGAAGATCGCCGCGCGCTCGACCCGGAACTCCGGCGACGGCGCGGGCACGTCGATGTGATAGCGCCGCGAAAGCGTCTCCATGTGCTCGCCCTCCATCAGGGCGAAACGGCCGAACAGGTCGCGCAGCGCCGGGTCGCGGCTGTCCGCCGCAGCGCGCTGGTAGAAGGCCCGCCCGCCGAGCTCGATCTCGAAGGCGAGGCGCACGCCCTCAAGCGGCACTGCCTCGTCGACGCGCCCTCCATCGAGGGCCTCGAGCGCGCCGCCGCAGTGCGGGCAGCGCCCGTACGGGAACGCGAAGCCCTCGCTGACCTTGGCGCACTGAGTGCAGCGCCACTGCAGGATCGCGTGGGCACAGCAGATGTAGACGCCCTCGTCGGCGTCGTCGAGGGGCCGGTGGCATTTGGGGCAGAGCATGGCGTGCTCAGACCGCGCCGGCCAGCTCGCGCACCAGACGCTGGGCCAGCACGGACGCCACTTGGCGCCGGTAGTTCGAGTGGGTGACGGTGCTGCGCATCGGGCGCACCTGCTTCTGCACCAGCTTGTCGAGCGCGGCGAGCATCGCGTCGTCGACCGGCCGGCCGACGAAGGGCTCGACGCCTTCGAGCAGGAAGGGCATGGAGTTGGTGCCGCTCAGCGCGACGCCGAGCTCGGCCAGCGCGCCGTCGCGCACCGACAGCACGACCGCGACCCCCGCGAGCGGAAAGTCGATCGAGCCCCGCGCCCGCGCCTTGCGATAGCCGCTGCGCCGCCCCGGCGCCGCCGCGCGGACATGCACCTGCGCGACGAATTCGCCCGGCACGAGCGTCAGGTGCGCCGCCCCGTCGTCGCGGTACAGCTGCGCGAGCGGCATGCGGCGCTCCCCGCCTGGCATGGCGATCTCCAGCTCGGCGCGCACCGCGAGCAGCGCGGGGGCAACGTCGCCGCTGAACGCAGCGTGGCAGCGGTGGCCCTGCGGCGCGACGTGGCAGACGTCGCCGCCGCGCTTCAGGCACCAGCCGTTCGCCTGGCGCCACCACTCGCTCTGGTTGTAATAGACGCAGCGCGTGTCCTGGCACAGGTTGCCGCCGAGCGTGGCCGCGCTGCGATGGCCGGGACCGGCGACCGCGCGCGCCGCCTCCGCGAGCGCCGGCAGGAGGCGCGCGATGCGGGCGTCACCGACCAGCCGCGCGAGCGTCACGCCGGCGCCGATGACCAGTCCGCCGTCGCGCTCGTCGATAGCGTCGAGCCCCCGGATGCCCCGGAGGTCGACCAGCTGCTGCGGGCGCTCGAGCCCGTGGCGCATGTTGGGCAGCAGGTCGGTGCCGCCGGCGAGGGCGCGCGCGCCGGCGGCAAGCAACGCAGCGGCCTCGGCCAGGCTGGCCGGCCGGGCGAGGGTGAATTCGGGCAGACCGTTCACGTCAGTTCTCCACGCAACAAAGTGGGCAAGGCCGCTCCGCAGCGCCCCTTTGTGCGCCCGCAAGTCAGGAAATGCGATGCCTCCGGTATCGGCCTCATCCGGGTTCCCCCTGCTTCTGCCGCTGCGCGCGCTGCGCCTGCCGGCGCTCTTCGAGCCGCCGCGCGTGGATCGCCTCTAGCAGCCGGTCTGGCGACAGGGGCAGCTCGTGCGAACGGATACCGACCGCATCGCACACGGCGGCGGCGAGCGCGGGCGGGAAGCCGTGCAGCGCACCCTCGCTCGCTTCCTTGGCACCGAACGGACCGAGCGGGTCGCGGCTCTCGACCAGCGTCACCTCGATAGGCGGCGAGTCGGCGATGGTCGGGATGCGGTAGTCGATCAGGTTCGCGCGCAGCGGCAGACCCTCGTGGAACTGGGTCTCCTCCGACAGCGCCTGGCCCATGCCCATCCACACGCCACCCTGCACCTGGCCCTCGACCGCCAGCGGATTGATTGCGCGGCCGCAATCGTGCGCGACCCAGACGCGCTCGACGCGCACCGCCCCGGTGTCCTCGTCGACCGCCACCTCGACCACCTGCGCGCCATAGGAGAAGCCGGCCGTCGAGCCGACCGCGGCGCCGCGGAACTTGCCGCCCTGCGTCTCCGGCGGCGTCGACCAGGCGCCCTTGACGGTCAGCGTGCCGGCATCGGCCAGGGCGGCCTGCACGACCTGCGCGAAATCGATGGTGCGATCGGTGCCGGCGACGCGGCACGACTCGCCCTGCCAGTCGATGTCGTCGGGCTCGACCTCGAGGCGCTTGGCGGCGGCCTCCACGAGCACGCGCTTCATCGCCTGCGCAGCGCGCAGCGCCGCATTGCCGACCATGAATGACACGCGCGACGAGTACGAGCCGTTGTCCTTGGGCGTCAACGCGGAGTCGGTCGCCACTACGCGTATGCGCGCCATCGGCAGGAGCAGCACTTCGGCGACCACTTGCGTGAGCAGCGTCGACGAGCCCTGCCCGATGTCGGAAGCGCCAGTCAGGATCGTGATGCCATTGTCGAAATCGAGCTTGAGGTTGATCACCGCGTGCGGCTCGCCGCTCCAGTGCACCGGCTTGGCCGAGCCGGAGACGTAGTGCGAGCAGGCCATGCCGAGCCCGCGGCCGCGCGGCAGCTTGCCGCGCCGCGCACGCCAGCCCGAGGCGACCTCGACCGCGTCGAGGCAAGCCGGCAGCCCGTATGAATTGACCTGCAGCTCGTTGAGCGTGCGGTACGGCGCCTCGATCAGGTTCGCGCGCCGCACAGCGAACGGGTCGAGTCCGAGCTGCGCGGCCATCTCGTCGAGCAGCGACTCGAACGCGAAGCGGACGTTGACTGCGCCGTGCCCGCGCATCGCCCCGCACGGCGGCAGGTTCGTGTAGACCCGGAACCCCCGGTAGCGCACCGCGCCGACCTTGTACAGGGCGTGCAGCAGCGCGCCGGCATACAGGATCGTCACCAGGCCGTACCCGCCGTAGGCGCCGCCGCGCTGAACGACCTCGGCGTCGACTGCGGTGATCTCGCCGCTGCGCGTCATGCCGATCTTCAGCCGCACTTCGGTGGCCGGCCGGCCGCGGTGGGTCAGGAACACCTCCTCGCGGGTCAGCTCGACGGTCACCGCGCCGCCGGCCGCACGCGCGAGCGCGGCGGCGACCATCTCGAAGTTCAGCGGCTCGACGCGGTGGCCGAAGCCCCCGCCGACGAACGGCTTGACGACCCGGATCTGCGCGCCGTCGAGCCCGAGGGTCTGCGCGAGCGTGAGGTGCAGGTAGTACGGCACCTGGGTCACCGAGTGCACGGTCAGGCGCTCGCTTTCGGGCTCCCATTGCGCGACGGTGGCGTCGAGCTCGATCTGGCCGTGCGCGACCTCGGCGCACTCGTAGCGACGCTCGAGCACGAGGTCGGCCGATGCCAGCCCGGCGTCGACGTCGCCGAAGTCCTGCTCGACCTGGCGCTCGATGTTGCCCGGCTTGTTGTCGTGCAGCAGCACCGCGCCATCGGCGCGTGCCTCGGCCGTCGTGAAGTACGCCGGCAGCGGCTCGATGTCGAGCGCGATCGCGGCCAGCGCGGCGGCGGCGCTCGCGTCGTCGTCGGCCGCAACCGCGAACAGCGGCTCGCCGCGATAGCGCACCTTGCCGCGCGCCAGCGGCCACTCGTTCTGCGCGATCGGGATCACGCCGTACGGCGCCGCGAAGTCCTCGCCGGTGATGACCGCGCGCACGCCGGGCAGCGCTCGCGCGTGGGTGGCGTCGATGCGCCGGATCACGCCGTGCGCGACCGGGCTGCGGCCGATGCGCCCCACCAGCGTCGGGCCCAACGGCAGGTCGGCGGTGTAGCGCGCGCGGCCGGTGACCTTCTCGATGCCGTCGACGAGCGGCGTGCGCTCGCCGATCGAATGGACGGCCGGCGCAGGGCCGCGCCGCAGCGAGACGTCTTCGTGCCTCATGCGGGTCCTCCCGCCGCGGCCTGCACCGACTCGACGATCTTCACGTAGCCGGTGCAGCGGCACAGGTTGCCCGACAGCGCCTCCCGGATCTGCGCCTCGCTCGGCCGCGGCTCGCGGCGCAGCAGCGCCTCGGCGGCCATCACCATACCCGGCGTGCAGAAGCCGCATTGCGTGCCCAGCCGTTCGTGAAAGGCCTTCTGCAGCGCGCCCATCCGCCCGGAGCGGGTCAGGCCCTCGATGGTCTCGACCGCGCGGCCCGCGATGGTCGACGCAAGGGTGATGCAGGCCAGCCGCGGCTCGCCGTCGACCAGCACGGTGCACGCGCCGCATTCGCCGCCGTCGCAGCCCTGCTTGGTCCCGGTCAGCCCGAGCGTGTCGCGCAGCAGCTCGAGCAGCAGCGTCTGGTCGGCCACGGCCACCTCGTGGCGCCGGCCGTTGACGGCCAGGGTCAGCAATCCCTTGGGCATGGCTCCGACTCCTCTGGGTCGCAATTCGCGCCCGCTTCGCCCTGCGGCGCCTGGCGCTCGCACGGCGGCCTGCTTGAGGAAAACGCCGGCAATGCAAGGCCGCGAGATGGTCGGGCTCGACGCGATGCGGCAGCCCCCGGGTCCTCGCCGGCGTCGTGCCGCTCCGATCGGCGGCTTCGTGGCCGCAGCGCCTACGTGCGGGAGCGCTCAGTGTCCCATTAAAACCATTTTGGTATCGGAATACTGAAATTGATTTGATCTTGTTCAAGTTTCGAAGGGCCACTGTCGCGGCCGGCGGAAAAGGCAAAGCGCGGTGAGGGCTGCACCGACCACCGCCGCGCCGATGCGCCCGGCGAGCCCGAGGTCAGGCCCGCGTCACCACCGGCGCGTCCTCGACCGAGGGCTCGGGCTTGGTATCGGTTCGCAGCTCGTCCACCGGCGGCTCGTCGGGCAGCTCGGTGACGGTCTCGGTCGCGACGATGTCGTGCCCGATGAACCCGCCCGACTGGTGGCGCCAGAGCCGCTCGTAGTGGCCGCCAAGGCGCAGCAGCTCGTCGTGCGTGCCCTGCTCAACGATGCGCCCGGCCTCGAGCACGATCAGGCGGTCCATGCGCGCGATCGTGGAGAGGCGGTGCGCGATCGCGATCACGGTCTTGCCTTCCATCAGCCCGAGCAGCTGTTCTTGTATCGCGAGTTCGACCTCGCTGTCGAGCGCCGAGGTGGCCTCGTCGAGCACGAGGATCGGCGCGTCCTTGAGCACCACGCGCGCGATCGCGACGCGCTGGCGCTGCCCGCCGGAGAGCTTCACGCCGCGCTCGCCCACGTGCGCGGCGTAGCCCTTGCGGCCGGTCCAGTCCTCCAGGCCGAGAATGAAGTCGTGCGCCTGCGCCTTGCGCGCGGCCGCCTCCACGTCGCCGTCCGTGGCGCCGGGGCGCCCGTAGCGGATGTTGGCCGCGATCGAGCGGTGCAGGAGCGACGTGTCCTGCGTCACCATGCCGATCGCCGCGCGCAGGCTCTCCTGCATCACGCCGGCGATGTCCTGCCCGTCGATGAGGATGCGTCCGCGCTCCGGGTCGAAGAAGCGTAGCAGCAGGTTGACCAGCGTCGACTTGCCGGCGCCGGAGCGTCCGACCAGGCCGACGCGCTCGCCGGGACGGATCGTGAAACTCAGGCGGTCGAGCACCGGCGGACCGTCGCGCCGCCCGTAGCTGAAGCTCACGTCCTCGAAACGGATCTCGCCGCGCGAGACTTCCAGCCTGCCGGCGCCGGGCCGGTCGGTTCCGCCGTGCGGGACGGCGATCGTCTGCATGCCCTCCTGTACCACGCCGATGTTCTCGAAGATGCCGGTCACCTCCCAGCTCACCCAGCCGGCGACGTTGGCGATCTGCCAGGCGAGCGGCAAGGCGGTCGCCACGACGCCAGCGCTCACCGTGCCGTTCGCCCACAGCCAGATGCCGATGACCGCGGTGCCGGTGAGGAGCGCCGCGTTCATCACCGCGAGCACGAACATGAACTGCGAGATCAGCCGCATGTGGGCGCCGATCGCGCGCTGATGGTCGTCGATCACCTCGCGCACGTAGGCGTCCTCGTCGGCGAGCCGCGCGAAGAGCTTCACCGTGAGGATGTTGGTGTAGCTGTCCACCACCCGCGCCATGACGTGCGACCGGACCTCTGAGCTCGCCCGCGCGAGATCGCGCATGCGCGGCACGAAGTAGCGGAGAAAAGCGCCGTAGCCGACGAACCACAGCAGCGTGGGCAATCCGAGCCGCCAGTCCGACAGCGCCATCAGCACGAGCGCGCTGATGCCGTAGACGAGGATGTACCAGACGGCACGGATGCTCGCCATGGTGCTCTCGCGCAGCGCGTTCGCGGTCTGCATGACGCGGTTGGCGATGCGCCCGGCGAAGTCGTTCTGGAAGAACGGCCAGCTCTGGCGCACGACGTGCCAGTGGCTCTGCCAGCGGATCAGGCTGGTTGCGCCGGGGATGATCGCGTTATGGCGGATCGCGACGTCGGCGAGCATCACCAGCGGGCGGACGACGAGGACGAGCGCAACCATGCCGGCGAGCAGCGGCCACTCGCGGTCGAGCGCCGCCTGCCGATCGACCGCCTCCATCAGCGACACGAGCTTGCCGATGAACACCGGGATCACGGTGTCGATCAGCGCCACCGCGAGGCTGGTGACGAACATCAGCGCGTACCAGCCCTTCGTCTGTCTGATGAAGTGCCAATAGAAGGCGAGGAGGCCGGGCGGCGGCGCGCCCGGGCCGGTGCTTGCGGTGCCGCGGATGCGCGATTGGAGGTAACTGAACATGCGGGGGAGCCAGAGTAGACCGGCGACACGTGGGGTCGCTCGCCGGCAACACAACCCAATCGAGTCTACGGCTTTTGCCGGACCATCGCCGATTCGGCGCCGATTGCCAGGGACCGGATGCGCTCGGCTCCGGCCGAGTCGCGATCGGAGAGGCCGACGCTTTCCGCCATGGCCGTATTACCGGTTTTCGGCGTAAAGTTCGCTGCACAACCCTCTCCCGAAGGAGGTCTGCATGGCAGAACGCCCCGCCGGCCGCCGGTCCTTTCTGAAGAAGGCCGCTGCGCTGAGCATCGGCGCGCCCGCGGTGGCAGGCCTCGGAACCGGAGGCGCACATTCGATGCCCTACGACCCCTCCGCCAAGTTCGAACTGAAGATCACCGAGACCGAATTCCGGCGCACCGCAGCCGGCCGCCAGCTGATGGCGCGCGTCTACCAGCCGGTGGGGACGGGACCGTTCCCGACGCTGCTCGACCTGCACGGCGGCGCATGGAACAACAAGGACCGCTTCGCCAACGAGCCGATGGATCGCGCAGTGGCGGCGAGCGGCGTGCTCGTTGTGGCCATAGACCTGACGCTCGCTCCCGAAGCGCCCTATCCCGCCTCGGTCCAGGACGCGAACTACGGCGTGCGCTGGCTCAAGTCGCGTGCGGCCGCCTGGAGCGGTGACGGGTCGATGATCGGCGTGCTCGGCAGCTCCACCGGCGGTCACATCGCCGAGCTGATCGGAATGCGCCCGCGCGACCCGCGCTACAACGCGATTCCCCTGCCCTCGGCCCCGAACGCCGACGCGACGATCGCCTACATCGCGACCCGGTCGCCGATCAGCGACCCGTACGCGCGCTACCAGCAGGCGGAGAAGATGAAGCGCGAGCACATGCTGAAGTACAGCAGGGCCTACTTCAACCCGTGGGAAACGATCTTCGAGGCCAATCCCCAGCTCATTCTCGAGCGGCGCGAGCCGGTGGCGCTGCCGCCGCTGCTGATCATGCAAGGCGCGCTCGACGACAATGTGCTCCCGTCCCTGCAGGAGAGGTTCGCCGCGACCTACAAGGCGGCGGGCGGCGACTGCCAGCTGCACGTCTTCGAAGGCTGCGAGCACGAGTGGGTCGCGAAGCCCGGGCCGCAGACCGACCGCGCGCACGAGATGGTCAAAACCTTCATCGCGCGCAACGCAACCCCGGCCCGCCGCGCGGGATGAGCGCGAGCTCGGCCGCATCACTTCGATGAAGCTCAGGCGCACCATGCTCCTCGTCGTCGTCCTTTTCGTTCTCCCGATCGCCATCAGCATCGCAACGCACACGCCCGCGGCCGCTACGTGGCAGACTGCCTCGCGCGCGCCGACCGGGCTCGCGCCCGACCCGGCGCTCGTTCGCGAGCCGGTGGTCCAGGTGTACGCCGCACGCACGTTCGGCTGGCGCGGCGCGTTCGGGGTCCATAGCTGGATCGCGGTGAAGCGCGCGGACGCCGACACCTACACGCGCTACGACGTCGTCTTCTGGGGCGGCCCGCCCCACGTGCGCCGGAATTACGCGGGCCCCGACGCCCTGTGGTTCGGCAGCCGGCCCGACGTCCTGGTCGACCGGCGCGGCGAGGGCGTCGAGGCACTCATCGACCAGATCGAAGCAGCCGTGCAGCGCTATCCGTTCAACGACGCGTATCGGACGTGGCCGGGCCCGAACAGCAACACCTTCGTCGCGCACATCGGCCGCAGCGTCCCCGGGCTGGCGCTCGATCTGCCGGCGAACGCGATCGGCAAGGACTACCAGCCGCTCTCCGCGGCGATCGGGCCCGCGCCGAGCGGCGCGGGTGTCCAAGTGTCGCTCTTCGGCTTGCTCGGCGTGATCGTCGCCCCGGAAGAGGGTCTGGAGTTCAACGTGCTGGGCCTGTCGCTCGGCGTCGACGTCGCGGAACCCGCACTGCGGCTGCCCGGGCTCGGGCGCGTCGGGGCCGGGAATTCGGCGGACTGAGCGGATCGGGCCGACGACCGCGCACGGGCCGCTCTTCAACCGCAATCACGAGGAAGAGAAAGGCGCCTGCGCGCGTCAGCGGAAGTAGCGCGCGCACCGACCGCTGTTAGTATCCCGCCCGTGGCCGAGTACACCCTCTACTGCTTCGCCCAGTCCGGCAACGCCTACAAGGCGGCGCTGATGCTCAACCTCTGCGGCGCCGATTGGGCCCCGCGGCTCGTCAAGTACTTCGACGGCGAGACGCGCACCCCCGAGTACCGCGAGAAGGTGAACGAGATGGGCGAGGTGCCGGTGCTGGAGAGCGGCGGGCGCAGGCTCACCCAGTCGGGCGTGATCCTCGATTACCTCGCGTGCACTTTCGGGACGTTCGGCTGGAGCGGCGAGGACGAGCGGCGCGAGATCCTGCGTTGGCTGCTGTGGGATAACCACAAGCTCACGAGCTACATTGCGACGCTGCGCTACATGATGCAGTTCGCCCCGACGCGCGACGAGGGCACGCTCGCTTTCCTGCGCGGCCGCATGACCGGGTCGCTCGGCATCCTCGACAAGCGCCTCGGAGCGCAGCCGTTCGCCGTCGGTGACCGGCTGACGATCGCCGACATCTCGATGTGCGGCTACCTCTACTGGCCCGACGAGTTCGGGGTGTCGTGGCAGGATTACCCGCACATCGGCGCATGGCTCGCGCGCATCCGGTCGCAGCCGGGTTGGGAGCATCCCTACAAGCTTATGCCGGGGCATCCGCTCCCGGGCAAGTCCTGATGCGCCGCGCCGCGCTCCTGGCTGCGCTCCTCCTCGCCGCGTGCGGCGGGCCGCCTTCGGCCCCACCGGAGAAGCCGGCCGCGCCCGCGCCGGCCGAGTCCGTGCCTCCGACACGCCCGCCGCACGCAATCATCTCGAAGCTGCCGCCGCCCAAGACACCGCTGGACGCGTACAAGCGCGACATCGCGCAGCGCATCCTCACCGCGAACGCGGCTCAGACCTTCGAGGGGCGCCCGCCCGATATCCTGCAGGCCGTCGTCGTGCTCCAGTTCACGATCGAGCGCAGCGGCACGCTGACCGGCCTTAGGACACTGCGCTCGCGCCATCCGGCGCAGGAGAAGGTTGCGCACGCGAGCGTCCGCGCCGCGGCGCCCTTCCCGGCTCCCCCTGCGGGTGTGCTACGCAGCGGCCGGGTCGAGGTCGCGGAGACATGGCTGTTCCGCGACGACGGCAGGTTCCAGATCCGCTCGCTGGCCGAGCCGCAGACGTCCACAGAGTGAGCCGCCAGGCTCGCGTATCCGCCGGCAGCAAGCGGCGGGACGCTTTGACGCTCGCACGACACGCTGCTACCTTCGGCCGGACATGACGACGCGCCCGAAAGTCGCGATCACGATGGGCGACGCCGCCGGCGTCGGGCCCGAGGTGATCATGAAGGCGCTCGCCCATCGGGAGCTCTACGCGATCGCGCGCCCGCTCGTGGTCGGCGATGCGCGCCGCATCAGCGCGGCCGGGCGCATCGTCGGCTCCGGGCTGGTCGTGAGCGCCATCGCCGAGCCCGAGGACGCCCGCTTCGAGCCGGGCTGCGTCGACTGCATCGACCTCGCGCTCGTGCCCGAGGGCACGCCCTTCGGCAGGTTGTCCACGGCATGCGGCGAGGCCGCGTACCGGTTCATCGAGCGCGCGGTCGAGCTGGCGCTCGCGGGCAAGGTCGATGCGATCTGCACCGCTCCGCTCAACAAGGAGGCGCTGAACGCCGCCGGGCACCGCTTTCCCGGCCACACCGAGATCCTCGCCCAGCTCACCGGTACGGCCGAGGTCTCGCTGATGCTGATGGCACCCGGCCTGTGCGTCATCCACGTCACGACGCACATCGGCCTCGTCGACGCAGTCGAGCGGATCGACGCCGGCCTCGTCGAGCGCACGATCGCGCGCGGACGCGAGCTGGTCCGTCGCGCCGGCGTCGCCGACCCGCGCATCGCGGTGTGCGGGATCAACCCGCACGCCGGCGAGGGCGGGCTGTTCGGCCGCGGGGAGGAGGCGACGAAGATCGAGCCCGCGATCCGCGCCTGCACGGCGCGCGGCTGGAAGGTCGAAGGTCCGCTCCCCGCCGACACGTTGTTCTACCGTGCCCGCAAGGGCGACTTCGACCTCATCGTTGCGATGTATCACGACCAGGGCCACGGCCCGGTGAAGGCCGTCGCGTTCGACACCGGTGTGAACATCACCGCCGGGCTGCCGGTGTTACGGACCTCCGTCGACCACGGCACCGCCTTCGACATCGCCGGGACGGGCAAGGCCGACGAGCGCAGCATGGTCGAGGCGCTCCGACAGGCCGCGGCGCTGGCACCCCGCCCGACCTGAGCAAGGGTACGATTCGCGGCTCGCGACTCACGACTCACGGGGGTTCCATGCTCCAGGCCGCCGACCTCACCATCCGCCTCAACCCCGCCGACGACGTGGTCATCGCGCGCGTGGAGGTCCCGGAGGGCACGCTGCTCGTCAAGGAGGGCAATGTCCGCGTCGCGGTGAGGGTCCCGGCCGGCCACAAGATCGCCACGCGCGACGTGAAGTCGGGCGCGCCGGTGCGGCGCTACAACCAGATCATTGGATTCGCCACGCGCGACATCAAAGCCGGCGACCACGTCCACATTCACAACATCACAATGGGGGAATTCGAGCGCGACTACGCGTTCGGCGCCGACGCGAAGCCGACGCAGCACATCACCCCGGCGGCGACTTTTCGGGGAATCGTCCGACCCGACGGGCGCGTCGCCACGCGGAATTACATCGGGGTGATCACGAGCGTCAACTGCTCGGCCACGGTGGCTAAGCTGATCGCGCGGCAGTTCGAGAACCGGCTGGACGACTTTCCCGGCGTCGACGGCGTCGTCGCGCTCGCCCACAAGACCGGCTGCGGGATGGCCTCGGAGGGCGAGGCGGTCGACATCCTGCGGCGCACCACCGCAGGCTACATCCGTCACGCAAACTTCCACTCCGTGCTGCTCGTTGGGCTCGGCTGCGAGGCGAACCAGATCAACAGTCTGCTCGCAGCGCAGGGCCTGAAGCGCACCGATCACCTGCATGCGTTCACGATCCAGGACAAGGGCGGCACGCGGAAGAGCGTCGAGGAGGGTGTCGCGCGCATCCGGGACCTGCTGCCCGACGCGAACAGGGTCAGGCGCGAGACGGTGCCGGCGAGCCATCTCGTCCTCGGCCTGCAGTGCGGCGGGTCGGACGGCTATTCGGGCATCAGTGCCAACCCCGCGCTCGGCGCTGCGGTCGATCTGCTCGTGCGTCACGGCGGCACGGCGATCCTGTCCGAGACCCCCGAGATCTACGGCGCCGAGCACCTGCTCACGCGCCGCGCAGTGTCGCGCGAAGTCGGCGAAAAGCTCATCCGCCGCATCAAGTGGTGGGAGGACTACACCGCGCGCAACGGCAACGAGATGAACAACAACCCGTCCCCCGGCAACAAGGCGGGCGGGCTGACGACGATCCTCGAGAAGTCGCTCGGCGCGGTCGCCAAGGGCGGCACGACGAACCTCGTCGACGTGTACGAGTACGCGATGCCGGTCACCGCGAAGGGCTTCGTGTACATGGACACGCCGGGCTACGACCCGGTCTCAGCCACCGGACAGGTCGCCGGCGGCGCCAACCTGATCTGCTTCACCACCGGCCGCGGCTCGGCGTACGGCTGCAAACCCGCGCCGTCGCTCAAGCTCGCCACCAACACGCCGCTCTACGTCCGCCAGGAAGACGACATGGACATCAACTGCGGCACCGTCGTCGACGGCAAGGAATCGATCGCCGATGCGGGCGCGCGGTTCTTCGAGCTGGTCCTCCGCACTGCCTCGGGCGAGAAGTCGAAGAGCGAGCAGTGGGGCTACGGCGAGGACGAGTTCGCGCCGTGGATGCTCGGCGCGACCATGTGACCCGTCACGCTCTTGCGGCTGCGGCGGTTCTCGCCGCCGCTCCGGCGACCGCGCAGGTTGTGGTGCCACGGCCGCCGATCCAACGGCCGCCTGTGCTTGTGGTCCCGGGTACCGTCACCACGACCCCGGTGGAACATTGGGGCGCGATCGCGTACCACCGCGCCACCGGCGCGCACGGCTACAGCTACGATTTCCCGTCGAGCCGAGAGGCCAGCGTTGCCGCGCTGGAAGCCTGCGGCAGCCCCGAGTGCATCGTCGTCGCAAGCTACAAGGGCGGCTGCGGGCTGCTCATGGACGGTCCAACGGGACCGTCGTTCGCAGAAGGCGCCACCGCGCAGGAAGCCCAGACGAAGGCGCGGCTCAAGTGCACCGACGCGCAGTGCCAAGTGATTGCGTGGTCTTGCACGCGATAGTGCGCGACCGCGCGGCATACGGTGGTCCAAGCCCGCTCGTCGGCCCAGGGCCACCGCTCGCACGCGCGAACTGTCGTCCTCTCGACAGCGCCGTCGCGACCTCGTTCCGGACGTGCATTTCCTCCCGGGGGGCACGTGACCTTTGTCACGCCCCCCCCATGACTCCCGCATAAGCGTCTGGCATAGTCGAGCCGTCAAGAAGAACAACACAGGCAGCACCGGGCCAGCGGTTCGCGTCTTCCGCTGGCGCCCCCGGATGAAGACGCTCGATTTCGGGTCGCAATCGTGAAGACCGGTGCACCGGGTCAGCAGTGTGCGCCGCGTCGCCGCCGCACGGTCTCGCGCGCGCGATCCGCAGGGGTTGAGTCATGGACACGCCCAAACGGTCTGCCGCGCAGGCCGCAGTCAACCGTCCTGCCGGGGCGGAGAGCAAAGCGTTGCTCGGTCAGACCCGCGACCTCGCGCGCTCCAAGCTGAGCCGCATCGTCGCCGATGCGCTCGACAAGGTCGAGAACGACCTCTTCGCCGCCGCCGAAGCCTGCACCTCGCGCGCCGAGCAGCAGCTGCTGTTCGAGACGATGTCGCAGGTCAAGAAGCACCGCTCCGAGATCGCCACGTCGTTCGACCGCCACTTCCTGGAGGTCTTCGAGCGCCGCATCGCCACGCGGCGGCTCTCCAAGGAGAAGACCCAGGAGCTCAAGCTCGAGGACCTCAAACTCGTCGACGACAGCGCGATGGAGGAGGAGCTCGTCGTCAGCGACCTCGCGCGCAAGACCAAGAACCGGGTCGACCAGGACGAGATGTTCGGCATTCGCGCCCGGCTAGGTCACCTGCTCTCCACCGAGGATCTCGAGGACAGCGGCAACCCGCTCTCGCCCGAGGCGGTGTTCGAGGCGCTGCGGCTTTCGTGCGCGAAGATCCCCGGCGATTTCGCGATCAAGCGCTCGCTTCTGAACGCCTTCCAGCCCCACGTCGCCGCCGGCATCACCGCCGTGTATGCCGACCTGAACAAGAACCTGATCGCCCACCACGTCCTGCCGCGCATCAACTTCCACGTGAAGCGCGCGCGCGACGTCGGCGTGGCCCAACGACCCGGCGACCCGGCCGGCACCATGGGCGCGAGCCAGGCGATGAACCTCGCGCAGCTCCTGGGCAACGCGCCAGGTGCCGCAGGCATGGGCACGAGCCAGCTGATGCAGCTCGGCCAGCTGCTCAACGCCGCCGGGGTCCCCGGTGCCGCGGCCGCCATGTCCGCGAGCCAGCAGCTGGACCTCGCGACGCTGCTCTCCGGCGTGGTGAGCGGGCCGCCCTCCGGTCGCCAGGCTATGGCGCGGGTGATGGCAGATCCGTCGCAGTTCCAGTTCGAGAGCGCGCTCGAGATGCCCGCGACGCCGGAGCTGATGGCGTCGCTGACGCGGCTGCAGACGAACGCCGGCTTCGTCCCTGCGATGGGCGCGAATCCGCTCGACTTCATCGGCGCGCTCGACCAGCAAGTACGGACCCAGAGCCATCCGCTGGACCAGCTCACGATCGAGCTGGTCATCATGGTGTTCGACTACGTCCTCGAGGACCGCGGGATCAGCGAGACGGTCAAGGCGGAGCTCGCCCGCCTGCAGATCGTAGCGATCAAGGCGGCGCTCCTCGACCGCACGTTCTTCGCGCGCCGGGCGCACCCGATGCGCCGCCTCCTCGACCAGGTGGCCTCGGCGGCGTCGGACCCGGACGTCGCGACCGACGAGCAGTCCAAGTTCCTGACCGGTCTGCGCGGCATCGTCGACTACCTCGTCCACGACTTCACCGACGACCTGACGGTCTTCACCGTCGCACAGGAGACGCTCGAGAAGCTGATCGCGGAGGACGCGCAGCGGCGCGAGAAGGAGATCGAGCCCACCACCGTCGAGCTCGTCCGGAAGGAAGAAGCGGAAATCGCTCACCACACCGCGCTTGCCGAAATCAAGCGGCGTGTGACGCGCAAGACGCCCGGCTTCGTTCGCGAGTTCCTGTACCACTGGTGGACCAAGACCCTCGTGGACGGATACATGAAGAACCGCGAAGGCGACGACTCGTGGACGCACCGGCTCGGCGTCGTGGACGCGCTCGTCTGGAGCGTCGCGCCGCTGCGGACCGCCGAGATCCAGCAGCTCGCCTCGATGCTGCCCATGCTCATGAAGAGCCTGCTGCGCGGCATGAACGCGATCGAGATGGCGCCGGAAGCACGCCACGCCTTCTTCAATCAGCTCATGCAGGCGCACACCGCCACAATCAACGCGGCCAAGGTGCAGGCGAAGGCCCAGGCGCAGAGCGCAGAGCCGGCGGCTGCGGCCCCTTCTGCGGACGAGCCGGAGCCGGCCGACGACCCCGCGACCGGGCCGGTCACGAACTCCGGCATGGACGACGACTATTGGGTCCGCACCGCGATGGCGCTGGAGCGCGGCGCGGTGCTCGAGTTCGACGAGGGTGCGGCGACCGTGCGCTCGAAGCTCTCGTGGGTCAGCCCGAAGCAGACGATCCTGCTGTTCACCGCCAGCGGCTCGGCCGCGCGCCAGCTTGCGCCAAAGGTCCTCGCCGGCCTGCTGCACGACAACAAGGCGCGGATCGTCGAGGGCGCAGAAGCTCTCATGGACCGGGTCGTGACGGCGATGGTCGGTACTGCAAGCGACGAGGCCCTTCCCGCAGCGGCCTGAAGCTGCGGACGGCCGACATCCGGTTTTCCACCGCGACCCCGCACCGAAAGGCGGGCGCCCTCTTCGCCGCCAACCGAGGACGCCCGACCCGCGGGGTCGCGCTTTCTATCCCCTGACCCGCCGCCGCGCACCGGCGGCGGGTTTCCACGACTCGCGGTCAGGTCGGCGCGTAGAATCGCCCGCGAACCAAAATCACCCCTGCGGGAGGCGGCACGTGTTTGTCTGGGCGAAGGTGAACGAGCGGGTCTACGGCGGATACGCGTTGCCGCACGCAACGCTGCGCGTGACGAAGGATCCGGAGCACGGCACGGTGGACATCACCGTCAACGACCCGGCGTTCGAGGCCGACGGGAAGTCGCACGGCGGCGGAATCACGCTGCGGCGCGAGGACGCGGTGTGGCTTGCAAACGCGCTGCTGCTCGCCGTCGAGAAGAAGCGGCCCTTCACCTATTCGCGGCACTCGCGTGACCGTGGCGGGCGGACCGGCACCGACCCGCACGGTCCGGCGAAGTAGCGATCGGAAAAAGAAGGCCGGGAAATCCCGGCCTGCGTGCTTCGGAGCGGCTGCCGCTCAGGGATCGGCCCGGGCCGGTGGAACTGCGGGCGCACATCGTCGCTCGGCCTTCGCCAATACGGGTCCTCGATCACCTGAGTCGCGCCGGGCGCAGCCGTCCCCATCGCGAGGAGGAGGAGGCTCGCGCGAAGCAGGCTGCGCCCGGACATCGCCTCACCCCGAATTACGGGTTGAAGCGGTCGACGAGGTCGTACTTGCCGAGCATCTCGACCGGGCCGCGGTACTGGTGCGTGGTCTCGGCGATCGTGAACTTGCGCGGCGCCCAATAGGGCTCGGTGTAGGTGTTGTTCTCGTTCGCCACGGCGACACCTTGCGCGCCGGCAAGACCCAGCAGCACGACTGCGATCAGCTTTTTCATGACTCAATCTCCTTCGGTTCGAAAAATGGGTTTCGGGGTTCCCGAAGCCGCGATCCCGCGGCCTCGACGCCTGCAATACGCTGGCCTCCGTTCGTCGGATCCCGCATCTGGCGATTACATGGGGAGATTACTTAGACGGTCCGGGAAAACTACCGGGACCCAGGTCTTGCGGGGTCGCGCGACCACAGGCCCCTTGCGAGGCGGGAACCGGTCTGGATGCCGAGCGCCTACTCGCCGATCTGGAGGAGCATCCCTCGGCGGCGCGCGCCGTTGAACGCCGCAAGAAAGAGCGCGACGCCGGCGGCGGTATAGAGCATGTTCAGGCCGACCGCCGTCCAGAACTCGCGCCAGAGGAAGGTCTTCTCGAGCAGCACGGCGCGCATCCCCTCGAACACGTGGCTCGTCGGCAGGCACCACGCCACCGCCTGGAGCCACCCGGGCAGGACGCTCACCGGATAATAAATGCCGCTGACCGGCGCGGCGATGAAGATCGCGCCCCACGCGAAATTCTCGGCGGCGAGGCCGTAGCGCATCACCAGCGCCGCGACCATCAGCCCGACCGCCCATCCGCACACCAGCAGATTGGCGAAGAACGTCACCAGGGGGACACCGAGGTCGAAGATCGAGAAGTGGTACAGGACGAGTGCGAGCACGATCGCGGTCCCGACGCCGAGCACCGTGCGGATGAAGGACACCACGATCATCGACGCGACCAGCTCCAGCGGGCGCAGAGGGCTCACGAAGAGATGCCCGAGGTTGCGCGCGTACAGCTCCTCGAAGAAGGACAGCGCCACGCCGAGCTGCCCGCGGAACAGGACCTCCCACAGCAGGAGGGCCGAGACCAGCAGCCCCGGCACCTGCGCGACCCACGACGAGTTGGTGGCGAGGAATTGCGCGATGAAGCCCCACAGCACCATCTGCATGGTCGGCCAGTAGGCCATCTCGATCAACCGCACCCACGACTTGCGGAAGAGGTACAGGTGGCGCAGGACCATCGCGTAGATCCGGCGCAGGGCGAGCGTGGCGGGCGATCTCACTCGCGCTCCAGCCGCATCTCGCCGGGGCCCAACTCGACGGTGCGCTCCGGCCGGCGCGCCACGTCGAGAAAGACCTCCTCCATGGTCGAGCGCCCGTAGCGCGCGATCAGGGCGGCGGGCGACCCGGTATCCACGATGCGCCCGGCGCGCATCATCAGCACCGTGTCGCACATGCGCTCGACCTCGGGCATGTTGTGCGAGGCGAGGAAGAGCGTGGCGCCAGTGCGCTTCCGGTAGTCCATGAGCTGCGTGCGCACGCGGTCGCCGACATCGGGGTCGAGCGAGGCGGTCGGTTCGTCGAGGAGCAGCAGCTCGGGCGAGTTCAGGAGCGCCTTCGCCACCGAAACCCGCGTGCGCATGCCCGCCGAGAGCGCGCCGTAGGCGCGATCGAGGAGGTCGGCGAGATCCAGCTCGTCGGCGAGCGACCGGATGCGCCGTTTCATGTCCGGCACGCCATAGAGGCGCGCGAACATCCGGAGATTCTCCTCGACCGTGAGTTTCTTCGGGAGGTCGACGTAGGGCGAGGTGAAGTTCATGCGGCCGAGGACGCGGTAGCGGTGGCGCGCGATATCCTCGCCCAGCACGGTGATCGCGCCGGAGGACGGCAGCAGCACGCCGAGCAGCATGGAGAGTGTGGTGGTCTTGCCGGCGCCGTTGCCGCCGAGCAGCGCGCAGGTCGAGCCGCGCGCGACGGTGAAGGTGAGTCCGCGCACCGCCTCGACGGTGTCGAAGCGTTTTACGAGATCGCGGACCTCGATCGCGGGCGTCATGCGGGCGCGTCGCGGAGCTGCGCACGCACGTAGCCGCGCCACTCCGTGAAGAGCCGTGCATCGCGGCACGCAATCACGGATTTCGCCCAGGGCGGGCCTGCGAAGAAGTCGTCCTGCTCGAAGGTCGACATGGTCCCGCCCGCTTCGGCGAGGACGAGGCTGCCCGCCGCGTAGTCCCACAGCATGTGGCTCGCGTGCAGGTAGACGTCGAAGCGGCCGAGTGCGAGCCAGCACCAATCGAGCGCCGCCGCGCCGAAGTTGCGGTAGGAGTACCAGGGCAGCCCGCCGGCAAGACGGACAGCGGCCTCCCGCGGCAGGCGCTTCAGCTCCAGGGACGCGATTGCATCCGCGAGACACGCGGGCGCGGGGCGCGGAGCGATGCGCTCGCCGTCGTGGAACGCGCCGCCACCCGCGACGGCGTGAAAACTCTCGCCGCTGGCCGGATTGTGGACGACGCCGAGCCTGGCGCGCCCGCTCTCGATGAGCGCCACCGAGACGGCGTAGTACGGAATACCCTGCAGGAAGTTGGTCGTCCCGTCGATCGGATCGACGCACCACGCAGCGCCCGATCCCGCGCCCCACGCGGCGGACTGGGCGTCGCGCGTCATCTCCTCGCCGATCACCGGGCAGTCGCGCAATGCGCGCAGCCGGGGGATCAGCGCCGCTTGCGCGGCCGTGTCCGCTTCGGAGAAGAGGCTGCCGTCCTGCTTGCGCTCGCCGCGCACGCACTGGGCGCGCGGCAGGATCTCGGCGCGCGCCACTTCGCGCACCGCCGCGACCAGGTCATCGATCATCGGAAACGGGGCGCTACGCGCGCTTCCACTTGATCGAGCAGCCGATGGCGGCGCTCTGCTCGGCCGGGCCCTTGCCGGTGCGCGCGATCTCGACCATCGCATCGAACAGCTCGCGCTTCGCGCCGTCGACCGGCGCGATCCTGGACGCGTCCAGGCGGCCGTGGTACTGGAGCTCGAGATCGCCGTTGAAGCCGAAGAACTCCGGCGTGCACACCGCTCCGTAGGCCCTTGCCACGCCCTGCGACTCGTCGAGCACATAGGGGAACGCGAAGCCGGATTCCGCTGCGACGCGCTTCATGTTCTCGAACGAATCCTCCGGATACTCGGCCGGGTCGTTCGACATGATCGCGACTGCGCCGATGCCGTGCGCCGCGAGCTCGCGGCAGTCGCGCACGATCCGCGCGCGGATCGCCTTGACGTACGGGCAGTGGTTGCAGATGAACATCACGAGCAGCCCCTTCGGGCCTCGCGCCGACGCAACCGTGTGCCGCTTTCCGTCGACGCCGGGCAGGTCGAAGTCGGCCGCCTTCCAACCGAAGTCGCAGACCTTGGATTGCGCTGCCATGGCAAAACTCCGGAACTTGAGCCGCTAGAATCCTAGCATGGCGAATTGGGCCTCTCTCGCGGCACCGCGGCTCCACTGCGATGCGACGCTCGCGCCCGGTGCGACGGTCACGCTGTCCGAACGCGCGGCGCGGCACGTCGCGGCGCTGCGCCTGCGCGCCGGCGACGCGCTCACGCTCTTCAGCGGCGACGGATTCGAGTCCGCGGCCGTGCTCACCGGCATCGGCAAGCGCCGCGTGACCGCGGCGGTGCGCGAGCGACGCGCGGTCGACCGGGAATCGCCGCTCGAGGTGCGGCTCGCGCAGGGCGTTTGCGCCGGCGACCGGATGGACCTCGTGCTGCAGAAGGCGACCGAGCTCGGCGTCGCGTCGTTCCAGCCGGTGGTCACCGCGCGTTCTGTCGTCCGCCTCTCGAGCGAGCGCCAGGAGCGTCGCGAAACGCACTGGCAGAACGTCGTGATCGCGGCGTGCGAGCAGTGCGGGCGGAACCGGATCCCGCAGGTCGCGCCGAGCCTCGGTTTCGGGGAGTTCTTCGCGACGCTGCTCGCGGCGCCGGGCGGGGCCGGGACCCGCGTCCTGCTCGCGCCGGACGGCGCGGCGACCGTCCGCTCGCTCGCACCGCAGCCACCCGTGATGGTGCTCGTCGGCCCGGAAGGCGGGCTCGCGCCCGAGGAACGCGAGATCGCCGTCGCGGCGGGATTCGTGACGGTGCGGTTCGGACCGCGCATCCTGCGGACCGAGACCGCGCCGCTCGCGACGCTCGCCGCGCTGCAGGCGGTCTACGGCGACTGCTGACGACCGGCCGGTGCCGGTCTCAGAGTATCAGTGCGACTGGCGGCTGTCGACCGGCGGCTTGGCTACTTCCGGCTCGCGTCAGCGATCAGCGCGATCATCTCCGCGTGTCCGCCCCGCTTCGCGATGTCGAGCGCGGAGACGCCGAGGAGGTCTTTCGCGTTCGGATCGACGCCGCGTCCGGCGATGTAGAGCTGCGCCGCGAGCAGGTCGTTGCGCTTCACCGCGTCGAGATACTGGTTCTTGTCGTGATAGACCAGCCCGATCGCGGTCAGGTCCTTGCGCGCCTGCATCGCCGCGGCGCTGCCCGAGGTGCGTAGCTCCGCTGCCGCCTGACGCTGGCCCATCGCGGCCATCGAGCGGCCGATCGAGAGCATCTTTTCGCGCTCCGGTGCCGGCATCTCGCCGAAGATCTCGAGCGCGAGCGCGTTCGCGTCGGCGTTGCGCCCGCTCAGGATGTCGTCCATCGCCTGCTGCACCGCCTTGGGATCTCCGCCGGACTTCTCCGACGCCTGCATGAGCACGTGGATCACCGACAGGAACTTGCCGAACGTGGCCCAGTCGGTCTGGATCGTGGCGGACTGCGCGTGCGCGGCGCCGACGGCGAACGCAGCGAGCAGCGCGACAAGGAAGCGTTTGAGACCCATGGGTGACCTCCGGATGCGAACAACTCGCAAATAACGCGCCGCCCCGCCACCCGTTGACCGGCGGGTCGACTCGGCCGGCGAGGGGCATGTTCTAGAATGCGCCTCGTTTTCAGGGAGAACAAGCCCCGCATGCCCGCCAGGCCCGACGCCAGTTTCGTGACGTGGTTTCGCTCGGTCGCGCCATACTTCCACGCCTTCCGCGGGCGCACGTTCGTGATCGCGTTCGGGGGAGAGTTGGTCGCCGAGGGCCGCTTCGTGACGCTCGCGCACGACCTCAATCTGCTCCACAGCGCCGGCATCCGCGTGGTGCTCGTGCACGGCTCGCGCCCGCAAATCGAGGCGCAGCTCAGGGCGCGCCGGGCGCGGTCACGCTACCACAAGGGGCTGCGCGTCACCGATCCGGTCGCGCTGGAGTGCGTGAAGGCCGCAGTGGGCCTGCTCCGCGTCGAGATGGACGCGCTGCTCTCGCTCGGCCTGCCGAACACGCCGATGGCGGGCGCGGCGATCAACACCGTGTCGGGGAACTTCATCAGCGCGCAGCCGATGGGCGTTCATGACGGCGTCGACTACCAGCACACCGGCACGGTGCGCAAGGTGGACGCCCAGGCAATCGCGGGCTGCCTCGATGCCGGGAATATCGTGATCGTGTCGCCGATCGGGTTCTCGCCGACCGGCGAGGTGTTCAACCTGGCAATGGAGGACGTTGCGGTCGCGACCGCTGCGGCGCTGCATGCGTCGAAGCTCGTCTTCTTCTCCGACGCCGCGCTCGCCGGCGCCGACGGCCGCATGCTGCCCGAGCTCTCCGCAAACGAGGCGGAGCGGCTGCTTGCGAGGGGCACCCACCTCACGGGCGACACGCGCGCCTATCTCGCGCATGCGGTCGAGGCGGTGCGCTCGGGGGTCGAGCGTGCGCACGTGGTTGCGCGGAACGTCGACGGCGCGCTCCTCACCGAGCTCTTCACTCACGAGGGCTCGGGCAGCATGATTACCGCGGACAAGCTGGAGCGCCTGCGGGCCGCGACCATCGAGGATGTCGGAGGCATCCTGCAGCTCATCGAGCCGCTCGAGGCGGACGGCACGCTGGTGCGGCGCGGCCGGGAGCTGCTCGAGCGGGAGATCACCCGCTTCACGGTGCTCGAGCACGACCGGCTGATCCTCGGCTGCGCGGCGCTCTACCCGTTTCCGCGGACGCGGGCCGGCGAGCTTGCCTGCCTGGCGGTGCGGCCCGAGTACCGCCGCACCGGCCACGGCGAGAAGCTGATGGGCGCCATCGAGGACCGGGCGCGCGCGGCAGGGATGAAGAAGCTCTTCGTGCTCACCACACGCACCGCGCAGTGGTTCGTAGAGCGCGGGTTCGCGGGCGCAACCGCGGAAACGCTGCCGCGCGAGAAGCGCTCGCTCTACAACTGGCAGCGCCGCTCGAAGGTGCTGGTCAAGGCGTTGTGAGGGGCTAGAATCCGCGCCTCACTGAAACACGGAGTGGCCCCATGGCGAGAATGGTCAACTGCGTGAAGCTCGGCCGCGAGGCCGAAGGGCTCGACTTCCCGCCGCTGCCGGGCGAGCTCGGGAAGCGCATCTGGGAGAGCGTCTCGAAGGAGGCGTGGCAGGCGTGGCAGGCGCAGCAGACCCGCCTCATCAACGAGAACCGCCTGAACCTCGCGGACGCGAAGGCGCGGAAGTACCTTCTGGAGCAGGCCGAGAGGTTCTTCTTCGGCGGCGGCGCCGATGAGGCGTCGGGCTACGTGCCGAAGAAGTAGCGCGCTACTCGTTCACCGCCCGCGCGATCGCGTCGGACCGCATGTGGCGCACGTCGCGGCCCTCGACCATGTAGACGACGTACTCGGCCATGTTCTTGGAGTGGTCGCCGATCCGCTCCAGCGCCTTGGCGACGAACAGCACCTCCAGGCAGCGACTGATCGTGCGCGGATCCTCCATCATGAAGGTGATCAGCTGGCGCAGGATCGACCGGAATTCGCTGTCGACCGCATCGTCCTGCCGCACCACCTCCTGCGCGGCCTTCACGTCCAGGCGCGCGAACGCGTCCAGCGACTTGCGCAGCATCGCGAGCGCCAGGCTCGCGACGTGCCGGATCTCGATTCGCGGCATGTGCATGCGTTCCGCGTCGTGGATGAGCTTCGCCATGCGCGCGATCTTCTCCGCCTCGTCCCCGATGCGCTCGAGGTCGGTGATGGTCTTGATCACCGCGATCAGCAGCCGCAGGTCGCCTGCGGCCGGCTGGCGGCGCGCGATAATGTGGCTGCAGGCTTCGTCGAGGTCCACCTCCATCGCGTTGACGCGGTGGTCGTTTTCCTGGACGGCGGCGATCTCCGCCATGTCGCCGGTGACGAGGGTGTCGGCGGCGCGGCGGATCTGCTCTTCCACCATTCCGCCCATCTGCAGGACGCGCGTGCGCACGTCCTCAAGCTCGGCGTCGAACTGCTTCGAGATGTGCTCGGACATGGCTCCGCTCCGGGACCGCACAGGCTAGGCGGCCAAGATGACCGGGATATTACAGTCCCGGCGGCACGGATGGCGGGACGTTAGCTCGCGCTCTCCGGCCGGAGCAATGTCCGCACGCCGTCCGGCGTCCCCAGCAGGATCACGTCGGCGCCGCGCAGCGCGAAGAGGCCGTTGGTCACGACGCCGACGATGTTGTTCAGGCTTTCCTCCAGGCCGGCCGGGTCGGCGATCGAGAGGCCTCCGACGTCCAGCACGACGTTGCCGTTGTCGGTGACAAACCCCTCGCGGAGGCGTGGCCGGCCGCCGAGCCGCGCGATCTCGCGCGCAACGTGCGCACGCGCCATCGGGATCACCTCGACCGGAAGCGGGAATGCGCCGAGCTGGGGGACGAGCTTCGACGCGTCGGCAATGCACACGAACCGGCGTGATACCGCGGCGACGATCTTCTCGCGCGTGAGCGCGCCACCGCCGCCCTTAATCATCGCAAACCCGGCCGTCACCTCGTCGGCGCCGTCGATGCACACGGGAAGCGCCTCGATTTCGTTCAGGTCGAAGAGCGGAATGCCGTGCCGACGCAGGCGCTCGGCGGTGCGCTCGGAACTCGCCACGGCGCCGCGGATCCGGTTGCGGCATCCGCCCAGTTCGTCGATGAAGAAGTTGGCGGTCGACCCGCTACCGACGCCGATGACCGCGTCATCGACGACGTACTGAACCGCCGCGCGGGCGACGGCCCGTTTCATCTCGTCCTGCGTCATCGGCGCCTCCGGCTCCGGCGGATTCTAGCCGAGCCCGCCGCGCCGCCGGTCATGCGGACTAGTCCCTTGCCTGCGCCCGAAATCCCGGGAGTAGAATGTCATCACTGTTTCGCAGCACCATGGGCAATGCGTCTCGGTAGCGTCCTCGTCGGCCTCCTGATCGCCGTTCCGGCGGCAGCCCAGCAGATGGAGCCGTACGACCGTACGGCCGGCCATTTCGCATGGTGGAAGTCGGTTGCACCGAGACCTGCCGCGCAGGACGCTTCGCCGTGGCAGGGAGGTATGTTCGTCGTGCCCCGAAGCGGGCAGGGCTTTAGCCTGGCGCGCACCGGCATGCTCGATCCGGGGCTGCGCGCCGGTTCCGACCTCCTGAACCTGCTGCCACAATCCCCGCGGCTCCTCGACCCGGGGGTCGAAACGGCGCCGGTGGACGGCGGCGCCTACCTCGGTTATCGGTACTCGAACTGGACCTTCTCTTCGGCGGTGCGCCAGTCCCTCGACGATCCGCGCCTTGCCGCTACCCGGATCGATCTGGGCGCGAGCTACGGCTTCAGCCTGGCCCAGCGACACCTGATCACCCTCTCCGGCGGCCTGACGCTCGGCCAGTCCGGTGCGGTAATTCCCGCGTACGGCGCGCTCGGGGGCGACGTTCTGTCGCGCAGCGCCCAGCGGTACGGAGAGCCCGGTGCCGGCTTTCGCGTTTCGTGGCTGTACACGCTCGACCGGAACTTCTACGTCAACACCACCCTCGGCTACGATCGACTGTACGGTGATCCGGCGGAAGGCTTCGGGCCCGACCGCGGCACGACGACCTTCGGCACCGTCTTCGGCTACCGCTTCTACTAGTCAAACCGGTGTGGGGCATTGCGCCCCACGACCCGACGACCGCGACTTCCCTTCACGGCGGGTAGATCAGCACCGTCGGCTTGACCGGCAGCCCGTACCACGGGTCGGGCTGGCACCAGGCGCCTCGGAGGTCTTGGCGTGACTCCTCGGATGCGAGCAACCGGGACCGGCCGGTATCGAGATCGCGTGTGCGACGCGCCTCGAGATGCGCAGCCTCCGCAGGCTCGATCGGCCAAAGCGCCTCGCGCTGTCCTACCGCTTGCGCGGCGGCGCGAGATCGGTGCAGACGCCCTCGTAGACCTCCGCCGCCATGCCGACGCTCTCGCTGAGCGTCGGATGCGGATGGATCGTCTTGCCGATGTCCACCGCGTCGGCGCCCATTTCGATCGCGAGCGCGACCTCGGTGATCAGGTCGCCCGCGCCGGTGCCGACGATGCCGCCGCCGATGATGCGGTGGTGCTCCGCGTCGAAGACGAGCTTGGTGAAGCCCTCCGATCGCCCGTTCGCCAGCGCGCGACCGGACGCCGACCACGGGAATTTCGCAACACCGTACTTGATGCCCTGGCTCTTCGCTTCGTCTTCGGTCACGCCGGCCCAGGCGACTTCCGGGTCGGTATAGGCAACCGATGGGATCACGCGCGCGTCGAAGAAGGACTTCTTGCCCGCGGCCGCCTCGGCGGCGACGTGTCCCTCGTGCACCGCCTTGTGCGCGAGCATGGGCTGCCGGGCGATGTCGCCGATCGCGAAGATGTGGGGAACGTTCGTCCGCATCTGCTGATCGACGGGGATGAAGCCGCGCTCGTTCACCGCAACGCCGGCCTTCTCGGCGCCGATCTTATTCCCGTTCGGGCTGCGGCCCACGCTCACCAGCACGAGGTCGTAGAGCTGCGGCTCCGCAGGCGCCTGCTCCCCTTCGAACCGGACGAGGATGCCCTCCTTCCTCGCCTCGACGGCGACGGTCCTGGTCTTGAGCATGATCTTGTCGAAGCGCCTGGCGTTGAACTTCTGCCACACGGCGACGAGGTCTCGGTCGGCGCCGGTCATCAGCCCGTCCAGCATCTCGACCACCTCGATGCGCGCGCCGAGGGTCGAGTAGACGCTCGCCATCTCCAGGCCGATGATTCCGCCGCCGATGACGAGCATGCGCTTCGGCACGAACGCGAGATCGAGCGCCCCGGTCGAGTCGACGATGCGCGGATCGTCCGGGATGAACGGCAGCCGCACCGCCATCGAGCCGGCGGCGATGATCGCCTTCTCGAAGCGGACCACCTTCTTCTCGCCGGTCTTGTCCTGGCCGTCGCCGCTCGTGAGCTCCACTTCGAGGTGATGCGGGTCGACGAAGTGGCCGTAGCCGCGCACGACCGACACCTTGCGCCCCTTGGCCATGCTGCCCACGCCTCCGACCAGCTTGCCCACGACCTTGTCCTTGTGCGCGCGCAGCTTGTCGAGGTCGACCGAGGGCTTCCCGAACACGACGCCGATGTCGGCGAAGTGCACGGCCTCGTCCATCACCGCCGCAACGTGCAGCAACGCCTTCGACGGAATGCACCCGACATTTAGGCAGACCCCGCCGAGGGTCGCGTAGCGCTCCACGAGCACAGTGTTGAGACCGAGGTCCGCGGCCCGGAAGGCGGTGGAGTAGCCGCCGGGGCCGGACCCGAGGACAACGACGTCGCACGCGAGGTCGCCGTCGCCGGAGAACTTCGCCGGCTGCGGCGCGGAAGCGGCCGCCGGGACGGCCTGCGCGAGCGAGGCGGAAGGTTTCGGCGCCCCTTCCACGGGCGTGCCTGCCATCTCCTCCAGCACCAGGATCGGCGCGCCCTCAGACACCTTGTCGCCGACCTTGACGGTCAGGCTCTTCACGACGCCTGCCGCGGGCGACGGGATCTCCATGGTCGCCTTGTCGCTCTCGAGCGAGATCAGCGACTGTTCCTTCGCGACGCGGTCGCCGGGCTTCACCAGCACCTCGATCACGTCGACGTCCTTAAAGTCCCCGATGTCGGGAACCTTGACTTCGAGCATCGGCGTCTCCCTAGTGTCCTGAGTCGTTAGTTCGTCGGTAGACCACGGATCCCGGAGAAACGCTCATCGGCATGAAAACCGTCCGGTTGGCCGTCAGGAGAGGCGCGAACCGCAGCCAGGTTGAACACCTGGCGAGGATTCGTAATGCCGCATGGCGGCGAACCGGCGGTTTTCATCGGCGAGTCAGCGACTCAGGACACTAGAGCATCGCCCGCCGGAAGTCGGCGAGGAGCTGCGCCAGATGCGCGTTGAACCGCGCCGCCAGCGCGCCGTCGATGACGCGGTGGTCGTACGAGAGCGAGAGGGGCAGCGTGAGCCGCGGGACGAATTGCTTCCCGTCCCAGACGGGCTGCTGAGTCGAGCGCGAGACGCCGAGTATCGCCACCTCGGGGGCGTTGATGATCGGCGTGAACGAGGTGCCGCCGATCCCGCCGAGGCTCGAGATCGAGAACGTCCCACCCTGCATGTCCGCGGGCTTGAGCTTCCCTTCCCGCGCCTGCTTCGCGAGCTCTCCGGTCTCCCGGGCGATGTCGAGGACGCCTTTCTTGTCGGCGTCCTTGATGACCGGCACGACGAGCCCGTGCGGCGTATCCGCGGCGAAGCCGATGTGGTAGTAGCGCTTCAGGACGAGATTGTCGCCGTCGAGCGAGCTGTTGAACTCGGGGTGCTTCTTCAGCGCCGCGACGCTGGCCTTGATCAGAAAAGCGAGCATCGTCAGCTTCACGCCGGCTTTCTCGTTCTCCTTGTTGAGCTGGACGCGGAACGCCTCCAGATCGGTGATGTCGGCCACCTCGTTGTTGGTGACGTGCGGGATCATCACCCAGTTCCGGTGCAGGTTCGCGCCGGAGATCTTCTTGATGCGCGATAGCGGCTGCGTGTCGATCGGGCCGAACTTCGCGAAGTCGACCTGCGGCCAGGGCAGCACGGCGAGGCCGCCCGCCCCGACGGCCGGCGCACCCGCGGGCGCCGCCCCCCGGGCAAGCGCGCCTTTCACGAACGCCTGGACGTCGGCAAGAACAACGCGGTTCTTCGGGCCGGTGCCCGTGATCTTCGAGAGGTCCACGCCGAGCTCGCGCGCGAACTTGCGCACCGAGGGGCTCGCGTGCGGCTTGACACCCGGCGGCTCGGCCGCAGCCTCCGTCGGGACGGGCGGCTGGTGGCGCTGTGCCGCAGGGACGGGCATCTCGACGCTGCGCGTCATGTCGGCGGGAGGAGCGGCCTTCGGTGCCGGCGCGGCGGGCCGTGCGCCGCCCGCTTCCTCGAGCACGAGCATCGGTGCGCCCTGCGACACCTTGTCGCCCACCTTCAGGAGAATGTCCTTCACGACGCCCGCAGCCGGCGACGGCACTTCCATCGTCGCCTTGTCCGACTCGAGCGAGATGAGCGACTGCTCGGCGGCCACCGTGTCGCCCGGCTTGACCAGGATCTCGATGACGTCGACGTCCTTAAAGTCTCCTATGTCGGGGACGTCGACCCTGCGCGTGGCACCCGCAGGCGCCGGCTTGCTTGGCGCTGCGGGGGCCGCAGCCGAAGGCGCCGCAACAGGTGCCGGCGCGGAAGCCTGTTTCGAGGCGGGGGCGCCCGCCGCGCCGTCCTCGAGCACGAGGATCGGCGTGCCTTCGGACACCTTGTCGCCGACCTTGATCCGCAGTTCCCTGACCACGCCGGCGAACGGCGACGGGATCTCCATCGTCGCCTTGTCGCTCTCGAGCGAGATGAGCGACTGCTCGGCGGCAACGGTGTCGCCCGGCTTGACCAGGATCTCGATGACGTCGACGTCCTTGAAGTCGCCGATGTCGGGAACCCGCACTTCCTGCATCGCGCCCATCGTCAATGCTCCTTCGGTGCCGAGTTCTTGATCGGTCGTGAACCGCGAACCGCAACCACCCCCCTTGCCCGGGTCCTTCGGGTCGCGGTTCGACGTGCGCGGTTCACGGCGGTCTCACACCGTCGACGGATTCGGCTTCGCCGGATCGATCCCGTACTTCCTGATCGCATCCGCGACGACCTGCGGCTTGAGCGCGCCGCCGTCCGCGAGCGCCTTGAGCGCCGAGATCGTCACCCAGTAGCGATTCACCTCGAAGAAGTGCCGCAACCTCTCGCGCGTGTCGGACCGCCCGAAACCGTCAGTGCCGAGCACGCGGTAATCGCGTCCCTTCGGCAGGAACGGCCGGATCTGGTCGGCGAAGGCCTTCATGTAGTCGGTCGAGGCGATCACCGGTCCGTCACGCGACTCGAGGCGCGCCTCGACGTAGGACTTGCGCGGCTTCTCAGTCGGGTGGAGGAGGTTCCAGCGCTCGACGTCGATCCCCTCCCGCCGCAGCTCGGTGAAGCTCGGGCAGCTCCAGATGTCGGCGGTCACGCCCCAGTCCTTGTCCAGAAGCTCGGCGGCGGCGATCACCTCGCGCAGGATCGTGCCCGAGCCCATGAGCTGCACGCGATGCTTGCCCTTGCCGCCATCCTTGAACAGGTACATGCCCTTGAGAACGCCGTCGGCGACGTTCTTGTCGGCGACCTCGGTCATCCCCGGATGCGCGTAGTTCTCGTTCATCACGGTGATGTAATAGAAGACGTCCTCCTGGTTCGTCACCATGCGGCGCAGGCCGTCCTGGATGATCACCGCCAGCTCGAAGCCGAACGTCGGGTCGTAGGAAACGCAGTTCGGGATCACCGACGACAGGATGTGGCTGTGCCCGTCCTCGTGCTGCAGGCCCTCGCCGTTCAGCGTCGTGCGGCCGGCGGTCGCGCCGAGCAGGAACCCGCGCGCGCGCTGGTCGGCGGCGGCCCACGCCAGGTCGCCGATGCGCTGGAGCCCGAACATCGAGTAGAAGGCGTAGAAGGGCACCATCACGACGTTGTTGACGCTGTAGCTCGTCGCCGCGGCGATCCACGACGAAAACGCCCCGGCTTCGTTGATTCCTTCCTCGAGGATCTGTCCGGCCTTGTCCTCTCGGTAGTACATCACCTGGTCCTTGTCGACCGGCACGTACTTCTGGCCTTCCGCCGAGTAGATGCCGAGCTGGCGGAACATGCCCTCCATGCCGAACGTGCGCGCCTCGTCCGGTACGATCGGGACGATGTGCTTGCCGATGTTCTTGTCGCGCACCAGCGCAGTGAGGATGCGCACGAACGCCATCGTGGTGGAAATCTCGCGCCCGGCGGCGGTCGGCCCCGTCACCTGCTCGAACGCTGACAGCTCCGGCACCTGCGGCACGGTGTCGGCCTTGCGGCGGCGCTGCGGCAGGTAGCCGCCGAGCGCCTGGCGCCGCTCGTGCAGGTACTGCATCTCCGGCGAGTCGGGCGGCGGCACGTAGAACGGCAGCTCCTCGAGCCTGTCGTCCGGGATCGGGATGTTGAAGCGGTCGCGGAACTGGCGGATCGTCTCCTTGTCGAGCTTCTTCAGCTGGTGGGTTGGGTTCTGCGCCTGCCCCTGGCGGCCCAGGCCGAAGCCTTTGATGGTCTTTGCGAGAATGACGGTGGGTTGGCCTCTGTGGTTCGCCGCCGCGTGGTAGGCCGCATAGATCTTGTGCGGATCGTGCCCCCCACGGTTGAGCCGCCACACGTCCTCGTCGGTCATCCGCGACACCATCTCGAGCAGCTTGGGATGCTTGCCGAAGAAGTGCTTGCGGACGAACGCGCCGTCGTTCGCCTTGTAGTTCTGGTACTCGCCGTCGACGGTCTCCTCCATCACGCGGCGCAGGATGCCTTCTTTGTCGCGCGCGAGGAGCGGGTCCCAGTACGAGCCCCAGATCAGCTTGATGACGTTCCAGCCCGCGCCGCGGAAATCGCCCTCGAGCTCCTGGATGATCTTGCCGTTCCCGCGCACTGGGCCGTCGAGCCGCTGCAGGTTGCAGTTGATGACGAAGATCAAGTTGTCGAGCTTCTCGCGCGCGGCCATGCCGATCGCGCCGAGCGACTCCGGCTCGTCCATCTCGCCGTCGCCCAAGAAGGCCCACACCTTGCGATTCGCGGTATCGGCGAGCCCGCGCGCCTGCAGGTACTTGAGGAACCGCGCCTGGTAGATCGCCTGGATCGGCCCGAGGCCCATCGAGACGGTCGGGAACTGCCAGAAGTCGGGCATCAGCCAGGGGTGCGGGTACGACGAGATTCCGTGGCCGTCCACCTCGCGGCGGAAGTTGAGGATCTGCTCCTCCGTGAAGCGTCCTTCCTGGAAGGCGCGCGCGTAGATCCCCGGCGACGAGTGCCCCTGGAAGAAGATCAGGTCCCCACCGTGCCCCGCGTGCGGCGCGTTCCAGAAATGGTTGAAGCCTACGCCGAACATGTTCGCCACCGAGGCGAAGCTCGCGATGTGACCGCCGAGATCGCCCTCGGCCTTGTTGGTCTTCGCGACCATCACCATCGCGTTCCAGCGCATGAACGAGCGGTTGCGCTCCTCGATCGCAGCATCGCCCGGCAGGGGTGGCTCGAGGTGCGGGGGGATGGTGTTGATGTAGGCCGTGTTCGGGCTGAACGGGATGTAGGCGCCGGAGCGGCGTGCTTCGTCGATCAGCTTCTCCAGCAGGTAGTGCGCGCGCTCCGGGCCCTCGCGCTCGAGCACCGCGTCGAGCGCGTCGAGCCATTCCTGGGTTTCCAGGGTGTCGGGATCGTTGGCGGCGTTGAAGTCGGGGACGGCAGCCATGTTGGAGCTCCTAGGGGTGGACGCGTGCCGACGCTGCGGATGTTCTTGTTTGCCGCGGAAGCTTAATACGCCGATCCGAAACGAAGCAATTTGGGCGTGGGAGTTTTTTTCTTGATCCGGAATCGCTTTCCGGATTCTACAATGAGCAAGCCTATGCGCCAAGCCCGGAGGCGAGCCGCCCCCTGCCGGTAGAATCGCGACCCCTGCCCCACCTCCTTGCGGGCCTCCTTGGACACTCGCGTCATAGACGGCGTCGCCCTGTCGCGCCGGATCCGCCCCGAGCTGCGCGACCGCGCCGCGCGGCTAGCCGCGCGCGGCACCCAGCCGGGACTCGCGGTGATCATCGTCGGCGACAACCCGGCGTCGAAGGCCTACGTGCGCCACAAGGTGATGGCGTGCGCCGACGTCGGCGTGCGGTCGCTGCACGTGGAACTGCCCGGCGTAACGCCCGAGGCGGAGCTCCTTGCCCGGATCGCGGCCCTGAATGCCGACCCGGCCGTCCACGCCATCCTCGTACAGCTGCCGTTGCCGGGGCACATCGCCAACGAACCGGTGCTTGCCGCGATCGCGCCCGCAAAGGATGCGGACGGGTTCCATCCGCTGAATGTCGGGCTGCTCGTCGCCGGGCATCCGCGAATCGTGCCGTGCACGCCGGCCGGGATCATGGCCTTGCTGGATGCCGAGGGCGTGAATCCCTGGGGCCAGCACGCAGTGGTCGTCGGCCAGAGCAACATCGTCGGCAAGCCGCTTGCGCATCTGCTCTTGCAGCGGGGCGCCACCGTCACCATCTGCCACTCGAAGACCCGCGACCTCGGTAGCCACACCGCGCGTGCGGACATTCTGGTGGCCGCTGTGGGCAGGCCGAAACTGATCACGCGGGACATGGTCAAATCGGGCGCCGTCGTCATCGACGTCGGCATCAACCGGCTGCCCGACGGAAAGCTTTCCGGCGACTGCGACTTCGCGAGCCTGGTCGGCGTCGCGTCGCGACTCACGCCGGTGCCGGGCGGCGTCGGGCCGATGACGATCACGATGCTGCTCGCCAACACCATCCGCGCCGCCGAGATTGCGGCCGATCCGAAGGACGCATGATGGCGACCGCACTGGTGCTGGTGGACATCCAGAACGACTACTTCCCGAACGGCAACATGGCCCTCGAGGGCATGGATGCCGCGGCGGGGCAAGCAGCCAGGCTGCTCGCCGCGTTTCGCAGCCGCGGCATGCCCGTGCTGCACGTTCGACACCTGTCCGTGCGGCCCGGCGCGACGTTCTTCGTGCCCGGCACGCCGGGTGCCGAACTGCACGCCTCGGTGCGACCCGCGGCGGGCGAGCCGGTCGTCGAGAAGAATTTCCCCAACGGCTTCCGCGGTACCGATCTTCTCGAGCGCCTGCGCGCCGCAGGCGCAGACGCGGTCGTGATCGCCGGCGCGATGAGCCACATGTGCATCGACGCGACGACGCGCGCCGCGTTCGACCACGGGTTTAAGTGCACCGTCGCCGCTGACGCGTGCGCCACGCGCGCGCTGGAGTTTTCCGGCCGGACGATCCCGGCGCGTGACGTTCACGCCGCATTCATGGCGGCGCTCGCGGTGCCATACGCCCGGATCGCGACGACCGACGAAATTCTGGCTGCGAAGCAAGCAGCGTGAAACGGGAAACGTAACCGCGTCGCACCGCTTCCCCTATCCTCCGTCTCACTGGCTCCATGCAGACCACCGCCAATCCCCTCCTCGACTTTTCCGGCCTGCCCCGCTTCGCGGTGGTGAGGACCGACCATGTCACCCCCGCGGTCGATCAGCTGCTCGCCGAGAACCGTGCGCTGATCGCGCGTCTCACGAGCGACGAGACACCCGCCACGTGGGACGACTTCGTGCGGCCGCTCGAGGATGCGAACGAGCGCCTCGGTCGCGCGTGGGGCGTGGTTGGGCACCTGCACGCCGTGCTCGACTCGCCGGAGCTGCGCGAGGCTTACAAGGCGAACCAGCCGAAGATCGTGCAGTACTGGACCGAGCTCGGCCAGAACCTCGCGCTCTTCGCGAAGTACAAGGCGCTGCAGGGTGGGCCCGGTTTCGCGGCGCTTTCACTCGCGCAGCGCAAGGTGGTCGAGAACGAGGTCCGCGACTTCCGGCTGTCCGGCGCCGAGCTCGACCCGGAGCGCAAGCGGCGCTTCGCCGCGATCCAGGAGGAGCTGGCGAAGCTCTCGACGCAGTTCTCCGAGAACGTGCTCGACTCGACGAACGCGTTCGCGGTGCACGTGACTGACCGCGCGGCGCTCGCCGGCATCCCCGAGGACGTGCTCGAGGCGGCGCGCGCCGCAGCGGGAAGGGACGGCAAGCCCGGGTGGAAGCTCGTCCTGCAGGCGCCCTGCTACGTCCCGGTCATGCAGTACGCCGAGAACCGCGCCCTGCGGGAGGTCATGTATCGCGGCTGGGCGACGCGCGCCTCGGAGGAGTTCGCCGGCGCATTCGCCGCGAAGGCGGCCTTCGAGGGCCGCACCAACGGCGCGCCGGCGGAAGCGCCGCCAGCGCCCGAGAAGATCGGGGCCTGGGACAACACGGCGCTGATCGGGGAGATCCTGCAGCTGCGGCGCGAGGCGGCGCAGCTGCTCGGCTACGCGACATTCGCCGAGGTCTCGCTCGTGCCCAAGATGGCCGAGTCGCCGCGCCAGGTCATCGCGTTCCTCGAGGACCTCGCGGCCAAGGCGCTCCCCTTTGCGAAGCGCGACATGGCCGAGCTGACCGCGTTCGCCGCGGAGTCGCTCGGAATCGCGACGCTCGAGGCCTGGGACGCCGGGTACGCGTCCGAGAAGCTCCGCGTCGCGCGCTATGCCTTCTCCGACCAGGAAGTGAAGGAGTACTTCCAAGAGCAGAAGGTGCTCGCGGGAATGTTCCGCGTAGTCGAGGCGATCTACGGCTTGCGCATCGCCGAGGACCGCGCGGAGACCTGGGACACGGGTGTGCGCTTCTTCCGCATCGACGATGCGGACGGCCGGCTGGTTGGCCGCTTCTATCTCGATCCGTACGCGCGCGCGACCAAGCGCGGCGGCGCGTGGATGGACGAGGCGATCGTGCGCCGCCTCGTGCACGACGCGGTGCAGGCACCCGTCGCGCACCTCGTGTGCAACTTCCCGTCGCCCGTCGGTGGGAAGCCGGCGCTCCTCACGCACGACGACGTGATCACCCTCTTCCACGAGTTCGGCCACGGCCTGCATCACCTGCTCACCCGCGTCGACTACAGCGGCGTGTCCGGCATCCGCGGCGTCGAGTGGGACGCGGTCGAGCTGCCGAGCCAGTTCATGGAGAACTTCTGCTGGGAGTGGGACGTGCTCGAGCACATGACCGCGCACGTGGACACCGGCGCGCCCCTGCCGCGCGAGCTGTTCGAGAAGATGGTCGCGGCAAAGAACTTCCAGTCCGGCATGCAGACCGTGCGCCAGCTCGAGTTCGCGCTGTTCGACATGCACCTGCACGACGACTTCGATCCGGCGGGCGCGCAGACCCCGCTCGCGCTCCTCGACGAGGTGCGAGCGCGGGTGGCGGTGCTGATCCCGCCGCGGTTCAACCGCTTCCCACACAGCTTCGCGCACATCTTCGCCGGCGGCTACAGCGCGGGGTACTACAGCTACAAATGGGCGGAAGTGCTGTCGGCCGACGCGTACAGCCTGTTCGAGGAGCGCGGCGTGCTGGACCCGCACACAGGCGCGCGGTTTCGCGACGAGATCCTCGCCGTCGGCGGCAGCCGCCCCGCGCTCGAGTCGTTCAAGGCGTTTCGGGGGCGCGAGCCGAGCGTCGAGCCGCTGCTGCGGCACAACGGCATGGTCGGCTGATTCTCCGGGGGCGCCGGCCGCCGCTGGCCCGGTGGCCCTGTGGATTAGTGCCGGGGCGGGTCGCGCCACGGGACGGGACACCCGAGGCCCGGTGCTATCATGCCCGCGTCATGAGACGCCCCCGACCGGGAGATCCCGATGCCGCGCATTCTCTTCGCCGCAGTAGCGCTCCTTTTCGCGGCATCCGTCGCCGCGCAGGCGTATCGCTGGGTCGACAAGGACGGCAAGGTCCACTACTCGCAGATCCCGCCGTCGCCGGCACAGGCAGCCAGCGTGGAGAGGAAGTCGGCCGGCGGCAGCACGGTCGAAGCGGCCTCTCAACCCTACGCGACCCGGCAGGCCGCGAAGAATCACCCCGTCACGATCTACACCGCTGAGAACTGCAAGGACACGTGCGGCGACGCGCGTGCGCTCCTCGCGCAGCGCGGCGTGCCGTTCCGCGAGGTCGCGATCACCGACGAGAAAACCCGCGCCGAGCTGAAGAAGGTCTCGGGAAGCGACGAGGTCCCGGTGCTCGCCGTTGGCAGGCAGGTGACCAAAGGATTCGCCACCGAGACCTGGCACACGGCGCTCGACAGCGCGGGCTATCCGCGCTCCGCCCCGCCGCTCGCAGCGAAAGCGCAGAAGCACGCGGCCGAGCCCGCCGCCAAGGCGGACGCGCCCCAGCAGGCGGCTGCCGCCGCACCCACCGTGCCGCAACCCGCCGGACGGTACGCGCCGCCGCCGCCCGATGCGGACGAAGCCAAGCGGGCGGCGGAGCAGGCCGCGCGGACGGCCGGTCGCTACGCGCCTCCGGCAGCGGTGGTCGACCCAAAGGCGCCGCCTGCGCCCGCGCAGGGACCGTACGCGCCGAAGTAACGCGGGAGCGCCCGGCTAGGTCCGCCCCGGAGTCATCCGGGCTTCTTGCTGAGCCACTTCACCAAGGGAGCCGTGAGGCTCTCGTCGATCTCGAAGACGGTGTAATCCTGCAGCGACGGGCTGTCCGGCCGCGTCTCGTCGATCGCCGCGACTGCACCAAGTCCGTCTCGAAGCTGGCCTGCCCGCAGCGGAGCAGAATGCCCGGCAAGGCGCCCTCCAGCGCACCGCCCGTCTGATCCGCCGCTGAGCATCTAGCCGCGCCGGTGATCGCGGAGTATCGCCGCTTCCTCGCGCGCGTCCGGGACCTTTCCCAATAGAAGCTATCAGGCATTCCGACCGAGTGCGTGCGGCAGCTCTGCACACCAAGGATTGAAGTACGCACCGGCACGCCATCAGACTGCGGTTCCCACTGGATCAAGACATGAGCTGCGGCGTCCGTCTCGCCGCTTCCTCGTCCATTCCCCTGATCGTCGCCGAGACGCCCAGCCCGCACTGTCTACTTTAGATACGGGAGGGCTGATTCCCAAGAGAAGAAATCCGACGCGGGTTGATCCCGCCTCGCTCGCAGGGCATCTCGTGAGTACCGGAGAGGGGGCCGTGGCGACGGCTCGTAGTAATGGCTAGCGCCATTCACCTGCTCGTCCAGTGCAATCTACCTGCGCAGCCTCGGCGGCACCGCCAAGCGATGATGTCCTGGGCGAGCGCCTCAACCAGCGCGAGGTTGCGGCCGGTCAGAAATGCGCTCGCGCCCTCGCGAGCGAGCGCACGGGCTACCGCACTATCGACGGCACCGCCTGCCCCATAGACGACCGCAACCTTTTCCTTGAGAAGCATGGATCGCTCTCCTTGCTCGAAATTTGCAACGACTCAAGAGGTTTCAGCGCAAAGACGATCGAGGAGAGCGAAGGGATCCGGTCTTTGGCGAAAACTACGGGCCGCGCGAAAGGTCGATGGCCGCCTCTTTCGCGATGTAGGGCACATAGCGAAGTCTTGGATCGCCGCAACGCGGCCGTCGGTGATGGTCAGCCCGATAAAGTAGGCTGGACGCGCGTCACCCAAGATGGAGGCGCTCTCGCCGGTTGAATCAGATCCGGCCGAGACGGGCGTGGTACCGAGCTACGAACGGGTCGGGGGCAACATCACGGGTGTCGCGACAATGTCATGGCTGCTCAGCCGTCCCCGATTGCTTTTTGGCGCATACTGAAAGCGAAGGGCGCTCCCGTCTGATCCAGATCCCGTTCCCGCACCGAATGAAGAAGGAGGACAGAATGAAAAAGTCGCTTGTCGCCTCGCTTTTCGCAGCGGTTGCCGTGTCCGCACCCACGGCGCACGCGGAAACCTTCCGCCTGACCATCGGCGCGGGGCACCCGGTCCCGGCGGCGTCATGGGTTGCTCCGATGCAGACCTTTCTGCAGGTCGAAGTGAAGAATCGGGTCGAGCAGAAGACCCCGCACAAGATCGAATGGGTTGAAGCTTACGGCGGCTCGGTGGCCAAGCTGGGCGAAGTGCTGGAAGCCATCGAGAACGGCCTCCTCGACATCGGCGACGTGCACGTGCCCTTCGAGCCGTCGAAGATGCTGGCCTACAACTTCGGCTATTTCGTGCCCTTCGGCACCGAAAACGCGGTGCAGGCGGGCTTGGCGGCGCGCAAGGTGTTCGATGCCTATCCGCAGCTGCGCACGAACCTGGAGAAGCGCTTCAATCAGGTCTACATCGCGACCGGCGCGGTCACCTGCTACAACCTCGTGACTACGTTCCCATGGACCAAGGTGGAACAACTGAGCGGCCGCAAGATCGCGGCCGCGGGGCCGAACATCCCCTGGCTGAAGGCGGTGAATGCGGTGCCCGTGCAGTCCAATCTGAATGAGGCCTACACTTCGTTGCAGACCGGGGTCTACGACGGCTGGATCATGATTCCGGACGCGACCTATTCGTTCAAGCTTTTCGAGGTTGCGCGCAACTACACCATCACCAGCTTCGGCGCGATCCCCAACACGATGATCACCATGAACCGCAACACCTGGAGAAAGCTGCCGAAGGAAGTGCAGGAGATCTTCCTCGAGGTGGGCCGGGAATACACCAAGGTGCAGACGGAAGCCTCGCAGATCAAAGCTGACAAATCCATCCAGGCGATGAAGGACGCGGGCACCACGGTGCGCGAGCTCTCGTGGGAGGAGAAGGTGAAGTGGGCCAACGCGCTGCCGAATATTCCCAAGGAAAAGGCGGCGGAAATCACTGCCACGGGGCTGCCGGGCGAGGTCGTCTACGCATATGTCAAGAACCTGAAGGAGCTCGGACTCAAGTTTCCTCGGGACTGGACCGCGACCAAGTAGGACCCCAGCCCTGATCCGCCGCATCCACTACGGCTTGATGGCCGGACTGAACGCCGTCGGCTCGGCGTGGGTCGCGGCGATCACAGTGCTGGTGTGCGCCGATATTCTCGGGCGCCTGCTGTTCCAGTACCCCCTGGTCGGCGTCCCGGAGATCGTTAAGGTTTCCATTGTCGCCATCGTCTGGCTGCAGATCCCCCACACCCTGAAGATCGACGGACATCTGCGTTCCGACGTCGTGCTACGCCACCTGTCCGGACGCAGCCGCGCCGTCGTCGACCTCTTCGCCTATGTCCTCGGGGCGATCATCTTCGGGCTGCTGGTCTACTCCGGCTGGGACACGATGATCATGGCGTGGGAAATGGGCGAATTCGAAGGGGAACTGCCGGTGCGCGTCCCCACCTATCCGCTGCGCTCGATCGTCCTGTTCGGCGCGGCATTGACCTCGCTGCAGTTCCTGCTGATGGCGGCCGAGGCCGTGCGCAGGATCTCGTCGCGAGGCCCGAGGCAGCCGTAGTGCTGAGTCCCGCGACGCTAGCGCTCCTCAGCGTCGTCCTCGTGTTCGGCCTTATCCTGCTCGGCGTGCACATCGGCGTCGCCCTCGCGGCGGTCAGCGTGCTCACGCTATGGCTCATCACCGGGAAGTTCGCGGTGGCCATCAGCCTGCTGCAGACCACCGCCTACAGCGCGGTCATGGACTACGTGTTCGCGGTGGTGCCGCTGTTCGTGCTGATGGGCATCTTCGCCACGGTGGCTGGGGCGACGCGCGAGCTGTTCGCCTCCGCCCAGGTCCTGCTGGGACGCGTGCGGGGCGGACTGGGGATCGCCACGGTCGTCGCCAATGCGGTGTTCGCCGCCATCACAGGCGTTTCGGTGGCCTCCGCAGCCGTGTTCTCGAAAATCGCCATTCCGGAGATGCAGCGGCTCAACTACGACCGCAAGTTCAGCCTCGGTATCGTCGCCGGCAGCGCCATCCTCGGCATGCTGATTCCGCCCTCGGTGCTGATGATCGTCTACGGCGTGCTCACCGAGCAGGCGATCGGCAAGCTGTTCATCGCCGGCATCCTTCCCGGGCTCGTCGTCATGGCTGTTCTGGCGCTCGGCATCTGGACGATGGTGCTGGTCAAGCCGCGCCTCGGCGGCAGCGCGCACGAGGCGCGGCGCCCGGACTTTCGCACCCTGGTGCGCGCGGCCGCGGCGCCGTGGGCGGTGGTCGCGCTGGTCGTCCTGGTTATGGGCGGCATGTGGGGCGGGTTTTTCACGCCCACCGAAGCCGGCGCGGTGGGCGCGGCCGGCGGCTTCCTGCTTATCTTCATCAACCGGCAGAAGCTGACCCTGCCTGGCCTGTGGCGGATCCTGCTCGATGCGGGGCGGACGACCGCCAGCATCTTCCTGCTGCTCATCTGCGCGCAGATGTACAGCCGCGTGCTGACCATGTCCGGGCTGGCGGGCAACCTCACCCATTGGGTAACCGCGCTCGCGGTCCCTCCGATCCTGATCATTCTGGGATTCATCGTCGTCTTCTTGCTGCTCGGCTGCATCCTGGACTCGACTTCCATCATCATCCTGACCATTCCGCTGATGCACCCGATCGCCATGCATCTGGGATACGACCCGCTGTGGTTCGGGATCGTGGCCATCCTGGCGATCGAGATCGGGCTGCTCAGCCCGCCCTTCGGCATGGTGGTGTTCGCCATGAAATCGGCCATCGGCGACACGGTGCGGGTCGACGAGATCTTCACGGGCGCTATCCCGTTCATGCTGTTGCTCATCGTGGCACTCGGCATCATCATTGCCTTCCCGCGGCTCAGCACGTGGCTGCCGTCGCTCATGTAACGCAAATAGGGACAGTCCCCCATTTTTTTCTTACTTGCAAATGAGAAAAATGGGGTCTGATCCAATTTAGCGCGCCAGTTCTATACGCAGCGGCACGCCTTGGCCCGACTGTGGACGTAGGTCGGATCGAACGGCAACTCTCGGCACGTTAAGCGAGGTACGCGAAGGTCCCGCTTCGCTTGAGCGCGACTGGCAGGAACGGGTGGCGGGTTCAAGCTGCGTCCCTTGAGCGGCAGCAATCGGTCGACTCAGCGCGAGGACTCCAGCTCAGGGCGCGGATCGGGAGTCCTGACCTTCTTGCTTCATCAACGAACTGAGTGGAGAGAAGTTCGCGACCACACAGGAGGACACACGCTTGCGGCGAGCAGGGAAGCGCGCCGCCGGTTCAAGAAATGACCGCTCCGCTCCTCCGAACGCCTGCGCGCCAGGGGACAGTAATGGAGTAGGGGCAAGCTTCGCAGTGGCTGCTTACAAGGACGGAGTTGTGCTTCGGGCTGCCAGGGGAGAGTTTCCCGTCCTCTGCGGCCGCAACTGGCCGGTGCGATACGATACGGCGACACGGCCTAGTAGCTTCGATCTGAGCGGTGAGGCACCCTGGTCTTCGCGTCATGACCGCCGGAGTCCGCGCTTCGTTCAGTCTTCGGCTCCGCTATGCGCCGATCCTGGCGACCCTTCGTACGCTACTTTTCGGAATGCGACTGGAAGCGCGCACGCTCCCGCACACGGGGCGGTCCATCAGCTGCTGCAATCTGTAGGCTTGTGCGAGGGCTTTCGCAGCGCGCACTGGATCTGCCCGCTGACCCGTATCACGCTTGAACTTCGCCGTCCTGAACAGTTGTGCGGCTCTTCGGAGATCCCTATCCGCATGATAGCGATCGCTCTCTGAGGTTTCGAGGCGTTTCACGATCGCGACAGCGTCGCGTACCACCCGGTGCGCGTAATGCCGTCTTGCCATCACAGCCACCACCACGAGCATACCGACTACCAGCGCACTCAGGAACAGCTCGTTAGACAGCATGAGTCGACTCTCCTGATTGCCAATGTCATTCTCATCCTACCGATCGACTGTTCGCGCGTCTGAAAACCATTGTCAAGTCAGTGGGAATCCATCATGAGGAACATCATGCAAGACGCGCGGATCTTCGAGAAACTCATGGTGAGCGCCGCCAGGGGAACAAAGGCCGCCGTTTGCAGCATCGATCATCGGTGGCCGCGAAGTCAGCATTCCTCTTGCTATCGTCGGTCCGTCACAGTTGCCACCCGTCTCTCGGGGGAGCAACGGCAGCGCTGACCGCGAGTCCCGAACGATTAGCCTATGCCCGCCCTGAGGCCGGCTTCACCCTGGTGGAGTTCGTGATTGCGTTCGTCGCAATTGTGCTGGTACTTGGTAGCCGTCGGGACCGCCGTCGCGTCGCAAGCCGGGGTACGTAACCTTGTTAACGATCACGCGGGAGTGATGGCGGCGATTCGGATTATCAGGATCGCTACGCGAATTGACCACGCTGCGGCTTCCCGTCGAACTTTCTCGCGGTGATCGCACAGGGATCGTGTTTCTCAGAGACAGACTGCCGCGCCGCTCGCCCCTGAAGATGAACACAGCGAGCGCGAAAAACCAGCGCAGTGCAGAGATCTAGCCAATACACCCGGTGACTCGGGTTAAGCGGCGACAGGAAAGGATCTGCGATCCGCGCTAGGAGGTAATCTACCTGCGAATCCCCCGAGCCCAATTCTTGGCAGACGGGTCCAGCCCCTAACGAGTAGTCCGTTCGCTCGCCTCTGCTGCAAGCTGCATTCTTGGCCGCTCCCCGTCGAACAAGGCCACGTCATTTCGCACGTCTCGCCCGAGTACCACCCGCACGTGGATGTCGCTGCGCAGCGTGCCGGCCGGCACCACGGGGACAGCCTTTGGCAACATGGACCCGATGCGAGCGGCTTGCGTGCGATAGCCCTCGCGATACTGGATCACGGTTGTCGGCTGCGCGAATGTGCTGTCATTCGTCAAGCGCCCCGTCGAGACACCGAAGCGCCCGAGATAGCCGGCAACCCGTGCGGCAAGTCCGCCGACGCCATTCCCGTTGGAGACTTCGAGCTTGAATGCCTGGAGCCCCTCCTGCCGCGCTTCGTCGGTCCTAGCGGCTTCCGGCGTTCTGTCGCTCGCCTCGATCGTCGCGGGACTGTCGTGCACCTGGACCCCCTGGGTGCCCGAGGCAGTCGTTAGGACAGACGTTGGCGCCGTCGACCCGCGCTCGGGGGGAACCACTATCGTGGCCGGTACTGCCGAGTCGGATCCATGCTTCTTCTGAGCGCTCGCGGCTTCGGCACCTGATGCTTGCAGCTCGTAAACCGCGGGCGCGACTGCGACGAGCCTGACGCCGGGATCCTGCCCCGTACGAACCTCGATTGGCGCCTGCGCCGGTTCCGGTTTCGACTCGGCCGCAACCGTGGTCTTCGTATCGGCGTGTGCCAAGAGCCGCGCCTTCCTCCCGTCGACCAATCTCTCGTATCCGATGATCAGGTTGTCGCGCACCTTGGCGTTGGCAGGCTCGAGGCGCCTCGCCTCTTCCAGCACCTCCACCGCCTTCTCGTTCGAGTTCTGTAACAGGAGGACGAAGCCGAGGTTGTTGTGGAGGTACGCGGCGCGGGGGGCTACGGCGAGCGCGGCCTGAAATTCCTTCATTGCCTCGTCGTAGCGCCCTTGCTCAGCGTGAATGACACCCAGCCCGTTATGAGCTTCCAAGTGGCCAGGATTCTGAGCGAGCGCTTGACGGTAGGCGGCAATCGCCTCGGCGTAGCGGCGCTGGCCCTGGTAGAACCGTCCCAGCCGGTACATTGCCTGGGCGTCAGGCATTCCGTGTCTGACGCCGAATGCGGGCTGGACCGGATACGACTGAGTTATCGGCGGGTTCGTCAGGGATGCGCAGCCGACGATCGAGAACGCCGACGCTACGGAAAGAACCACTGGCTTGAGCTTCGGCATGCTGACCTCCCTGGGTTATTGCCCCGCCATCGTCGGCAACAGAATGCGATAGACCTGGATGAACGCCGGTCCGAGCAACACAAGCATCAGCGATGGAAAGATGCAGAACACGAGCGGGAAAAGCAGCTTCAGCGGGATTTTCGCTGCCATCTCCTCCGCTCGAAGCCTCCGCTTGGTGCGCAGCTCGTCGGAGAACACGCGCAACGAATCGCCGATGCTGGTGCCAAAGCGGTCCGCCTGCACCAACATCGTCACGAAGCCGTTCACTTCATCTACGCCGGTCCTCAATGCGAGATTGCGCAGTGCCTTCTCCCGCGTGCTGCCCGCACGCAGTTCGAGGTTGACGAGGTGAAGCTCCTCCGCGAGGGGAATGCTCTTGAGACGCATCTCTTCGGTAACTTTCGCAAGCGCGGCGTCGAGCCCGAGCCCCGACTCCACGCAGACCAGCATGAGGTCGGCGGCATCTGGAAAGTTCTCGAAGATTTCGCGTTGGCGAACGAACACCAGGCGCGATAGCACTACGTTGGGCAGGTAGTAGCCCAGCGCCCCCGTGCCGAGGAGCACGGCCAGCATGCCCTCTGTCCCCAACTTGCTGCCGCCAATGGTGATGTAGAGATAGCCAATGGCCGGAAAGAGAAGCGCGAGGAGGGTCTTGGCGCCGAAATACAAAGCAACGGGCGCATTGCCCCTGTGGCCTGCATGCATGAAGCGCATGCGCAGTGGCGATTCTTCCCACCCCTCGGAGGGGAGCGAGAGCTTCGCGAACGGGCCTGCGAGCTTGACAATGGTCTCCGTCCAGTCGGCTTGGGCGGCTTTCTCGCCGTACCCCGTCGCTCCCGCCACAGACTCGAGGCGCTTCTTGGCGCGGTTCGGTGCAAACGACAGGAGGATAATCATCGCGGCCGCCGTGACGGTCACGAATATGATCACCGCATAGCCAAGATGTAGCGTGGACATGGATTGTCGTTCCTGACGAAGTCGTTACACGCGAATCCTGATGATCTTGCGCATCCACAGCGCCCCGAGCACCATCATCACAAGCGCCGCGTAGATCATTTTCAGCCCCATCGGGTCGGTCCACAGGACGGCCATGAACTTGGGGTGGATGAGATTGATGACTCCGGCGAGCACGAAGGGCAAGGCGCACAAGATCCACGCCGACATCCGTCCTTCCGCCGAGAGCACTCTAACCTTGCCGAGTAGCTTCAAGCGCTCGCGGATGAGCGTGCTGATGTTGCCCAGAAGCTCGGTGAGGTTGCCGCCCGTTTCGCGCTGGATCAGCACTGCGATAATGAAGTACCGCATGTCCGTGCTGGGAACACGGTTGGCGAGATTCGTTAGCGCGGTCGGCACGGCGACGCCGAAATTGACCTCGTCGTGAACGATGCGAAATTCGCCCGCGATCGGATCCTTGGCCTCCTCGCTGACCATCTGCAGGCCGCTCGGGAACGCGTGTCCTGCCTTCAGGGCGCGACTGATCAGATCGAGCGCATCCGGAAGCTGCTGCTCGATCTGCTGCATCCGTTTGTGGCGCTTGCGCAAGATGTACAGGAACGGAAGCGCGCCGGCCCCGACGGCGATCAGCACACAAAGCGCCCAGTGCAGGAGCGGTACGAAGCTCACTAGCACGAATGCGCCGATACCTGCGATGAGCGTGATAACAAAGAATACCGTTACGCTCCAGGTCGAGCCCGACTGTTGCAGCAGCTTGTCGAGATCGCCGATCCGTGGCAGACCAAGGAGCCATTGCTGCAGCGTAGGCGCCTCACTCAGGAGCCGTTGCTTGAGGATAGACGCTTCCGCGCCACCGGTTCCGCCAGCCGACAACGCACGCAGGCGACGTTCGATCTTCTTGGCTTCTGGCCCCCTGTAGGCGTTCCAGGTCAGGTACAGCCCCTCGAGCATGAGCACCAGAGCGATGAACGCAAGCAGGATGAACGCAGCGAACAGATTGCCCAACAGGCCTGTCAGGAATTCCATCAGGTTCTCCTACGCATACTGCCGGGTCGGATCAAACAGGGTGTCCGGCACCATGACGCCGTGGGCGCGCAGGCGGTCGACGAACTTCGGGCGCACACCGGTCGCGCCGAAATGGCCCTGCACTGTTCCGTCCGGTGCCACACCCGTCTGACGGAACGCGAAGATCTCCTGCATGGTGATGATCTCGCCCTCCATGCCGGTGATCTCCTGAATGCTCATGACCTTGCGCTTGCCGTCAGCGAGTCGACCGATCTGGATGATCGCGGTAATCGCGGAGCTGATCTGTTGGCGTGCCGCTTTGGGCGGCAGGTTCAGGTCCGCCATCCCGATCATGTTTTCCAGGCGGGAGAGCGCGTCGCGCGCCGTGTTGGCGTGAATCGTCGCGAGCGACCCTTCGTGGCCGGTATTCATCGCCTGAAGCATGTCCACTGCCTCGGCTCCGCGGACCTCACCCAGGATGATTCGGTCGGGACGCATGCGCAGGGCGTTCTTCACGAGCGAGCGCTGCGTCACCTCGCCTTTGCCCTCGATGTTCGGCGGGCGTGTTTCGAGGCGAACGACGTGCGGTTGTTGCAGTTGCAGCTCGGCCGCATCCTCGATCGTGACGATTCGTTCGGAAGCCGGGATATAGGCGGAGAGGATGTTGAGCATCGTGGTTTTCCCGCTGCCCGTGCCCCCCGAGATCAGCATATTCACCTTCGCCGTGGCGAGGCCTTGCAGAATGCTCGCCATCTCCGGTGTGAGAGTCTTGTACTGGATGATGTCCTCGATCTTGAGCGGGACTACCGCAAAGCGCCGGATCGAGACGATCGGACCGTCGAGCGCAACGGGTGGGATGATCGCGTTCACCCGCGAGCCGTCCGGGAGCCGGGCATCGACCATCGGGCTCGACTCGTCGATACGCCGGCCCACGCGCGACACGATCTTGTCGATGATCTTCATCAGATGTGCGTCGTCGGCAAACCGTATGTCGGTGCGTTCGAGCTTGCCTCGACGCTCGACGTACACCTGGGAATGGCTGTTGACCAGAATGTCTGCAATCGTTGGATCGGCGAGGAGCGGCTCGAGCGGACCCAGGCCGAGCATCTCGTGCTGAATGTCCCGTACCAGGCTTGCGCGCTCGGAGTCGTTGACGACCGTCGCTTCCTCGGAGAGCAGCCGCTCAACGAGGATCGCGATCTCCTCTTTCAACCGTTCCGGAGTCAAACTCTCCATGACCGCAAGGTCGACGCGGTCCAGCAGTTTCTGATGGATCCTGACTTTGAGCTCCTGATACGCGCTGTGACCAATACCCGACTCGGGCCTTAGAACGACAACGCCCTGAGCATTGGCTTGGTGGCCTTGCAGCCTCTCTCTTAGCGACATGGCTACTCCTCGGTTGCTTCTCGGCTCATCAGTGATTCATCATCCGAACCGGAGCAGCTTGCCCAGCACGCCACTTCCTTCGGGTGAGGGGCGAACCAGGGTGTGCGCGAGCTCCTGCAGACCCTTGGCGACGGGATTGTTGCGAGCGAAGGAAGCGATCGGCCGGCCGTGGTTGACGGCGGAGGCGACCGCCTCATAGCTGTTCGGAAGCGTCTTGAATGTCGGGACGCCGAGCGACCGCTCGACGTCATCGAGCTTGATCTCGCTCCCCTTCTCGAAGCGGTTGACCACCAGCCGGATCTTGTCCTTCGAGTAGCCAAGAGTACGGAACGCGGAAATCAGCCTGTTTGCGTCTCGGATGAACGGCAGTGTCAGCTGCATCACCGGGAAAACGTAATTCGCGCGATCCAGCGCTTTGATCGTCACCGCATCGAGGACACGGCCGACGTCGACAATCACAAAGTCATAGTTGTCCGCGGCGACGGTGAGCAGTACGTCGACGTGCTCCGGCTTCACCTCCATGGCCTGCCCGGGGTCCTCCGGCGCAGCGAGAAGCCCGTAATTCGGCGCAACGTTCACGAGACTGCCAGCGAGGAACGAGGCGTCCAGACGATGGATGTTATGCGCGACATCGCCCAGGTTCGTCGCAGGCTTGTGGTCGTGGACGAAGAGCGCTGCATCGCCGAACTGCAGGTTCAGGTCGATCAGGACGACCTTCTTGCTTTCCACCGCCAACTGATAGCCGACGTTGGTTGCGAGGAAAGTCGCTCCGCTGCCGCCCTTGCAGGGGATGAACGCGATGATCTGACCCGGCTGGCGCGGCTTTGCGCCCAGCCCCAACCGCCGCTCGATACGCTCCACCGCGGCAACCAACGCCCCCTTGGTAGCGGGAGACTGCAAGACTTCGCGCACGCCGGCGCGCATCGCGTTGATGAGAAATTCCGGGTTGTGATTGGCGCACAGCATCACGACGACAGTCTGCGGATGCTGCGCGCTTACATACTCGAGCACCGGAAGCTCTTCCAGATCCCGGCACATGCTGTCGAGGATGATCAGGTCGGGACGCTGCTGATCGGCAACGACCCGCACCTTGGTCATCCCGCCCTCATGGAGGGCGACGGCACGCGAGCCGTCCTCCGTCTGCAGGTAGCGGCCGATATCCTTGAGGTGAGCCGAGTTTGGTGAGACGACTGCGATCTTCAAGTCAGACTCCTGTGCGGCGAAGCCGGTTCGGGGTGAACATGCCAAAGCAGTTGCTACATGAAACAAACCGGGTTCTGATCGCCCGCTGCATTGGTAGCTTCCATGCTTTCGCGCGGAAGGTAAGTCGGGAAAGGCGGGACGGTCGTCAAGCCGAAGGTCATGAAGGGCGAGACCGGATCGAAGTCGAAGCCAGCGAGGCTGACCTCAACGCCCCTGCAATTCGACCGGTTGCACGCGTTGTTGACCGTGCCTTCCGGGCTGTACCAGTTGATGACGATGTTCGCGTCGGTGAGTTTCGGGAGGATCCGTTTCATCTTGGCGCGAATCTGGTCAGGCGTCAGCTTGTCGCACACCACCGCCACCCGCGCGCCCCAGCGCGTGGCCTCCGCCGCGGCGTTCCAGGTGAAGAGCATCCGCCCGAAGTCCATGATCCCGAGGAGCAACGTGAGGAAGACGACGGCGACGATCGCGAACTCTACGATCGCGGCGCCGAACTGCCGCTTCCTTGCACCCGGTTGTCTGCGTCGCAGCGCCATCGCTTCGCTCCTACAGCACCTGTTTCATCGTGACGCTGATCGGCCCGAAGGTGATGTCCGGCACCACGAACGGAACGAGCGAGACGAAGGTGTACGGGGCGTTCGCGCCGCCGATCGTCACGGTGACGAGGTTGAGCACAGGCGCGGCGCCCTGCGCCGCATGGGTAGCGGGGCAGGCGAGCGCGTCGCAAACGCTGACCATGCCGGTTGTCAGCCCTGGAGCGAGTGGGGTGCCGCTGCACGAGGGGTTACCGAACACGGCGAAACACTTGGCGATGTCCTTCGCAGCGGTATCAGTCGCGTCCCGAGTGGACAAGTACCGCGTTGCGTCCCGAGCGGCTTTGGCGAGCGTGTTGTACTGGTAGATCGCGCGGCCGAATTCGGTGATGCCGAATGCGATGGAGATCATCACGAAGATCGAGATGCCGAGCTCGACCAGGGCCAGGCCGCGTTGTTTGGAACGGAGCGCCACAGTCGTCCTCAATGAACCAGGACCGGGACCATTGGCCCGATCGTGCCGCCCGCGAGCCCGGACGTGTTGCACGGGCTGCTGGGATCGTTGGAGGCGCCCCGGAATTCGAGCCAGACCTCCTCGCTGCCACCCGCGTCCAGCCACTGCATTGGATGAAGCATCAGCACGCACGCGTAGCCGAGCACCGGAACCTGTTGCGGGTTGGACGCCGCCCACTCGGTGCAGTCGACGACCGGGACGGTGACGAGGCGGCGATCAGCACCCTTGGTCGCCAGTTCGCCGGACGTGCTGTTAGTCCAGCCTCCTCCCTGCAGACTGAGTCCGGCGCCGCCCTGGTACGCCATGTTGCTCGCACGCGCGGTCTGAAAGTTCGGCACTCCACTCCCTGACGTACCGCCGAACGCGTCGAACTTTGTCGGCCAGTTGGTTGGGGTATAGGCGTAGCCGGTGAAATCCGGCGGAGCGGTCGTGGCGGTCTCGCTACCGTGGTAGAGCCCGAAGCGGGTATTCCACGCAAAGTCGAGCGACGTGATGTTGCCCTGCTCACCGACCGGCGTTCCGTTAGGGGGCAGGTTGCATTGCCCCGTGCCCTTGATGATGTTCGCGAGCTCATCTGCGCCGCCACCGGGAGGAGTAAAGTCGATCCAGTCGAAGCTGCCGGTGGCGCTCTGGGAAAGCTTGCTTGTGAGCCATTGCCCAACAGTCATTCCGGCAAAGGGATCGGCTGGGGTGCCGGCAGGAAGCTTGCAGAGACCGATCGGCAACGCGCAGCTGACCTGCGCAGACATCTGCGTCGCGGTCGCCCATGCGCTGACGACGCTGGGCGTTACGGGCTGGCCGAGGAACCCCTGCAGCACCTGCATGAACCAGCTTGCGATCCCGCCTTGGCTGCGCGCGCACATCGCGTAGCGCGCAGTCGCCGGATCCGCGCCAGCGCTCGCCACGTAGCCGAACGGGAAAGTCGTCGTGTTGTTGCTCAACTTGTCGCTGAAGTAGATGTCCGCACCGGTGATCGGCACCGGCGTTCCCTGGAAGCCGAAACTGTTGCGGGTTCCGGCGGTGATCCCGGCGCTCACTGCTCGCGCGATGGCCTGCGTGTCGGGCGGGTTCACGCCAGGTCTCAACTCGGCGGAGGCGGCGAGCGCGCAAGCGTCCATCGCGCTCTGCAGCTCCGTCTTGATCACGAAGAGCCGCCCGAGGTCGATGACGATGCCGAGAAAGCCGATCAGCACCGCCAGCGAGATTCCGACAAGGACGAGGACAGCACCCTTCTGACGCGCTTGCAATCGAGATGGGACATGCATAGACGGCACCGAACAGTTTCGCTGTGGATGATGTTGGTGCGCGCTACCGCGCGCCGCTGCCGCCGATATTGATCACATTGAACGTGGGCGGTGGCGCCTTGAACGAATCTTCGTAGTGCTCAACGGAGCTCTTCGCGGCACGACCGTCGATGCCCGCCACCGGATCAGGATTCTTCGAGGCGTCCGGGTTGATGGTCTGCTGGGCCTTAGCAGTATTCACGGCAGAGCCGATGTGGCTCTCGAGATACGGGGCCGGGCTGACACATCCGGTCAGGGTGGCGAGGATCGCCGCGCTCGCCAAGGACTTCAGGTTCTTGAAATTCATCGCTTGCTCCTCACTTCATCTCGAATCCGCCGGACTTTCCGGAGGCCGAATCGGGTTGTTGCGCAGGCGGCTGCGCTTGCGGTTTGCCTTCCATCTTTCCTTCGAGGAAGAACTCGCTTCGGGACGGTTCCATATAGCTGTCGGTGGGCAGCGCGTAGTCGGGCGGGAGCGGCCTCACCAGGCGCGGCGTGATGACGAACATGAGTTCGGTCTTGTCATTCTGGAATTCGCTGCTGCGGAACAGCGTCCCGAGGATGGGCAACTCGCCGAGGGCGGGGAACCGATTGACCGTCTCGGCGATGTTGTTGTTCACCAGCCCCGCGATCATGAAGCTCTGCCCGTCGTTGAGCTGCACCGTGGTCTCGGCGCGGCGCAGGGTGAACGAAGGCAGTACCGAAGTGACGCCGTTGACGGTCGTGAACGGTGTCCCGGTGCGGTTGATCTCCGAGACTTCCGGGCTCACCTTGAGATTGATGCGTCCGCCCTCGAGCACGGTGGGCTTGAATTTCACACCGACACCGAACTCCTTCTCCTCCAGCGTGACGGTGGTGCCCCCGGTGAGATTGTTCTCGCGAGCGACCGGGATGAAGACCTTGCCGCCGGCGCGGAAGCTCGCTTCCTGTCCGCTGATCGCCATAATATTGGGCTCCGCTAGCATCTTGACGAGGCCGTCGTCCCGCTGTGCGTCGAGTTGAAAGAAATCGAGCGGATTTGGCCGCGTGATTGAGGCGATCCCCAGCAGCTGGTTCAGGAAGCTGGACTGCGACAGAAGGCCGAAGGTGGTGCTCTTCGACGTGCCCACTGCCGAGATGGTGACGCCGAGCTTGTCGAGCAGGGTCTTCGAGACCTCCGCCACCTTGACCTCGAGCATCACTTGCTGCGGCGCACGTACACTCAGCATGTTGATCACGCGCGGGCCGGCGACCGCAGCGGTCTGCGCGGCGCCCGTGCCGCGCGCCTCGCTGATCTGGATATTTGTCCCACCCTTTCCATCGCCCACGGCCACCGGCAGCACCAGTCCGCGGTTGAGGCGGCGGATCCACGCTTGAGCGATCTCCACCGCGTAATCGGCCTTGAGTGCGTCAGCGACCGTCCCGATCAGGACAATTGAGTCTGCGGAGGTCCTGACCTTGATGTCCGTCTCGGTCGGAAGCAGCGCACGCAGCTCGGACTCGAGCAGCGCCGGGTCGGCACTCACCTTTACGTCGATGACGGTGGCCTGGCCGCCCTTCGCCCAAACGATGATGTTCGTGGTGCCGAGATCCTTGCCCAGCAGATAAACCTCCCGCTGGCTGATGAGCGTTACGTCAGCTATCGCCGGGTTGCCGACCGATATCCGCTCGATCGGGTCGGGCAGTCGGATCAGGGTTGATTTGCTCACGATTGCGCTAATGCTCGGCCCCACGCGCGCCGGCTCCGACGAAAGCTCAGCGGGCAGAGGCTTAGCCGGGGCCGTCGGCACCGTCGTCGCCGCAGCGGCGAGCCGGTCGGTGGGTTGCTGAGATGGAGGAACCGGCTGCTGCACAATGGGAGCCACTGCGGCGCTCGCCGGCTTCTGCTGGGCGCGCGCGGCAGGGGCGTTCGTGGCTGCGGGCGCCGCGAACGCCACCTGCGCAGCGAAAATCATGCAAACGATGCTCGCCAGGGCGTGTCGCTGCAGAGCGCGCAAACTATGGAAGTTGGGTTTCATGATGCTCTCGGTGGTTGACGATCGGTGATGACGTCGCATCAGAACTCGACGTTCGCTTTGTGCACGCCCTTGATCATTTCCACTGTGTCGGTCTTCTTCTCGCTCGGCGCGGCAGCGGGCTTAGTGCGGTAGACGACCTTCGCGGGCTGCGGCTTGACCGGCTCAGCCGACTTGACCGGTTCGACCTGCACGGTATCGCCCGTGAGCAGCTGACGCTTCATGATTCCGCGGGTGTCGACTTCGTTCTTGTCAATCTGATTGCGCAGCACGAGCGAGAGCGTGCCCACGCTCCGCGCGAGATCCAGCTTTTCGGCCTGCTCGGGCGTGAGCTCCAGTGTTACCGCGTTGACGACCTTTGGTTTGGTCTCGTCCCGATTCGCCTCCTGGGCAACCGCGAGCACCAAGATGTGCTCCAGCACGATCTTCGAGATCTGCTTGTCCTGGCCGTTACGGGCTTCTCCTTCCAACTGCGTGTTGACGACGATGTCGACGTAATTGCCCGGGAGCGCAAATCCTGCCACGCCAATCACATCGTTCACGCGCACGGTCATCGCACGCTTGCCCTCCGGGATCACAGCAGAGAGGCCGCCCTTGGTGCCCACAGGCGCAAGCTTCGCCTCGAGAACCGGCTCGCCGCGCAGCACGCTCGTCTTGAGCACGCGGTCTTGCAGCGATTGCGGATCGGAGAGCGCCCCTGGCGGAATGCTGCCGCTAGGCCAGTCGACCGTTTTCAGCATCTGTGTGTTGATCCGGCTGCCGAGCTCGAGATCGAGCGCCGCGACGACGATCCGATTCGACGCCACGCGGCCCTGCTGGGCAACCCATCCCGCCGCCACGACGGTGGCGCCCAGGCCGATCACCACCGAAAGAATCAGCATCGCAATAGCTCTCGGATTCCTCATGTCAGACCTCTTTTCTGCGATTGATGACTTACTACGTTGCCGATATGCGGTGCGCGCGACTAATCGTGGGCGAAGTAGTTGTCCCACGCCCAGGTAAGCAATTTCTGTGACAGCTCCGGCGGTACGCCATTAAAACGTGCGATATCTCGCACTTGGCAAAGGATGTCGCGCGGATGACATGCAAGCAGCGGCTTGCCATTTTTGCCGTGGAGCTCTTCCAGCACATAGCGATACCCGTCCTCCGCGAACGCGATTCGCGTCTGCGCGCACACCTGCATGAAAATGGCCCGGTATTCCGTTTCATCGAGCGGGCCGACGAAAATCTTGTAGCCCAGCCGTCGCAGGAACGCTTCGTCCGCGAGCTTCGAGGGTTGGATGTTTGACGAGAACACGACAATAACGTCGAACGGGATCTGGAACTTCTTGCCGGTATGCAGCGCCAGATAGTCGACGCGCCGATCGAGCGGCACGATCCAGCGGTTCATGAGGTCCTGCGGCGACACGAGCTGCCGTCCCAGGTCGTCGACGATGAACAGTCCGTTGTTGGCCTTGACCTGCGGCGGCGCCTGGTAGAAGCGCGCCTTATGGTCGAACTCGAGATCCACCATCGCCAAAGTCAGTTCGGCGCCGGTCAGCACGACAGGCCGCCGGCACAAGACCCAACGATCGTCATCGCTGCGGCCGCGATCGAGCACGCTCGGTTTGGACCCCTGCACTGCGACGGGCTCGTGGACAACCGGGTCGAACACCTGGATGACTTCGTTGTCGACCTCGATCGCATAGGGGATCGCGACGCCCCCCGAAAGCAGGCCGACGAGCCGCTCGGCGATATAGGTCTTACCGCTGCCGGCGGGACCGTAGACGAAGATCGCGCGGCCCGAATTCATCGCCGCGCCGAACTGGTTGAGCAACTGCTCCTTGATGACGATTCCGGAGAAGGCTTGGTTCAGCTTCTGGCGCGTGACCCCCATGTCGACGATGGACTGCTTCTCGACCTGGCTGACATAGGCCTTCAGGTTCACCGGAGCGGGACCGGCGTATTGGCTGCGCTGAAGAAAGTCCTGCGCGCGCGAGCGGCCGAGATCGGTGAGGTTGTATGCCATTGCGCCCTCGGTCTCGCCACGGCGAACCATCTCGCAGAGCCGTTCGGTCCGCATGAAGGTGAGCAGCGGCTCGAGTACGCCCGGCGGCAGCTTGACGTGCGCCCCAAGGTCGGGGAGCCGCAACTGCCCGCGCACATAAAGGACCTTGGCGAGCAGTTCGACCAGGAAGGAGAAGTCCAGTCCTGTATCTTCGACTCGCTGCGGCATGCTCGGCAGCGGCGAGCGATGCCACTCGAGCGGCACCGGTTCGGCGGATGAGTGAGGCGTCATGCTCGTCCTCTCTAGATCAATCCAAGCTGCGCAAGAATGAGATAGCCGATGGTCCCGGTGGCGATAGCGACGCCATAGGGCATCTTGCCCGCCGAAGGACCACCATGGACGGTCAGGCCGCCGACGCCGGTAACGAAGGTCAGCATCGTTCCTCTGAACATCGTCGCGACGTTGCGGACCATCCGAACAACCGTGCCGTTGAGTAGCGCGAAAACGATCGCCAATACGCCGCCCGCTATCAACGTAGCAAGGGTCGCGTGGAGAGTGGCCCATGCGCCCAGGAATGCGCCGACCATCGCCATCAGCTTGACGTCCCCGGCGCCCATCACACGCAGAACGTAGAGTGGCAGGAACGCTCCGAGCCCGAGCGCCAATCCCCCGAGCGCAAATAGGATTCCGATATCGCGCGGAAAGACAGGGAAGAGCGCGTTATAGAGTAAACCGTAGGCCGCGCCGGCGAACACCAGCCAGTTCGGTATCCGCCCGGTCCTGGTGTCGCTGATGGCTGCGACCACGAGTAATGCGATCAAGACGCCGAGTCTGCGATCCAGGACCAGCATCTCGAGCAGGTCCAGCACGGCAATGAATTCTGTGGACATTGAATTGATCAAAGACTTAGCAGATGGGAGCGCCGCCGATCGCTTCGGTTACCTTGTTGCACGCATTGGTGAACAAGGCGCTCAAGTTCGTACCAACGGTCTTCACCGCGGCTACGCAAACCACGGCGATTAACACTCCGAGCAGCGCGTACTCGATCGACGTGATGGCTTCCTCTTCGAACAGGAAGTCCCTTGCATTTCTGGCTAGCGTGCGCATGTTCGACTCACTGATCGAAGAAAACGGGCTGGGGCGAGCCCAGCCCGTTTCATCGATTTAGCACGCGAGGGTCGACAAGCAGGTACCGATCGTGTCGAAGACCTTATCGAGTTCGACGCCGATTACCTTGATCGCAGCGATACACACGACCGCGATCAGCGCTGCAAGCAGACCGTACTCGACCATCGACACGCCTTCCTCTTCGCGCACAAAGCGCTTGATGCTATTCATCATGATGTGCTCCTATTGCGTTGATGAAAAATCCCGCGCTCAGTTGCGGGCTACTTT
>DATIDG010000105.1:0-29596 GCA_035456405.1 Burkholderiales bacterium | reverse complement strand
TGGACCGGCGAGGGCAGCCCGACGCTCGCCGAGCGGCGCAAGAAGCTCCCCGAGTTCCAGGCGAAGAACCGCCGGCCGATCGACCGCGCGTTCGTGCACTCGATCTTCAGCCGCGACCACCCGGGGTGCGCCGACGATGCGACGATCAACGCGTTCGCCGACGCGATCGTCGCGCTCGACGATTCCGTGCCGACTGGAACATACGTCGACATGTGCTCGAAGCTGCCGCTCGTCGATCCTGCGAAGATCACGGTGCCGACGATCGTGATGCGCGGCCAGTATGACGGCATCGCAGGCTTCGACGACCTCCTCGAGTTCTTCAAGCGGCTGCCGAACCCCGACAAGCAGTTCACCGTCATGGCCGGCATCTCGCACGCGAGCTTCCAGCAGAAGAACTACCTGACCGTCTATCACATCCTGCACGCGTTCTTCACTCAACCCGAGCCGGTCTATCGGGGCTAGATGAAGGGGCCCTGGCAGGATGCCGGTCAGGGCCCTAGCATTGGGGAGCACGAGGGGGTGTGGCCCCTCGCATCGTCATACGCACGAAGGAGGTCGCGCCATGAAGATAGCCAGCGTTGCGCTCGCCGTCGGGCTCGTCGCCGCCGCTGCGAACGCGCTTGCGCAGTCGTACCCGAACCGCCCGGTCCGGATGGTGGTGCCCCTGTCGCCGGGCGGGTTCGCCGACGTGCCGGCGCGCGTCATTGCGCCGCGCCTGTCGGAGGCGCTCGGACAGACGGTGTTCGTCGAGAACAAGCCGGGCGCCGGCGCTACGATCGGTACCGACTTCGTCGCCAAGTCGAAGCCCGACGGCTATACGGTGCTCTTCACCGGGACGCCGCACGTGATCAGCCCGGCGCTGTACAAGAACCTGCCCTACGACCCGATGAAGGACTTCGCGCCGGTCATGCTGGTCGCGTCGGGACCCTACGTGCTGGTGGTGAACCCGCAGCTCCCGGTGCGATCGGTGCAGGAGCTGATCGCGGCGGCCAGGGCGCAGCCCGGCAGGATCGACTACGCGAGCTCGGGCAACGGCAGCGCGCAGCACCTCGTGTCGGCGCTGTTCGCGTCGATGGCGGGCATCGAGCTAAACCACGTGCCCTACAAGGGCAGCGGCCCGGCAATGCAGGATCTGCTCTCCGGGCAGGTGAAGGTGTCGTTCGCCGGCATCCCGAACGTGATGCCGTCCCTGAAGTCCGGCAAGCTGCGCGCGCTCGCGGTCTCGACGCCGAAGCGCTCGCCGGATCTCCCCGACGTGCCCACCGTCGCCGAGGCGGGCGTTCCGGGGTATGACGCGACGCTGTGGCTCGCGCTGCTCGCGCCCGCGGGCACACCGGGCGAGGTTGTGCAGAAGCTCTATACCGAAGCGACGAAGACGTTGCGCGAGCCCGAGGTGCAGAAGGCGATCGCGGCGACCGGCGTCGAGGTCAACATCATCGGGCCGCAGGAGCTGCCCGCGTTCCTGCAGGCCGAAGCCGACAAGTGGGGCAAGGTCGCGCGCGAGTCCGGCGCGACGATCAACTGACCGTGGCGAGCGCGGCTACCGGCCGCGCGAGGACGGTCTGCCGTGCATCGGCCCCGGCGTCCGCGAGCTTGAGATCGCCCTTGGCTGACTGGCCTTACTTCAACGCACCCACGCCGGCTTTCGCTACCTGTCCGTCCTGCTCTCCGGAGCCGCCCGAAATGCCGATTGCACCGATCAGCTTGCCATCGAGCACGATCGGCTCGCCACCGTCGATGGCGATTGCCCCGCGAAGCTGCAAGATCCGCAGCTCCGCGCCGCCAGTTGCAAGGCGATCCTGGAGATTTTTCCCCGGGCGCTTGTAGGCGATTGCCGACCAGGCCTTGTCCTCGGCGACCTTGGCGCCCACGAACTGGGAACCGTCGGCACGCTGGAAGAGCACGAGGTAACCGCCGGAATCCACGATGGCGATGGACATCGCCCAATTGTTCTTCTTCATTTCCGCTTCCGCCGCTGACATCACCTTTCGCGCCTGGTCGAGAGTGATCGGCGCACCGTAGGTCTGAGCCTGCGCTTGCGCGGCAAACGCCAGAAGGCCCGCGCCAACTGCAATCCGAAGATTCCTCATTGTTCTCCTCCTGATGAATTGGTCACGCTGCGGACAAGGCGCGGCGTGTAAGCGGAAACAGTGCCCGAGTCCTGTTATTCCCGGCCTTGACCGCCGTCAAGAACCTTGCCGGGAAGCGCGTCGAGCCCCGGTCGATCTGCTGGGCCTGCTGGGACTGCGCCCCGGGGACACCGATGAGGATCGAAGCAGGCGATAGTCGCGCGACTGCAACGGCGCGAGGGGCGGTCTTCGGTGACGGGGCGGCGGATTTTACTCGGCTCGCGCATTCGGGCATCCTTCGCGCGCCCATGCTCACCCATCCGAACTTCGATCCCGTCGCGCTCCAGCTCGGCCCGCTCGCCATACGCTGGTACGGCTTGATGTACCTCGTCGGCTTCGCGACCGCCTACGGCCTCGGTCGCCTGCGCATCGCTGCCGGAAAGTCCGCGCGCGTGACGGTGCAGGCCCTCGACGACCTGCTGTTCTACGGCGTGCTCGGCGTGATCCTCGGTGGGCGCCTCGGGTACGTGCTCTTCTACAAGCCGGGTTACTACCTGCAGCACCCGGCCGAGATCTTCGCGGTCTGGCAGGGCGGCATGGCGTTCCACGGCGGATTCCTGGGTGTGCTCGTCGCCGTGTGGTGGGTCGCGCGCAAGCACCGGCTCGGTTGGCTCGAGGTCACCGATTTTCTCGCCCCCCTCGCCCCGCTCGCATTTGCCGCGGGCCGGCTCGGCAACTTCATCAACGGCGAGCTCTGGGGGCGCGTGACCGACGTGCCGTGGGGCATGGTCTTTAGCGGCGCGGGGCCCGATCCACGCCACCCGTCGCAGCTCTACCAGTTCGCGCTCGAGGGCATCGCACTCTTCGTGATCCTGTGGCTCTACTCGTCGAAGCCGCGGCCAACGGGGGCGGTGTCGGGCACGTTCCTGATCGGCTACGGCGTCTTCCGCTTCGTGGCCGAGTACTTCCGCGAGCCGGACGACTTCCTCGGCCTGCTCGCGCTGGGGCTCAGCATGGGCCAGTGGCTGTCGATACCCATGGTCGTCGCTGGGATCGCCCTGCTCACCTGGGCCCTACGCAAGCGCTAGAATGCCCCGCGAAGGAGGTGGCCGCGGCCATGGACGAAGTCGAGCGCGCCATGCTCGAGCAGCGCATCATGCAGCTCAAGATCGAGCACCGCGATCTTGACGACGTGATCAAGCGCCTCGGCGACCAGCTCGTCTACGACCAGCTCCAGCTCCAGCGCCTCAAGCGCCGCAAGCTCCTCCTGAAGGACCAGATCTCCTGGCTCGAGCGTCAGGTCGATCCCGACGTCCCCGCCTGACCGCTTCAGGCGACTGCCCGCACCACCAGCGACACTCCCACCGCAAGCAGCGTCAGCGCGACCACGCGCATCACCGCCTCGCGCGAGATGCGCCGGAAGATGCGCGAGGCGACCGCGATGCCGGCGAGCGTCGCGGGGATCGCGATCGCGGCCGCGATCCACACCTTGATGTCGGCGAGGAGACCGGTGATCAGGAACGCGACCACGCGCAGGCCGATGCTGAAGATGGAGGTCATCGTCAGCGTGGCGCGGAACTGCTCCTTCGTGAGCGGTCGATGCGCGAGATAGATGGCGTAGGGCGGCCCGCCCGCGCCGAAGAGCGACCCGGTGATCCCGCCCGAGACCCCGGCGACGTAGGCCCAGCGCTGGCTGACGATGCCGTGGGTCGCGCGCCGCGCGAGGCTGTAGACCGCGAATATCGCGATGAAAGCCGCGAGCGCGATCATGCTCGCCGCGCGCGGCAGGTTCACGAGAAGCGTCGCGCCGAGCGCGAGCCCGACGATGATGAGCGGCACCATGCGCAGCACCTCTCCGCGCACCGCGTTGCGCGGGTTCTCCAGCCCGAGCCGCAGCGCACCGGAGAGGTCCACCACCGAGAAGGTCGCGATCACGAACGGCAGCGGCAGGAACTGGGCCGCGAGCGGCACGGTGATCAGGGCCGATCCGAAGCCCGAAAGGCCGTAGAGGATCGCGCCGGCGAAGGCGATCGGTGCGAACGCGAGCAGCGCCGCCCACCCCTCCGGCAAAACGTCCACGCGCTTACTTGCGCGGCTCGGGCCGCGGGGCGGGCTGCGGCGCAGGGGCGTCGCCGGCTCCGCTGTCGCGGATCCCCTGCGGCGGCTCGACGTAGAGCACGGACGGCCGCTTGCCCGGCGCCTGCGGATAGAGGTCCATGAGCGCGTAGACCTCCTTCGGCATGTTCGTGTCGACCTTGAGCCCGAGCTCGCTGGCGGCCTTGGCCGTGATCGGGAAGTCGTGCGTCCAGCGGCCGTCGGTCAGGGTCTTCGCGCTCTCGATCGCTTTCTCCTTCGGCATCTGGCCGCTTTCGCTGAGCAGCTCGGTTACGAAGGCCTGTACCTGCGCCACGGCCTTGCGCGACATGTCCGCGAGGATCAGCGTCTGGTCGGCGATCCGCTCGATCGGCTTCTGCTCGACCACCTTGATGATCGACGCCGCCGGCGCGCCGCCGACCTGCGGATCGACCGGCCCGAGGACGGCGTTCGGGTCCATCACGATCTCGTCGGCGGCGAGCGCGATCATCGTGCCGCCGCTCATCGCGTAATGCGGCACGAACACCGTGACCTTGCCCTTGTGGTCGACGAGCGCGCGCGAGATCTGCTCCGCGGCGAGCACGAGCCCGCCCGGCGTGTGCAGGATGAGGTCGATCGGCTGGCCGTCGGGCGTGAGCCGGATGGCGCGGAGGACGGCCTCCGAGTCGTCGATGCTGATGTAGCTCGCCACCGGGATGCCGAGGAAGCTCACGCGGTCCTGGCGGTGGATCAGGGCGATCGCGCGCGACTTGCGCGCCTCCTGGAAGTGCTTCAGGGCTGCGTCCCGCTCGGCCTCGACCGCGCCCCGACCGACGAACTGCATCGCGAGCAAAAAGACGAGCAGGCTCCAGAAGACGAAGCGGGCGAAGCCGGCAAGACGGTTGAAGAGCGTCGGTCTCGGGGTGCCGATCATGGGGGTGTCGCGATCCCCGGTCCCTACGTCAGAGCCATTTCCAGCACGCGCGCCACGTGCATCGCCTCGCGGCCGGCGCCGTCGCGGATCTGGTGCCGGCAGCTCGTCCCGTCCGCCACGACGAGCGTACCTGCGTCGGCGGCCCGCACCTTCGGCAGAAGCGACGCCTCCGCCATCCTCATCGACACGTCGTAGTGCTTCGCCTCGTAACCGAAGGCGCCCGCCATGCCGCAGCAGCTCGACTCGATCGTCTCGACCGCGAGCCCGGGCACGAGCGCGAGCGCGCGCTCGACGGCGCCCATCGCCCCGAACGCCTTCTGGTGGCAGTGGCCGTGCAAGAGCGCCTTCTTCTCCGCGAGCGGCTTCAGCTTCAGCGCGAGCCGTCCAGCGTCGGCCTCCCGCGCCAGGAACTCCTCGAAGACGAACGCGTTCATCGCGAGTGCGCCGCTCGCCTCGCCTGGCAGCATCGAGAGGAACTCGTCGCGCAGGCCGAACAGGCACGAAGGCTCGAGCCCGACGATCGGGATCCCGCGCGCCACGTAGGCAGCGAGGGCCTCGCTCGTCCGCTGCGCCTCGACGCGCGCCTCGTTCACCATGCCGGCCGCGAGGAAGGTCCGGCCGCAGCACAGCGGCCGGCGGTCGGCCGCGGCGCGCGCGACGTGCACGCGGCTGCCCGCGGCCTCCAGCACGCGCAGCGCCGCGTGGGCGTTCTCGGGCTCGAAGTAGTTGTTGAACGTGTCGACGAGCAGCACGAGGTCACAATCCTCCGGCGCGCGCACCTGGTAGCGCCCGGCAGCCGAGCGGAGGAACGGTCGCGACCGCCACACCGGCAGCCGGCGCCGCGCCGAAAGGCCCGCGAGCTTCTCGGTGAGCGACGCGACGAGCGGGATGCGGTCGCGCAGGTTCAGCAGCCCCGCCGCGCGCGACGCGAGCGGCGCGTAGCGCGGCAGGAACGCGACTGCCCGGTCCTTCATCGACCAGCCACGACGGCCATGGTAGTGATGGAGGAACTCGATCTTCATCTTTGCCATGTCGACGCCGGTCGGGCACTCCCGCTTGCAGCCCTTGCAGGAGACGCAGAGGGACAGCGTCTCGTAGAGCGCGTCAGAGCTGAGCGCATCGGGTCCGAGCTGGCCGGAGATCGCGAGCCGCAGCGTGTTGGCACGCCCCCGCGTCAGGTGCTGCTCGTCGCCGGTCGCGCGGAACGACGGGCACATCGTGCCGGCGTCGAACTTGCGGCAGTGCCCGTTGTTGTTGCACATCTCGACCGCAGCGGCGAACCCCTGTGATTGCGCGCCCGGCACGCTCCACTCGGACCAGTCGAGCGCGGTGTCGAGCTTCGCTGCCGCATAGCCCGGCTTGAACCGGAAGAGCGTCCGGTCGTCCATCTTCGACGGCCGCACGATCTTGCCCGGGTTCATCAGCCCCTTCGGATCGAAGAGCGCCTTGATCTCGCCGAGCGCGCGGGTGAGGCGCGCACCCACGATCGGCTCGATCCACTCGGAGCGGACCAGCCCGTCGCCGTGCTCGCCCGAGTACGCGCCCTTGAACTCGCGCACCATCGCGCAGGCCTCCTCGGCGATGGCGCGCATCTTCCGCGCCCCGTCGGTGCGCATGTCGAGGATCGGTCGCACGTGCAGCGTGCCGACCGAGGCGTGCGCATACCACGTTCCCTTCGTGCCGTGCTTCTCGAACACCTTCGTGAGCCGGTCGGTGTATTCGGCGAGATGCTCGAGCGGCACGGCGCAGTCCTCGATGAACGACACCGGCTTCCCGTCGCCCTTCATCGACATCATGATGTTGAGGCCGGCCTTGCGGACTTCCCACACGTCCTTCTGCAGCCTGGCGTCGGCGATCTCCACGACGCTGCCCGGGAGGCCGAGGTCGCCCATCAGCTCGACCAGCCGCTTGAGCTTGGCCACCTGCGCGGTCGCCTCGTCGCCGGCGAACTCGACGAGCAGGATCGCCGCCGGCTCGCCCTGCACGAACCGGCGCACGATGGGCTCGAAGGCGCGGTTGGCACGCGCGAGATCGATCATCGTGCGGTCGACCAACTCGACCGCGTCGGGGTCGAGCTTCACGATGTGCTGCGCGCTTTCCATCGCCCGATAGAACGTGGGAAAGTGGCAGACGCCTAGCGTCTTGTGTCTCGGGATCGGCGCGAGCTTCAGCGTGAGGCGCTGCGAGTAGGCGAGGGTGCCCTCCGAGCCGACCAGGAGATGCGCAAGGTTGTGCGGGAGGTGCGACCGCAGCATGTCGATGTTGTAGCCCTGCACGCGGCGCAGGACCTGCGGCCACTTCGCGGCGATCTCGTCGGCCTCGCGGTGCACGATCGCGTGCAGCTTCGCCGCAAGTGCCCGGTAGCCGACCGGGCCCGCCGCGACCTCGTCGCTCGGGCCGAAGCGGAACTCGGTGCCGTCGGCCAGGCGCGCGTCGATCGCGGCCACGTTGTGCACCATGTTGCCGTAGCGGATGGAGCGCGAACCGCAGGAGTTGTTGCCCGCCATGCCGCCGATAGTGGCCTGCGCCGAGGTGGACACGTCGACGGGAAACCAGAGCCCGTGCGGGCGCAGGAGCGCGTTGAGCCTGTCGAGCACCATGCCCGGCTGCACGGTGACCGTCGCGCGCGCGGGATCGAGCTCGACCACCTCGTTCAGGTGCTTCGAGTGGTCGATGACGAGCGCGGCGCCGACCGTCTGGCCGCACTGCGAGCTGCCGGCGCCGCGCGGCAGGATCGGCACGCCGGCCTCGAGCGCGATTTCCATCGCGCGGACCGCGGCGGCCTCGGTCCTGGGCACGACGACGCCGATCGGCTCCACCTGATAGATCGACGCATCGGTCGAATAGCGTCCGCGCGATGCGCGGTCGAACAGCACGTCGCCTTCGACTTCGCGCTTGAGGCGCTGTGCGAGGCTCGACCCGGCGGCGCCGGGGTGGAATGCGACCCGGTGGACGCTCATTCCTGCGGCGCTGCTTCCGCCTGCTTCATCGCCTCGAGCAGCGCCTCGGCAGGATGAGCGCCCGACACGGCCACGCGCCCGTTGAAGATGAAGAACGGCACGCCTTCGATACCGATCTCACGCGCGCGCTGATCCTCGGCGCTTGCGAAGTCGCGGGCGTTCGCGTCGTCCAGCCACGCCTCGACCTCGACCCGGTCGATGCCGGCGCCGGTCGCGATCGCAACCAGGTTCGCGCGCGCAGTGAGGTCCACGCCGTCGAGGAAGTAGGCGCGAAAGAGCGCCTCGACGACTGCGTCCTGCGCGCCGCGCCTCTCGGCAAGCTCGATGAGGCTGTGCGCGACCAGCGTGTTGGGTTGGCGCGAGATCCGGTCGAAGGCGAACGCAATCCCGACCTCGCGCCCGACCGCCGCCACGCGGTCATAGACCGCACCGCCGCGGGTGCCGAACTTGCGCTGCACATACTCCTCGCGCGCCATGCCTTCGTCGGGCATGCCGGGATTGAGCTGGAACGGGCGCCAGGTCACTGCAGGCGCCGGCGCGCCGGGGTGCGCACTCGAGTAGAGCGCGAGCGCACCTTCGAGGCGGCGTTTGCCGATGTAGCACCACGGGCACACGACGTCCGAAACGACATCAATGGTTAATGGCATTTGGCATCCTCGGTCGGGGGATCTACAAGTGGGCCTGGTCGGGAAGGAAGGGGTCCCGACCCTTCCTTCAGCCCCCTTGTTCGCTCAGTCATAAGCGCCATCGTTCACGCCTCCGGTGGTCTCGACGGCGCCCAGCACCGCCGTCATCTTCGCCCCGAGATGTTCGGAAAGCAGGCGCTGCAGCCGCACACCGTCGCGGGCCACGAGCGCGGCGAGGATCTCTTCGTGCTCGGCCACCGCCTGGTCCCACCGGCCGCGCGACAGGTTGGCCACGTATCGGGCGCGGCGCACGTGCGCGTTCAGGTTGCGATAGGTCGCCGCGAGCGTCGCGTTGCCGCTCGCCGCGACGATCGCGAGATGGATCGCCTGGTTGCAGCGAAAGTACCCGGCGAGATCGCCGCGGGCGTGGCACGCGAGCATGTCGAAGTGCAGCGCACGGATCTCGGCGAGCTGCGCGTCGGTGATGTTCCGGCACGCGAGCTGCCCGGCGAGCGCCTCGAGCGCGCCCATCACCTCGAAGGTCTCGCGCACTGTCGCGAGCGTGAGCGGCGTGACGATCGCGCCGCGGTTCGGTTGCAGCGCGACGAGCCCCTCGGACGCGAGCCGCTTGATCGCCTCGCGGAGGGGCGTGCGCGAGACGCCGAGGTGCTCGCACAGAACGCGTTCCACGAGCTTTGCGCCGGCCGCGAGCTCGCCTTGCACGATCATGTCGCGCAGACGCTCGGTCGCATCCTCGTGCAGGAGCCGGGGGGCAAGGGCGAGATCGTTCATCGAGCGGGATTGTATGCACTTCGGCCTATTGGCCGCAACCTTTAAATCAATGCCTTGCACGTGGTCATGCGGCGCTGCATCATTTTGCATACAAAAAAGGCTTGCGTTTCGCCGCGGGCGGGCGCTAGCATCCGCGCTACCTCACGCATCCGGGACGGAGTCCCCATGAGCTATCGCAGCGGCCGTCATTTCCTGCAGATCCCCGGCCCCACCAACGTCCCGGACCGCGTCCTGCGCGCGATCGACCTGCCGACCATGGATCACCGCGGCCCGGAGTTCGCGACGCTCGGTCACGAGGTGCTCGACGGCCTGAGGCACGTCTTCAAGACGACACAGCCGGTCGTGATCTACCCCGCCTCGGGCACCGGTGCGTGGGAAGCGGCGCTCGTGAACACGCTCTCGCCCGGTGACAAGGTCCTGATGTTCGAGACTGGGCACTTCGCGACGCTGTGGAACCGGATGGCGACGAAGCTCGGCCTCGTCACCGAGTTCATCCCGACCGACTGGCGCCGCGGCGCCGACGCCGCCGTGCTGGAGGCGAAGCTGCGCGAGGACAAGGCGCACGGCGTCCGCGCCGTCTGCGTCGTGCACAACGAGACCTCGACCGGCGTGACGAGCCGCATCGGGCTCGTGCGCAAGGCGATGGACGCCGCGGGCCATCCGGCGCTGCTGCTCGTCGACACCATCAGCTCGCTTGCCTCGATCGACTACCGCCACGACGAATGGGGCGTTGACGTCACCGTGGCCGGCTCGCAGAAGGGGCTGATGCTGCCGCCGGGCCTGTCCTTCAATGCCGTCAGCGAGAAGGCGCGCAAGGCCTCGGCCGCTGCGAAGTTGCCGCGGTCGTACTGGGGCTGGGAGGAGATGCTTGCGTCGAACAAGACCGGCTACTTCCCCTATACGCCGGCGACGAATCTGCTCTACGGCTTGCGGGAGGCGCTGCGTATGCTGCAGGAGGAGGGCCTCGAGAACGTCTTCGCGCGCCACGACCGCCACGCCGAGGCGACGCGCCGCGCGGTGCGCGCCTGGGGCCTGGAGGTCCTGTGCGCGGTGCCGGAGGAGTACTCGAGCTCCCTCACCGGGGTGATGACCCCATCCGGCCACGACGCCGATCACCTGCGCAAGGTGATCCTGGACTCGTTCGACATGTCGCTCGGGACCGGCCTCGGGAAGCTCGCCGGCAAGGTGTTCCGCATCGGTCACCTCGGCGACTTCAACGACCTGACTCTGGCAGGCACGCTCGCCGGTGTGGAGATGGGGCTCGGGTTGGCGGGCGTACCGCACCGGAAGGGGGGCGCACAGGCGGCGATGGATTACCTGGCCGAGTGCGCGCGCAAGCCCGCGCGCAAAGCGGCGTAGAACGACTTTAGAATCGCTGCACGCCCGCAGCCAGCCGGAAAGAGCTGGCGCAGGCCCATCCAACAAAGGAGGAAGCACCCATGAAGCGTTGTTTCGCACCAAGGGCGGTCGCCGTCCTCGCAGTCTTGGCGGGGCCGCTCGCGCTGTCCGCGTACGCCCAGACCGAGATCAAGTTCGGCCACGTCGGCGAGCCAGGCTCGCTGTTCGCCGCCAGCGCGGAGGAGTTCGCGAAGAACGCGAATGCCAAACTCGGGAACAAGGCGAAAGTGGTCGTCTACGGCTCGAGCCAGCTCGGTGGCGACAAGGAGCTGCTGCAGAAGCTCAAGCTCGGCACCGTCGACATCGCGCTGCCGTCCACGGTGATGTCTTCCGAGGCTGATCTGTTCGGCGTCTTCGAGATGCCCTATCTGGTCAAGGACCGCGCGCACATGCAGCGCATCGAGAAGGACGTATTCTGGTCGACGCTGGCCCCCGCGGCCGAGGCGAAGGGCCTGAAGGTCATCGCGGTCTGGGAAAACGGCTACCGCCATATCACCAACTCCAAGCGCCCGATCAACACGCCCGACGACCTGAAGGGCATCAAGCTGCGCGTGCCCGAGGGCAAGTGGCGGGTGAAGATGTTCCAGGCGTACGGCGCGAACCCGAGCCCGATGAAGTTCTCCGAGGTGTTCACCGCGCTGCAGACCGGTGTCATGGACGGGCAGGAGAACCCCTTCACGCAGATCTACAGCGCCAAGTTCCAGGAGGTGCAGAAGTTCCTCTCCCTCACCGGGCACGTGTACACGCCTGCGTACGCCACCGTCGGCGCGAAGAAGTGGGCGAGCCTGCCTGCCGACGTGCGGCAGACGCTCGAGCAGACCGCGAAGGAAACGCAGGCGTTCGTCTACGCCAAGGCGGCAAAGGACGACGAGGACCTCCTCGGCAAGATCAAGTCGGCGGGGGTGCAGGTCAATGTGCCGAACAAGGACGCCTTCATCGCCGCCTCCAAGCCGGTGTACGAGGAGTTTGCCAAGGATGTGAAGGGCTCGAAGGAAGTCATCGACCGCGCGATCGCGCTCGGCAAATAAGCCGCAGCGCCGCCCGCGCGCCGACGACGTGACCAGCTACGCCCGCCTGCGCGCCGCGTTCGAGCGGCTCCTGGAGTGGATCGTCATCGCCCTGATGACGGTCCTCTTCCTCGAGGTGACGGTGGGGGTGGTGTTCCGTGCCGCCGGCGCCTCGCTCGTCTGGTACGACGAGGTCGCCTCGATCCTGCTCGCCTGGCTCACCTACTACGCCTCCGCGCTCGCCGCGCTCAAGCGCGCACACATCGGCTTCCCGGGCCTCGTACGCGGACTCGAGCCGCGGTTTCGCGTGCCGATGGTCCTGTTCGCCGAAGCGCTCGTGATCGCGTTCTTCGTGCTGCTAGCTTGGGTCGGGTATACGGTGCTCGAGGTGCTGGCGACCGATCACCTGGTCAGCCTGCCGACCGTGCCGGTCGCGTTGACGCAGTCGGTGATCCCGATCGGGGCGACCCTCTACGTCATCGCCGAGCTGCTCAACCTGCCGCAGGTGCTCGCCGAGGCGCGCGGGCGCCCGGTGGTTGTGCACGAAAGCGCGCTAGCCGAGAAGCTGCACTGATGGCCATCCTGCTGCTCTTCGTCTGCATCTTGGCGCTCGTGCTGATCAACGTGCCGATTGCGGTCGCGCTCGGCGTGGTCGCGGTGGTGGCGATGGTCGCCGCGCAGGGCCTCGACTCGCTCCCGAACGTCGCGATCGTAATGTACAACGGCGCGACCAACTTCCCGCTTCTCGCGATCCCGCTGTTCATCCTGGCCGGCGCGATCATGAACGCCTCCGGAATCTCGCGGCGCCTGATCGCGCTCGCGTCCGCGCTGCTCGGGTTCATCCGCGGCGGGCTCGCGATGGTGTCGGTCGGCACGTCGCTCTTCTTCGCGGAGATTTCCGGCTCGGCGGTCGCCGACGTTGCCGCGCTCGGCTCGGTGCTGATCCCGTCGATGAAGAAACGCGGCTACCCGGGCACGTTCGCGGCGGCGGTGATGTCCTCCTCGGCAACGCTCGCGGTGATCATTCCGCCGTCGATCCCGATGATCCTGTACGCGGTGATGGCCGACACCTCGGTGGTGCAGCTCTTCGTCGCCGGGATCGTGCCCGGCATCCTGGGCGGCCTCGGCCTGATGGCGATGGCGTACTGGTTCGCGGTGCGCTACAACTATCCGGTCGAGGAAGCGTTTGCGTGGACCAACGTCCGGCGGACCTTCCGCGAGGCGGCGTGGGCGCTGCTGCTCCCGCTCATCATTCTCGGCGGCATCTTCGGGGGTGTCGTCACGGCAACCGAGGGCGCCGCCCTGGCGGTCGTGGCGGCCCTGTTCATCGGCCTGGGCGTCTACCGCGAGCTCGACATGCGCATCCTGCGGGAGGCGCTCGTGGAGGGCGGCGTTCAGACTGCGGTGGTGATGCTGCTCGTTGCGGCCTCTGCGCTCCTCGGCGTGCATCTCACTGAAACGCAGGTGCCGCAGAGGCTGGCTGGCGCAATTATCGACTTCACCTCCAACAAATGGGCCGTGCTCGCGATCCTTAACGTGCTGTTCCTCCTCCTCGGGCTGATCCTCCACTCCGCGGCGGCGATCATCCTGACGGTGCCGATCGTGATGCCGCTTGTGAAGCAGGTCGGCATCGATCCGGTGCACTTCGGGCTTATCGTGACAATCAACCTCGGCATCGGCCAGCAGACCCCGCCGGTGGCGAGCGTGCTCGCGACCGCGTGCGCGATCGCGCGCGAGGACATGTGGGAAGTCACTAAGAAGAACGTGTACTTCATCGGCGTGCTGGTGGCGGTGCTCCTGCTGGTCACCTACGTGCCGGTCACGGGTATGGGGCTCGTGAATCTCTTTTATCGCTGACCCGGATGACGGAATCGGTGCTCCTCGCGCGCGACGACGCGATCGCGACCGTCACGCTGAACAAGCCCGAGCGCCTGAACGCGCTCGACCGCTCGATGTGGGAGCGGCTGACGGAAATCTTCCGCGACCTCGACGGAGACGAGAGCCTGCGCTGCGTGATTCTGCGCGGCGCGGGCGACAAGGCCTTCGCTGCGGGCGCCGACATCGCCGAGTTCGAGCGTGAGCGCGCGAACGTCGCGCAGGCCCGCGAGTACGGGCGCATCGTCCAGGAGGGCATGGACGCGATCGCCGGCTGCCGGCACCCGGTGGTCGCACTGATCAAGGGCGCGTGCGTCGGCGGCGGCCTCGAGATCGCGGCGATCTGCGACCTGCGCATCTGCGGCGAGTCGAGCCGCTTCGGCGTGCCGGTGAAGAACCTCGGCCTGGTGATGGCTTACGGTGAGCTAAGAGGGCTGATCGACCTCGTCGGCCGCGCGGTCGCGCTCGAGATCGTGTTCGAGGGACGGGTCTTCGGCGCGCAGGAGGCGAAGGACAAGGGCCTGGTGAACCGCGTGGTGCCCGACGACCGCGTCGACGACGAAGTTGCCGTGACAGCGCGGCGCATCGCCGCAGGCGCCCCCCTCGTGCATCGCTGGCACAAGAAGTTCGCGCGCCGGCTCGCGGACCCGCGGCCGCTCACCCCGGAGGAATACGACGAAAGCTTCGCGTGTTTCGGCACCGAGGACTTCCAGATCGGATACCGGGCATTTCTCGACAAGCAGAAGCCCGAGTTCAAGGGCCGATGAGCCCTGCCGCGGCGCAGGGTTGACGGCGCAGTTCGGCCTAGCCAGACTACCGTTCCACCCTAGTCGGCAGGGCACATATAACGCCGGCGATGACCATCGAGAGGAAGGAGCTCAAATGTCACGTCCATTCCGCGCAGCAGCGCTTGCAATCTCCGCTTTCGCGCTTGCCGTCGCAGCCGGCGCCGCCGCCGCGCAAGCGTGGCCCGTCAAGCCGATCCGCGCCATCAACCCCTTCCCCGCGGGCGGCGGGACCGATACCTTCGCCCGCCCCTGGGCGGCAAAGATGACGCAGCTGCTCGGCCAGCAGGTGCTGATCGAGAACATGGGCGGGGCAGGCGGCACGGTCGGTGCGACGCGCGCCTCGAAGGAGGCGCCGGACGGCTACACGTGGTTCATCGGCGCGATCCACCACACGATCGCCGAGACGCTCTACACGAAGCTGCCATACAGCCTCGAACGCGACTTCGCGCCGGTGACGGTCCTCGCGGCCGTTCCGAACGTCGTCGTCCTCCACCCCAAGAACGACTTCAAGACCCTGCAGGAGCTGATCGCCTACGCCAAGGCGAACCCCGGGAAGCTCAACTTCGGCTCGGCGGGCAGCGGGACGAGCCATCACCTGATCGGGGAGCTGTTCAAGCAGACCGCAAAGGTCGACCTCACGCACGTGCCCTACAAGGGCGCCGGCCCGATGATGCAGGATCTCCTCGCGGGTCAGGTCGACATGGCCTTTGACGGCATGGGCACTTCGGCGAACCAGATCAAGGCCGGCAAGCTCCGTCCGCTCGCGGTCACCACCGGCACGCGCAACAGCGTGGTGCCCGACGTGCCGACGATGAAGGAGGCGGGCGTCGATTTCGCCGTCTCGACCACGTGGTACGCGCTGTGGGGGATCAAGGGTACCCCGCAGCCGGTCATCGACCGGATGTACGCTGAAACCGTCAAAGTCCTGCAGATGCCCGACATCAAGGCGATCTGGGCGAGCCAGGGCGCCGACGCAGGGGGCCAGCCACCGGCCGAGTTCGCCGCGTTCGTCAAGTCGGAGATCGCCAAGTGGGGCAAGGTGGTCAAGGACGGCGGGATCAAGGTCGATCTCTGAAGGCAATCGATTTCCGCTTCGACGAGAAGCCACGGCGCGCCGTGGCTTCTTGCTTTGGGACCACCCCCGAGCCATGAACGCGTACACCTTCTTCCGCCGCGGCTTCGCCGCCCGACCCGCAGAGGCCTTCCTGGAGGCCGACAGCGGCGAGCGCTACACCTATGCCGATCTCGAGCGCGAGACGGCGCGCGTCGCTGCCTTCCTGACCGGCCTCGGCCTCGCGCGCGGCGACCGCGTCGCGGCCCAGATCGACAAGTCGGCGCAAGGGCTGTTCCTGTATCTCGGCTGCATTCGCGCGGGGTTCTGCTTCCTGCCGCTCAACACGGCGTACCAGCGCGGCGAGCTCGCCTACTTCCTCCAGGACGCCGAGCCGCGCGTCGTCGTGTGCCGGCCGCAGATGCTCGGCACGTTCAAGGAGCTCGCGCGGGAAGCGGGCGCGCCCCGGCTCTACGTGCTCGACGAGCACGGCAAGGGCACGCTGACCGAGGCGATGGCAGGCGCGGCGCCCACCTTCGAGGACGCGCCGCTCGACGATGGCGATCTCGCAGTGATCATCTACACGTCGGGCACGACCGGCCGCTCGAAAGGCGCCATGGTCACGCACGGCAACCTCACCTCGAACGGCGCCGTGCTGAAGGACTACTGGCGTTTCACCGAGCGGGACATCCTGCTGCACGGGCTACCGACGTTCCACGTGCACGGCCTCTTCGTCGGCATCCATCCGATTCTCCTCGCCGGCGCGCGGATCCTGTTCCATCGGAAGTTCGACCCCAAGGCGATGCTGACTGCGCTGCCGCGCGCGACCGCGATGATGGGAGTGCCGACGTTCTACGTGCGCCTGCTCGCCGAGCCCGGGCTGACGCGCGAGCTCGTGCGGCACATGCGCCTGTTCGTCTCCGGTTCCGCGCCGCTGCTCCTCGACACGTTCGGCGAATGGACGGCGCGCACCGGACACACCATCCTCGAGCGCTACGGCATGTCCGAGGCGGGGATGATCACTTCGAATCCCTACGATGGCGAGCGCCGCGGCGGCACGGTCGGCTTCCCGCTCCCGGGTGTCTCGGTGCGGGTCGTCGATGACGGCACGACCCTCGGCCCCGGCAAGCCGGGCGTCGTGGAGATCAAGGGACCGAACGTCTTCGCCGGCTACTGGCGCATGCCCGAGAAGACGAAGGAGGAGTTCACCGCCGACGGCTGGTTCAGGACCGGCGACGTCGGCCAGTGGAGCGAGGATCGCTATCTCTCGATCGTCGGCCGCGCGAAGGACCTCATCATCTCCGGCGGGTACAACGTGTATCCGAAGGAGATCGAGCTGGTCATCGACGCGCTGCCGGGCGTGGCAGAGTCGGCGGTGGTCGGCGTGCCGCACCCGGATTTCGGCGAGTCCGTCACGGCGGTGGTGGTGAGGCAGAAGGACGTTGCGCTCGACGAGGCGGCGGTCATCGCCCACGTCAAAGCGCAGATCGCGAACTTCAAGGTGCCGAAACGCGTGGTGTTCGTCGACGACCTGCCGCGCAACGCGATGGGCAAGGTGCAGAAGAACGTGCTGAGGGACCAGCTGAAAAGCTGAGCGTCACCACAGGCTCGTGAGCATTCGGGCCGCGAACACGAACAGCAGCGCCGCAAAGATGCGCTTGAGCAGGCGTCCGGGCACGCGGTGCGCGACGCGCGCGCCGAGCGGCGCGGTCAGCACGCTCGCCACCGTGATCCCCGCGAGCGCCGGCAGATAGACGTAGCCGAGACTCCACGACGGCAGCCCGTCCGCGCTCCAGCCGGTGTAGAGGTAGCCGATCGTGCCGCCCACCGCGATCGGGAAGCCGATGGCCGCCGCAGTCCCCACCGCCTGCCGGATCGGGACGTTGCAGTAGAGCATGAACGGCACCGACATCACCGCGCCCCCGATCGCCACGAGCGACGACAGGCCGCCGATCGCCGTTCCGGCAGCGAACATGCCGGCCGCACCTGGCGGCTCGCGCGAGGGCTTCGGCTTCAGGTCGAGCGCCATGTTCACCGCCATCAGGAAGACGAACGCGGTGAAGTAGATCGCCAGCGTGCGGGTGGAAAGATAGTGCGCCACGATCGCGCCGGCCACGCCGCCGAAGAGTATGCCGGGCGTGATCCGCCTCGCGATCTCCCACCGCACGCCGCCCCGCGCCGCGTGCGCGCTCACGCTCGAGAGCGAGGTGAAGAGGATCGTCGCCATCCCGGTCCCGACCGCGAGATGGAGCACGTGCTCGCGCGGCAGGCCCTGCGACTCGAGCATCAGGGCGAGCGGCGGGACGACGATCATCCCGCCGCCGATGCCGAGCATGCCGGCGAGGATGCCGACGAGCGCGCCGAGCGCCAGGTAGGCGGCGAGCCACTCCATCGATCGTTCAGGCGCGTGCCGCGAGCAGCTGCGCTGCGAACTCCGCAAACCCCTTGCCGCTCTCCGCCGCGGTGACGTACGCCGGCGCACGCTCGAGGCGGCCGGCAAACCGGCGCACGTTCGCCACGCCGACCGACAGGGGGAAATACGCGAACATCGGTGCGTCGTTCGGCGAGTCGCCGACGAACGCGTAACGGCCGCGCGCCGCGTCGAGCTCGACGCCGAAGCGCTCGTGCATCAGCGTCTTCGTCATGCCGAGCTTGTCGTAGACGCCGAACCAGCCGTTGACGTGGATCGAGCTCACCTTCGCCGTCATGCCCGCCGCGCGCATGATCGCGACGATGCGATCCACCGCCTCGTCGGCGAGCGGCGGCACGTCCTCGCGCCAGTCGATCGCGAGATCGGCCTCGCGATAGAGTTGGTCGGACGCGAGCGCGGTGCCCGGCACCTCCGCGAGGATGCGCTCCCGCACCGCGGCGAGGCGCGCGCGGTTCGCGGCGCGCGTCGCATCGTCGTCGCGAAAGCGTTTCACGAGCTTGCGTGCAGCACGGTCGTAGCAGAAGTAGAACGCGCCGTTTTCGCCGACGACCGCGTCGACCGGCCACATCCTGGCGATGTGGTCGCACCAGCCGGCGGGGCGCCCGGTGATCGGCACGACGAGGAGCCCCGCGCCGTGCAGCGCCGCCATCGCGGCATAGGCCTCCGCCGTCAGCCTGCCGTCGGTGGTGAGCGTGTCGTCGATGTCCGCGAACACGCCGCGCACCTGTGCGAGCGCGGCACGATCGAGGCGGTCGAGGGGAAGCATCGATCGGCGTTCGGACGCTTGAATCCCGTGCTCAGCCCGCCCGGAGCTGCCACGCGAGCGCGTCTTCCAGGCGGTCTCCGCCCCAGAAGACCTCGCCGCGCGCAACGAACGTCGGCGCCCCGAAGATGCCGAGCGCCTGCGCCCGGGCGGTGTTTGCACGCAACGCGTCCTTGGCGGGCTGCGCCTGCGCGCGGTCGAGCCACGGCTTCGGGTCCTGGCCCAGTGCCGCCAGCACGCGCGCGAGCGTCCCGGGAGTCGAGATGTCCGCCCCCTCCGCGAAGTTCGCGACGTAGATCCCGCGGACCAGCGCCGGCAGCCACGGCTCATCGATCGCGGCGAGCGCGATGCGGGCTGCGAGAACACTCCGCTGCGGGAAGATCGCCGGACGCGCGTAGGGCAGGCCGTGCTTGCCGCACAGCCGCTCGAGGTCGCGCCACATGTAGCGCCCTTTCGCCGGATACAGGTTGAACGGCGAGTCGTTCCACCCCTGCGCCTGGAAGATCGGACCGAGCAGGAACGGTCGCCACGCGATCGCCACGCCGGCGCGTCCGGCGAGCGTCTCGATGCGCATCGCGGCCGGATACGAGTAGGTGCTCGCGAACTCGAACCAGAACTCGAGCGGTGCGGCGCTCATGCGGTCGCGCCCAGACGGTCTTCGACCCTTGCGCGCTGCATCGCCGTCATGTGCAGGCCGCACTTCGTGCGCCGCCAGAGCACGTCCTCGGCCGTGCGTGCCCATTCGCGATCGACGAGGTAGTCGAGCTCGCGCTCGTAGAGGCCGCCGCCGAACGCTTCGCCGAGGTCGCCCTCGGACTTCACCCCGTCGAGGATCTCCGCGGCGCAGGTGCCGTGCCGCCGCAGCAGGCGCCTCAGCCAGGCTGCGTCCAGGCGCGGATACCGGCCGCGGTACGCGGCGACGAGCTCGTCGAAGCTCGCCCCGCCGAAGTCGCCGCCCGGCAGCGGCGCGCGCTCGGTCCACGGGCGCCGGTCGGGAAACCATCTCGCGAGCTTCGCGAGCGCCGCCTCGGCGAGCTTGCGGTAGGTGGTGAGCTTGCCGCCGAAAATCGAGAGCAGCGGCGGCCCGTTCTCGTCCAGGACGAACCGGTAGTCGCGGGTGATCGCGGAAGGATCGTCGGTGCCGTCGTCATAGAGCGGCCGAACGCCGCTCCAGGTGTTCACCACCATATCCGGCGTGACCGGGCGAAGGGTGTAGCGGCTCCCCGCCGCGCAGAGGTACTCGACCTCCTCGCGCGAGCACGCGGGCGGCGGCTCCATGCTGTCGATGGGCACGTCGGTAGTCCCGATCTCGGTGTAGCCGTCCTCGTAGGGAATCATGAACACGACGCGGCCGTCGGGGTTCTGGAGGATGTAGGCGTGTGGGCGGTCGTGGATGCGCGGCACGACGATGTGGCTGCCCTTCACGAGGCGGAGGTCGCCGGGCGCCGGGACCCGCAGCTCGCGATCGAGCAGGCTCCGGACCCAAGGGCCGGCGACGTTCACCAGCGCGCGGCAGGCGACTTCGCCCCGCGCGCCGGTGGCGGCGTCGTGCAGCGTGACGCGCCAAAGCGCGCCGTCGCGCCGTCCGGCGACGCAGCGCGTGCGCGGCATGATCGTGGCGCCCTGCTCCGCGGCGCTGCGTGCGTTAAGCAGCACCAGGCGCGCGTCGTCGACCTGGCAGTCCGCATAGACGAAGCCGTGCGTCAGCTCGGGCTTCAGTCCGGCGCCGTAGCCGGCCGCGTCGAGCCTGACCCCGCGCGAGCGCGGGAGCGTGCCCCGCCCTCCGATGGTGTCGTAGAGGAACAGCCCCGCCCGGATCATCCAGCGCGGGCGCAGGTGCGGCATGTGCGGGAGCACGAAGTCCAGCGGCCACACGACGTGCGGCGCGATCCGCAGCAGCACCTCGCGCTCGGCGAGCGCCTCGGCGACGAGTCGGAACTCGTAGTGCTCGAGGTAGCGGAGCCCGCCGTGGATGAGTTTGCTGCTCGCCGAGGAGGTCGCCGAACCCAGATCGCCCTGCTCCGCGAGCAGCGTCTTGAGGCCCCGGCCCCCGGCGTCGCGCGCGATGCCGACGCCGTTGATGCCCCCGCCGATGATGACGAGATCGTACGCGTCCGGGCCCGCGCTCATGCGAGCGCCTCGCGCAGCCGCGCGAGCAGGGCGTCGACGAACGCGGCGTCGTGGTACACCCCGAAGCCGAACCGCAGTCGCCGGCCGCGCCGGTCGACGACGATCCCGTGCGTCGCCAGACGCTGCTCCGCCTCCGCGGCGTCGTCGAGGTCGAACGTGAGGAAGTTGCCGCGCGGCTGGCCCGCGGGCGGGGTCAGGGCCGCAACCGGCAGCCGCGCAAGCCTCGCTCCGGACAGGCCGTCGAGGAACCTGTGCTCGAGCCCTTCGACGTGCGCGTGGATCTCGTGCGCAGTGACGCCCAGACGGTGCAGCCAGCGCATGACGGCGTTGAAGCGGTACAGACCCGACGGGTCGAAGGTAGAGCCCCAGAACCGCATCGCGTCCGGGCCGTAACCGACCGCGGCGCCCTGCGCGCCGCTGAGCTGCCCGAAGTCGGAGTACCAGCCGGTGAAGACCGGGCGCAGCTGGCAGTCCTCGGGAATCGACAGGAAGCAGGCGCCCTCGCCTGCCTGCGCATACTTGTAGCCGCCAGCGGTGTAGAAGACGCGCCGTCCAAGCGTCCCGAGATCGACGGGGATCGCCATGAACGCGTGATAGCCGTCGATCGCGACGATCGTCTCGGCGGAAATCCCGGCAACGAGCGCATCGAGCCGTTCCACGACGAACGACGAGTCGAAGAACACCTGCGACAGGAAGACCAGGTCGTGGTGGCCGCCGAGGGCCTGTCTGAACCGGTCGCGAAACGTCGCGTACGGCTCGACCGGGACGCGCGTGACCTGCAGGCGCCCGGTCTCCTCGAGCCGGCGCGTCTGTCGAGCGAAGCTGTGGAACTCGCTCGCGGTCGTGAGGACGCGCGGAACGCGTGACCAGTCGAGGCAGGAGTACAGCCGCGCGACGAACTCGTGCGTGTTCGTCGCGAACGCGACGAGCTTCGGGTCGGCGAGGCCGAGATGCCGCGCGACATGATCCTGGGCCTCCGGGACCACCTCGCCGAAGACCTTGTCCTGCCATTTGCGGTTGGTGAGACGGGCGGAGTCCTCCCAGTACTGGAGATGCGCCGCGCGCGTGACGTCGGGCCACGGATGGTGGCTGTGCGCGGTGACGTGCAGCGCGTCGCCGTTCGACGCGAAGAACGTGCCGTAGTGGGACGCCAGCACTAGACCGGCCCGCCCTCGCCCGGCGCTCCTCCCGCGGACGGGGAGGAACTCCAGCGGAAACCGAGCTGCTCGCGCAGCCCGTCCGGCAGCGCCGGCAGCATCGAGCGGGGAATGAGGTAGGTCGAGAGGTTGAAGAAATCGAGGAACACGCGGTGCACTTCCACGGTGCGCCGCAGGTAATCCTGGCCGCTCGAGCCGCCGGTGCCGATCTTCGCGCCGATCATCCGCTGAACCATCAGCGCGTGGCGATAGCGCCAAAGCGAGAGGTTCTCGTCGATCGTGACCAGCGCGGTGAGGAGCCGGAAGGGGTTCTGCAGGATCGGCTCGTCCCGGTACAGCATGATCATGAGCGCGGCGAGGAACGCCTCGTAGGACAGACGGCGCCGCCCGGCTGCCCGCAGCGCGTCGTACTTCGCCGGATCGAAGACCGCGGCAAATGTCTCGCGCGTGCGCTCGAGCTCCTCGAGCTGCGCGTGCCGGGCCGCCGGCGCGAGCTGCGCCTTGCGTTCGATCGTGGCACGGTCATCGTCGAGCATCCGGGTGACGTTCGCTTGGTACTCACGCCAGAAGTCGAACTGGCGCGACTGGACGAACGGCGTGCGCGCGAGCCACGCCTCGACCACGTCGAAAAGGCTGGGGCTCCGTTCGGCAGCGGACACCGCCGGACGGTCCGGCCCGTCGAGCGACGCCTCGTAGTCCGCCTCGTTGTAGCGCAGGCGCTGCGTCCGCGCGAGGCCGAGCTTGTTCTCGAGGCTTCGGAACTGCGCGCTCTGGAACCCCGAGGACGGCGTGAGGAGATTGCGAAAGTCGAGGAAGTCGAGCGGTGTCATGGTCTCGAGCACGTCGATCTGATTGACGAGCACGCCCTGGATCTTGACGATCCGCTCGAGGTAGTGAAGGGCCCGCCCGACGTCCCTTTCGGCGACCGACGCCGCGCCCATGATCGCGAGCACCGCATCGAGCTCGTGCAGCACCTGTTTGAACCAGAGCTCGTAGGTCTGATGGGTGACGATGAAGAGCAGCTCGTCGTGCGCCGGGGCGCCGTGCCTGGCGCTCTCCAGCTCCTGGCACGCAAGCAATTCGCGCAGTTTGAGATACTTGCTGTACGACAGCGGGCTCATAAGCGGACCGATTATAGGACCGCACATGTACGAAGGGCGGCCGGTAGGCCGCCCTTCGGTCATCCCGCGTGCAACGCTACTTCTTGCGCAGCTTCCGGATCGCGGCCAGCTGCGCGGCGAGCATCGAGATCTCGCCCTCCACGGTCGCGAGCTCCTGCTTGCCTTGCGCGTTGCGCTTCGCATCTTCCGCGCGCTTGAGCGCCTCCTGCGCCTTGGCCTCGTCGAGGTCGTGCGCGCGGATCGCAGTGTCCGCGAGCACCGTCACGACCTTGGGCTGCACTTCGAGCACACCGCCCGCGACGAAGATGAGCTGCTCCTCGCCGCCGTCGGCCGGCTTGATGCGCACCTCGCCCGGCTTGATGCGGGTGATGAGCGGCGTGTGCTGAGGATAGATCCCGAGCTCGCCGACCTCGCCGGGCAGCACCACGAACTCGGCCTCGCCGGAGAAGATCGCCTCCTCGGCGCTGACGACATCGACATGAATCGTATGTGCCATGGATGCTCCGACCCCCGGCCGAGACGGCCGGGGGTCGTCCGGTTACTGGAGTTGCTTGGCTTTCTCGAACGCTTCCTCGATCGGGCCGACCATGTAGAACGCCTGCTCGGGCAGCGCGTCGCACTCGCCGCTCACGATCATCTTGAAGCCCTTGATCGTCTCCGCGAGCGGGACGATCTTGCCTGGCGTGCCGGTGAACACCTCCGCGACGTTGAACGGCTGCGAGAGGAAGCGCTGGATCTTGCGCGCGCGCGCCACCGTGAGCTTGTCCTCGGGTGCGAGCTCGTCCATGCCCAGGATCGCGATGATGTCCCGCAGCTCCTTGTAGCGCTGCAGGATGGCCTGGACCGCGCGGGTCGTGTTGTAGTGGTCCTCGCCGATGACGTGGGGGTCGACCTGGCGCGAAGTCGAGTCGAGCGGGTCGACCGCCGGGTAGATGCCGAGCGCCATGATGTCGCGCGAGAGCACGACGGTCGCGTCGAGGTGGCCGAAGGTCGTCGCCGGCGACGGGTCGGTCAGGTCGTCCGCGGGCACGTACACGGCCTGGATCGACGTGATCGAGCCGACCTTCGTCGAGGTGATGCGCTCCTGCAACCGGCCCATCTCCTCGGCGAGCGTCGGCTGGTAGCCCACCGCGGAAGGCATGCGGCCGAGCAGTGCCGACACTTCCGTGCCGGCGAGCGTGTAGCGGTAGATGTTGTCGATGAAGAGCAGGATGTCGCGGCCCTCGTCGCGGAACGCCTCGGCCATCGAGAGGCCGGTCAGGCCGACCCGCAGGCGGTTGCCGGGCGGCTCGTTCATCTGGCCGAACACCATCGCGACCTTGTCGAGCACCTTCGACTCCTCCATCTCGTGGTAGAAGTCGTTGCCCTCGCGCGTGCGCTCGCCCACGCCGGCGAAAACCGAGTAGCCGCCGTAGCTCTTCGCGATGTTGTTGATCAGCTCCATCATGTTCACGGTCTTGCCGACGCCGGCGCCGCCGAACAGCCCGATCTTTCCGCCCTTCGCGAACGGGCAGACGAGGTCGATCACCTTGATGCCGGTGGGCAGCAGCTCGACCGACGGCGACAGCTCGTCAAACTTCGGCGCGGGCTGATGAATGGCGCGGCGCTGGTCGGACTTGATCGGTCCGGCGTCGTCGATCGGCCGCCCGAGCACGTCCATGATGCGCCCGAGCGTGCCGGGGCCGACCGGCACCGAGATCGGCGCGCCGGTGGTCGCCACCTTCATGCCGCGGCGCAGTCCGTCGGAAGCGCCGAGCGCGATGCAGCGCACGATGCCGTCGCCGAGCTGCTGCTCGACCTCGAACGTTAGGCCCTTCTCCGCGAACGACTTCTCGCCGGACTCGGCGAGCACGAGCGCGTCGTAGACTTTCGGCATCGCCTCGCGCGGAAACTCGATGTCGGTCACCGCGCCGATGCACTGGACGATGGTGCCCTGCGCTTGCGTTGGAGCTTGTGCCATGTCAGTTCCTCACAATCCGAAAACCTTTAGCCACAGAGGACACAGAGATCACCGAGCATTTGTTGCGAACTTCTTCTCTGTGTTCTCTGTGACCTCTGTGGCCGCTGTTCCTCCAGGCAGCGCGTCATACAGCCGCCGCCCCCTGGAAGATCTGGCCTCCACGTAACGTGCCCTGCGGCCATGTTAGTGTCGTCCAATCGTTCCAGGCAGCGCGTCATACAGCCGCCGCCCCTGGAAGATCTGGCCTCCACGTAACGTGCCCTGCGGCCACGTTAGTGTCGTCCAATCGTTCCAGGCAGCGCGTCATACAGCCGCCGCCCCGCCGACGATCTGGCCTCCACGTAACGTGCCCTGCGGCCACGTTAGTGTCGTCCAATCGTTCCAGGCAGCGCGTCATACAGCCGCCGCCCCGCCGACGATCTCCGAAATCTCCTTGGTGATCGCCGCCTGCCGGTTCTTGTTGTAGATGAGCGTCAGCTCGTCGATGAGCGTCGCGGCATTGTCGGACGCCGCTTTCATGGCGACCATCCGCGCAGACTGCTCAGAACCCATGCTCTCGGCCACCGCCTGGTAGATCACCGCCTCGATGTAGCGCGTGAGCACCTGGTCGAGCACCGCGCGGGCCTCCGGCTCGTAGATGTAGTCCCACGAGGTTTCCGGCGCGCCGAGCCGCTCACCGGTGAGCGGCAGGAGCTGCCCCATCAGCGGCTCCTGCTTCATCGTGTTGATGAACCGCGTGGTAAAGATCATCAGGCGGTCGAACCGGTCGGAGATGTAACCATCGAGCATCAGCTTCAGCGCGCCGATCAGCCGATCGAGGTGCGGCCGGTCGCCGAGCTGCGTGACGTGCGACACGATGTTCGCACCGAGCCGCTGCATGAACGACAGGCCTTTGTTGCCGATGCAGCAGACGTCGATCTCCTCGCCCTGCGCCTGCCACTCCTTGTAGTGCTGGAGGACGAGCCGCAGCAGGTTCGTGTTCATCGCGCCGCACAGGCCTTTGTCGGTGGTGACGACGATGATCCCGACGCGCTTGACCGAGTCGCGGTTGACGAGGAACGGATGGCGGTACTCCGGATTCGCGTGACTGATGCGCGCCGCGATATTGAGGATCTTCTCGGTGTACGGCCGGCCGGCGCGCATCCGCTCCTGCGCCTTGCGCATCTTGGACGCAGCGACCATCTCCATCGCCTTGGTGATCTTCCGGGTGTTCTGCACACTCCGGATCTTCACCCTGATTTCCTTGGTACCTGGCATACCTTGCCTCTCCCGGACGACTCCTCGGCCCTAGGGCCGAGGGGTCGGGGAACTCAATCGTCTAAAACGATCCCGACTTTTTCCAATCCTTGATCGCGCTGTGCAGGGCCGTCTCGTCCTCGGCCGGAAGGTCCTTCTTGGACTCCATGCGGCCGACCAGGTCGCCGTACTTGTCCTTCAGGTAGTCGCGCATCGAACGCTCGGCCGCGAGCGCCTTCTTGACGTCGACGTCGTCGAAATACCCGTTGTTCACCGCGAACAGGGTGAGCGCCATCTCCCACACCTGGAGCGGCTGGTACTGCGGCTGCTTCATCAGCTCGGTCACCATGCGGCCGCGCTCGAGCTGCTTGCGGGTCGCCTCGTCGAGGTCGGAGGCGAACTGCGCGAACGCCGCCAGCTCGCGGTACTGCGCGAGGGCGAGGCGCACCCCGCCGCCGGTGTCGCGGCGCTTCATGATCTTGGTCTGGGCCGCGCCCCCGACGCGCGACACCGAGATCCCCGCGTTGATCGCGGGCCGGATGCCGGCGTTGAAGAGATCGGTCTCGAGGAAGATCTGGCCATCGGTGATCGAGATCACGTTGGTCGGGACGAACGCGGTCACGTCGCCGGCCTGCGTCTCGATGATCGGCAGCGCGGTAAGCGAGCCGGTCTTGCCCTTGACCTTGCCGCCGGTGAGCTTCTCCACGTAGGCCGGGTTCACGCGCGCGGCACGTTCGAGCAGGCGGCTGTGAAGGTAGAACACGTCGCCCGGGTACGCCTCGCGGCCCGGCGGACGGCGCAGCAGCAGCGAGATCTGCCGATACGCCCATGCCTGCTTGGTCAGGTCGTCGTAGATGATGAGCGCGTCCTGGCCGAGATCGCGGAAGTACTCGCCCATCGTGCAGCCCGAGTAGGGCGCGATGTACTGCATTGCCGCCGACTCGGCGGCCGTGGCCGCGACGACGATGGTGTAGGCCATCGCGTCGTGCTCCTCGAGCTTGCGCACAACGTTCACGACCGTCGAGGCCTTCTGGCCGATCGCGACGTACACGCAGATGAGGTCCTTGCCCTTCTGGTTGATGATGGTGTCGATCGCCACCGCCGTCTTGCCGGTCTGGCGGTCGCCGATGATCAGCTCGCGCTGGCCGCGACCGATCGGCACCATCGAGTCGATCGCCTTGAGACCGGTCTGCACCGGCTGCGAAACCGACTGGCGCGCGATCACGCCCGGCGCGACCTTCTCGATGACGTCGGTCCGCTTCGCGTTGATCGGGCCCTTGCCGTCGATCGGCTGGCCGAGCGCGTCGACGACGCGGCCGAGCAGTTCCGGCCCGACCGGTACCTCGAGAATGCGCCCGGTACACTTGACCGTGTCGCCCTCCGTGATGTGCTCGTACGCGCCGAGAATGACCGCGCCGACCGAGTCGCGCTCGAGGTTGAGCGCGAGGCCGAAGGTGTTCTTGGGAAACTCGAGCATCTCGCCCTGCATCACGTCCGACAGCCCGTGGATGCGGCAGATGCCGTCGGTCACCGACACGACGGTGCCCTGGGTGCGCACATCGGCGCCGAGGGTGAGGTTCTGGATCTTGCTCTTGATGAGATCGCTGATCTCGGCTGGGCTCAGCTGTTGCATGGTTGGCTCCTAAGGCTTAGACCTTGGCAATTGCGGTGGCCATCGCGGCGAGCTTCGCGCGCACCGTCCCGTCGACGACCTCGTCGCCGACCGTGATGCGGACGCCGCCGATCAGCTCCCGGTCCAGATTGACGCGCGGGCTCACCTTGCGCTTGAACTTCCGCTCGAGGTCGGCAACGAGCGCGGCGACCTGCGCGTCGTCGAGCGGGAAGGCCGACTCGATCTCGGCGTCGACGACGCCCTCGCGCTCGAGCTTGAGCGCCTCGAACTGCTCGCGGATCTCGGGCAGCAGCCCGAGCCGCCGGTTCTGGACGAGAAGCCGGGCGAAGTTCTTCGCCTCGACCGGCAGCTCGGCCTTGCACGCGGCGAGGAACAGCTCGTAGAGCTGGCCGGCGGAAACCTGCGGGTTGCCGATGCAGGCCCGCATGTCTGCGTTCCCGGCGACTTCCGCCATGGTGCGCAGCCAACCCGACCAGTCACCGAGCCGCGACTCCTCGTCGGCGAGCTTGAACACGGCCTCGGCGTACGGGCGCGCGAGAGTGGCGATCTCGGCCATGGCGCTACTTCATCTCCGCTTTCAGGCCCGACAGCATATCGGCGTGCGCCTTGGCGTCGACCTCGCGGCGCAGGATCTTCTCCGCGCCGGCGACGGCAAGGTTCGCGACCTGCTCGCGCAGCGACTCCTTCGCGCGCGCCACTTCCTGCGCGATCTCGGCCTTGGCGCCCGCCACGAGGCGGTCGCCTTCGGCCTTGGCCGCGTTCTTCGCCTCCTCGACCAGCTGCGCGGCGCGCTTCTCGGCGGAAGTGATGATTTCCTGGGCTTTCGCGCGCGCATCGGCAAGCGTGCTCTCGGATTGCTTGCCGGCCGCCGCGAGCTCCGCGCGCCCGCGCTCGGCCGCGGCGAGGCCCTCGGCGATCTGCTTCTGGCGCGCCTCGATGGCGCGCAGCAGGTACGGCCAGACGAACTTCGCCGTGAACCAGATGAAGATCGCGAACGCGACTGCCTGCGCGACCAGGGTCAGATTCAGGTTCATGGATGCTCCCAGTGGTCCCGATCGTCCCTGCAGGGCAGGGCCGGCCGGGGCCCGTGCCTCAGCCAGCCGCCTGGACGACGGCGAGCAGCGGGTTCCCGAACGCGAACAGCATCGCGAGACCCACGCCGATGATGAACGACGCGTCGATCAGGCCGAGCAGCAGGAACACCTTCGCCTGCAGCGTCGGCATCAGCTCCGGCTGGCGCGCCGCGCCCTCGAGGAAGCGGCTGCACATGATGCCCACGCCGATGCACGCGCCCGCGGCGCCCAGGCCGATGATCAGCCCGATGCCCACCCCGGTGTACGCCTGGATCATGGCGAGGAGTTGGAGTTTTTCCATTCGAGTCTCCGTTGCGGTTGAATGTAGGTGAACGACGCTTAGTGATGCTCGTGCGCCATCGATATGTACACGACCGTGAGCATCATGAAGATGAACGCCTGCAGCAGCACGATCAGGATGTGGAAGATCGCCCAGCCGACGGCGAGGATCGAGCCGAAGAACGCGCCCACCAGCCCGGTCGCGGCCCAGATCCACAGCAGGATGAAGATGATCTCGCC
>DATIDG010000104.1:0-27963 GCA_035456405.1 Burkholderiales bacterium | reverse complement strand
GTCTACGACCGGTCCAAGCCCGACGGCATGCCGCGCAAGGTGATGGACGTCTCGAAGCTCGCGGCGCTCGGTTGGAAGGCGACGACCCCGCTCCAGCAGGGCTTCCGCAAGGCCTACGACTGGTACGTCGCGAATGCGGCGCACGTTATCGTGCGCACTGGCGCGGCGCCGGGCACGCTGGTTGCTCACTCGACTGAGTGAGAGCGTCCTTAGGAAGCCGAGACGCCGATCAGAGTGAACCTGAGCGCGTTGTGCGGCCGAAGGGCAGCAAGATGCGAAACAGACTTTCCGAACGGTTCAACGCTTCGTTCAGCTCAGTGCCATCCGCACCGGCCGGACGGCGCTCTCGCTTCCCCTCCCGCCCCCTGATGCGCGCCGCGGTCTTCCTGTGCGCCACCCTCGTTTGCGCGCCGACCACCGCGCAGACCCTGCCGGAGCCCGACAAGGCGAAGACGACCGGCGAGATTCTTGGCGGCGTGGTGACGATTCACGTCCAGACGGTGAAGCACGCGCGCAGTCCGTCGACCGTCGGTCCCGAGCGGCGCGGCACGGGGGTTGTCGTCGACCCGGGCGGGCTCATCCTGACGAGCGCACTGCTCGTTCAAGAGGCCGATTCGATCGTGGTGACCACGTTCGACGCGCGCACGGTCGCCGCGTCCGTGGCGGCGCAGGACCCGGCAATCGGGATCGCGGTGCTGCGGCCCGCCGCATCCCTCGGCGTGCGCCCGCTGCCGGTCGGAAGCTCCGACGCGCTGGAACTGCGCGCGCCGGTTTCGGTGGCGGCCGCTGCGCGCAGTCGGGCCGTCTCCGTTGCGACAGTGGTGGACAAGCGCGACTTCGCGGCCGCGCACGAGTTTCTCGTCGAGGATGCGATCTTCACCGCGCCGCTCGTGCGGGAGTGCGCGGGCGCGGCGCTCGTCGACGGCACCGGCAGGCTGATCGGGATCGGCGTGCTGCCGGCGAACGGGTTGCGCGACGCCGCAGCCGAGCCCGCGCCCGGTAATGTTTTCATCCCCGTGGAACGTTTTCTGCCCGCGCTTGCGCACCTTGCGCGCGCCGACGGCAGCCGCCTGCCGCCGCGGCCCTGGCTCGGGCTCGTGACGGCGCAGTCGAGCGAGGGATTGGTCGTGACCGAGATCCCTCCTGACAGCCCGGCGGAACGCGCGGGTGTGCGATCCGGGGATGCGATCCTCGCAGTCGACGGTACCCGGGTACGGACTCGTGCGGAGCTGTATCGCGGCATCTGGCGCGCGGGCCGCCCGGGCACAACGGTGCGCTTGACGATCGAGCGCGACGGGACGCCGCGGGAAGTTCCGGTGCGCACCATCGAGGCCCAGGACTATCTCATCCACCGTGCATGACGTCGCGACGGGCATGGCGCGTGCTGGACGCCGGTGCAGCATCATTGCCGAAAGGAGCTGACAGATGCTCAAGCAATCGCTGTTCGCCCTATCCTGCATCGCCGCCCTTGCTGCGGGTCCCCTCGGCGCGCAGACCCAGAGCCCCGCGATGACGCCGTCGGCGCCCGAGTCGCGCACCAGTCCGGGCGCCATCAACGACGCCCAGCGCATCGACGCGCCGCACACGCGGACCATCGACGAGCCCGCAGCACGTCCCGGCGGACGAGTCTCGGAGACTGCGCCGGCCCCGCGCGCTGGATCGGGCGAAGCGCGCTTCCGCGCCGACCTCGCCTCGTGCAATACGGTCGAGCCGGAGTCCCGCGCAAGCTGTCGCCAGGAAATGCACGCGGCACGGGCGCAGGGGCTCTACCGAAACTAGGAGTTCACCACTGCACTGACGCTGCCGGCCTGCGACGGCGGGGCGCGAAAGGAGATGGAAATGCAAGTGAGCGAAGCAATGAGCCGCGACGTCAAGGTCGCGACCCCCAGGAACAGCATTCGTGACGCAGCGCGCGTGATGGCGGAAATCGACGCCGGCGTTCTGCCCGTCGGCGATAAGGACCGGCTGGTGGGGATGATCACGGACCGCGACATCGCGGTCCGCGCCGTCGCGCAGGGCAAGGGACCCGACACCCCGGTCAGCGACGTCATGAGCCACGAGGTCAAGTACTGCTTCGAGGACGAAGACCTGGAGCACGTCGCCCGCAACATGGCCGAGATCCAGGTGCGACGGCTCCCCGTGCTCGACCGCGACAAGCGCCTCGTGGGCATCATCGCGCTAGGGGACATCGCGACCCGGGAGGATCCGCACACCTCGGGCGAGGCGATCAAGGGCGTCTCCGAGCCCGGCGGGCCGCATTCGGGGTCGGGTCGATAACGGCCGCCCGCGCGCTCGACAGCGCGCCCGGTTCAAGTAAGGCGCGTTTGAATTCGAGTCCGTCGGTCGAGGTCTTGACCGGTCGTTCGCGCAGCTCAGGGCAGAATGTTCCGCGCGAACGACGGCGCATGGTCGAACGTCGCGGGCGTCGGGTTGTCGCAGTCGACCCGCCGTTCCGCCACGCACTGTTCCCGCCAGCGCGAGAGGCGCGTGATGTCGTCGACACCAAGCCGGACGGTACGAGCTTCCGTCGACGTTACGTCCTGCGGCAGCGCGGCGGGCCGGACCTTCGGCCTGGGAATCACGCTGACGTTGCCGCCTTCCATCGTGAGCCGGGTCACGTTGCGCGCGCCCTCCGGCGGCTTCTCGCCGTAGCTGATCGCGCCGCGGCTGTCGGTCCACTTGTAGATGTCGGCGCCCGCAACGGCGGGGCCGCCGAGCAGCGCGCCCGTTAACAACCAGACGATCGGTTTCCGCATGAAGAGCCTCCGTAGCTACTTCGCCGGCGCGGAGTGCGCCTCGGCGCTTTGCTTGTCGCCGCCGTGGGGGCCGGCGGGTCGCACGGCACGGGTAGGATACGGCATGTTCGTGTCCGCGACCCGTCCCCCGCCGTTCGACGCCGGCGCATTCGCGTTTTCGCGACGGTAGCGTTCGGCGACCCGGTCCTGGACCCGCTCCAGCGCCGCCTTCTGCTGCTCGAGCTGGGCCTGCTCCTGCGCCCGCTTCTCCTGCTGGGCAGCCTGCTCCGCGGGGGTCGGGGGCGGCAGCTTTGCCACCGCGATGCCCGCCCAGAGCGCAGCCGCCAAGGCGATCGATAGCGCGCGGATCACTTGCGCTCGTCCTTGTTCTCGCCAACCTCGTGTCCGATGATGCCGCCCACCACGCCACCGCCGATCGTGCCGAGCGCGCCGCCGTCGGTGATCACCGCGCCGGCTGCAGCGCCCGTGCCGGCGCCAATCACCGTGCCTTTCTGGGCATTCGACATGTTGTCCCACGTTGAGCACCCGGACATCACTGTCAGCGCCGCCGCGGCGGCGATCGATTTCCACGCTTGTCGTGCCATGTGAACCTCCGTTCGGGTAACACCCTGCGAACTTGCAACCAGCGTGCCCAGGCCCGTCGCGCGGGCATACGGATTGCGTATCTCTATCGGTCCCGCCACAGGAGATCATCATGCCCGACCAGCCGTTTCTCGCCGACATCCAGACGCTCCGTGATCGCGCGCGCCGCCACATCGAGGAAGGTGCGGTGACTGAGAACTACGGCGCGGACAAGGTCGTCGTCATCAAGCTGCTCAACGAGGCGCTCGCGACGGAGATCGTGTGCACGCTGCGCTACAAGCGCCACTACTACATGGCGAAAGGTCCCGCGTCCGCGGCGATCGCGGCCGAGTTCCTGGAACATGCCAAGGAGGAGGAAGGTCACGCCGACCAGCTCGCCCAGCGCATCGTTCAGCTCGGCGGCGAGCCCGACTTCTCGCCGGAGGGCCTCGCCACGCGCTCGCACGCCGAGTACGTGGAAGGCGACACGCTGTTCGACATGATCCGCGAGGACCTCGTCGCCGAGCGAGTCGCGATCGAGAGCTACCGCGACATGGTGAACTTCCTGGGCACCGGCGACACCACCACCCGGCGGCTGCTCGAGAGCATCCTCGCCGTCGAGGAGGAGCACGCTGAAGACCTGCTGAGCCTCATCGAGGAGCTCGGACTGCAGGCGCCCGCGGTAAGCTGAGCACGCGCCGTCGCGTCCACTCCCTCCGGCGTGGGCACGGCGACCTTGCGGCCGCCGAATGCCGGCCAAGCACTAGCCGCCGGCGCCCTGTCGCAAGTTTTGGTCCGCGAACTCCCAGTTCAGCCGCTTCTCGACCACCGCCCGCACGTGCTCCTCACGGCGGTTCTGGTAGTCGAGATAGTAGGCGTGCTCCCAGACGTCCACCGCGAGCAACGGCGCGCGCCCGTCCAAGAGCGGGCTGTCGGCGTTGGAGGTCGTTTCGATCGCGAGCGTCCCGCCATTGACGACGAGCCAGGCCCATCCACTGCCGAACTGCGCGGTCGCCGCCTTGGTGAACGCCGCGACGAACGCGTCGTAGCCGCCAAGATCGCGGTCGAGCAGGCGCCGCAACCGTTCCGACGGTGTTCCGCCATCGGGCGCGAGGCTGCGCCAGTAGAACTGGTGGTTCCAGGCCTGCCCGGCGTTGTTGAACACCTGCTCGTCGCGCGCAGCGGCGCGCTTGACCAGCTCGTCGAGCGCGAGCCCGGCGAACTCCTCGCGCCCGGTGACGAGCTCGTTCAGCTTGTCGATGTACGCGCGGTGGTGCTTGTCGTGGTGCAGCTCGAGCGTCTGTCGCGAGATCACCGGGGCGAGCGCACCTGCGTCGAAGGGCAGCGGCGGCAGCGTGAAGGTGCCGGAGGACGGGATTGTTGCAGTCGCAGTTTCGTACATGTCGTGCCTTTCGTATCTAGGTTCAGAGGAAATACTCCCATGCGCGCGCGAACCACTCCCGCAGCCGCGAAACGGGGCCGCGCCGGCGCCACTCGTCGAGCGCGATCTCCGTGGAATGCGCGACGTCGCGCGCGAACAGTTCTTCCAGGCCGCGCGCGAACTCCGCGCCAAGGACGATGACGTCGGCCTCGTAGTTGTGCACGAAGCTCCGCCAGTCGAGGTTGGTCGAGCCGACGCTCGACCAGGCGCCGTCGATGACGGCCGTCTTGGCGTGCACGAGCGCGTCGCGGCGCTCGAAGATCCGCACGCCCGCGGTGAGCAGGTCGTCGTAGTGGGAGCGCCCGGCGTAGAGCGGGGCCCAGAAGTCGCTGACGCCCGGCAGCACCAGGCGGACGTCCACGCCGCGCGCCGCCGCGTCCTTCAGCGTCCGGACTGTCTCCGGATCGGGAACGAAGTAGCCATACGTGAGCCACGCGCGTTCCCTTGCGCGCCCGAGCGCCGACAGGAGGGCCAGATACATCTCGCTCGGGCCGCGCTCGGGATCGTTGCCGACCAGCCGCATCGCCCAATCGCCGGCCGGCGCGAGGCTCGGAAAGTACGCGGCCTGCTGCACGACCGGCCCGCACTGCTGGCGCTGCCACGCATCCAGGAAGAGCCGCTGGAACTCGCCCACGATCGGCCCGCGCGTCATGATGTGGGTGTCGCGCCATCCGGACTCGCGCGGCGGTGCCTCCCGCCGGCTGCCGAAGGAGCCGGCCGAGTAGACGCCGCTGATGTTGATGCCGCCGGTAAACGCCACGCGCCCGTCCACGACGAGCACTTTGCGGTGGTCGCGGTTGTTGATGCGCCAGCCGCGCGGCGCCTTTGCGGGGTTGACCGGGTTGAACTCGCACACGGCGATGTCCGCGGCCTTCAGGCGCTCGAAGTATTCCTTCGGCGTCCCCATCGACCCGACGCTGTCGTACAGCACCCGCACCCGGACGCCCTGCGATCGCTTGCGCACGAGAAGCCGAGCGAGACGTTCGCCGATCTCGTCCGCCTCGACGATGTAGCTCTGGAGGTGCACGTGGTCGCGGGCGCGCGCGATCGCCTCGAACATGGCACGGTGCGTGGCCGGCCCGTCCACCAGCAACCGCGCGTCGTTGCCGACGACCACTGGCGCGCCGATCGGGGCGTCGCGCAGATGGGCCGGGACGCCCTCCCCCGCGAGCGCCGTGATGACGCGTGCGTGGGCGGCCGGCGGCAGCGGGCCGCTGGCGCCGACGATCTGGGAGGGCGCGCGCGGCGGCGGCCGTTCCGCGCCGGGTGTCCCGGCGCAGCCGGCGGCGAAGAGGCTGGCGGCGGCCAGCAGCGCCCACTTCCACACGCTGGCCCCCGCTCGACCGGCGCGCGATCAGGAAGCGGGCTTGACCCGCATGTCGTTCTTGACCGAGCGCACGCCGCCGACCTTCTGCGCAGCCGTCACGGCCTTGTTCGCCATCTCCTGGGAATCGACGAAACCGCTGAGCGACACCACGCCACGATAGGTCTCCACGTTGATCGCACCGGCCTTGACGTCCGGTTCCTGGATGAGCGCCGTCTTGACGCGCGCAGTCACTGCCGCGTCGTCGACGTACTCGCCGGCGCCCTGCCGCGTGCTGGTGGGCGCGCAGGCGACGCCGCCGGCGAGCAGCGCGGCGGCGAGGATCGCGAGCGTTACGGAACGTTTGGTATTCATGACTGACTCCTCTCGTAAGTTCACCCGGCGTCAACTGCCGAGGCTGAGCTTGCTGTCCACGGACTTCACGCCGTCGACGCTCCGCGCCACCTGGAGGGCGCGATCCGCCTCGGTCTGGTTGGCCACCCGGCCGGACAGCGTCACGTTGCCCTGGACGGTGTCGACGTTGATGCTGGTCGCGCTTACGTCCTTCTCGGCAGCGAGCGCAGTCTTCACCTTCGCCGTGATGCCCGCGTCGTCGATGGTCTGCCCGACGCTCCGGTCGGCCGTGGGCGCAGGCGGCGTTGCAGGTGCAGGCGTCGCCGGAGCCCGCGATGTCGCGGGAGGTGTCGTAGCGGAGGTGCGGTCGCGGTCGGCGGGGCGGTCGCAGGCCGCCACCCCGAGGGCCACGACGCCGGCTGCTGCGGTGACAATCAATGTACGAAATCCGTTCATAGCGGTGCTCCTTTCATCGAAAGGCGGCCCCGCTCCGTGCAGGGCCGCGGTCGCTCCTACTACTGTTTCCGGCGCTGCGCAGGACCAGTGCCCTGACCTGCGCCCTGCCCTTGACCCGATCCCGGCTTTCTCGCAATGACGTCAGGTTTGACGTCCGGCACTTCGCCCGGCTGCTTCAGCGGGTCGCGGTGCCGCTCCGGCGAAGGCGTGTCCTTGTCGTTCGCATCCTCGTTTCGACCGGGCGCGCGTTCGATCGGGTTCGTCGGATCCCGATCGGGATCGGGAGTGGGGATTTTCTGGTTCGGCATTCACTGACTCCTGTAAGTGGTTGGAACCGCTCGGTGTCGGCGCACGGCGACGCCGATGGGCGCGCTCGCGTCGCTAAGCAGTCACCCCGAAGATCGCAATCGCCGTGCCCGATCGTCCGAACAGGCGTTCCGCAGAGATCGTGCTCCGGCGTGCAAGGTTTGCCGTGCCCGGCAGGGATTGCGCGCGGAAGTTGCAGGGTTCAGCCGGAGCGCTTGCCGCGCGTCCGGCTCCGCCCGCGGGTGACGGCGGGATCCTCGCCTTTCGACCGCTCGGCACCGGCCTGTTCCGCCTGCGCCATCGATCTCGCCTCCTGGTCGTCGCGGGGGGCGGCGCTCCGGGCAGCCTCGTCGACGCGGCCCGACGTCACGAAGTGCCGCGTCGCCTTGTTATATGCGCGGGTGGCTGCGTAGTTGCCTTCGCCGTGCACGCCCCGCTCGGAGATCGCTTTCTGGGTCTTGCGGCGAAACACGCTCAGGATGCTGCGTTTGGTCACCATGCTCGGTTCCTCCACGATCGGTGCGGCATCCGCAGCAAGCCGGGGACCTGCGGGTGCCGAGGGAGGCACGTCGCTTGCTGGCGTCATTGGACTCTTTTTGCCGGAGCCTTTTCCATGGCCGTCGATTCGATCCGCACCGCGCTCGAGGCGCGGTTGAGCGAAGTGCGCAGCCGCGTCAGCGTCGAGCTGGCCACCATTCCCGATGCGAGCGTCACGGTGATCGCCGGCGAGGTGCGCGATCCGGGCGACGAAGCCGTCGCGGCCGAGCGCACCGAGGTCCGGAATGCCCTGATCGGCCGCGACGTCGGCGAGATCGGGGAGCTGGAAGACGCTCTGCAGCGCCTGGAGGCCGGCGCGTACGGCGTGTGCAGCGAGTGCGAATCGGCGATCGAGCCGGGGCGCTTGCGCATCCTCCCCGCCGCGCGCCGCTGCGGACTCTGTCAGGAGGAACACGAGCGCCGGCGCGGCCGGTCCGGACGGCACTGAGCCCTTAGGGTTTCTTCCGCCGCCCGCGCTCGGCGTTCTTCGCGCGACCCGGAACACTCGAGTCCTGGCCGAGCGGCGGCCGGCGCGGTAGCTGGGCCCGCCGCTGGACGATCTCGCCGCGCCCCGGCGTCGTAACTCGACGCTCGGCTTTCCTCACGGCAGCGAATCGATGTCGTTGCGCGCCAGGGCGAACAGCAGCACGGTCAATGCGGCGACGCCCAGGATGTGGGCGAACTCGACAAAGTCGAACGCCAGTAGCGCGAGGGCGAGTGCCACGAGAACGACTACGTAGATCATCATCGCCATTCCCTCTGTCGACGTCGCCGATGTCGTGCAATCCTCATGCCCACCCGCGGCGTCGCGCTGCAATTGCTGCACGAACGATGTGTTTCTTACCGGCACGGGGCCTCTCGCGGCACTACTCGTCGCTTGGAAGCGTGCCGCTCCACCCGCAGCCGAGCGTTCGGCACCGATAACGGCGGCGCGGCGTCACGAGGCTTACAAGCCGGTCGAGCGGATTACGCCTGACGCGGTACAACGCTCCGCCGCAGCACGGGCAGCGCGCCATGACGGTCGGCTTCGCCGCGTTCAGCGGCGCACGCGACTCGGGGGTCATGCCGATTCAGTTCACGTGCAGCCGCGCAGCAGATACACCAGGACGAGGATCGGCACGGGAACGCCGATCAGCCATGCGAGGATGTAACCCCACCGCCCCTGCTGCCGGTGAAGAGTAGGTTTCGGTCGCTTTAGCATCGGATCTGTCCTCAAGCGCGGTGGTGAGCGGAACGGCCCGCTCGGCCCTCCGCGCGCGACGGGGCCTCGTCAACCTCCCGCGGCCGCTTGAGCGGTCAGCGCGGTGCCGACGAACATGAGAGCGCACAGACGGCGCATCGCACACCTTCTGCGGGATCGAGCAAGCAGCGTGCCGTCCGGGCACGAAAGCTGCCCCAGGCCCGCTATCGCGGCGCCGTCCACCGCGCTTCAACCAGGAGCTAGTCATGTCGATCGGCGCAATTCTTCTCATCGTCTTGATCCTCGTCCTCGTCGGCGTCCTGCCCACCTGGCCGTACAGCAGCGCGTGGGGTTATGCGCCCACAGGAATCGTGGGCGCGATCGTCCTCGTGGTGGTGCTGCTCTGGGCGCTCGGGAGCCTCTAATGCCGGCGAAAAACTTACAGGGCGCGGCATTTCTTGCATGGCGCCGGCGCTTTGCGTGGATCACGGTCGCCCTCCTGCTGGGCGCATGCGCGTCGGTCGAAACGACCGAATCGGGCACCGTCGGCGTCGACCGCCGGCAGTCTATGTCGGCGCTCGTCAGCGAGGAGGAGATCAACCGCGGCGCGGCCGAAGCCTACGCCCAGGTCCTCGCGGAGGCGCGCGCCAAGAACGCGCTCAACCGGGACGCCGGCCAGGTGGCGCGGGTGCGCACCGTTGCGCAGCGCCTGATCGCGCAGACGGCGACGTTCCGGCCCGACGCACCGAGCTGGAAGTGGGAAGTGAACGTGCTGACGACGTCCGACCTCAATGCGTGGTGCATGCCGGGCGGCAAGATCGCCGTTTACAGCGGCCTGATCGAGCGGCTGCAGCTCACCGATGCCGAGCTGGCGGCAGTCATGGGCCACGAAATCGCGCACGCGCTGCGCGAGCACGGGCGCGAGCGGGCGTCGCGCGCCGTCAGCCAGGGCGTCGCGCTGGGGGTGCTAGGCGCGGTCACTGGCATCGGCGACACCGGGCTGAACCTCGCCCAACTCGCCCTCGAGGTCACGCTCAATCTGCCGAACTCGCGCACGCACGAGGTCGAGGCCGACCGCATTGGCGTCGAGCTCGCCGCGCGCGGCGGATACGACCCGCATGCCGCGGTCACGCTGTGGCAGAAGATGGGACAGGCCGCGCAGGGTGGCCCGCCGAAGTGGCTCTCGACGCATCCGGCGCGCGAGGACCGGCTCCGCGACCTGCAGGAATATGCGGACAAAGTGATGCCGCTGTACCAGGCACGGCGCTGATGCCGGACCGGAAAGAAAGTGACCCGCCCCCGGGGGGCGGGTCGTAATCCCTTACCCGAGGAGGAGGCAGGCAAGGGCGGAGGGACGGTCCCAGATGCTCACCAGACACCGAGCAGGTGGCGTGCCCAACACGGCGGGCCGGCCCGGCACGCCGGTTGCTCGGAACGGGGCGTGGCGCACTCCGCGCCGACGACAGGAGAGACGACCATGACGCGAATCATCTGGGCAATTCTCGCCGCAGCGTTCCTTGCCGGCTGCAACACCATGCACGGCCTCGGCGAGGACATCGAGCGCGGTGGCGAGAAGATGCAGGAAAGCGCCGACAAGAACAAACGGTAGCAGTCGTTCCGGCCCGGCGCGAAGGCGCAAGCCGATGCTGGAACTGCTGCTCATCCTTGGCGCGGTCATCTATCTCGTCGCGAAACTGAATCCGCGCGAAGCCGAGCGGCTTGCCGCCGCGCACGCCGAGGCGTTGAGCGTGCCGCCTGGGCCGCACCTGCCGCTCGGCTCGATGCAGCGATTGACGATCGCCGACACCCAGCGCCCATCGCTGACGAGCGCCGCATTCGTCCGCGCGTTCGGACTCGACCCCCGCGAGGTGCGCGACATCCGGATTTACGCGCGCGGCGGCCCGTTAGAAACGTTTCCCGCCGCGCTCGCCGCGCTGCTGCTCGAGTTGCACCGCGAAGGTTGCGTGGTTGGCGCGGAGACCACGGCGCTGCTCTTCCGCGGCCGGCCGCTCCAGGACGGCGAGGCCCTCTTCTTCGCGCTCACCGTTGCGCAGCCGATGCCGCGCGTCGTGGCGTTCCTAGACAAACGACCCTGAGCGCGGTGGCAGCGAGGCGCGACCCGCTGGACGAGTTCCGGCGCGCCGCGTCGGGGTGCAGGGCCTGCCCGCTCTGGCGCGACGCCACGCAAACGGTGTTCGGCGAAGGCAGCGCCCGCGCGGCGATCGTGCTGGTGGGCGAGCAACCGGGCGACGTCGAAGATCGCGCCGGACGGCCGTTCGTCGGCCCGGCCGGGCATTTGCTCGACGAGGCGCTCGCTGCGGCGGGACTCGATCGCGCGTCGGTCTACCTCACCAACGCCGTCAAGCACTTCAAGTGGACGCTCCGCGGCAAGCGGCGGCTGCACAAGACGCCCGCCCAGCGCGAGATCGAGGCGTGCGAACAGTGGCTGGCGCGCGAGCTCGCGACCATCGCTCCTCGGCTCGTGGTCTGCCTCGGGGCCACGGCGCTGCGCGCCGTGCTTGGCCGGCCCGCGCCCGTCGGCTCGCTCCGCGGCCGCATCGTGACGCGACCCGGCAAGCCCGCGCTGCTGGTCACCGTCCATCCCTCCTACGTGCTACGGGTCCCCTCCGGAGAAGCGCGGCGCGGCGCTGCGCGGGCTCGTCGCGGACCTCCGCGTCGGTGCGCGGTTCGTCGCGAGCGCCTGAGGACCCCCGCTCGCGCAGGCGCGAGCTGAACCTGCGCTCAGCGGCAGCTCGCGCACCTACACACGCCTGCGGCGCCGGGACCCGCCCTACAGCGCCCTGCTCCTAGCGCGGCACGAGTCGCCCGCTCGGATCGGAAATGACGATGTCGATGCTCTGGCCGCGCGCGACGTCGCCGGGCTGCAGCGGGCGCGCCGTACCGAACGGCCGCACCTCGATGCGGCCGCCGGCGATCCCGCGCGCGACGAGGGCGTCGCGGACCGCGAGGGTGCGCTGCTCGGAAAGCGTGTAGTTGATCGGCGCGCCGCGGAAGTCGCCGGTGAATCCCTCGACCAGTACGACGCGCTCGGGATGCTCGCGCAAGAATGCCGCAAGCGTGTCGAAGGTCCGCGCCGCATCGCGCCGCAGCACCGCACGGCCCGGCTCGAACAGCGTGTCATCGAGAGTGACCACGCTCCCGGCCGGCGCGGGACGCGCCGCGAGCGCGCGCAGCTCTGCATCGAGCCGCGCACGGCGGTCAGCCTCACGCAGCAGCGGGTCGGGTTGCGCCGCCTGGGCGGCCGCGGCCGCGGCGCGCGCGCGCGCCTCCTCGGCGAGGAGCTGCGCTTGCGTCGCCTGCGCCTGGGCGGCCGCGGCGCGGCGCTGGGCTTCCTCGGCCTCGAGCCGGGCGGCGGCAAGCCGCTGCCGCGCGATGTCCTGCGCCAGGCCGGCACGGTCGCGCGCGAGGGACGCGAGGTGCGACACCTCTCCCGGATCGCCCCATTGCTGCCAGAGGCTCTCGGCGCGCGCGAGCGCGTCTTCGGCCGCGCGCAGCGCTTCCGGCGCACTGGTCGTCACGGCCGAGTCGGCGCGCGCCCGGGCGACCTCGATGCGGGCGTCCTCGAGTGCGGCGTTGCGCGGCGGCGTCGCACACCCCGCGATGGCGGTTACGGCCGCCACGAGAGCGGCACAAAGCGTCAGGCCTTTCGTGTTCGGTCTCTCCTAGTCGTCACTGCGCGCCGCGGCCGAGCTCGCCGGCGCCCACGCTCGATCGCAGCGGGCGGATCGGCCACCCGCTACGGGCCCGGTGCATGAGGGGACGAAGCAAGCCGTGTACCCCCCGGCCAAGACCGCGGTCCGGGCCGCGCGCATCGCGACTCAAGATCGCGGGCGGATCGGTCGCGCGCTCAAGGTGACGGTGCCTCGCGATCGCCTCGATGAAGCGCAGGCCTCCGCGCGGCCATCCACCGTTCCTACGTGCTACGGGTCCCTCCGGAGAAGCGCGGCGCGGCGCTGCGCGGGCTCGTCGCGGACCTCCGCGTCGGTGCGCGGTTCGTCGCGGGCGCCTGAGTTGGCCGTGAGCGACGCACTCGCGTTCGTGCTGAATTGCCGCTCCACCCGCCCGAGCACCGAAAGGATCACCCAGGCGAGCGCAACGCTCACCGCCGCCACGCCCAGGCGCCCGAGACCGACCGCCACGCCGATTGCCGTGGTCATCCAGATGCCGGCAGCGGTGGTGAGTCCCTGGATCTCGCGCTCGGCCGTGAGCTTGAGGATCGCCCCGGCGCCGATGAAGCCGATCCCCGTCGCCACACCTTGAATCACCCGCGAAAGGTCCTCGGGCGACATGCCGGCGCGCGGCGGGACGAGCACGAAGATGGTCGCCGCGAGCGCGACGAGCATGTGAGTGCGGAGCCCCGCCGCCGCGCCGACGAACTCCCGCTGCAAACCGATCACGGCGCCGAGCAACATCGCGGCGACGAGGCGGATGAGGACGCGGCCAAGCTCGTCCAAGGAACCGAACCCGGCGGTCAGCTCGTCGAACAGGATCTGCATGCGGTTGGCGGCGAACGCGCTGCCGCGGTCAGCGCGGTGAGCGCCCCAAACGCGCGAGATGGGTGAGAGCGGCGATCAGCTCGTCCGCATCGGCGGGCTTCGGGATGTGCACCTGGAAGCCCGCCGCGAGGGCGCGGGCGGAGTCCTCGCGGCGCCCATAGGCGGTGAGCGCGGCAGCGGGGATGCGCTCGCCGCCCGGTAGCGCCCGGATCGCTTCGATCAGCTCGTAGCCGTTCTGCCCCGGCATGCCGATGTCGCACACGATCACGGTCGGCCGCCACGAACGGAGGGCGACGAGCGCCTCGGCGCCGCTTCCCGCGGTCCGCACCTCCGCACCCGCCGATTCGAGCAGCGCGGCGAGCATGTCGCGCACGTCGAAGTCGTCATCCACCGCGAGCACGCGCTCCCCGCCGAGCGGCGCTCGGTGCAGAGCGGCCCGGCCAGGCGCGGTCGCGGAGCGGTCGAACCGTATCGCCATGGGCCAAGCGCGAGCAAGCGCCGTGCCCAGCGGTCGCGATGTGCACGGCCGCACGGGCACGCCGATTGCGCACACTCGCGGGCGTCGGTGTGCGGCGGTCCGAGCAATCGCCGCCCGCCGCTTCGCGGCTGCGCCGAGGAGAACTTGCCATGCCGATTTGCGAAGTCTGCGGCAACGATTACCACCGCTCGTTCGAAGTGATCGCCGCGGGCGAGCGGCACGTCTTCGACAGCTTCGAATGCGCGATCCACTGCCTCGCGCCGCGCTGCGAGCACTGCGGCTGCAAGGTCGTGGGGCACGGCATCGAGGCGGACGGGCGCTACTACTGCTGCGCCCACTGCGCCCGGCACCAGGGCGTGGAAGGCGCGGTGGATCATCCCAAGTAACGCGACCGTTGGTCGTTCGACCGTCGCCGCCCGCCTTTCCTCGGCGCGCGGCTCCAGGTTCGAGCCCCGCGGCGCCTTCCACCGTGGGAGGCCGCGGGCGACGCTCCGCCTCGTGCTAGAGATCCGTAGTGCGCCCGGCGACGCTTGCCACAATCGCGACCAGCTCGGACGGCTCGATCGGCTTCGAGAGGTGCACCAGGAAGCCGGCGCGCAGCGCGCGGGTGCGGTCCTCGGTCCGGGCGAACGCGGTGAGCGCGATCGCGGGGAGTCGTCCGCCGCGGTCCCGTTCGAGCGCCCGCACCGCCCGAAGAAGCTGGTAGCCGTCCATCTCCGGCATGCCGATGTCGCTCACAAGCACGTCCGGCCGCTCGGTCTGGATGCGCTGCAGCGCCTCGGCTGCTGTGGCGGCACAGAGGACCTCGGCGTCGCAGTCTTCCAGAACGCGCCGGATCAGCTCGCGAGCGTCCGCGTCGTCGTCCACCACGACGACCTTGACGCCCGACAGGTCCGAGGCCTTGAAGCCGAACGGCGCGGCCACTGGCGCTCCCGGGCGTACCCGTTCGCCGCGCTGCGCGCGCCCCTGCACCGCTGTCAGCGGCAGATGCACCGAGAAGGTCGCGCCGCGCCCTTCACCGGGACTCGTGACGTGCACCGTCCCGCCGTGCAGCTCGACCAGGTGCTTGACGATGGCGAGACCGAGACCGAGCCCGCCGTAGCGCCGCGTGGACGACGCGTCGGCCTGCCGGAATCGTTCGAACACGTGGGGGACGAACTCGGGTCGGATGCCGATGCCGGTGTCCGCGACGCTGATCTCGACATGGGAGTTGACACGCTCCAGGTCGATCCGGACCCGGCCGTTCCGCGGCGTGAACTTGACCGCGTTTGACAGCAGGTTCCAGACCACCTGCTGCAGCCGGTTCGGGTCGCCGGAGACGGGCCCGGCGCTCGGGTCGAGCAGCTTCTCGAGCCGGATGCCCTTCCCTTCGGCCGCAGGCCGCACCGTCTCGACCGCCGCCTCGATGACCGTCACCGGTTCGAGCGGCTGGACGTCGAGCCTGACCTTGCCGGCCGTGATGCGGCTCATGTCGAGGAGATCGTCGATGAGCTGCGCCTGCGCGCGGGCGTTGCGTTCGATCGCCTCGAGGCCCCGGTGCGCTTCCGGGTCGTCCAGCGCGCGTCGCCGCAGGACTTGCGACCAGCCGAGGATCGCGCTGAGCGGTGTGCGCAGCTCGTGCGAGACGTTGGTGAAGAACTCGTCCTTGAGGGCGCTCGTCCGCTCCGCTTCGGACCGGGCCGAGCGCTCGCTCTCGAGCAGCGCCTTGCGCTCTTCCTCCTCGCGCCGGCGCTGCGTGATGTCGCGGAAGCACCACACCCGCCCGGCGTTCCGACCGTCGACCACCTGCAGCGTCGAGAACCGGTCGAACACCCTTCCGTCGGCCAGCTCGAGCGTGTCGAAGCTCTCCGGCGTGACGGCCGCAGCGATCTCGTCGAGCCGCCCGCTGAACGCCGCCGGATCGCCGGACTGGCCGGCGAGGGCCCGCACGAGCGCCGTATGGTCGCGCGCCTCCAGGACCGTCGACGCGATGCGCCACATCGCCCGGAACTTCTCGTTCCAGTCGGTCACCCGCCCGGCCTCGTCGGTGACGAGGATGCCGTCGGTGGTCGACTCGAGCGTCGCCCGCGTCAGTGCGAGCGAGCGCGCGAGCTCGCCGGTCTTGCGCTCGAGCGCCTCGTTTGCCCGGACGAGCGCCTGTTCCGCGTGCTCGCGCGCGGCGAGGATCACAGTGGCGTTCTGGATCGCGACCGCGCGGAGCTGGCGCTCCTCGTCCTCGGGATTCATCGCTTCCGCCTCACGCGGCTGCCGCGCGCGCCCGAACGCGGCAAACGCCGTGCCCGGGGCGACGCGGCGGTCACGCGGCTTCCGGATGCGAGACTGAGCGCAACGGCAGCTCCGCCAGGATCCGCTCGAGCGCCTCGAAGTCGATCGGCTTGACGAGGTGGCCGTTGAAGCCGGCCTCGCGGGACGCGCGCCGGTCCTCTTCGGTCCCGTAGCCGGTCAGGGCGACGAGCACGGCGGCCGTGAGCCCCGCGTCCGCGCGGAGCCGCCGCGCGACCTCGTGCCCGCTCATCCCCGGCATCCCGATGTCTAGGAGCACGAGGTCCGGCGCAAGCCGCCGCGCGAGCTCCAGCGCCTGCCGGCCGTCGTGCGCCTGGTGGACCTCGTGTCCGAGGGTTCCGAGCAGCGCGGCGAGGCTCTCGGCCGAATCGCGGTTGTCGTCGACGACCAGCACGCGGCGCTTCTCGGCGCCGATGCCAGGGGGGCGGTCGTCCGCCCCGCCCGCTGCGCGCGCCGGGGCCTCTATTGCCGGAATCCGCACCGTGAACTCCGCGCCCTCGCCCGGGCCGGCGCTCGCCACGTGCACCGACCCGCCGTGGAGCGCGATCAGCTCACGCACGAGCGCGAGCCCGACGCCGAGCCCCCCTTCGGGCCGCTCGGTGCCCTGGTCGCCCTGGGTGAACAGGTCGAAAATGCGCGGCAGCATCTCCGGCGCGATGCCGATCCCGCTGTCCTTCACGCTCAGCACCGCGTCCGCGCCCGACGCGCCGGCGCGCCCGCAGCGCTCCACGCGCAGCTCGATGCGCCCGCCCTGGTCGGTGTACTTGATCGCGTTCGCGAGCAGGTTCGCGACCACCTGCGCGAGGCGCACCGGATCGCCGTCGACGCAGAGCGGCTCGGGCGGCGCGTGCACGGCGAGCCGCTGACGACGCTCGTTCACCTGCGGAAGCGCGTTCTCGACCGCGCGCGCGACGATGCCGGCGAGATCGACCGGCTCGCGGCGCAGGCTGATCTTGCCGGTGGTGATGCGCGACACGTCGAGGAGGTCGTCCACGAGCCGGACGAGGTGAGCGATCTGGCGCCCCAGCACGGCGCGCGCGGCATCGCCGCGCGGCTCGCCCCCTTCGGCGAGCTCGAGGACCCGCACCGCATTGGCGATCGCGGCCAGAGGGTTGCGCAGCTCGTGCGAAAGGGTCGCCAGGAACGCGTTCTTGCGGCGGTCGGCGTCCTGCAGCGCCGCTTCGGCGCGCTCGCGCACCTCGACCTCGCGCACCAGCGCCGCGTTGTTGCGCGCGAGCTCGGCGTTCGCCCGCGCGAGCGTCTCGTTCAGGGCGCTGAGCTCGCGTGCGCGCTCAGCCTGCAGGCTGGAGTTCGCCTCCTCGAGCGAGCGGTTGAGCCGCTCGAGCTTCTCGCGCTGCGCGTGCAGCTCGGCGAGCACCTGCACCTTGCTGCGCAGGATCTCGGGCACCACGGGGACGTAGACATAGTCCACCGCGCCGAGCTGGTAGCCCTTGAGCCGGTCCAGGTCGGTCACGTGGACCGCGGTGACGAAGATGATCGGGGTCTTCTCGAACCGCGGATGGCGGTGGATCGTGGCCGCGGTCTCGAAACCGTCCATCCCCGGCATGTTGACGTCGAGCAGGATCGCGGCGAACTCGCGCTCCATGAGCCGCGCGAGCGCCTCGGTCCCCGAGTGCGCCTTTACCAGGTCGAGCGCCAGGCCGCCCAGGATCGCCTCATAGCTGAGCAGTCGCGCCGGCTGGTCGTCGACCAGCAGGACGCTCACGCGGTCGGCGTCGTCGGGGATCAGCGGTGTAGCCACATGCGCAGCAGCGAGAGCAGCTGCTCCGTGTTCACCGGCTTGGCGATGTAGTCGGAGGCACCGGCGTCCAGGCACTTCTCGCGATCGCCCTTCATCGCCTTGGCGGTCAGCGCAATGATCGGCAGCAGCTGGAGCTGCGCCATCGCACGGATGCGCCGCATGGTCTCGTAGCCGTCCATCTCCGGCATCATGATGTCCATGAGGACGAGCGCCAGGTCGGGCGTGCGCTCGATCCACTCGATCGCTTCGGCGCCGGTGGTCGCGGCGACCACCTCCATGCCGTGCCGCTCGAGCACGCTCGACAGCGCGAAGATGTTGCGCACGTCGTCGTCGACCACGAGGACCTTGCGCCCGGCGAGCGCCTCGTCGCTGCCGTGCAGGCGCTCGAGCATGCGCCGCTTCGGCTCGGGCAGGTTGCCGACGACGCGGTGCAGGAACAGCGCGGTCTCGTCGAGCAGGCGCTCCGGAGACTCGACGCCCTTCAGCACGATGCTCTTCGCCATGCGCCGCAGCTCGGCCTCCTCTTCCTGCGACAGATCCTTGCCGGTGAAGACGACGATCGGGATGTCGCGCAGCGCCCCGTCCTGCTGGATCGCGGCGAGCAGCTCGAAGCCCGAGATGTCGGGCAGGCGCAGGTCGAGAACAACGCAGTCGAACGCAGCCTGGCGCAGCGCCACGAGCGCTTCGGCGCCGGTGCCCACGCCGACGATCTCGACGTCCTCGTGGGCGATCAGGTTCACCACCGAGAGTCGCTCGCCAGGGTCGTCCTCGACCACCAGCAGGCGGCGCACGCGCGGCTCGGCGAACCGCTTGATGCGCTCGAACGCCTCCGCCAGCCCCTCGGTGGTGAGCGGCTTGTTCACGTACGCGAACGCGCCTCGCTCGAGGCCGTGCTGCCGCTCTTCCTCGACGGTCACGATCTGCACCGGAATGTGGCGGGTTGCCGGGTCCTGCTTGAGCTGGCTGAGCACCGTCCAGCCGAGCATGTCGGGCAGGAAGATGTCGAGCGAGATCGCGGTCGGGAGGAACCGGCGCGCGAGCTCGAGCGCGTCGGTCCCGCGCATCGCGACGAGGCCCTTGAACCCGCGCTCGCGCGCGAGCCCGAGGAGCACGCGCGCATAGTGCGGATCGTCCTCGACGATCAGGACCACGGGCTCGCCGGAAGCGAGGCTCTCGCGGTCGTCGGGGATCTCCTCGGGGCGCGGCGCCGGCAGGACGACCGGCTGGAACGGCACGCGCGCCTCGACGGCCGGCGCGCCGCCGGCCGCTCGGCCGAACGCCGGACCGGCATACACGAGCGGCAGATAGAGCGTGAACGTGCTGCCGGTCCCGGGGACGCTGTGCAGCTTGATCTCTCCGCCGAGGAGATGCGCGAGCTCACGGCTGATCGCGAGCCCGAGGCCGGTGCCGCCGTAGCGGCGCGACGTTCCCGCGTCGGCCTGCTGGAACGCCTCGAAGATGATGCGCTGCTTCTCGACCGGGATCCCGATGCCGGTGTCGCTGACGGTGAACCGCACCACCGTCGACGCCTGAGTGAGCACGGGATGGTCCGGGCTCCAGCCGCCGTCGGCGACCGCCACCTCCAGGCGCACGCCGCCCGCATCGGTGAACTTGAACGCGTTCGACAGCAGGTTCTTGAGCACCTGGAGCAGGCGCTTCGAGTCGGTGGTGATGGCGCGCCCGAGCCGCGCGTCGAGGTCGGTCGTGAACGAAAGCTTGCGCGACTCCGCAACGTGTCGGAAGTTGCGCTCGACCGCCTCGCGCAGGCCGGAGAACGCAACGTCGTCGGACTCGACGGTGACCGTCCCGGACTCGATTTTGGAGAGGTCGAGGATGTCGCTGATCAGGTTCAGGAGATCGGTGCCCGCACCATGGATGGTCTTCGCGAACTCGATCTGCTTGGCGGTCAAGTTGCCGTCGGCGTTGTCGCCGAGCTGCTGGCCGAGTATGAGGATGCTGTTGAGCGGCGTGCGCAGCTCGTGCGACATGTTCGCCAGGAACTCCGACTTGTAGCGCGAGGTGAGCGCGAGCTCGGCCGCCTTCTCCTCGACCGCGCGCCGCGCCTGCTCGATCTCCTGGTTCTTGCGCTCCACCTCGGCGTTCTGCGCCGCGAGCTGCTGCGCCTTCTGGCCCAGCTCCTCGTTGGTCTGCTGCAGCTCGCGCTGCTGCGCCTGCAGCTCCGCGGCGAGCTCCTGCGACTGGCGCAGCAGCCCCTCGGTGCGCATCGTCGCCTCGATCGTGTTGAGCACGATGCCGATCGAGCCGGTGAGCTGCTCGAGGAACCCGAGGTGCGACGCGGTGAAGCGCGCGAGCGAGGCGAGCTCGATCACCGCCTTGACCTGCCCTTCGAAGAGCACCGGCAGCACGATCACGTTGCGCGGGTGCGCGGTGACGAGGCCGGAGCTGATCGCGAGCGCTCCCGGCGGGACGTCGGTGAGGAGAATCCGCTGGCGCTCCGCGGCGCACTGTCCGACCAGCCCCTCGCCGATGCGGAAGCGCCGCGGCTCGCCGGGGCCCGGCCGGTCGGCGTAGCCCGCAAGCTGCTTGAGGCACGGCGCGTCCTCCGCGTCGTCCATCACGTACATCACGCCCTGCTGCGCGTTCACGAGCGGCGCGAGCTCCGAGAGCAGCGTCTGAGCGACGGTGAGCAGGTCGCGCTGCCCCTGCATCATCGCGCCGAACTTGGCGAGGTTCGTCTTCAGCCAGTCCTGCTCGGTGTTGCGCTCGGTGGTGACGCGCAGGTTGCCGATCATCGCGTTGATGTAGTCCTTCAGCTCGGCCACCTCGCCGCTGGCGTCCACCTGGATACTGCGCGTCAGGTCGCCCTTGGTCACCGCGGTGGTGACCTCGGCGATCGCGCGCACCTGGGTGGTGAGGTTCGCGGCCAGGAGGTTCACGTTGTCGGTGAGGTCCTTCCACGTGCCGGCGACGCCCGGCACCTGCGCCTGGCCGCCTAGCTTGCCCTCGGTTCCAACCTCGCGCGCGACGCGCGTCACCTCGGCGGCGAACGCGTTGAGCTGGTCGACCATCGTGTTGATGGTGTTCTTCAGCTCCAGGATCTCGCCCTTCACGTCCACCGTGATCTTGCGCGAAAGGTCGCCGTCGGCGATCGCCGTCGCCACCTCGGCGATATTGCGCACCTGGGCGGTGAGGTTGGAGGCCATCGAGTTGACGTTGTCGGTGAGGTCCTTCCAGACCCCGCTCACGCCCTTCACCTGCGCCTGGCCGCCCAGCTTGCCGTCGGTGCCCACCTCGCGGGCGACGCGCGTCACCTCGGAGGCGAACGCGTTGAGCTGGTCGACCATGGTGTTCACGGTCTCTTTCACCTGCAGGATCTCGCCGCGCACGTCGACGGTGATCTTGCGCGAGAGGTCGCCGCGCGCAACCGCCGTAGTCACCTCGGCGATGTTGCGCACCTGCGAGGTGAGGTTGGTCGCCATCGCGTTGACCGAGTCGGTCAGGTCCTTCCATGTCCCGCCCACGCCCGGAACGATCGCCTGCCCGCCGAGCTTGCCGTCCGTGCCGACCTCCCGCGCCACGCGCGTCACCTCGGCGGCGAAGCCGTTGAGCTGGTCGACCATCGTGTTGATGGTGTTCTTCAGCTCCAGGATCTCGCCCTTCACGTCCACCGTGATCTTGCGCGAGAGGTCGCCGCGCGCGACGGCGGTCGTGACTTCCGCGATGTTCCGCACCTGACCGGTCAGGTTCGAGGCCATCCAGTTGACGTTGTCGGTAAGCCCCTTCCAGGTGCCCGCGACGCCCGGGACCTCGGCCTGCCCGCCGAGCTTGCCCTCGGTACCGACCTCGCGCGCGACGCGCGTCACCTCGGCGGCGAAGCCGTTGAGCTGGTCCACCATCGTGTTGATGGTGTTCTTCAGCTCGAGGATCTCGCCCTTCACGTCCACCGCGATCTTGCGCGAGAGGTCGCCGCGCGCGACGGCGGTCGTGACCTCGGCGATGTTCCGCACCTGCGCGGTGAGGTTCGTCGCCATCGCGTTGACGGAGTCGGTCAGGTCCTTCCAGGTTCCGGCGACCCCCGGCACCCGCGCCTGCCCGCCGAGCTTGCCCTCGGTGCCGACCTCGCGCGCGACGCGCGTCACCTCGGCGGCGAAGCCGTTGAGCTGGTCGACCATCGTGTTGATGGTCTCCTTGAGCTGCAGGATCTCGCCCCGGACGTCGACCGTGATCTTGCGCGAGAGGTCGCCGCGCGCGACCGCAGTGGTCACCTCGGCGATGTTGCGCACCTGCGCGGTGAGGTTCGTCGCCATCGCGTTGACCGAGTCGGTCAGGTCCTTCCACGTGCCGGCGACGCCGGGGACGATCGCCTGCCCGCCGAGCTTGCCGTCGGTGCCGACCTCGCGTGCGACGCGCGTCACTTCGGAAGCGAAGGACCGCAGCTGATCCACCATCGTGTTGATGGCCTCCTTCAGCTGCAGGATCTCGCCGCGCACGTCGACCGTGATCTTGCGCGAAAGGTCGCCGTTCGCGACCGCGATCGTGACCTCCGAGATGTTGCGCACCTGGGCGGTGAGGTTGGACGCCATCGAGTTGACGTTGTCGGTGAGGTCCTTCCAGACCCCGCTCACGCCCTTCACCTGCGCCTGGCCGCCCAGCTTGCCGTCGGTGCCCACCTCGCGCGCCACTCGCGTCACCTCCGAGGTGAACACATTCATCTGCTCGATCATCGTGTTCACGATCGTGGCGGAGCGGAGGAACTCGCCCTCGAGGGGCCGGCCCTCCACCTCGAGCCGCATCGTCTGCGAGAGGTCGCCCTTGGCGACCGCGGCGATCGCGCGCGTGACCTCGGTCGTCGGCCAGAGCAGGTCGTCGATGAGCGCGTTGACCGAGGCCTCCATCTCGCCCCAGGCGCCGCTGCGTCGCTCGCCGCGCACCCGCTGGCGCGTCTTGCCCTGCTTGCCGACCGCCTGGCCGACGCGGTCGAGCTCGCCGGCGAGGCGCTGGTTGGTCGCGACGATGTCGTTGAACGTGTCGGCGATCTTTCCGGAGATGCCGGTCCATTCGCCGGGCAGGCGCACCGTGAAGTCGCCGTCGCGGACCGCCCGCAACGCGCGTAGGAGCTCGCGCAGATCGACGGGACGGTCGCCGGCGAGCGCACGGACGGGAGCGACACGTTCAGCGGCGGTCTGCATGAATCTTCCTCGCGCGGGGATGGGGGTGACCGATGAGAGCGCGGCAAGGGCCCGCGCGGACGGGGGCGACGGCCCGAACGCCGCGACAAACAAGCCCGCCTTCCGGCAGGATCGCTGCCATTTGCCTTCCTCCTGTCGCGCCCGATCGGCCGGGAGGGTCGAGTAAAAATCGACCCGACCATGTAGTTATTACAGCGCTCGGGCGAACTCCCCCCCGGCGGTCGGCAGCGCGAAAGCGGATGTAGGCAATTTCCGTACCGCGCGCGTGAGGGCCGTCGTAGACTGCGAGCGTGCGGCGCGCGTACGGCGCCAGCTCCCCATGACCGACTCGCTCGCCGCAATTGCCGAGGCCCTTGTCGCGCGGCGTCCCGCCATTTTGACGCGCTGGCGCGAAACGGCCGACGCCGACCCGGAGCTGACGACCGTGTCGGCGCTTTCGCGCGCCCAGTTCTACGACCACATACCCGAGGTGCTCGACGCGTTCGATCGCCGGCTGCGCGCGCGCCGGCCGCACGAGCGCGCGGAGGCCGCACGCGACGAGCGCGACGGCGCAATGGGGCACGGGCTGGTGCGCTGGCAGCAGGGCTACCGGCAGCGCGAGCTGATGCGCGAGTGGCGGCACCTGCATCTGATCCTGGTCGACGAACTGGAAACGATCGCCCGTGCAAATCCGCAGCTCGAGCCGGATGCGTGCGAGCGTGCGCGCCGCGAGCTCGCGACGCTCGCGGCCGACGGCGTCTGCGAAAGCGCGACGCAGTATTCGACGCTGCAGCAAGTCGAGGCGTCGGGCCGCCTGACCGATCTGGAAGCAGCGCTCGCCGCGCTCACGCGGCTGCAGTCCGAGCGCGCGGAGATCCTACGCGAGGCCGCGCACGACCTGCGCGGCAGCCTCGGTGTGGTGCGCAATGCCGCGGTCGCGCTCAAGATCGATCCGGCATCGCCGGCGGTGCATGCCGACAAGATCGAGCTCCTGGAGCGCGGCATCGCTTCGATGCAGGCGCTGCTGAACGACCTGATCAGCCTCGCCCGGCTGGAAGCCGGTCACGAGCAGCGGCAGATCGGGGCGTGCGACGCGGCGGCGCTACTGCGGGAGCTGTGCGCGACGCTGCAGCCGCTCGCCCGGTCGCGCGGGCTCGCTTTGCTCGCCGACGGGCCCGCGGAGCTGTGCGTCCAGGCCGATGCGACGAAGCTGCGGCGCATCGCGCAGAACCTGCTCCTGAACGCGCTCAAGTACACCGGGCGCGGCGGGGTGGTGCTGAACTGGCAGGAAGTGCCCGGCGCCACGCCGCGCTGGGTGCTCAGCGTCCAGGACACCGGTCCTGGGCTGGACGCCCGTGACGGCGCGCCGCTTGCGCACGCGCTGAAAACGGCCACCGACGAGGCGCTGGCGGTGGGCGAGCGCGCGAAGGCGGGCAGCGAGTCTGCAGCGGCAGCCGAGCCGCCGGCCCTGCTCTCCTCCCTCTCGGCGCCGTCGGCCGCCGAGCCGCCGGGCGAGGGGATCGGGCTCGCGATCGTCAAGCGCCTGTGCGAGCTGCTCGACGCGACCGTGGAGCTGCACACCGAACCGGGGAAAGGCAGCACCTTCCGGATCTTCTTCCCGTGCCGGTACTAGCCGCGGCGTGGCGCGGCGCAGCCTAGGCGACGGTAACGCTGCGCGCGTCCTCCGCTCTCGGCGGGCGGGCTGCACCCTTCGACTGGCGCACGAGCCACCGGCGCACCGCGACCGTCAGGACGGCGAAGAGCACCAGCACGCCAGCGACGACCCAGTAGTTGATCTGCGCCGGGTCGCGCAGCGCGGTCTCCACCTGGTCGCCGAACACCGTCGCCGCGAGCACCCCCGGCAGCATCCCCAGGAACGTGCCGAGCAGGAAGTGCCACAGCCGGATGTGGATCGCGCCGGCGACGAGGCTCTCGATCACGAACGGCGCGAGCGGGACGAGCCGCACGGCGGTCACCGCGAAGATGCCGCGCTGTCGCAGCGCCCTGCTCAGCCGATTGAGCTTCCGTCCGGCCAGCCGCCGCAACGTGTCGCGCCCCACGTGCCGTCCCGCGACGTAGCCCGCGAGCGCGGAAAGCAGGATCCCGGCCATCGCATAGCCGAAGCCGAGCCAAGGGCCGAACGCGACGACGGCCGCGAGCGTGATCACCGGCCGCGGGAACATCACGACGCACGCCGGCGTGTACGCGAGAACGATGGCGAGCGGCGCCCACCATGTGCGGGCGAAGGAATCGACCCAGTCGATGACGTTCTCGGGCGTGATCCAATCGGCGAGAGGGGTGTAGCGCCACGAGGCGGTGAGAGCGATCACGGCCAGCGCGACCCCGGCGATCGTCATCCACATCGGCAACACGCGCCGGACGCGCGTGTCCGGATCGAATTGCTCCACCAGCCGCTCCAGCGAGACGGGCTGCTCCAGGTCGGCGATCGCTGCCGCCTGCAGGGCCGCATCGGACCACTCCGGCAGCTCGTTGAGGGGGCGCAGCGTGCGCGACGGCGTCCCGAGCGTTGCGATCGCGCCGTTGATCGATCCCGAGCCGGCGATCGCCTTGGCAACCTCCGCCGCGTCGGTGCGGAGATGCTCGGCGAGGATCCGGTCACGGAAGCCGCGGATGGCATCGGCGACACGCCGCTCGCCACCCGCCTCGACCATCACGTCGCACTCCGTGTCGACGCGCATCGAGCGGTTGCTCAGGTTCGACGAGCCGATGCGCAGCCACTCGTCGTCGACGATCATCAGCTTGGAATGCACGTCGATGCAGGTGCCGTCGGCGAGACCGTCGATGTGCGGGTAATAGACGTGAAAGCGGCCGTTCCGGTCGGCCTCGCGCAGAGTCTTGACGAGGCGCGAGCGCAGCACGTGCATCGTCGCCTCCTCCAGCCAGCCGTGGCTGAGCAGGCGGGTGACGAGCACGATCTCGGGGCCGTCGGGCTCCGCGAGCCGTGCCGCAAGCGCCGCGCCGATCTTGCGCGAGGTGAAGTACTGGTTCTCCATGAAGATGTAGCCGCGCGCGCGCGCGATCGTGTCGAGATACAGCTGCTCGACGTGCCGCGTCCCCGGATCGCCATTGACGGCCGGCGTGGTGCAGGAAATCGCGACGCGCACGTCGGTCAGGTCCGGGCGCAGGCTCGCCGGCCAGGGATCGCGCGCCCCCGGGTGCGCCGGCGGGAGCGCCGCGCCGGTCGCAATACGCCAGCGGCCGCGCGCGACCGCCGCCAGCTCGCGCGCCACCGGGCCGTCGACGGCGACCATGAGGTCGTGGAACGGCGGATAGGGCTTGCCGAACGCGACGCGACGCGGTTCGTCGGGCCGGTGGGCCGGGGTGTCCCAACGGCGCGAGGTCAGATCGAGGCCGCCCACGAACGCGAAGCGATCGTCGATAACGACGATCTTCTGATGATGCGAGCCCGCGACGGGATGGCTGTCGTCGTACCGGAAGTGGACGCGCCGGTGCGGCTTCCATGCGAGCCCGTAGAGCGGCGGGAACTCGCGGTCGTGCCCGAAGATCATGGGATAGTCCCAGTCGAGCACGTGGATCTCGAGCTCGCGGCGGCGGCGTGCCAAGCGGTTGAGGAAGTCGCCGAGCGTCTCCCGGCAGGCCCCGTTGTCGTCGAAACAGAGTCCGGTGCGGCTGTCGAAGTCCCAGGCGAGGATGACGACCGAGCGCTCGGCGCGCTCCGCGGCATCGACGAACGCCTTGAAGTAGTCGGCCGCATCGACGATGAACGCCACGCGGTCCGCACTCGCCACGGCCCCGCAGTTCTCACCGGGCCGAAACAGCGTGTCGTGCGTGGCGGACAGCGCCGCGGGGGTGGGAACGAAATCTGCTCGAACAGGTTCGGCCGGCATGTCGCCGCCTGCTGCAAGAACGATGCCGTGCCCACGTGCCGCCGCTACGTGCCGAAGCGGCGCATTGCTACAAGCGGCGCGCAATATTTTCACTCGGGAGCGTGAATGAAGCGGAAGGTCTTGCGGTTCGGCGCCGGGTTTCGCGTGGCGTTCGGCAATCGCCGCGCGCAGGCGGCGGAGATGGTCATCGCCCCGGGCGACGCCGAAGGCGGTCCGGGAAACCGGCATCGCGGCGCCGACCAGTGGCTGTTCGTGGTCGCCGGCACCGGCAACGCAATCGTCGGTCGGAGCCGGCTCGCGCTGCGCCGGGGCGCATTGCTGCTCATCCAGCGCGGCGCGCGCCATGAGGTGCGCAACACCGGCCGCACGCCGCTCCGCACGCTTAACGTTTACGTGCCGCCCGCGTACCGGCGTAACGGCGATCCCCTGCCGCGCGGGCGGAGGTAGCGTCCGTCACTCCTTGCGCGTCAGCGCCAGGATCGCGCGGCGCGGCATGTCGAGCAGCCGCACGACGTCGCCAACGCCGAAGTCGGACACGCGTTCGAGTCCGCTATTTTCGGGCGGCCCGGCGCGCTGCAGGCGGCTGATGGGCGCGCATCGGCTCCTTGCGCCGCTTGGCCGGCGCGCCGCGCGCCGCCGGCGCCGCGCGCTTGCCCAGACTCGCGCGCAGGGCCTCCATGAGATCGATCACCTGGGCACCCCTTCCCGAAGGCTCCTCGGCCACGGCGACCTCCTCGCCCTCCACCTTCTTCTCCACGGCCTTCTCGATCCGCGCCTTGACCTCGTCCTTGTAACCCGACGGGTCGAACTCATTCGTGGTCTGCTGCGCGATCAGCTGCTGCGCGAGCTTGAGCTCGGCATCGCGCACCTCGGTCTTGGGGATCTCGAGTTCGCTGATCGGCCGCACCTCCGCGGCGTAGAGCAGCTGCTGCATCACCAGCCCGTCCTCGACGGGGCGCAGCATCACGATGTACTGCTTGCCGCGCGCCGCCCACCGCCCGAGCGCGCACCGCCCGGACTCCCGCAGCGCC
>DATIDG010000103.1:0-14581 GCA_035456405.1 Burkholderiales bacterium | reverse complement strand
CACAACGGCATCCAGCCGTGGTCGGTCAGCGCCGCCGGGGAGGTGAAGAATGCGATCGCATAGCCTCGTGTTGGGCGTGGCGGCGGCCGTCGCGGTCGCCGGTTGCGCGCAGATGCAGCAGGGCCAGGCGTCGAAGAACCCACCCCGCCCGCAGGTCGCTTTCGGCCAGCCGATCGCCGAGGCGGACATCGCGCCGTGGAACATCGACATCCGCACGCCGGACGGCCGCGGGCTGCCGGCCGGTCGCGGCACGGCGACGGAAGGCAAGAAGGTCTACGACGCGAAGTGCGTCGCGTGCCACGGCCCGGACGCGAAGGGCGGCCCGGTCTACGGCACGATGGTCGGGGGCATCGGCTCGTTCACCACGAACGCCCGGGTGTTGACGCCGGGGAGCATGTACCCGTATGCGCCGATCCTGTTCGACTACATCCGGCGGACGATGCCGATGGACCGGCCCCAGACGCTGACGAACGACGAGGTGTACGCCCTGTCGGCCTATCTCCTGAGCCTGAACGGCCTGATCCCGGCCAACGCGGTGATGGACGCGAAGACACTGCCCGCGGTCCAGATGCCGAACCGGAACGGGTTCATCGTGGACGACCGGCCCGACGCCAAGGCCGTGCGCTGCATGTCGAACTGCAAGTAGCCCGCGCCTTCGCGGGCCCGCGCGGCCCGGCGTCGCCGATCGCGACGATCGGAGACGCCGGGCCGTCGTCTTTCCAGCCGGCTGCGCATAGGGCAACGCATGCTGTTTCGTTGCGAAACGGCGCACTCGCAGACGACCCGGAGCCCATGGCGAGATCGCTCAATAAAGAACGGGTTAGCTCCACACGCGCGAGTGGCACAGAACCTGCCTCTCGCCCTTGAAATCTAACGCCTTAACATGGGGTGACGTTCGTTCTGTCAGAGCCCCCTGCCCGTCCAAGGAGTGATTGATGGCCAAGAACGCCGCCGAATGGGCCGCCCGTCCGAAGTTCCCGACTTCGCACTACGTCGACGCCCGCATCTACAGCGACCAGACGATCTTCGAAGAGGAGAAGGAGAAGCTCTTCAAGAAGTCCTGGATCATCGGCTGCCACGAGTCCGAGATCCCGAACGCGTACGACTACCGGCTCTTCAACCATCCTGCCGGAATCCCGCTCATCGTCGTGCGCGGCGACGACATGAGGGTGCGCACCTTCTACAACATCTGCCCGCACCGCGGCAACGCGATCCTCTACGACCCGGCGGGCAACGCGAAGCGCATGACCTGCATCTTCCACCAGTGGTCGTTCGACACGCGCGGCGCGTGCGTCGACATCACCCGCGCCGAGCAGGGCTACCAGGACCGCTTCGGCAAGCAGGACGCCAGCCTGCGCGAGGTGCGGACCGAGGTCGGCTTCGGCGGATTCGTGTGGGTGAACGTCGATGACGCCGGGCCGACGCTCAAGGAGTTCATCGGGCCCGCGCTCGACATGCTCGAGCCGTACATGCAGCAGCCGATGGAGGTGTTCCACTTCCACAAGGCGGTCGTGAACACGAACTTCAAGCTGTGGCACGACACGAACAGCGAGTTCTATCACGACTTTCTGCACTACTTCAATCGCATCACCGGGATGATGCAGCCCGGCTACTTCGACCGGAAGTACGTCGGCTACCCGAACGGCCACGCCTCGGTCGGCTCGATGGAGATCAAGTACGACGCCTACGAGGGCAGCAAGCAGCGCGCCGTCGGCTGGCCGGGGCTCGCGCCGGGCGGCTGGATCCTGATCGACATCTTCCCCGGCATGACCTACAACCTGCGCACCTCGGTGCTGCGCATGGACACCGTGGTACCACTCGGGCCGGACAAGGTCATCATCGAGTTCCGCGGCCTCGGCCTGAAGAGCGACACGGAGGGCGAGCGCCGGCAGCGCGTGTTCGACCACAACGTGATCTGGGGCCCGTTCGGGCGCAACCTGCACGAGGACCTGCTCGGTGTCCACGGCCAGGGAATAGCGATGCGCCGCGGGACCGACGCGCGCTGGGTGCTCCAGGGCCGCCAGGAGGACAGCACCATCCACGACGAGGTCGGCATGCGGCACTACTACGCCGAGTGGAGCAGGCGGATGGGCCGTCCGGCCTACGATCCGTTCAACGAGGGCAAGCCGGCCCGCGCCGCCGCCTGAAGGAGAGCGTCATGACGACGAGCGAGCAACGCGACGCGATCGAGGAGCTCGTCTACCGCTCCTGCCTCGCGCTCGACGCCAGGGACTGGAAGGGCTTCCTCGAGCTGTGCGACCCAACCTTTCACTACGCGATCACCGCCTTCAGCCCGGAAATCCGCAAGGACATGACCTGGCTCGACCACGATAAGGAGGGCTTCGCGACCCTGCTGGGCAACCTGCCCAAGCACAACAGCGATCATTCGCCGATCACCCGTCATGCCACCGTGTACACCGTCGAAGTCGACGCGGGCGGGAAGGAGGCGAAAGTGGTCTCGGCGCTGCAGGTGTTCCGCACAGCGCTCGATGGTGGATCGACCGAGCTCTTCGCGGTCGGGCACTTCCACGACGTCGTGAAGCTGAACGGCGGCAGCCCGAAGCTCGGCGCGCGGACGGTGCGGCTCGACACCCGCCTTCTCGGCTTCGGGTACCACATCCCCTTCTGAGGCGATGCGGGTCCAGATCAACGCCCGGAACCGGGCCTACGAGTTCGAGGCCGAGCCCGGGGAGAAGATCCTGTTCGCGGGCCTGCGCGCACGCATCGACCTGCCCTACGAGTGCGCGACCGGCACCTGCGGCACGTGCAAGGCGCGACTCGTCGGCGGTCCGATCGACGACGCGTGGCCGGAGGCGAGCGGCAAGAAGTACCTAAAGGGCGCGGGCGAGTTCCTGATGTGCCAGTGCGCGCCGGTCGCCGAGGTGGTGGCCGAGGTGTCGAGCTTCGTGTATGCGACGGATCCGGGCGCCTGTCCGGCGGACGCCATCGAGGGCGTGGTCTCGGCACCGCGCCGGCTGACCCACGACGTGCTGGCGTTCGACGTCGGGCTGGACCGGGCGCTCGACTTCGACGCCGGACAGTTCATGGCAGTCGGCGTGCCCGGCGTCGCCGGGCTCCGCGGCTACTCGATGGTGAACTTCGACCGGCAGGCGCGCCGGCTCGAGTTCATCGTGAAGCGTAAGCCCGGCGGCGGCGTCTCCGAGTGGCTGTTCGGCGGCGCGGCCGAGGGCGCGCGCGTAACCCTCTTCGGCCCGCTCGGCAAGGCGACGTTCCATCCGAGCCTCGCCAAGAACATCCTGTGCATCGCCGGCGGCAGCGGCATCGCCGGCATGATGTCGATCCTCGCGCGCGCGTGCCAGGAGCGCTACTTTGCCCAGTTCCGCGGCGACTTCTTCTTCGGCGTGCGCACGATGGCGGACACGTTCTACCTCGACGAGCTGTCGGCGTTCCAGCGGGAGTTTCCGGAGCGGCTCACGGTCACCGTGGCGCTTTCCGACGAGGACGTGCCCGCCGCCGCGGCGCAGAAGCACCCGGCGCTCAGGTTCGAGCGCGGCATGGTCCACGAGGTCGCGAAGAGGACGATGCAGGGCCGGTTCCAGGAGGTGCGGGCGTACCTTGCCGGGCCGCCGCCGGCGGTCGACGCGTCGATCCGGTTCCTGCTGCTCGAGGCGAAGCTCACGGCCGACAACATCCGCTACGACAAGTTCAGCTGATGACGAAGCGCTTTATCTGCCGCGCGGGCGACATTCCGGCGAACGGCATGAAGGAATGCGAGGCCGAGGGCGGCCTGAAGCTGCTCGTCGCCAACGCGGGGGGCGAGTTCTTCGCCTACCAGGCGATCTGCCCGCACCAGGACGTCGCGCTGTGCGAAGGCCTCTACGACGGCTCGATACTGACCTGCCACATGCACCTCTGGCAGTGGGACATCAAGAGCGGCAGCCCGGTCGGCCTGGCCGAGACGGCGCTCGAGCGCTACAACCTGTCGATGGAAGGCGATTCGCTCTTCGTCGAGTCGAAGAGCGCGATCGACGTCGGCGAGCTGTTCACCGGGGCGTCCGAGGCGACGCTCGCGAAGCTCGCCGCGCTCGCGCGGGGCGAAGAGTACGATCAGGGCGCGGTGATCTACGGCGTCGGCGATCCCGCAGAGGATTTCTTCGTGCTCGACTCGGGGCGCGTCGAGTTCCGGATCGGGCGCGACGAGCGCACCAGCCCCGCCGGCTTCATGCTGCGCAAGGGCGAGGTGTTCGGGTGGGCGGCCCTGCTCGACAGCCACCCGCGCCGGATCGCGAGCGCACGCGCAGTCGAGCGCTCGGCGGTGCTGCGGATCGACGGCCGGCAGACGCTCGGCGCGCTCGAGGCCGATCCGGCCTCGGGCTACCTGGTGATGAAGCGGCTCTCGGCGCTGATCGCGCGCTATCTCGCCGAGTCGGGCGCGAAGTGAGGGAGGCAAGCGCGAGGCTGTTCTGAACGCGGCAACGAGAGCTGAAAGCTCCGCAGGCGGCACGAAGGTGCCGTTGCAACACTCACCAAAGGAGGAAGTCATGAAAGCAACAGCTGCAGTCCGCCGGGCGTTTGCAGTGCTCGCACCCCTCGCCCTAGCGGCCGGGTTCGCGCACGCCCAGACCGACCTCGGGAAGCCGGGAGGGCCACTGAAGCTGGTGGTCGGCTACCAGCCCTACTACACGCAGTCCTGGTCGGGCGTGGTGATGCGGGGCAAGAAGTTCTACGAGAAGTACCTGCCGAAGGGCTCGGAAGTCGAGTTCCAGATCGGCCTGCAGGGCGCGATCATCGTCAACAACATGCTGGCCGGGAAGCAGAACATCGGCTACATGGGCGACATGCCGGCGATCGTGTCGACCACCAAGACCGAGACCGCCGACATCCGGCTGGTCGCGAGTCTCGGCCTGGGCTTCGACCAGTGCAACATCTTCCTCGCCCGCAACGACGCGCCGCAGTTCGGCACGGCGAAGGACTTCATCAAGTGGATCGACGGCAAGATCGTCGCGGTGCCCAAGGGCAGCTGCACCGACCGGTTCGCGCAAGCCACCTTCAAGAAGGAGAGCGTGAATCCGAAGGAGTACCTGAACCAGAACATCGAGGTGATCACCTCCAACTTCCGCGCCGGCAAGATCGACGCGGCGGTGATCTGGGAGCCGACCGCCTCGCGGCTGGTGCAGGAAGGGCTCGCCCGCCGCGTCGCCTCCGGCGCGAGCGTTCAGGAGAACGACGGCGGGTTCCTCGCGATGCGCGCCGATCTCATCAAGGCGCGGCCCGACGTGGTGAAGGCGTGGCTGAACGCCGAGCTCGACGCCCAGCTCTTCCTCGCCGATCCGAAGAACGCCGCCGAGGTGATCAAGATGGCGAAGGAGCAGACGACCGGCTTTTCCGAGCGGGCGCTCTGGTACTCGCTGTACGGCACCTACCCGCCGAATGCGGGCGGCTCGCCGGTGCGGAACCAGCTGCACTACACGTTCACGCCCGAAGCGCGCGAGCTGATCAAGCGGGCCTCCGCCTTCCTGTACTCGATCAAGAGCATCAACGTCGAGACCCTCCGGCCCGAGGCGATCGAGGCGAACTGGACCGAGGAGGTCCTTAAGGAGCGCAAGCTCAAGGCCCCGATCGGCGAAGTCAAGGGCCTGCCGGACGGCCAGGCGCCGAAGTAATCCAGCCGACAGACCGGCCGCCGCGAGTGCGCCGGCCGGCACAACGTCCCCTTCTTCCCGCGCGGGGGAGGGGTAAGGGGCGAGCGAGCTCGGAGGTAGAGGCGAGGGGATGGAGCTGACACTCAACAACGTCGCGCCGGACGATGTCCTGAACGTCCTGCGCGACACGACGCCCTTCGGCAACGTTCCGGAGGAGCTGTTGCGAAAGGTGGCGGCGCTCGGCCGGCGCGCGCGCTACGCCGCCGGCGAGCGCATCTACAACGCCGGCGGGGGGGCCGACGACATCTACGTCGTGCTGTCCGGCCGCGTGGAGCACATCTTCGCCTCCGAGGTGGGCGCCCGCGAGCCGCTGAAGCGCATGGGGCGCGCCGGGGTCTTCGGGTGGGCGGGGCTGCTGCTGGGCCAAACCAAGCGGCTCGCGACCGTCACCGCGCTCGAGCCGACCGAGTTGATCCGGATCGACACCGAGGCGCTGGTGAAGCTGCTCGAGGAAGAGCCCGCCCAGGCGACCGCGGTGATGGAGCGGTTCGCGTCGATGATCGTGCGCGAGTTCACCGTGCCGGAACTGCTCGCGCAGGTTCGCCGACTGTCCGGCGAGCCGCAGCCGCAGGAGATGTCGAGCCTCGGGCTCACGCTGTACCGTCTCGGGCAGTGGGCGCGCAGCCCGCGTCCGTACCTGATGCTGATCGGGTTCGCGCTGTTCCTCGGGTTCTGGTACCTCTCGGTCGAGGTGTGGAAGCTGCCGCGCTTCCGCGAGATGCCCGGGATCACGGCGGTGCTCAAGGAGTGGTTCAGCCCCAACCCCACCTACGGCCTGTCGTTCTACACGGCGGAGTACTACGAGCACATCGGGATGTCCGTCTGGCGCGTCGCACAGGCGTTCTTCCTCGCCACCGCCCTCGGCGTGCCGGTCGGCCTGCTGCTCGGCTGGTCGCGCAAGTTCAAGGAGTACGTTTTTCCCGTGTTCGAGCTGCTGCGCCCAATCCCGATCCTCGCCTGGGTGCCGCTCGCGATCGTCATGTTCATCGCCACCGAGTCCGCGGTCGTGTTCCTCGCGTTCCTGGCGTCATTCTTTGCCACCGCGCTGAATACGATGCTCGGCGTGGAGTCGATCGACGAGTCGTACGTGCGCGCCGCCAACTGCCTCGGCGCGAGCCGATGGCAGGTGTTCCGCCACGTCATCGTGCCCGGCGCGATGCCGTTCATCTTCACCGGCCTCCAGATCTCGATCGGCGTGTCGTGGTTCTCGCTCGTCGCGGCCGAGATGGTGTCGGGGCAGTACGGCCTCGGCTACGTGATCAACACGTCCTACATGATGGTGCGCTATCCCACGATCGTGATCGGGATGATCACGCTCGGATTCGTCGGCTATACGACCAGCGCGATGGTGCGCATCGCCGGCGACTACCTGATGGAGTGGCGGGTGCGCGAGCTTGCTCTCGCCGATCGCTGAGCATGGACATGAGCGCACCCGACCCGGTGGGCCCGGCCGTGACCCGCGGCAAGATCCTGATCGAGGACGTGGTCAAGATCTACGATCCCGAGGGGGCGGCGGTGATGGCAGTCGACCACTGCTCGCTCGACATCGAGGGCGGGGAGATCTGCATGATCGTCGGCCCGTCGGGCTGCGGCAAGACGACGCTCCTCAACGCCATCGCCGGCTTCCACGAGATCACCTCCGGCCGCATCCGGCTCGACGGCGAGGTGCTGTGCTCGAGCGAGCGCCCGAAGGCCGAGCCGGGGCCGGACCGGATCGTCGTGTTCCAGAACGGGGCGCTCTTCCCCTGGAAGACGAATCTCGACAACGTGATCTTCGGGCCGGTGATGCAGGGCAAGCTCACGCGCAAGCAGGCCGTCGACAAGGGCCGCGCGATGATGGCGGACGCGGGGCTCTCCGGGGTCGAGCACAGCTATCCCGGGGAAGTCTCCTCCGGGATGCGCCGGCGGGTCGAGATCGTGCGCGCCCTGATGAACGACCCGCGCGTGCTGCTGCTCGACGAGCCGTACCGGGCGCTCGACTCGCTCACCAAGTCGGTGATGCACGAGGCGCTGCTGGAGATCTACTACAAGAACAAGGTGACGATTTTCTTCATCACCCACGACCTCGAGGAGGCGATCTTCCTCGGGCACAAGGTCGCGATCATGACGACGCGTCCCTGCAAGCCGAAGAAAGTTCTCACGGTCGACATTGCCCACCCGCGCGACTACAGCGTGCTCACCTCGAAGCGCTTCCGCGAGCTGATCGAGGAGACCAACGACGCGGTCCACGAGGAGGCGCTCAAGGCGTTCCAAGCCGGAGAGAAGGAGGGTTAGCGTGAAGAAGGTATTGACGAACTCCGTCTTCTGGCGCGGCGTCCTGTCGATCCTCGTCTTCCTGGCGCTGTGGGAACTCGGGGCGCGGTCGAAACAGTGGATGGCGCCCGAGTTCTTCGCGCCGTTCAAGGCCTTCCTCGGGGCGCTGGGCTTCAAGAAGGATTACCTGCCGTGGATCGGCACGGTGCCGGCACCCAGCGCGGTGCTGGCGTCGTGGGGCGACGTGATCGCTTCGGCCGGGTATTGGACGAGCTGGTATATGAGCTTCTTCCGGGTCATGGGCGGATTCATCGCTGCGATGGTGATCGGAATCCCGTTCGGGCTCGCGCTGGCGGTGAGCCGGACCGCCAACGGCATCTTCTTCCCGAGCTTCGAGGTCCTGCGTCCCATTCCGCCGCTTGCCTGGGTGCCGGCGTCGATCATCTTCTGGCCGACGCAGGAGCTGTCGATCACCTTCGTGACCTTCCTCGGCGCGTTCTACACCATCGTCATCAACGTCCTGGGCGGCGCGCGCTCGATCGACGTTCGCTACTTCCAGGCGGCGCAGTCGATGGGATCCTCGAGCTGGGACATCTTCCGGCGCGTCATCCTGCCCGGCACGCTCCCCTCGATCGTCGTCGGCTCGGCGGTCGGGATGGGCATCACCTGGGAGGTCGTCGTCGCAGCGGAGATGATCTCCGGCGGCGGCAGCCAGGCCGCGGGGACGGGCGGCGGCCTAGGATTCTTCATCTGGAACTCCTATGTCGGCGGATCCTACGAGCAGATCGTGGTGGGCATGATCTCGATCGGCATCGCCGGCTACCTGTCGAGCGAGCTGCTGCGCCGGCTCGGCAAGTACGTGACGCCGTGGCTGCGCGTGAGGTAGCCGGATGAGCGCGCATCGGGAATTCGCGCTGCATGCAGCGCGCCGAGGCGCGCCCGAAGCGCATGCAGGCGCGAAGGGGACGAGGGGCCCCGTGCGCAGCACGGGGATCGGCGGCACGGCGAACGTGCCGGCTGGCTGCCGACGCCATCGGCCGGCGCTGAATCCGCGCGGTCCGGAGGCAGAGCAATGAACCAGGCAATCGAGACGACGCGTCCGTCCGTGAACGCCGGCGAGATCGTCGTGACCGGAGTGTCGAAGAGCTACGGCGCGGCCGGCATGCACAAGGACGTGGTGCGCGACTGCTCGTTCACGATCGAGCGCGGCAAGCTCACGGTGATGATCGGGCCGTCGGGCTGCGGCAAGAGCACGATGATCCGGCTCCTCGCGGGGTTCGAGCGGCCCACGGCCGGCGCGGTGCAGCTCGACGGCCAGCCGGTGACGGGGCCGGACCGCGACCGCCTGGTCGTGTTCCAGGAAACGGCGCTCTTTCCCTGGATGTCGACCTACGACAACATCCTGTACGGCCCCCGCGCGCGCGGCGAGGTCACGCAGCAGACGCTCGAGCAGGCCGAGTTCCTGCTCTCCAAGGTCGGCCTCCAGGACTTCCGCAACAAGTATCCCGGCCAGCTCTCGGGCGGCATGCAGCGCCGCGCCGAGCTCGCCCGCGCGATGATCAACAACCCGCGCGTCATGATCCTCGACGAGCCGTTCCGCGGCCTCGACGCGATGACCAAGGAGCTGATGTGGGAGTACTACTCCCGCCTTTTCGAGGAATTCCACCGCACCAACTTCTTCGTCACGACCGACATCGACGAGGCCGTGTTCCTCGCCGATCGCCTCCTCATCATGTCGAACATTCCGACGCAGGTCCGCGCAGTGGTGGAGGTAGACCTGCCGCGGCCGCGGCAGCTGACCGAGATGGTCGAGAGCGACCGCGCGAACGAGATCAAGCGCGAGGCGCTTTCGATCTTGCACGCCGAGGCGATGCGGTCGTTCGCGCGCGGCAGCAAGGCGGCGGCGGACTTCGTCGAGGCCTACCTCAAGCGGGCGAACCGCGCCTGAGCCGATGGAGTTCCTGCTGACCCGGCCGGCGGTGATCGGCCTCGCCGTCGCCGGTGCACTGTTCGCCCTCGCCGCATCGGTCCTCCAGAAGAAGGGTGTCGTCACCGAGGCACGTGCGAACCGACTGAACGCTGTCGGCTATGCGTTCATGGGCGCGAGCATGCTGCTGTTCGTGATCATCGGCTTGCGCGGCGGGACGTCGTGACGGCACGGATCATCGACGGCGTCGAGATCGCGCGGCGCGTCCGCGCCGACTGGAAGCCGCACGTCGAGCGCCTCCGCGCCGAGGGCGTCACCCCCGGGCTCGCGGTCGTGATGGTGGGGGAGAACCCGGCCTCGCAGGTCTACGTGCGCAACAAGGTCCGCGCCTGCCGCGAGATCGGCATCCAATCCGAGGAGCACCTGTTCCCGGAGTCCGCGACCTTCGACGCCGTGCTGCGGCGGATCGAGGAGCTGAACGCCAAGCCGACGATCCACGGGGTGCTCGTGCAGCTGCCGCTTCCTCCCCAGATCGAGGCGCAGCGGGTGCTCCAGTACATCGCCGCGGAGAAGGACGTCGACGGGTTCAGCCTCTACAACGTCGGCGGGCTCGTCAGCGGCGGGACGGTCTTCCCGCCGTGCACGCCCTACGGCGTCACCTGCCTGCTCGAGTACAGCGGCATCTCGATTGCCGGCCAGAACGTCGTCATCGTCGGCGCGAGCACGGTGGTCGGCAAGCCGATGGCGCTGATGCTGCTGCAGAAGGAGGCGACCGTCGCGGTCTGCCACATCAAGACGCGCGACCTCGCCCAGTTCACGATCCTCGCCGACATCCTCGTCGTCGCGGCCGGCAAGCCTAACCTCATCACCGCCCCCATGGTGAAGACCGGCGCGGTGGTCATCGACGTCGGGATCAATCGCCTGCCCGACGGCCGGCTCGTGGGCGACGTCGACTTCGAGGCGGTCCGCGAGAAGGCCTCCCACATCACGCCCGTCCCGGGCGGGGTCGGCCCGATGACCGTGACGATGCTGCTCGTGAACACGATCCGCGCGGCCGAGAACGCGCTCGCAAGGCAGCGCGCAGACGGCGCCCTCGCGAGCTGACGCGCGGGTGCCCGGTCACGCGCCAGGAGCGTGATTCAGGTCAACACGGAAACGCGCGCGTTTCTCTAGATTGATCATATTAGGCAACTAGAGGGGCGCGAGCCATGTATGAGCCATTCCGTTTCCAGCCCGGTTGGGCCACCCCGATCGTCGTGCGGCACCAGCCGTCGTTCTTCGCGACGTTCCTGAGGTTCGCCGGCGAGAGCAAGCGCTGCAACGCGCGCAAGCAGGGCAAATGCCCGGGCCTCGACCAGTGCCACGACTGCAGCTGGTCGGCACAGCGCAGAGCTGCGTAGACAATTCTCCTTCGCATCCGCGCCGCGCCGTTTCGATACGGCGCAGCGCGTTTCGTTTCGCAACGCGCTCGGCGCATTGAACGCGAGCGCTTCTCGTTCCCTTCTCGTCCCGATCCTCCGCGCGCCGCCGAATCGGTCGCAAACGCGCCCCGCCGTTTGATGTGGATCAAATGCGGCCGCACTTCGCGCGCGGCGCGCGCGCGAATGGCACGCCGCGTGCAGTGCCATGCGCGATGCCGAGTGGAACGCGCATTCGCGTTTCGTCGCGCAACCATCGAGGAGGACGCCAAGACATGTCCAGGAACACCGCGCAGTGGCTCGCCAAGCCGAAGCTCCCGCCCACCCACTACGCCGACCCGGCGATCTACTCCGACCCGGCGCTCTTCGATGAGGAGAAGGCGAAGATCTTCAGGAAGGTCTGGTGGCTCGCCTGCCACGAGAGCGAGCTGCCGAATCCGGGCGATTTCCGCACCTACCACCACCCGGGCGACGCCGAGCTCGTGATGGTGCGGGGCGACGACATGAAAGTGCGCACCTTCTTCAACATCTGCCCCCACCGCGGCAACCTGCTCGTCTACACCCCGTCGGGCAGCGTGAAGAACTTCGTCTGCATCTTCCACCAGTGGGCCTTCAACGTGCGCGGTGACTGCGTCGACATTCCGCGCGAGAAGCCCGGCTACCAGGAGCGGGTGTGCAAGGCGGACCTCGGGCTGAAGGAAGTGCGCACGGAGGTCGGGTTCGGCGGCTTCGTCTGGGTCAATCTCGACGACAATGCGCCGAGCCTCAGGAGCGAGATCGGCGCCGCGCTCGACTACATGCTGCCGGAGCTCGAGGCCGAGCCGCTGCAGACGTTCTGGTACTACCAGGCGCGGCTCAAGACCAACTTCAAGCTGATCCACGACACCAACAGCGAATTTTACCACGACTACCTGCACGTCTATAACCGCATCACCGGGATGCTCAAGCCCGACAGCGGCTACTTCCAGCGCAAGTACACGCCGTTCCCGAACGGGCACGCGTCGGTCGGCTCGATGGTGGTGAGCTACGACTCCTACAAGTCGACCGGCCGCTCCGAGCTCGGCTGGCCGCACCTCCCGCCGCAGGGCTGGAAGCTCGTGGATCTCTTCCCCTGCATCACGATCAACCTCCGCACCTCGGTCCTGCGGATCGACACCTACATCCCGATCGCGCCGAACGACGTGATCCTCGAGTTCCGCGCGCTCGGCCTGAAGAGCGACACGCCCGAGATCCGGCGCCAGCGCGAGAAGGACGCGGCGGTCATCTGGAGCCCATTCGGACGCAACCTGCACGAGGATCTCCTCGCCTCCAGCGGCCAGGGGATCGCGATGGCGAAGGGCAGCCAGCCGATGTACGTGCTGCAGGCGCGCGAGGAGGACGCGACCATCCACGACGAGGTCGGCATGCGCCACTACCTCGCGGAGTGGAGCCGGCGCATGGGTCGCAGTTCCGCCGACCCGTACGCGACCGAGCGCGTCGGCGCGCGCGCCGCCTGAGCAAGGGAGGACGCCATGACCGTCAACCGCACCGAAGTGGAAGAGCTCGTCTACGAGACCTGCCTCAAGCTCGACGAGAAGGACTGGAAGGGCTTCCTCGACCTCTGCGACGAGAAGTTCAACTACCGGGTCAGCGCGTACGCGCCCGAGATCCGCAACGACATGACCTGGCTCGACCGCGACCGCGCCGAGGTCGAGGAATTCATCGGGATGCTGCCGAAGCACAACACCGACCCGAACCCGCTCACCCGCCACGCGCAGGTCTGGAAGGTGAAGATGGCGGGCGACCGCGCCGACGTCGTGTCGAGCCTGCAGGTCTACCGCACCGCGCTGAACGGCGGCGCGACCGAGCTGTTCGCGGTCGGGAAGTACTACGACACCGTCGCCCTAGACGGCGGGCGACCGCGCCTCCTCGCGCGGCACGTGAAGCTCGACACGCGCGACCTCGGCTGGGGGACGCACCTCCCGCTGTGACGGGTCGGTCCCGCAGCAGGCGGCTTCAGCGCCCGCCGCGACGCGAAAGCCGCCGATACTCCGCCATGTGGCGGATCGCGCCGCGCGGGTTCCCGGACGCCTCGAGCAGCAGCGCGAGGTTGTAGTGGCAGTCCGCGAACAGCGGATCCTCGTGCAGCGCGGCCTGGTACGCCGCGATCGCGTCGCCGCGGCGACCGGCGTCGTCGAGCAGCACCCCCAGGTTGAAGAGCAGCGTCGGGTGATTTCCGGACACCCGCAGTCCCTCGCGGTAGACGCGCTCGGCGGTCTCGAGCTGCGCCGTCTCGTGCAGCAGCCGGCCGAGGTTCAGGCGCGCCGCGACGTGCGACGGGTCGAGCGCGAGCGCCCGCTCGTACGCGGCCAACGCCCCCTCGGGGCTGTCGCGCTCGGCACTCTCGCCCCGTCGAAACCAGTCTTCCGCGTCCGGCTCGCGGGCGGGCTCGTCGCGCGCGAGGAGCTTCAGCTCGCCGTCGTCGACGCTGACCTCGAGATCGAGCACGTACTGTCCCGAGTCGGCTTGCCACTTCGCACGGCCTTCGGCGACGACGACCCGGTCGCCCACCGCTGAGATCCGCAGGCCCGACAGGGGCACGCTGTCCGGCAGCAGCCGGCGCAAGTCGCGGAGCGAGCGGGTGATGCGGCGCGATGGCACCTTCGCCGCGCGCAGCGCACGGGCGGTGCGCAGCACGATCAGGTCCTGGAACGAGAAGCGGTACTCGTGCCGCCCGCCGCGCCGCGGAGACACGAAGCCCGCGCGGACCAGCCCGAGGATCGCGCTGCGCGGCATGTGCAGCATCCGTTCGACGTCGCGGACGCCGAAGTCCGACACGGGCGGGGAACCGCGAGCGCTACTTCTTCGCCGCCCGCTTGGCCGGAGCGGCCGGCTGCGCCGCGCGTTTTGGCTCCTTGCGCGTCTTCGCTTCCGCCGGCTGTGCGGCCGCGGGCGCGCGCTTCTGCAGGCTCGCGCGCAGGGCCTCCATGAGATCGATCACCTGCGCGCCGCCGGCAGGCGCCTCCTCGGCGAGCGCGATCTCCTGCCCTTCCACCTTCTTCTGCACGGCCTTCTCGATCCGCGCCTTGACCTCGTCGGTGTAGCCGGCCGGATCGAACGCGTCGGTCGCCTGCTGATCGATGAGCTGCTGCGCGAGCTTGAGCTCGGCATCGCGCACCTCGGTCTTCGGGATCTCGAGCTCGCTGATCGGCCGCACCTCCGCGGCGTAGAGCAGCTGCTGCATCACCAGCCCGTCCTCGACGGGGCGCAGCATCACGATGTACTGCTTGCCGCGCGCCGCCCACCGCCCGAGCGCGCACCGCCCGGACTCCCGCAGCGCC
>DATIDG010000102.1:0-2389 GCA_035456405.1 Burkholderiales bacterium | reverse complement strand
CTGGCGTGTGAAAGCATTGCGGATCTGCCGGATCGGCAGATCCGGCGGCCCGACGAGGCAGGTGTCGTGCACGTCGGCCGCGAGGACCGCGCGCTTGTAGTTTTCGTGCACGCCCGCCTCGGGCGTGGCGATGAAGCGCGTGCCGAGCTGCACCGCCTCGGCGCCGAGCGCAAGGAGCGCCGCGATGCCGGCGCCGTCGGCGACGCCGCCGCTCGCCACGACCGGCAGGCGTGTGGCGCGCACCACGCGGCGCACGAGGACGATCGTGCCGACGTTGGACGGCGGTGGGTGGCCGCCTGCCTCAGCGCCGTCGACCACCAGCGCATCCACGCCGGCTGCTTCGGCCTTCTTCGCGTGCTCAACCGAGGCGACGACATGCAGCCACTTGGTGCCGACGGCGCGGAAGCGCGCGAGATGCTCGCGCGGGCCACCTTGCGAGGCGACCATCACCGGAATTCTTTCGTGCAGGGCGATCTCCAGCAATTCCGGCGCACGCGCGCCGTTCAACGGAATGTTCACGCCGAACGGCTTCGAGGTTTTTGACTTTATTTCTTTCAAGACAGAGGCAAAATCGTCGGGCCGCAGCGGCCCTGCGCCGAGCACGCCCAAGCCGCCGGCGTTCGACACCGCGATCACCAGCGGCGCGTTCGACGACGCCCAGCTCATCGCCGCCTGGAAGATCGGGTGCTCGATGCCGAGCAGCCCGGTGATGCGCGTCTTCACTTGAGCGTCCTCTCCTCTTCGATCAGCGCCCGGGCCCGGCCCGCGAGCTTGGTGAGCACGCGTTCGAACGCGTCCTTTTCCCCCTTGCTGAGGCAATCGCGAAACACCGCGTCGCGCTCGCCCGCGGCGCGGATCAGGCCCGAGTACAACCTCTGTCCCGTCTTTGTGAGGGTGAGGCGCACACCGCGTCGGTCTCCCGGCTGGACCTCGCGCAGCACGAGGCGGCGCCTGGCGAGCCCCGACACCACGCGGCTCATCTGGCTCTTGTCGATGCCGGCGGCGCGCGCCAGGTGGCCGAGCGAGAGCGGCTCGTCGGAGGCGCCGAGGAGAGCGATCGTGCGCCATTCCCATAGGCTCACGCCGAACTCGCGCCGGTAACGCAGCTCGGCGCCGCGCGAAAGCAGGTTCGCTACCACGTGGACGCGGTAGGAAAGGAGATCGCGGATCTCAGTCATCGAAGAACGGCGTCTCGTCGCCGCCGCGCAGGCGGATGTCGAAGCGGAAAGATGTGCTGCTCAGCGCGTCGGCCACCAGGAGTGAGCGGCGAGCAGGCTCCACCGCTTGCAGCACCGGGTCGTCCGAGCTCGCGAAGAACATCACGGTCTGCAGCTGGCGCATCAAACCCGAGTAGAGGACGAGGAAGTTGATGTGCGGCGCGCGCCCCGGAACGGCGCCCGGCCGGAGGGTCCGGAAGCGATACTCGCCGTGCGCATCGGTCGCCGCCCGGCCCCAGCCCGCAAACTTGGGGTTGTCGAAGCGGCCGGCGGGGTCAGCCTGCCAGATCTCGAGCACCACGTTGTCGAGCGGCTTGCCGTCGAGCTCGGTGACGCGGCCGGTGATCTCGATCGCCTCGGCGGCGCCGGGCGCGAGGTCGTTCACGCCTTGCGCGAATTCCGGCGGAAAGAACGGGCCGAGCGTCATCTCGGCGCTCGGCACTAGACGCTTCACGGCATGCGCGCGGCTACGTTACGGCCGCGCACCACGAGCTCGTGCTCGTAGACGAGCTCGTTCGTCTGCGAGGGGATGAGCCGCGCGATGCAACGGGCGCGCGCCTGTGGTTCTCGGATCGCGTTCAGGATCGCGTCCGCGTCGTTCAGCGGCTCGCCGGGAAAGAACATCTGCGTTACCAGGCGCGAGAGCCACACGCGTCCCCACACCGAGAAGTGTACGTGCGGCGGCCGCCACCAGCCGCCGGTGTCCGGCACCGGATACGCGCCCGGCTTGATCGTGCGCAGCTCGACCGTCCCGTTTCGGTCCGCGACGATGCGCGCGGCGCCGTAGAAGTTCGGATCCACCGGGGCGTCGTGCGTGTCGTTCGGGTGGATGTACTTCCCCGCCGCGTTGCAGTGCCACGCCTCGACCACCGTGCCTTCGAGCGGCGCGCCATCCTCGTCCACGACGCGCAGGCGCAGGCGGATGAGCTGCCCGAGCGCGCGCCGGGCGCCCTGGCCGGCAAGATCTCCCCTCTGAGCGGAGAGAGTCCGGGCTACCGGCTGCGGGCCGGAAAGCTCCGCAGCCGTGTGCGGCCGGCGCACGAGCGGCCGCGACGGCCAGCGGCGCGCGGTCTGGGCGTAGCCCGCCTCGACCCCCTGCGCCTGGGTCAGCGGATCTCGGCGCTCGATCAGGAGGGGCATTTCGTTGACACCGTAAACCAGGTAGTTGATGA
>DATIDG010000101.1:0-32718 GCA_035456405.1 Burkholderiales bacterium | reverse complement strand
CGACCCACAGCAGCCATACGCAGTGCCAAGAAGCAGACGCTCCGAACAACCCGGCCGAGGTCGTAAACCGCACAGCGGCTTGCGGAAATCAGCCGTGCCCTTCCGTTCGGACATGATGATTCCGTGAAAGAGAGTCGATTAGTAAAGCGCAGCGTCGACCGTCTCCGCGGTCGACGGGGCTCATCGCCTTGCCTAAGGCGCGGAAGCAAGGGCTGCGCTGCGAGGCGATTGATAGACTCAAATCGAGCGTGACGGCTCGTCACTCCTGGAGCAGGTTAAGAAAAATGGGGGCTCAGGCCGGCCTCGAGCCCGAGTTGGATACCTGCCGTCAGTTGATTATCGGTCCGAGCGCTGCGCCGATGCGGCCGAACTGCACCTCGGTGATCGTGCCACCAAGGATCTTCCGGAAGCGCTTGTCGTTAACGCCTGAAACGATGTACTGCCAGCGATAGGCATGCAGCATGGTGTCGCGAAGCTGCTCCACCTGTGCTTCGTCGAAAGGCCTGCCGCACACGCGCAAGAAGTAACCGGCATCGGCTTTAGCCTGCATCTGCAGGATGCCGTCCACTGCGGCAACCAGCTCGATAAGATCGCTCACGGCCACATCGCGCTGGTGCGGCGTCAGCTTCGCGTTCTCGCGCTCCCACTCGAGCTCGTCGAGAATCGCATGCTGCGATTCCTCTTTCCAGTGGAACAGGAACACGTCATTCCATAACTCGGATAGAGCGGCGTCAGGCTCGATACTCTGACGGTAGTGCGCTTGAGTGAAGAGCTCAATGTGGCAAGTCAGCCCAAGTACCGCCCACGTCGACTTGCTGAGCACGGCGTTGGCGACCTCGTTCGGCTGCGGCAGGAAGGTGTAGCCGGCAGGCATGTCTGCGGCAACCATCGCCTCGACCCGGCGGAACAGCTCCTGGTGCTTCAATTCTTCGTCGGCGAAGCGCACCAGCGCCTCGAGCGCGGTTTGATCGCCCAGCCAAAACTCGCGGCTGATCTCGAGCATCTTTGCGCCGATGAAGCGCTCGACGAGCCCGAAGATGTTGGCATACGTACGGCCTTGGATCTGGCTCACCAGTCGTTTCTCGTCGGCGTCGAGGAACGGCAAGCGATCGATCTTGGACAGGCCGTCGGGCAGGAATTTTTTCGAAACCTCGAACTTGCGTCCACGAATGACATCGCGGTCGATGTCCCAGCGGATGCGCTTGGACACCTCGATGCACTTGGCGTAACGGTCGTGTGTTCCCGTGTGCTGTATGGTTTGCATGATTTCCTCCTTAAGATGAATGGAATGAACGCGGTCACACCGTTATGCGACGGTGCGAGCTGCGCTTGCGGCATTCGTCCCGTAAGGTGCCTGCCAAAGGTAGTCCCTCCGCGCCCAGAACAGAACGACCTGGCTTGACAACGGACTATTCCGGTGCGCGGAATAGTGGCGTGGATCGCCTCGAAAGCATGCGGGTTTTCGTCGCCGTGGCCGAAACGCAAGGCTTCGCGCCCGCCGCGCGCCGTTTGGCGATGTCGCCGCCCGCGGTGACGCGTGCGGTTGCCGCGCTCGAAGAGCGGATCGGCACGCGGCTCCTGCACCGCACGACGCGCATCGTCCGGTTGACCGAAGCCGGCGGCCGATTCCTGGCCGACTGCAAGCGAATCCTCGGCGAGATCGAGGAGGCCGAGGCTTCGGCCGCGGGGGCGCATGCCGAGCCGCGAGGACAGCTCGCGGTGACCGCGCCGGTAATGTTCGGCCGGATGTACGTCGCGCCGATCGTGCTTGAATTCCTAGCACGTCACCCGCGCGTGAGCGCGCGAATGCTGTTCCTCGATCGGGTCGTCGAGTTGATCGATGAAGGGCTCGACGTCGCCGTCCGGATCGCGCATCTGCCGGACTCGTCGCTGCGCGCGGTCCGGGTCGGTTCGGTGCGGTGGGTGGTCTACGCGTCGCCGGAGTACCTCGCCGCACGCGGCACGCCACGGACCCCAGCCGACCTCGCGCAGCGCGACGCAATCGCCTTTTTCGGGACTCAGCACCTCGGCAGAGGAATGGTCGTTCGCGTCAGGCGAGACGCTGAGCCCGCCGACCCAGGTTGTCGTCAACAGCAACGACGTCGCGATCGCGGCGGCCGTCGCCGGTCGAGGTCTCGCACGGGTGCTGTCCTACCAGATCACGCCGGAGCTGCGTGCGGGCAAGCTCCAGATCGTCCTCGCGGAGTTCGAACCGCCACCGATCCCGATCAGCGTCGTGTACGCCGAGGGCCGCCGCGCGGCGGCAAAGGTGCGCGCCTTTGTCGATTTCGCGGTCGAGCGGTTGAGGTCGGACGAGTCGCTGCACTGATAACCGTCCTCGCGCGGTTCGTCGCTGGGCACGACGCAGTCCGCAGCCGGCGCATGCCGACCCGCTTGGCCGTATCGTGCTCGAACGGTCTGTGCAACAGCGCCCGTTCCTGAATGTCTGCAACGGAGGAGGGGTGGGTGGCAGCTTCTGGCCCGGTTTGCGACCACCGACCTTGGGTGGCCGCGCCTATAGCAAACCACCTTTACCTCGATCTGCTCGGCGATCTCCTACGCGTCGCCCACTTCGATCCCTCAGGCAACGTACAGGGCACTCTCGTTAGGTTTGACTCAGCAGCAACTGCACGCGGTTCAGCCCGCTCGCGCCCTAGCACGCGTGATATGGTTGCATCTCCTATCTTCGTCAGAGCCTGCGCCCGTGATTAAGATTCAGCAGGTCGACCATATCGGCATCCGGGTAACGAATGAGGCGCTCACGCTCGCCTTTTACAGGCAGCTCGGATTCCATGTCACCTTTCGCGCCGAAGGGGCCCCGGTGGTCATCGTTACGAATGCCGAGGGCGTCGAGATTAACTTCATCGTGAACGGCAATGAGCCGCCCGCGGGCAAGAATGTCCTCATGGACGTGGCGGCCAAGCATCCCGGCATCACTCACGTCGCGCTTCGTGTCGCCTCGATCGACAAGACCGCTGCCGAGCTCCAGTCACTCGGCATCCCAATTACCGAAGGGCCAGTCCGGCTTGGGTCCGGGGTGAGCCTTTTCATCCGCGATCCAGACAAGAACGTGATCGAGTTGCGAGAACACGATCCCGCCTGAGCTGATCGAGCGTCTGGGCGGGCTGATGCTGCCCCGCGCTCCCACCACCACCGTACTGTTGAGCCCCCATAGCCTCGTCCGCTTTGCCGGCTTTCGTCGCGCTTCATCCGCAGCAGCCCGCCCACTTGCCATGACGCACCAAAATGGCTGCTTTCGGGCGTTGAGTGGCGACTTACTGAATGTCGCAAAGTGGTCGACGGCTGCCGGCTCAATCTCTGCCTTGGCCACGTTCGATCGCCCATTGCCGCTCGGCCGCCCGCCGGACCGCGGGCAGCATTAATTGGCGCATAGCAATGATCCCGAACCGAGCCCAACGCCAATAGCGCAAGAACTTCTTGCGGCTGTCCACGTCGGTAGCCACGGCGCGCGTCTCCTGCGCGAACTGCGTAACGCCCCGAGCGACCTCCTCCGCCTCCAGTGTCCATGCGATCTTCACTTGGCCCGGCTCCGAATAGGAGGCGAACTCTTCTGAGCTCAGCGCCGAAAACTTGACGTCCGCTAGCCAAGGCTGGCACCTCGCGCCACAGATCACAAACCGACCGGGCTTCTCCGCTAACACACCCCAACGCAGGTTTCTCGTTTCTTCGAGGACTCCTTGCGGAGTGCGGGATGAGTGACCTTTTGCCCCAAGAAGCATCTCTCGGAGCCAGAAGATTGCCCTCACGGCGGGAACCGACCGCATATCGAAATTTGCTGCGACTTGCATCGCCACGGCAGCAGGGGCTTGAATCGTTATCTCAAACCGCTCCCTAATGTCAGGGCTCGGAACGAAGCGGTCAAGAAGTCCTGGCTGCATTGCGGCGGCCTCAAAGTCCGCTTACAGGCGATTTTCAGGGCCCAAGTGCACGGCCGCAATGGCCGACCCCCGCCGGTGACGCTCCCCGATAGCGGACATATCGGTATGCGTCTGCTTCTATGAGGGCGTTTGTCACCCCCCTTGATTTCAGATGTTCAGTGGTCCAGTGGATTTCTCCCCTCCTGGTGCGGTCATAATTGCAGGTGCTTGCTTGTCGTTGACCCGAGGTCGTGCATCTTGAGATTCAAGGTCGGGGTGTATAGAGCCTCCGAGCCCGTTGCTCGGTCTAACTTCTATCCGTGCCGGCACGAGGCCAGTCACCACATACCGCATACGCGCAAAGCGCTGGGTCCAACCCCCGTTTTGCCAACGCGCCCCATCTTTGCGGACGGTCGCTCGCAACCGACGCGCAGACGCATCGGGCGCGTCGACCTTCAATTTTCACGATGCACCGTTGTGCGCTGGGGGCAACGAACGTGCAGTGCCTACTACCCGCCGATCGGTTTGAGCTGCGCCCCGTCCGGAATCACCCCATCCTCCAGATAACGCCACAGTGCAATCGCCAGCCGTCGGGCGAGCGCCACAATGCCGATGCGCCGCAGGCGCTTGCCGCCCCCGGCGAAGCGTCGCGTAAACCGCTTGCTCAGTTCGCTCTCGGGCTGGTAGCGCAGCCAGCTCCAGGCGAGCTCCACCATTAGAGTGCGCACCCGCTTGTTGCCGGCCTTGGAAATGCCCTGCTCGGTTTCGCTCTGTCCGCTCGCGTAGGGCGAGGGCGCGAGCCCAAGACAGCCCGCCACTTCGCGCCGGTTGCGAAAGCGCCGCCAGCCGAAGAGCGCCTTCACCAACACCCAGCCGCTGCCTATCCCGATCGCGTGCAGTTGCGCCAGCCGCGCCGGGACGCGAGGATCGTGACCAGCACGCGCTGAGCCGGAACGTGCCGGTCAGCCGGCGAACCCGTAGAGCCGCGCCGGATTGCCGGCAAGGATGGCGCGCTGCGTCGCGGGATCGGGAACCGCCTCGATCAGGACGTCGAGCAGCCCGCCCACGTCGAGCTCGCGGTGGGGCAGCACCGCGTCGCCCTGCACCTGCCGGCCCGAATGAAAGCCGATGTGCGGCCAGTCCGAGCCCCACACCAGGCGCTCCGGCGCGGCCGCTGCGAGCGCGCGGATGAAGGGAATCGCGTCGCGCAGGCGGCCGCTCCCGCGCGTGATGCGGTCGGCGCCGGCGACTTTGACCCAGACGTGCTTGACGTTGAGCAGCCGCAGCACTGCCCGGAATCCCGGTTGCTCGACTCCGGCTGCGGCATCGGGTAGGCCCATGTGGTCGATCACGACGTTGACGCTGCAGCGCGCAACCACCGGCTCCAGAGCAAGGAGGGTCGCGGCGTCGGCGAAGAGCTGCAGGTGCCAGCCGAGCGGCGCGAGCATGCGCTCGTAGTCGGCGATGAGCTGCGCGTGATCGCTGGAGTGGCGCGAGGCCAGGGTCACCAGGTTCAGGCGCACGCCGCGCGCGCCGGCGCGATGCAGCGCTTCCAGTTCGCTTGCCGGCGTCATCGGCTCGAGGACCGTGACCGCGCGGCCGCGCGGGCCGAGTTGCGCGAGCGCCGCGAGCATGGCGCGATTGTCGAAACCGTGTCCGCTCGCCTGGACCAGCACCGTCCGCTCGAGGCCCACCTGGCGCTTCATGCGCTCGTGTGCCTCCAGCGGCGCCGCGGGGACGTTGTAGGCGCGCTCGGCCGCCAGCGGATAGCGGTCGAACGGGCCGAGGACGTGCATGTGGCAGTCGGTGGCGTGGTCCGGCAGCGCCTCCGCCGGCGCGCGGTGCGTTCGATCGAGCGACTGCATCGCCGCTATCATAGCCAACCCCTATGGAGATACCGGTCCTTCCTGGCGACGGCATCGGCCCCGAGATCGCCGCGGTCACCGTGCAGGTCCTCGAGCGGCTCGACCGGCGCTTCGCCCTCGGCCTCGCCTTCAGCACTCATGAAGTCGGCTTGGCGAGCCTGGAGCGCACCGGCACCACGTTTCCCGAGCCGGTGGCTGCCGCGTGCCGCGCCGCCGAAGGCTTCATCCTCGGGCCGGTGTCGCATCTCGACTACCCGTCGCGCGCGCAGGGCGGCCTGAATCCCTCGGGCGAGCTGCGCGTCGCGCTCGACCTCTATGCCAACGTGCGGCCGAGTCGGTGCTACGAGGGCCTGGACCACTGGGGCCGCACGCCGATGGACCTGGTGATCGTGCGCGAGAACACGGAAGGCTTTTACGCGGATCGCAACATGCACCAGGGAAGCGGCGAGCTCATGCCGACGCCGGACCTCGCACTGTCCCTGCGCAAGGTAAGTGCGCATGCGTCGCGGCGCATTGCGCAGGCCGCGTTTCGCCTCGCGCGCCGGCGCCGGCGCAAGGTGACCGCGGTGCACAAGGCCAACGTGCTGAAAGTGACCGAAGGGCTGTTCCTGCGGGAGGTGCGGCGCGTCGCGCAGGAGCACCCGGACGTGTCCTACGACGAGCAGCTGGTGGACTCCATGGCCGCGCTCCTGGTGCGCGACGCGGCGCGGTTCGACGTCGTCGTGACCACCAACATGTTCGGCGACATCCTCTCGGACGAGGCCGCCGAGCTCGCGGGCAGCCTCGGTCTCGCCGGCTCGATCAACGCGGGCGACGCCCACTGCATGGCGCAGGCGCAGCACGGCTCGGCGCCGGACATCGCGGGCAAGGACGTCGCCAATCCGTGCTCGCTGCTCGTCTCGGCCGGGATGCTGCTCGGCTGGCTGGGCGGGCGGCGCGGCGCCGAGAATTTCGTGCGTGCGCAGGCCGCGCTCGATACGGCGGTCGCAGCCATGTTGCGCGCGCCCGCGACCCGCACCCGCGATCTCGGCGGACCGCTCGGCACCCGGGCCTTCGGCGCCGCGTTGCTCGAGAGGCTCGGAACCTGATCTTCAAGGGAGGAGAGACGATGACGACAATCCTGCGTGTGCTGTGCGCGTTCCTCGCGCTGGCACTTGCGCTTCCCGCTGCGGCGCAGACCTACCCCACCCAGCCGGTCAGGCTGATCGCGCCGTTCCCGCCGGGCGGCAGCGTGGACATCACCGCGCGGTTCATTGCCGAGCCGCTCGGCAGCCAGCTCGGAACGCGGATCGTCATCGAAAACCGCAGCGGAGCGTCCGGCAACATCGGGATGGAGTTGGCGGCGCGTGCGGCGCCGGACGGGTACACGGTCGTCCTGAACACCATCCCGCTGGTCACCAACCAGAGCCTGTTCGAGAAGGTCACCTGGGACCCGATCAAGGACTTCGCGCCGATCGGCATGGTCGCCACCTCCCCGCACGTCCTCGTGGTGCATCCCAAGGTGCCGGCGGCGAACGTCGCTGAACTCGTGCGGCTCGCGCGCGCCAACCCGGGAAAGCTGAGCTACGCCTCGGCGGGCGTCGGCACGACGTTCCATCTCTGCGGGGAGATGTTCAAGGACTCCACGCAGACGTTCATCCTGCACGTGCCCTATCGCGGCGGCGGCCCGGCGCTCCAGGACACGCTCGCCGGCCAGGTCGACATGAGCTTCCCCACGCTGGCGGCCGCGGTCCCGCACGTGAAGGCCGGCACGCTGCGCGCGCTCGCGGTGACGGGCGCGAAGCGCTCGCCGCTGCTGCCGGACGTGCCGACTCTGGAGGAGGCCGGCGTCAAGGACGCGCAGTTCGAGCAGTGGCTCGTGCTGCTCGCCCCGGCCGGCACGCCGCCCGCGGTGGTGACCCGGCTGAATGCGGCCCTGAAGAGCGCGCTCGAGTCAAAGGAGGTGCGCGACAAGTTCGACGCGGCCGCATTCGAGGCCTTCATCACGACGCCCGAGGAGGCCGGCAAGTTCATCGCCGGCGAGTCGACCCGCTTCGCGAAGCTCATTAAAGCGCGACGGATCACAGCGAACTGAGGGCGCGGTCGGGAACCATGAGCGAGCAGCCCGCCGCGCAGTTCCAGACGCTGCACGAGATCGTCGTCGCAGCGCGCGCGAACCTTGCGCCCGGCCCCTGGGGCTACCTGGTCGGTGGGACCGAGACCGAGACGACGGTGCGGCGCAACCGGCTCGCGCTCGATTCGCTCGCATTCCGGCCGCGGGTGCTGCGCGACGTCAGTTCGGTGGACGCGACGGCGACGTTTCTCGGCCGCGCCGTGCGCCTGCCGGTGATGATCGCGCCGGTAGGCGGCATGGAATCGTTCGTCGCCGAGGGCGCGGCGGCGGCCGCCCGCGCTGCCGCCCGGTTCGGCGTGCCGCTCATGCTCTCGTCGGTCTGCCAGCCCGGGCTGGAAGCTACCGCGGCGGCAGCGGATGCGCTGCGCGTGTTCCAGCTCTATGTGCGCGGCGACGATGCGTGGGTGGACGACTGGGCACGGCGCGCCCGCGCGCACGGCTTCAGCGCATTCTGTTTCACGGTCGACAGCGCGTACTACAGCCGGCGCGAGCGCGACCTCGTCGGACGCTTCGTCAAGCCGTGGCGCGCGAACGCCGCCGCCGGCAGGGAATACCAGGCCGCGCTCTCCTGGAACCAGGTGAAGCGTTTCAGAGACCGTCACGGCATCCCCATCATCCTGAAGGGCATCGCCACCGCCGAGGATGCGGAGATTGCGGTGCGCAACGGCGTGGAGGTGATCTACGTCTCCAATCACGGCGGCCGCCAGCTCGATCACGGGCTGGGCAGCGTCGCGGTGCTGCCCGACGTCGTCGCCGCCGTCGGCGGGCGCGCCGAGGTCTGGGTGGACGGCGGCTTCATGCGCGGCTCGGACGTGGTGAAGGCGATCGCGCTCGGCGCGCGTTGCGTCGGCTTGGGGCGGCTCGCCTGCCTCGGCCTCGCCGCGGCCGGCGTGGCGGGGCTTGTGCGCGCGCTGGAGCTGCTGGAGGAGGAGGTGAGGGTCTGCCTCGGACTGCTCGGTGTCACGTCGTTCTCCGAGCTTACACGCGCGCACGTCGCCGCTGCGCCGCCGGTGTTCGACCCGTCGGCGCTCAGCGCCTTTCCGCTGCTCGGCGAGGGGCTTGGGCCGGAACGTCCGGATTGAAGTTTGGATCTGCAGGTCTGGTGGGCAGCGCTTGCGACCTGGCTTGGACAGCATGGCCGAGGCGCTCCGGGGCAAGGGTATCAAGGCGGAGGCGATCGGGCACCGCTCACCGCCGCCCCCGGCTTCAAGCATCGACACGGGGGCGACGCGAGCATCTTTCACTTCAACATCGACAAGAATCCCCGGGTCCAGGCGGAAGTCGTGGTGGCGATCGCCGCCTTGCCGCGACAGCGCTAGATCCGGCGCCCGGCCTCGCGCCAATACGGCTCGCGCAGGAGCCGCTTGAAGATCTTGCCGCTGTCCTCGCGCGGCAGCGCGTCGTGGAAGGTCACGACGCGCGGGACCTTGTAGCCGGCGATCCGCTCGCGCAGCTTCGTACGGATGTCGTCCGCGGTCAGGTGCGCGCCTGGCCGCGGCTGCACTGCGGCGGCGAGCGCCTCGCCGAACTCCGCGTCTGGAATGCCGAACACCGCGCAGTCGGCGACGCCGGGCAGCGTGAGCAGGACCGACTCGATCTCGGCGGGATAGATGTTGACCCCGCCCGAGATCACCATGTCGCTCTTGCGGTCGGCGACGTAGAGGTAGCCGTCCGCGTCGAGATACCCCATGTCGCCGACGCTCCAGAGGCCGTCGCGCTCGATCGCACCGCGCGCGGCGGGATTGTTGGTGTACGTGAAGTCCGGGTAGGCCGGCTGGCGCGCGTAGATGAGGCCGACCTCGCCCGGGGGCAGCTCGCGCCCGTCGTCATCGAGGATTTTCACGCGGCCCGCGCCGACCGGGCGCCCCGCCGAGCCCGGCCGCCGCAGCCACTCGTGCGAGTCGATGAAGGTGATGTGGCCGGCCTCGCTCGAGGCGTAGGTCTCGGTGAACACCGGGCCCCACCACTCGATCATCGCGCGCTTCACCTCGGGCGCGCAGGGCGAGCCGGTGGACGAGACGAAGCGGACCGACGAGAGATCGTAGCGGCGCCGCGCCTCGGGTGGCAGCCGGAGGAGCCGCACGTACATCGTCGGCACTAGGTAGAGGTCGGTCAGCCGGTGCCGCTCGACGAGGGCGAGCGTCCGCTCGGCGTCGAACCGCGGCTCGAGCACGAGCAGCTCGCCCGCGAGCAGGACCTGGACGCCGTAGAGGTTCGGCGCGCTGTGGTAAAGCGGCGCGGCGACAAGCGCGCGCATGTCGGGTCGGATGCCCAGCACGGTCTTGTAGAGCTCGGCCGCGAGCCGGCGCTGCGCTTCCGTCGTCGGGGCGCGGCGCACGCCCTTCGGGCGCCCGGTGGTGCCGGAGGTGTAGGGCATGTTGCCGCGCGGCGGGCGCGGCGCGCCGGTCCACGGCGCGTGCGCGTCGCGCCAACCCGCCCAGTCGTCGATCACGGTGACGCCGGGCGGCACCGCACCGCCGATCTGCGCGAGCAGGACAGGGCTCGCGACCAGCACTTTCGCGCCGCTGTCGCGCAGGATGAAGCCGGCTTCGTCGGCCTTGTAGTGCCAGTTGATCGGGCACGAGTACGCGCCGAGTCGGCGCGCGGCGAGGATCGCCTCGAGGTGCGCGGGCTCGTTGTGCAGCATCAGCGCGACGACGTCGTCCTCGCGCACGCCGGCGCGTTCGAGTCCGGCGGCGCCGCACGTCGCGCGCCGCTCGATCTCGGTGGGCGCGATCCGCTCCGCGCCGAATTGCAGCGCGGCAGTCACTTACGGCGCCCGCGCGTCCGGCCGCCGAGCCGCGTCTGTCGCCCCCGCGACCGATCCAGAGGATGCTCTCCGTCGCAGCGCACTTCGCGGCGAAGCCACGCGATGAACGCCTCTACCGCGTCGTCCCCAGCGATGTCTCGCCTGACGACGATGAAGAAGTCGCCGCGGTACGCGACCGCCCCCCGGCCGAAAGGCGCGCAAAGGCGCCCGTCGCAGAGTTGCTGCACGAAATGCGGCAGCGCGGCGATCGCGACGCCGTCGCCTTCGATCGCGGCGGGCAGGACCTGCTCCAGCTGCGAGAACCGGAGCGTGCTCGCGGACCTCACGACCGGCGTTCCCGTCGCGTCGAACCAGAAGTCCCACTCGGAGAACCAGCGCCCGCCGCGGACGGTCTCGAAGTCGAGCCGGGCGTGATGCACGAGATCGGCGGGGGTCCGCAGCGGGTGCGCCCGGCCGCGTGCCAGAGCCGGGGCGCAGGCCGGGAACGTCTCGCACCTGAAGAGATGCTCGCCGTTGGGCCTCTCCGTCCCGGCCGGGGCGAACTGGAGCGCGATGTCGATCTGGTCGCGCTCGAGGTCGGCCTTCTCGTTGCTCGCGGCGACCCGCACGCTGATCCGCGGATGCAGGCGGCTGAACCGCGGCAGCCGCGGGGCGAGCCAGAGCGACGCGAGCGCGTTGGTGGTCGTGACCGCCAGCGTCCTCCCCGAGCCGGCGAGCCGGTCGGCCACCGCGTCGAGTTGCGCGAGCGCCGCGTCCGCGGCCAGGTACAGCTCCTTGCCGGCGCGGGTCAGCTGCAGCGATCGGTGCGCGCGGTGAAAGAGCGGCTGACCGATCTGCTCCTCCAGCGTCTTGATCTCGCGGCTGATCGCCGATTGCGTCACGAACAGCTCGTGCGCCGCGCGGGTGAAGCTCAGGTAGCGGGCGGCGGCGCGGAAGCCCCGCAGCAGATCGAGCGACAGTCGCGGCTGCCGGCGCCTATCCATTCCCTGAACTCATGCGAGCGGTGAAAAAAGATCGATTGAGCGGCGCGGCCGCGCGGCCAAGAATGCGCAGCGTAATTAGAACAGATTGTTGGCCCGCGCCGGGCCGCTCGCAACAAACCAGGAGGAGATGGACATGGATGCACGCTCGGTCGTTTCGCGCTTCTGCCATACCGCTGCCGCGGGGGCTCTGGCCTTCGTCGTCCCGCTTTCGGGGTTCGCCCTCGACCGCACGTCCGGAGCGATCCTGACGATCACGGTGCACCCCGATCGGTACGACGCGGCCGGCGTGTCGTTTCCCGACCTGGACGCGCTGGAGGCGCTGGTCAAGCCGATGCGGCCGAGTCTGGTGCGGCTCGGCGCGTGCGGGCGCGGGTCCACCGACGCGCTCCTGGCGGCCGCTGAGCGCTTCGAGGGCAGCCGTCTCGAGATCGACGTTCTGGCCGCGACTGCGCCGGGGTGCGCGGCGGCACCGGCGCGCATGGTGCGGGTCAGCCAGGTGCTCGGACCGGTTCCAGCCGGCGCTGCGTCCGCGCGGCCCGACCGGTACTGGCAGCGCGTCATGCCGTGACGAAGCCTCGAGTGGCGCGCGGGTCTAGGCACGGCACCTAGCCCGCCGCTTTCCCGGGATACGCGGCCACCACCCGCGGATCCTCGCGGTCATCGGCGGGCGATCGCTTCCTGCAGCACGGTGCCGCGCGTCACGTCGGCCCATCGCAGGCCGCCGGTCACGGTCCAACCGATGCCGTACCACACGCTGTCGGTGCCGGACCAGCGGCGGATCTTGATCGTGTAGGTCTCGCCCGGCTTGCCGTCGAACTCCGCGATCTCGTAGCTGTTGTCCCACGAGCCGCTGTAGCCGACCTGGACGCCCCGGCTGTCGAAGATCTGGAGATCGAGATCGACCGTCAGGGTCGAGGCGATCGGCACCTCGATGCCGAAGGGAAAGGGGAGCATCGTGATCTTGCTGTCCCACGCGAGCGCGACCTTGACGTGGCGGGGGGAGAAGAACGTGCTCCCCAGCTTGACGGAGTAGGAGAAGGTTGTCCGCTTGTTCGCGCCGATGTCGCTCGAGCGGAGCGTGCCGACGTCCCAGCCGCGCGCGGTCGCCGTGGCGTTGCGCGAGCGGCGCTGCTTCGCGATGGCGACGGCCTCGAGCGCGTCGACCGCGCCGGAGCCGTCCGACGCATCGACGTTCGCCACGACGTCCTGCCACCAGTTGTTGCCGGAGACGTTGCGCTTCGCGGCCGCGAGCAGGATCGCGCGGCAGCCCTCGGGCCAGGACTTGAGCGTGCCGTCCACGTTCTGGATCAGCGCCGCGCAGCCGGCCGCCGCCGGCGAGGCCATGCTCGTCCCGCTCTTCGTCAGGCCGACAGTCGTGACGCCGGTGCCGTTCGCCGCGATCTCGGGCAGCTCGCGGTCGCCGTGCGAGGTGGAGGGGTTGCGGAACACCGAGTCGCCGGACATCGCGCCCGCGGTGTCGTTGTGGTTCCCGACCGCGAGGCTGTTGTAGCCCTTGTGATTGACGTACTCGTCCTCCGGCGGGTCGATGTCGTCGGGGTCGCCGTTCCAGTAGTTCCCGGCCGCCTGGCAGATCGTCGGGTAGGGCCACTGCAGGATGAGCCAGTCCTTGTAGATGTCGTCGTACGAGAGCGACCCCGACTCGGGCTCGCTCGAGCGGTGGAAGCTCTGGCTGATCACCGTGCAGCCCCTGTCTTTGGCCGCCCAGCGCAGCGCGTCGAGATCCTTGGTGTTCGCGGAGTGCAGCGAGCAGGACGGCGCGTGGCCATGGGGCTTGTTGGCCTCGATGTTCTTGACGATCCCGTGCGTGTGGCGGGAGTGGTCCGAGAGGGTCAGGCCGGACGACTTGAAGCGGGCGGTGATCGAGAGGTTCGTGGTGACGTCGGGGGCGTTCTCCCAGATGGCGACCTTCACGCCGGAGGCCTTGAAGCCCTGCGTGTGAACGTCGTCGGAGTTCGCGATCGCGATCGAGTCTGCGAGGTCCTCGATGCCTTCGGTCTCGTGAAAGAAGAGGCCGGCGACTTCGGGCCGCCCGGCGATCGCCTTGACCTGCTCGCGCGTGAGGCTCGCGTAGACGACTGGGGCGGCGGGGTCGGCGCGGTGGCCGCGGACGCGGTATTCCTTCTCCAGACGGGGGGCGAAGTCGCGGACGACCTTGGCGATCGCCTTGTCGCGCACGAGCGCCTGCCGCGGGGGCGTCTTCGTCTCGCCGCGCTCTTTCTTCTTTGCCGGCTCGAGCGCTTCGTCGCAGCGGAGCCAGATCGCGACCGGGATCCGGGCGCTTGCGCCCAGCTTTTCGAGGCGCGCGTACAGGGATTCGTGGAGCTTGCCGAAGCGGCGGGCGCGGTTCTTCGCGATCCGCGCGAGGATGGCGTCCGGGTCGATCCTCCGGCCCGACTGGTCGAAGGCCAGGCGGATTGGGGCGCCGGTCGTGCGGTGGGCGGCTTTCATGACCTCGATGAAGCGGCCGCCCGGGCTGCGGTCGGCGGGGAGGCGCTCCGTTGCCAGGTCGTTGACGCGCAGGCGCGACATGCTCTCGACGCGGACGGTGCGCGCGACCGTCGCCTTGGAATCGGTGACGAAGAAGGGGATCTCCATGCGGTCGCCGATGCGGCGGCGGTGGTCCTTGCTTATTAGGCCGTCGACCACGAGGGTGTGGTGGCCCGGGGGAAGTCGCTTATCCGCGGACCAGGTAGCCATGCGGCCGCCCCGGGAGAGGCGGACGCGGCCACGCACGCCTTTCACGACGACTCCGCCCTGTGCAGTGTCCCGGTCGAGCGGGTATCGGGACTCGAGTGCTATCGACGCGGTGGAGAAGACGATCTCGTTCGGCGCGATGTTCGCCGACAGGGCGGGGCGTTCGGGCATGGGAGGCTCCTGTGCGTGGACGTTACGCAGGGCAACGTACGACAGAGGATATCAGCACGCCGGGTCGCGCCTCACAATCGACTCGATGGTTTAAATCTCTAGGACAGGGTGATCTCGCGTGCGCCGCGGCGCCGGAGGCCCGGGCGCGGCAGCGCTACTTAATGGCGATCGGGTTGATGATCGCCTGCACCGCGCCGGTGATGCGCGATGGCCCGAGCGTGAACAGGAACTCCCAGGCCTGGTCCTTCACCATCTCCTCGGTATTCATGTTCTCGAGGATGTAGATGCCGTTCAGCGGAAGAAGGATCTGGTGCACCTCGAACACCCCGGCATTCTTCTCGAACGGAATCACTTCGAGGCCCCAGGTGTCGGCGCCGACCATCGCCACTTCGAGCGAGGCGAGATACTTCGCGCCGTCCACGCCGAGCCCGGGCTCCACGGAGCCGTAGCGCTTGTTGTCCTTGCCGATCAGCTTGGTCCAGCCGGTGTAGAAGAGCACCACGTCGCCCTTCTCGATCGATTTGACGCCCTGTCGTTTCAGCGCGCCTTCGATCTCCACGCGGTTGAACGGCGTGCCTTCCTTGACCATATCGGTATTGAAGTAGCCGGCCATGTCGAGCAGCACGCCGCGCGTGGCGACCGCCGGCACTTTCTCGATCCCGAGCTTCTTCAGGCCGTCGGTCATCGCGAACTCGGCGGCCTTGTTGCAGTTGTAGTAGAGGCTGTCGATGCCGATATGGCCCAGGCCGTCGAGTTGCGAGCCGATGCCGACCCAGCCGGTGATGATGTCGTCGTTGTAGGTGGTCTTGGTCGGACCGAGGGAGCCTCCGGCGGTCTGGCCCGGCTGAAGGATGGTGATCGAGAAGGTGCGCGGCGGGAAGGCGGGCGTGTCCTTGTTCGTCTCGATGCCGAGGCGATACGCCTTGCCGCGCGTCACGAGCTTCGCGGCGGCGAGCGTCTTCGCCGGCGTCACGTGATTGAGGTTGCCGACCTCGTCGTTCGGTCCGAACTTGGAATCAGTCTGGCATCGCTGCTGCTGAGCATGGAGGGGGCTGGCGGCGCAAACTGCGGCGATAGCGCACGCCGCTAGAAACGTCGCTCGACGGTGGGATGCGAATTTCATGGTCCTCTCCTTGGTTGGCCGGCGATAACCCTCGCAAGCGATGGTTGGGCACCCTACTGAGCCTCCGTATCACGGTCGACCCGCAATAACGTAACGTAGAACTCGAGGACGGCCCTGGCGGGGACCTGCCCTGGAATGGCTTGGTCTTGATAGGCGAGATGGGGGGCGACGCGCAAGCGTCGCTCACCTCCGACACGCATACCCTCGACACCGTACTCGAGGCCGGGTATCACGCGACGCTTGCCGACGCGGAACGAATAGAGCTGGTTCTCCTGGATCTGCTCACCGCGATTGAGAAAGAGGTTGTAGCGGACTTCGACTCTAACGCCTCGATCAGCGGTCGGCCCATCGCCGACCTTGATGTCTTCGTACTCGACGCCGCCGCGACCGCGTTTCATTGCCATGGGGCCCCAATACTTGAGTTCAGCGGCTGCCGAAGGCAGTCCGCTGGAACGAAGGGTTGAGCGTCACCGTCTCAAGTTCGAATTGACTATGCTTGACGCGCGTAGCTGACCGTCAACATTTCCCATTGATGGCCATCTGGTTCGTCCCAGTAGACGATGCTGCCGCCGTGCTGCGTGTTGATTCGGAAGTCGACCGGCCCATGAACGTTGCTACGGTACGGTATTCCAGCCGCCTTGATTCGCTCAAGGATGACGTTGAAGTCGTCCTGGCCCACCCGAAAGCAGTAGTGAATCAAGGGAAAGGGATCGGTCCATTCGTCAAAGTCGAGAGTCAATCCATCGTTCACGTATACCGGGGCGAACGGCCCTACACCCGTTTCCGACCACGGAACCCCAAGTAGTTCGGCCAATAGCTTCGCCGCGGCCACTTTGTTTCGGGACGGCACCATAAGGTGATCAAGATGAACGGTCATCGTGCTCCCTTGTTCACGAAGGGACTGGTGTCAGGTTGACATTCCTGGGCGCGCGATCTCGTACACTGGGCTGTGACGGAGTCGAAGCTGCCGGTTATGTCCCATCGCTAGCCGTGCACTGCGGTCATGCTGTGATCATTGGGTGCGGTCGAGATACATTATGACGTCCCGCATGGTCGAAGCGCCGACGCCCTCGAATAGATGCGCTGCTCCTCGACGGAGTTCGAGCGTGAGGTCGCGACACTGGGCCTTTGGGTCTCGCGGGATGGTTAGTACGAACACTGTCCCGTCATATTTTCCAATCGTGTGCCGCTTCCTGGTGAAGCAGTTGACTCCTTCGGAGAGATCCACGACTGCCTCAAAGGATCCGTCAGGGTTCTGCTTGGTGATGTCAACGGTCCACGTCCAGTACACCGGGCGGCGGCCATCAGTGAGACGCCCGTCCCACTTGCCGGTCATATGCGTGGGAAGCGGACCAGCCGCAGGTGCGACACCAGATGGCATCAAAGCGAGAGCAGATATTATTGCAGCTGTTTCACCCCGTCTCGTCGCGCCGCTGATCTTGACCCTCTCACCAAGCGGTTTGAGGCATAGAGCCGTGCGCAGGTTACCTTGTTGGGCGTCATTGGAGGTACGGCCGAAAAATCGCTAAGGCCCACCTGAAGCTCCGAAGTCGAAGCGCGTTCCCGTCGAGGTGCGAAGCACTTTGCCCGGCAGCGCCTCCTTTGCGGCCGCGATGAACGTCTCGCCGCTGCAGTGCATCGGAATAAGGCAATCGGGCTGGAACTTGGCAAGCTCGCGGGCGGTATCGTACGCATAGTCAGCCGACAGAGGCATGAGATGGAATCCCCCGAGGATGGCGTGAACCTTGGAGACGCCTGAGACCTTGATCGCAGCCTGCACCGTATTGACGATACCCCGGTGGCCGCAGGAGGTCATGACGACGAGGCCCCTATCCTTGACGTAGAAGCAGGTGGCCTGTTCGTGAAGGAAGTCGTCGACCATCATGCTGCCGTCGCGCTTCTCTCTTGGCAGTCGGGCGCGGTCGCAACCCATGCCGTCGGCACTGATGCCAACCTTCATGCGCGAGGGCTGAGCCGGGCGCTCGAACGATGTTTGTGGGATCCAGCCTGTCGTAAAGCCGTGCCCGACGAGGAGCGACGGCTTGTCCGCAAACAACACGCGCAGATTGGCATCGGCGATTGCGCGTCGGTCGAGAACGCCGAAGTTCCGCGGCGCGTCTGGGGGGCCCGTTTCTCGCGCGCAGAAGCATTCTTCTCCGCCCACGTAGAACGGCAGACCCGACTTCAGTTTGTGGCGGTGCGCTGCCAGGAAGCCCACCATGCCGCCGAAGTGGTCGTAATGCCCGTGGCTCAATAGCAAGGCGTCAAGCTGCGATGGATCGACACCAAACATCTCGACGTTGTTGTTGATTGTCTCTTCTGTATAGCCGAAGTCGATCAGCACTCGGCGTGTTTCCGTTGTGCGAACGGATTCGACGTGGAGCGAAAGGCCCCATTCGTTCTGCGGCATCCGCCGCGGTGGTTCGCTCGTCGCCGGTTGCTGCCAGCGCTGCACGTTTACACCCGCGAACGTGCCGGACGCCTCAAAAAAATGAAAGTAGGAATCAGTGATCACCGTCACCGACACCCTGTCAACCTCGGGTGGCGCGCCGCGCAAAGGTGGTGCCGCATCCGTTTCAATGCCGGTGAGGGCGCCGTTTGCCAGGCCCATTCCCGCGCCCGCGGCGGCCAAGAGGCGCCGCGGGGATCGGCTTCCGAGGTAGCTGTCCATCAGACGCACTCCTTTGACGCTGAATAGCATTATCTCGCTTGCTCCGCGGCCCGGGCATATCCGCGGCCGTCCCGAGAGCGTATTGGGCGAGGGATTTGCGAGATCAAAGATCACGCATGCGGCTATCGCTTCCCCTTCTCAAGAGACGTGCGATCACTGCGTGCCGAGCGACTTCTGCTGTGACGCCCAACGAGCCGCTTCAGGAGCGCGCCGCTTGCGGCGCGGGATCTTCCCCTGATTTTGTTGACACCGGGTCTTCATGCCGACTGTTTCTCGAACGTCGCCCGCGACACGTATCCAAGAGATGAGTGCAGCCGTGTGCTGTTGTAGAAGGGTACATAGCTGCGCAGCACCGATGTGATCTGGCGGTCGTCAGTGAAGCGCAATCCGTGAATCGCCTCGCTCTTCATCGAATGGGAGAAGGACTCGATGTAGGCGTCGTCGGTGACCTTCCCAGGGCGATTCATGCTCTGAACGATCCCCAACTCGGCCAGCCGCTGCGTGAACACTCCGGCAGCGTACTCGATGCCCCGGTCGGTATGGAAGATCAGACCGTGGCGTGGTCGACGATTGCGCACCGCGCGATCGAGCGCGCGGAGCGTGAGACGCACGTCCTTGCGCTTGCCGAAGCTCCAGCCCAACACCCGCCGGCTATGGCGATCCATCACCACCGCCAGGTACCGGTAGATCGGGCCCACTTTGAGATAGGTGATGTCTCCGACCCAGACCTGATCGGGCCGTCGGACCTGCACCTCGAGTTGCTCGTTGGACAGGCACGCGTAGTGGCGACGCATATTGGGACTGGTGTAGCGGATCGTGGCCACGCGCCCCCTGATGCCCCGCTTGCGCATCAGACGCGCCACCCGGTTCTCGCTCACCTTGCAGCCCAAGCGCTCCAGCACCCGATGGACACGCGGACTGCCATAGGTGCCGCGGCTTGCCTGATGAATCGCCTCGATGTGCGCGGTAAGGCTTTCATTCTGGCGAACGCGCAGGCTACGCCTGCCCGCTCGCCAGGCATAGAACCCGGCGCGGGTAAGCCCGTAGACCCGCCACATCAGCGCGATATGGTGTTGGGTCCGGTTTGCTTCGATGAACTCGAAGACTTCCGCTTTCGATCGGAAGCAAACCGGATGGCTTTTTTTTGGTTCTTCGCCGATTTGCGGGGCCCGAGGGGTGTAGGACCGCTCCGGGCAAGCTCCAGGTGTGGAAGCACGAGAGCACCCCCCTTGCCGAGCAAGCAGGTTAGCGGACAGTTCCACGACGCCCGGACTCATTGTCGTGCCCCGCAGTGTTGTCCCCGGAATTCGGCGAAGAACCTTTTATTAGGAGCTCGTGCTCCTCCTGCAGTACCTTGTAGCGCCGCTCCAGATCTCGTAGTCGCTTGAGCTCCGCAGCAGTCTCCATATCGAGCTTCGCACCCTTGGCCACGATTACTCCGTCACGAACCTGCTTGCGCCATCGTGACAGCATGAACGGGTGAATGTCCAACGCCTCGGCAACATCCTGAATCAGCACCTCAGGCAGGCTGAGAGCTGCGCCACCGCCTGCAATTCCGCCGGCGTGAGCGATGCGAACATCGGTATCGCCGTGAGATCCTCGACAGTCGGAGTGGTCATCGAGGCGCGATACGTTCTAACGGTCGCGATCAGCAGCCGCGAAGAAGCGGGCGAGAGCCCGCTTCGATGCGGTCCGCTGCATCGCGTTGGGCGTCAAATCTTCATGGCCGATCTAAGGTCGGGCTTCCGTCACTGCCGGTCAATCACCGATCCTTCGCGGCTTCAGACGGTGAGCGCGAGCCCACGCGATGTCGGGATCGCCTACAGAGGCTTGATCTGCACCTTGCGCCACTTGATGGCGCCGCCGGGATCGCCTTTGGGCGGGAGGCTGCCATATTGGAGAGCGATCGGTCCCTGCGCGAACTGGCTGTGCTGGACCTTGGCGGTCTGGACGCCATTGAGCACGACGGTCAGCTGTGGGCCCACGGCCGTTATCTCATAGGTGTTCCACCTACCGCCCGCCTTATGCATGGACGATACCGGGGCGATATGGACGATGCCGCCGGTGCCGTACGTCGGATCGGGGCGCTGGTCGAAAATATTGGCCTCGTAACAGCTCTTGTCGGTGATCACCTTGGGGTCGGCACAGCGCATGTAGATGCCGCTGTTCGCGGTGTGATCTGCCCAGAACTCGGCCTTGAGCTGAAAGTCTTTGTACGAATTCTTCGAAACCAGGAAGCCGCCCTTGCCCTGGTCCGCCACGATGGCGCCGTCCTCCGCTCGCCAGTTGGCGTCTCCCACGCGATTCCAGTTGTCCAACCCGCGGGTGCCGTCAATCAGCGTGATCCAACCGGGGTCCGAACCGGACATCTGTGCACAGCCGACAACGATTGACGCGACAACCAGCAGCCCAATGGCGATGACAGACAGGCGTTTCATTGCGGTCTCCTCCTCCGGTGAAACAGCATCAAAACGATGGAAAGCGGTTCGCCCTCGCCGCTCGTCCCTCCGATCGAGGCCCCGGGGCGGCACGTGCCTCGTGGCCCTCAGATTCCTCGGCATTGTGCGCCTGCAATCGCGAACTGGGCAATTCTCGCGGGTCGAGGTGCTGTTGGACGGGCGCGGTGCAGCGCTACGTTCGACGTTCGGGAATGTCTGCTAGGGCGCGACGCGTACGTATGTACACCACAGAATCTTGGCAGATATGGTCGGATGCTTCCATCGGTGGAGAGATATGGCCACGGATATGCCCAGGCGCCGGTAGGCACGCGGCAACTAGGCAATATTGGTACGGGTAGACAGTTAATGAACGGGCATAGTGCATTGCCCGGCGTGGGGACGCGGAAGATCCGGTGATGACGACGACGCGCCGCCCCCTTACGCCGCCTGCCCGAGATACGCCGCGATCACCCTTGGATCATTGAGCACCCGCTCGGGTGTGCCCTGCGCCAACGGCTTGCCGTAGTCGAGCACGAAGATCCGGTCGGCCAGGTCCGCCACCATCTGCATGTCGTGCTCGATCCAGATCATCGGAATCCCGAGCTCGTGCTTTATGCGCAGGATGAATCGCGCGAGATCCTCCCGCTCGTCGCGGTTCAGCCCCGCCGACGGCTCGTCGAGGAGCAGCAGCTTCGGCTCGAGAGCGAGTGCGCGCGAGAATCCCACCAACTTCTGCATTCCGAACGGCAGGCTCGCGACAAGCGTATGCCGATGCCGCCCGAGCTCGACGAAATCCAGGATCTCCTCGACGACGCGGCGGTGCTCGACCTCCTGACTGCGAACGCGCCGGCTGAACAGCGCCTCGCCGACAATGCCCGTGCGAAAACGCGTGTGCCGCCCGACGAGCAGGTTCTCGACGACCGTCAAGTGCGGAAACAGCTCGCCATGCTGGAACGTGCGCGCCACGCCGAGTCGCGCCACGTCGTGTGGCTTCATTCCGATGAGGTCGTGTCCCTGATACCGGATCCGCCCCGCGGCTGGCCGGTACAGCCCGCTGATGCAGTTGAAGACGGAGGTCTTGCCCGCGCCGTTCGGCCCGATCAGCGCGAACAGCTCACCGCGCTCCACGACGAGCGACACGTCGTCGAGGACGACGAGACCGCCGAACCGCAGCGTCACGTTCTCGACCGCGAGCTCAGCCATACCACCGCCTGCTGCGCCGGTACTGCTTCACCTGCCGGTAGCTGCGCCGCTCGCCCGCGGACTGCCCGAGATAGAACTCGCGGATGTCCTGGTGATCAGCGAGCCGCGCCGCGTCGCCGTCGAGCACGACGCGCCCGTTCTCCATGACGTAGCCCCAGTCGGCGATCCCCAATGCGACCGGCGCGTTCTGCTCCACGAGCAGGATCGTGATCCCGAGCCGGTCGCGGATCTCCTGCAGCCGCCGCGCGAGGTCCTGCACCACGACCGGTGCAAGCCCCAGCGACAACTCGTCCACGAGCAGCAGCTCCGGCCCGCATGCGATCGCGGCGCCGATCGCGAGCATCTGCCGCTCGCCGCCGGAGAGGTAGCCCGCCTCGCGGTCGCGCAGCTCCGCGAGCTTCGGGAAGAACTCGTACGCGACGTCGACCAGGCGTTTCGAAGCAGCGCCCGGCGCGACCCGAGGGACGTTCGCGATCAGGTTCTCCGCCACCGACAGGTTGGGAAAGACCTTGTCGCGCTCGGGCACGAGGACGACGCCGCGCGTGGTGATCTCGTGCGGCGGGCGGTTCTCGATGCGTTCGCCGCGGTAGGTCACCGTTCCCTCGGTCACGCGCGCATCGTCCAGACCCAGAAAGCCGGAGATCGCGCGCAGCGTCGTGGTCTTCCCCGCGCCGTTGGTCCCGAGCAGCGCAACGATCCGGCCGCGCTCGACGTGCATCGTCACGCCCTGCACCGCGGTGATCACGCGGTGATAGGTCACCTCGACCTGCTCGAGCTTGAGCAGCGGCGCGCCGTCCATCACTTCGTCCCCGAGAGCGGCCGCTGCCGGAACGGCCAGAGCAGGAACCAGTCGCGCACCCGCCGCCAGATGCCGACCAGGCCCTCCGGCTCGAAGAGCAGGAACAGCACCATCACCAGCCCGAACGCCGCGTAGTTCACGGCGAACACGAGGTTGGCGTAGCGCTCGGGCGTCGGCAGCGCCTCGATCAGCGCCTCGATCGCGTACGGGAACAGCGTGACGAACGCCGCCCCGAGCAGCGCGCCGAGGATCGAGCCCATGCCGCCGATGATCACCATGGCGACGTACTGGATCGAGAGGAAGAGCGAGAACGCCTCCACCGAGACGAAGCCGCGGTAGTAGGCGAACAGCGCGCCAGCGACCGCGGTGAGCATCGAGCTGACCACGAAGGCGGCGAGCTTGTACGCCGAAACGCTGATGCCGAGCGCCTCGGCGACCGTCTCGTGGTCGCGGATCGCGCGCCACGCCCGGCCGCTGCGCGCGCGCAAGAGGTTCAGGGCGAGTACCACCGTCGCCGCCGCGGCGCCGAAGAGCACGAAGTACCAGACGCGCGAGTCGCTCACCGTGAATGCCCCGATCGAGGGCGGGTCGACGATGATCCCAGTCGAGAAGCCGCGCTTCGTCTCGTATTCGCTGCCGATGTATGCCACCGCGAAGTAGAGCGCGAGCGTGCTGACCGCGAGGTAGAGGCCGCGGAGCCGGAGGGAGGGCAGGCCGAACACGACGCCGAGCAGCGCGCCGACTACAGCGGCGGCGGGGATCGTGACCCAGAAGGGCGCGTCCACCTCCTTGACCAGGATGCCGACGGTGAACGCGCCGGCGGCGAGCAGCCCCGCATGGCCGAGCGAAACCTGGCCTGCATAGCCGGTCAGCAGCATCAGCGCCACCGCGCCGATCGAAGCGAGGAAGAACTGGTTCGCCAGGTCGAGTTGGAACGGCGACGCGAGGAACGGAAACGCCGCGAGCGCCGCGACGAACGCGGCGAGGCTCGCAGCCTGCACGCGCGTGTCGACGAGGCGGATGTCGCGCGCGTAGCTCGTGCGGAAGTAGCCGCTGGCGAAGGGCATTCAGACGCGATCCAGCTCTTCCCGCGTCCCGAACAGTCCCCAAGGCCGCACCATCAGCATCGCGATCAGCACGAGGAACGGCACGACGTCGGCGAGCAGCGGGTTCACGTAGTGAATCAGCAGCACTTCGGCCGCCGCCACGACAAGCGCGCCGGCGATCGCGCCGACCAGGCTGTCCAGCCCGCCGACGAGCGCCGCGGGAAACGCCTTCAGGCCGATCACGACCATCGTCTGCTCGAGCCCCGCGTCGAGCGCGATGAGCATTCCAGCGAGGCCGCCGGTGAAGGTCGACAGTCCCCACGCGAGCGCATACACGCCGTGCAGGCGGATGCCGCGCTGCGCGGCCAGGAGGGGGTTCTGGCCCGCGGCGCGCATCCGGATGCCCCAGCGCGTGTAACGCAGGAAGGCGAAGAGCCCGGCATATACCGCCGCCGTCGTCAGCACGAGCGTGGCTGCCGCGACGGAGATCCGCCCGCCGCCGGGGAGCTCGAGCGCCGGATTGGACCAGCCGAGCGCCTGCCCGGGGTACTGCTGCTGCGCGGACCAGACGAGCACGACGATCCCGCGCAGCAGGATGCCGAGCGCAACGGTGGCAAGCACCGCGGCCAGCACGCGCTCGCCGGCCATCTTGCGCATCAGCACCACGTAGACCGCGACGCCGACGACGAGGCCGAGGAAGGCGGACGCGATGAACGCGGCGAACGGATGTCCGGAGAAGAGCGACGCGGTGGTCAGCAGCAGGTATGCCGCGACCATCATCAGCTCGCCATGCGCGAGGTTGAGCACGCGGCTCGTGCGGTAGATCAGCACGTAGCCGCAGCCGATCAGCGCATAGATCGACGCGAGGACGACGATGTTTACGAGCAACTGCAACGAGGCTCCGCCTCCGGATTCACCGCGGATGCGCGAAGAAGATGCCGCGCAACCGCGTCCACGAACGCGCCGCCTGGGTTCGCGCAGGCTACTTCACGTCGATCCCGGTCCAGTCCTTCACCCGGACGACCGCGCCTTTCGCCGGATCCCAGCGGTACACGCGGTAGTACTGCCTGGTGCGGAAATGGTTGTCCTTCGTCCACTCGATCGGGCCGCCGCGCAGTCCCTTGGTGTCGACCTTGAGGTTGTTCATCGACGCGAGCACTTTCTGCGGGGTCGGCGGCCACGGCGTGCCCTTGAGCGCGGCCTCGAGGACGAGGCCCGCGATGAAACCCTCGGTGAGCTGGGTGATGGGGTAGTTGAGATTCGCGCGGTGCGTCGCGGCGCGGATCTCGGCGTGCACCGGCAGGGTGTCCTGGAAGAACGCGTTGGTGCCGAAGACGTACAGGTCGCCGTCCTTCAGCCGCTGGAGCTCGTCCTCGGACTGGATGTGCGCGTAGGCGATGTAGCTGCCCTTCCAGCCCAGGCGGCGCAGCGCCTCCAGCGTCCGCACCTGGGTGACCCACGGCGCCCACGAGTAGACCCAGTTCGCATTCGCATCCTTGAGCTTCGTCGCGAAGGGCGTGTAGTCGGGCGTCGGCGGCGGGATGACCTGCTTGTCGACCGGCGTCATGCCCATTTGCTTCGTCAGACCCTCGGCATAGTCGATCTCGCCGCGCGAGATCGGGATCGCCATCGCCGAGTAGCCGACGCGTGGCGCCTCCTTCGAAGTCTCCTTGACGAAGCCCATCGCGAACTGGCTGTCGTACTGCGCGCCGAAAGCGGTCGAGCAGAACTGCAGGGGATCGGCGGGCGGGTACGTTTCCTTCGGGCACACCGCGCCGGCGTAGAAGAGCGGCACGCCTGCGCGCTTCGACTCGGCGATCATCGGCGCGTAGGTCGACGAGAGGCTCGAGTTGATGAGGAGGATGACCCGGTCCTGCGCGATCAGCTTCTTCGCGTCGGCCGCGGCCTTCGACGGCTCGCCCTGGTTGTCGGCGATGACGAGGCGGATCGGCCTGCCGTTCACGCCGCCCTTGCCGTTGACGTGATCGACGTAAGCGCGCATCGCCTCGATCACCGGGGCATAGGTGGCCGCGGCCGGGCCGGTGAGCGCGCCGGACAGGCCGACCACGTAGGCGTCCTGCGCGCTGGCGGGTTGCACTGCCGCGAGTCCCGCAGCGAGCATGGTCGTCAGAGCAAGTCTCTTCATGGTCCTCCTCCTCGTTGGTGGCTCTATTCGTGCAGCAGCTCGCCGACGGCAGCGGCGACGAGGCGTTCGTCCGCTTCATCGTACATGGACTCGACGAGCGTCCTGAACCGTTCGTACATGAGCTTCCGCTTCACCTTGCGCGTCGGCGTGACGGGCTCGCCCTCCTCCTCGGGATCGAGGGCCTTCGGCAGGATGCGGAAGCGCTTCACCTGCTCGACGCGCCCGAGCGCGGCATTCGCGCGGTCGATCTCGCCCTGGAGCAGGCGCTCCACGGCAGGGTGCTGTGCGAGGCTGGTGAAGCCGGTGTACGCGGCGCTGTTCGCGCGCGCCCAGTCCGACACGGTGTCGTAGTCGATCTCGACCAGCGCGGTGACGTACCTGCGGCCGTGGCCGAAGACCACCACCTCGGCGACATACGGGCTCGCGCGCAGGGCGTTCTCGATGTGCGAGGGCGAGAGCGTCTTCCCGCCCGCGGTCACGATGAAGTCGCGCGCGCGGTCGATGATCGTCAGGCGGCCGTCGGCCCATGCGCCGACATCGCCGGTATGCAGCCAGCCGTCGGCGTCGAGCACCGCGTCGGTCGCGTCCCGATTGTTCCAGTAGCCGTCGAACAGGTCCGGGCTCCGGACGAGGATCTCGTTCTCCGCGCCGAGCTTCGCTTCCCAGCCCTCGGGCACCGTGCCCACGTCGCCCGGGCGCGGGAACGGCCCGCGCTGGCCGGCGATGATCCCGCCGGCGGTCTCGGTCTGGCCGTAGATCTCGCACACGTTCACGCCCCAGATGTGCCAGAGCGCCATCGTCTCCGGCGGCACCGCCGCGCCGCCCGCCAGCACGAGCTCGAGGCGTTCGAGGCCGAGCTTGTTGAGGATCGGCGCAAACACCACAGCGCGCGCGACGCCGTAGACAAGGGAAGAGGCCGCGCCCGCCGTTCCCGCCCAGCGCCCCTTCGCGTGGGCGCGGCCGATTCTCGCGGCGAGGTCGTACGCGGCGCGCTTGACCGTCGAGGTACCCGAGATGCCCACGAGGACCTGGGAGGCGAACTTCTGCAGGTAGCGCGGCACGGCGAACAGCACGCTCGGCGCGACCTCGAAGAAGGTCTGCGGGAGGTCCTCGAGATCCTCGCCGAAGTGCGGCACGAGCTGCGAGACGAGCGGCAACGTGATGGCGACGTCGCGCCCGAGCACGTGGCACAACGGCAGGTAGATCGCCGTGCGGTGCGCCTTCTCCGCGAGCGTCGGGTAGTGCGCGACGAGGTTGAATGCGGCGGCGAGATGCCGGCCGTGCGAGACGAGCGCACCCTTCGGGTGGCCGGTCGTGCCGGACGTGTACACGATGAACGCCGGCGCCTCGGGCGGAACCTTGGCTGCCATCTCCCGCAGCGCAGGGACCGGATCGTCCGCCGGTGGCGCGCTCTCAAGCACCTCCTCGTACGCCCGAAGCTGGGGGTGGTCGTAGGCGAACATTGCGGCGTCGTCGATCACCACGATCCAGCGCATCGCCGGCAGCCGCCCGAGGAGCGGCAGCAGCCGATCGACGTACTCCTGGTCCTCGGCGACGAAGATCGATGCGCCGCCGTCGCGCATCTGGTACTCCACCTCCGCCGGCGACGCGGTGGGGTAGATGCCGTAGGTCACTGCGCCGAGCGCCTGCGCGGCGAGGTCGCACACCATCCATTCCTCGCACGCGTCGCCCATGATCGCGACGCGGTCGCCCGCCTTCACGCCGAGCGTCGCGAAGCCGCGGGCACAGCGCTCGACGAGGCCCGCATAGTCGCGCCAGGTGCGTTCGCGGTAGATCCCGAGGTGCTTCGAGCGGAAGGCGACAGTGCCCGGCGTCGCCCGTGCACGCTCGGCGAGGACGAGCGGCGCGTTCTTGCCGCGCAGGATTGCCGCATCTGTGGGGGTCAACTGCGCCCCCGCCGTCGCGCGCCGCGCGGCGCGATGCCGTCCAGCACGAGCATTGCAAACTCCTCCGCGATGCGCTCGATCGTGGCTCCGGGCTCGGCTCCGTACCACGTTACCGCGGCATTGCACATGCCGAGGAGCGCGAGCGTCGCGAGCCGGCAGTCGAGGTCGGCGCGCAGCTCGCCCGCGCGCACGCCCGCCTCGAGCACGCCCTGGATGATGCGTTCGTAGCGCCGCGACGCGCGGCCGACGCGGCGGCGGCTCTCGTCGGGCAGAAGATGGCGGTCGCGCAGGAAGACGCGCACGTAGGGCTGGCGGTCGCGCATCGGCGCGAGGTGGCCGAGGACGAGGAGCCGGACCTTTTCCGGGGCCGGCTCGTCGCCTGCGGCGGTCGCCGCCGCCTGCTCGACGAAGCCCTCGACGCCCCGCATGCAGACCTGCTCGAGCGCAGCTTCCTTGGACGGGAAGTAGTAGTAGAGGCTCGCCTGGCGGATCCCCAGCACGTCGGCGATGTCCTGCGTCGAGGCGCCGTGGTAGCCGCGCTCGGCGAACACCGCGGCGGCAGCGTCGATGATCTCGGCGGCGCGGCGGCGGGCCTGGGGCGCGGAGCGGGTCGCGACCGGCATGGGGTTGCGTTCCGGGGCAGGGACGGGCCACAATTCTATAGAGTTATAGAATCCGCCGCATTCCCCTCGGAGACCCGCAATGCGCATCGCGCCCACCGGCCGCCCGCCCTTCCGCGCCGACCACATCGGCAGCCTGCTCCGGCCGGCCACGCTGCGGCACGCCTTCAAGCGCCACGCCGAGAAGACGCTCTCCGACGCCGAGCTCCGCCGCGTCCAGGACGAGGCGATCCGCGACGTCGTGAAGCTGCAGGAGGGCTGCGGCCTCCAGGTCGTGACCGACGGCGAGTTCCGGCGCATCTCGTACTGGGCGCGGTTCGTGAGTCTGACCGACGGCCTGACCGTCAAGGAGGCGGCGTTCCGGTTCCGCGACGAGCACGGCCACGAGTCGGACTTCACCGCGCCACACGTCGTGGGGAAGGTGAAGCGGAGCGGCGCCATCACGGTGGACGAGTTCCGGTTCGTCCGCGAGAACACCAAGGCCACACCGAAGATCGCGATGCCCGCGCCGTCGACGATGCACTTCTGGCGCGGTAGGAACTACGCGGACCCGGGCATCTACGCCGATCCGCGCGAGTTCATCGTCGACCTCGGCAAGGTTTACGAGGAGGAGATCGCGGCGCTGTCGGCGGCGGGCGCGCAGTACGTGCAGCTGGACGAGGTGGCGATCGCGATGCTGTGCGATCCGGCGGCGCGCGAACGGGTGATGGCGAGCGGCAACGATCCCGAGGCGCTCGTCGACCTCTACGTCGACGCGATCAACGCGGCAGTGAAGAACCGGCCGGCGGACATGGTGGTCGGCGTGCACATGTGCCGCGGCAACTACAAGGGCAAGTACCTGTCCGAGGGCGGCTACGACTCGATCGCCGAGAAGCTCTTCGGCCGCGCGAACGTCAACCACTTCCTGCTCGAGTACGACACCCCGCGCGCGGGCGATTTCGCACCGCTGCGGTTCATGCCGAAGAGCAAAGGCGTGGTGCTCGGGATGGTGAGTTCGAAGGTGGCGACGCTGGAGCCGCTCGACACGCTGAAGCGGCGCGCGGAAGAGGCGTCCAAATACGTCGATGCGGAGCGGCTCGCAATCAGCCCGCAGTGCGGCTTCGCGAGCACGATCGGCGGGAACCCGGTCACCGAGGCCGACGAGATTAACAAGCTGAAGCGTTGCGTGGAGGCCGCAACCGCGATCTGGGGGTAACCCGGCCTGGTTATACTACAGAATAGCGATATGTAGTATAACCAACCGCCGACGGTTATACTACAACTTGTCGTTCTGTAGGATAACCGGCCCATGGCGAGGTTCGCCGAGCTGCCGCTGTCGGCGCAGACGCTGTACGCGCAAGTCTTCGATGCCGCCGCTGCGGCGGAGGTGTCGCGCTCGATCGCGAACATCCGCGGCGGGTCGATCGCCACGAAGACGGTCAAGGGCGCGACGTACTTCTACTTTCAGTACCGCGACGTCAACGGTGCGGTGCGTCAAATCTACCTAGGCCCGGGCTCGGACCGCCTGCGCGCCCTGATCGACCGGGCGCGTGCGCCCTCGCCGCGGCCCGTGCTCGCGGACTTCGCGCGCGGCGCAATCGGCCTCGGCTGCGCGCCGGTCCTGCGCAGGCACTTCCGCGTGATCGAGCGGCTCGGCGAGTACGGGTTCTTCCGTGCCGGGGGTGTCCTCGTCGGCACGCACGCCTTCCTCGGGTACGGGAACATGCTCGGGGTGCGGTGGGGCGACGCCGACCGCACCCAGGACGTCGTCCTCGCGCACGCCGGGAAGAACGTGGCGGTCGCGCTGTCGGCGAACGTCGAGGTGGGGACGCACGGGGCGATCGAGTCCCTGGAGATGGGGCTGATTCCGATCGCCGGGCGCGGCGGCAAGGCGGGCGCCACGTACCTCAACCCGGCCGACCCCGAGCTGCGGCTCGATTTCCTGACCACGCTCCATCGGGGAGGCCAGAAGCCGATCGAGCACGCCCGGCTCGGCGTGACCCTGCAGCCGCTGCCGTTTCTAGAGTACGTCCTCGAGCAGGTGACGCAGCTCGCACTCCTGAGCGAGGGGGGTGCCGTCGTCGTCAACGTCCCGGCGCCGGAGCGCTTCGCCCTGCACAAACTGGTCGTGCACGGTGAACGTGGGGCGCGCTACGCAGCCAAGGGCACCAAGGATCTCGCTCGGGCGGCCGCATTGCTCGAGGTACTCAAGGCGCGCAGCCCGCGCGATGTGGTCGCTGCCTGGCGCGACCTCGTCGCGCGCGGGCCGGGCTGGCGGAAGCGGGCGACGGCGGGGCTCGAAGCGCTCGACGCGTACGCACCCGAGCTCAAGGTCGGCGACTGGCTTGGAGACGCCCGGAAACCGTCGCTGACCGCGCGCGAGCCAGGGTTACCGTCGCGCTCGCCGCGTCGGGCCACCGGGCCCGCCCGCGCACGAGCACGGCGGCCGAGGGGTTCATCGGACGATTAGTTGACGCTGCGCGTTATTGGCGCCTGTTCGGTCCCGTCGTGTTGGCCGACAACCGCCGCTCAACGGCTTGCCGGACCACGTCAAGCTGGATTGGGGCCACTGGCGCAGCTCGAAGACCGTCCCCTGCATTTGGCACCGAGTACTGAACGAAGGTACGTTGGCCGGCTCGCTGGGTCGTATTGCGCTGGACGAAATAGATCAACTCCCTGCCGACAAGAGGTGACTCCCCTGATGGAGAGACACGAAAGCTCTCGATCCGAATCAGGCGCTCATCGGCCCACTTCACCGGTAGCAATAGTGTGACTACGCGGACGAGGAGCGTCGAAGCCCGTCCCTCAGCCCAGGTATCGAAGACCTCGAACGGCTCCAGAGACAAAGTCTTTGTGTCGACGAACGCGACACGTTCGGCGACCCCAATGAAGACGTGAGTTGCGGCGCGTACCTTGTCGTCAATCGTGGGCGGTCAGGGTGCAGGCAGGGTTGCTCTCGCGACGCGCGCGTACGTCGATACCGCACAGACAGCGCCCAATATCCGAAGAAATCCACGCCGACTCATTGCGAAGTGTCCTGGTGGTGCTGGCGGTCAACCAGTCGCCTGATACGACTCGTCGAGATACTCGGTCATCTTGGCCCGGAGATCTTCCGGGATCGGCACCGCCTTGTAGGTCCTGTGGGTGAACGTGCAGACGGTGTGGCGCGACCGGAAACACGGCCGGCCCTCGACGAAGGAGTCGATCGCGAGCTCGATCGACGCACGCCCCAGCCGCACGACGCGCAGCTCGATGGCGAGGATGTCCCCGAAGCGCGCCGGGCCGAGGAAGTCCGTGCGCGTGCTCACCGTCGGGACCCCGAGCTTCTTCTGGACGATGAAGTCGGCGAACCGCTCCTCGAGACCGTAAGTGAACCAGTCCTCCATCGCGGTGTGGAGGAGGTCGAAGAAGCGCGGGAAGTAGACGATGCCCGCGGGGTCGCAGTGCGAGAAGAGGATCGGGTATTCGACGCGGAAGACCTTGCGCATTACCGACCCCGCGGGCCGAATTGGGGGATATGCAAGGGGGCGTCGCCCCCTTGTGCGATCGGAACGATGCCCGCGGGGTCGCAGTGCGAGAAGAGGATCGGGTATTCGACGCGGAAGACCTTGCGCATGAGTGCCGATGTTAGCAGCGCTCACGCATGCGCTGCGACATACGGCTCCATCTTCGCGCGCAGGTCATCGGGGATCGGAATCGCGCGATAGGTGTCGAGCGAGATCATCGCGACCTTGTGGCGCGCGCGGAACTTCTCGTCGCCCTTGACCGTGCCGCGGATCGAGAACTCGATCGAGCTGCGGCCGAGCTTCGCGATCGCGAGGGTCAGCTTGAGCCGGTCGCTCAGGCGGCACGGCCGGTAGAAGTGGCACCCGGTGTCGACGATCGGAAATCCCCAGCGGCGCACGAGATGGATCTCGTTGAAGTTCATTCCGATCACCTCGGCGAACCAGTCCTCGACCGTGCCGTTGCACATGTCGAAAAAGTGCACGAAGTAGACGATTCCGCCGGGGTCGCAGTGGGAGAAGCGGATCAGGTGCTCGGCCGAGAAGCTCTTCGACATCGCGTTCAGGAGGAAAACCGCAAAGCAACCACACAGGACACAGAGATCACAGCGAAAACTCTCGCAAGATGCATCTCTGTGGCTATTGGTTCTTATGCCGGCTGCAGCCAGCCGATCATCGTCGAGCGCGCGCGGTGCTTCAGCCGGTCCCACCAGTTCGGGTTCTGCACGATCTCGGCGCGGAAGAAGCTCGGGCACAGGATCGCCGCGTGCGCTACCTCCCCGCACAGC
>DATIDG010000100.1:0-58418 GCA_035456405.1 Burkholderiales bacterium | reverse complement strand
CGTCGAGCGGCGCACCGCCGATTCGCTCGTAGAGAGCACGGTGGACTACATCGTATGGCACGTGGTGCAGCAGCATCGCCGTCATACCGTCAACCTTGTCGGCGGCGGTTTGGCGCAAAACATCTTCGGCCGTGATCTTCCCCTCGCGAAGCATTCGCTCGAACACCTGTTCGTCCACTTCCCTCGTCCCCATGCGAGCGGCGCGAGCGCGTACTTCCCCATCTACGCGCGTGATCGCCTAGTTGAAGTGCCGCAGACACACCACGCAAGAGAAAGGGTATGGCCGAGCACCGATGACGAACTGTCAACCTTCGTGAATGGCGTAGAAAAAAGCACGGGGGACGGCCGCCAGACCGCGATCGGCGCGCGGCATGCCCCGTAGGCCGTCCGTGACGATCGCCCCGTAGCGTCCGCTAGGCGCGGGCGAGTGTTCTCGAAACGGGGACCAAAACGGGGACCGATCTTGGGGGTCTGTTATCGTAAGTCTTTGTTTTTTGGTGCTGGTGAGTGGACTCGAACCACCGACCTACTGATTACGAATCAGTTGCTCTACCAGCTGAGCTACACCAGCACTTGCCGCCGCCAGAAGCGGCGCGGATTATAGCAGCCGCGTCAGCAGCTCAGGCCTTTGCCGGACGCGTGCGGATGATGACGTCGACGCCGTCGGTCACGGTTCCGGGCGGCGGCGGCGGCAGGGCTTCGACGCGCACGGCCTCGGCCGGAATGTCGGTCAGCCTCCCCGTCACGACGTCGTAGAAGTGGTGATGCGGCGTGGTGTTCGGATCGTAATAAACCCGGCTCGGGTCTACGATCAGCTCGCGGACGACCTTTCTCTCGAGGAACAGCCTCAGCGTGTTGTAGACGGTCGCCTTCGAGGTCTCGGCGTGGCGCGCGTTCACGAGCGCGAGGATCTGGTCGGCGGACAGATGCTCGCAGCGCTCGAACAGCACGTAGGCGATCTCGATGCGCTGGTGCGTTGGCACGATGCCGTGTGCACGCAAACGCTCCGCGACCGCCTCGCGTGTAATGCCCTGAAATTCCATGCGATTAATGGTAGCGCAACATCTGGACGCTGTCTAACCGGGCGCCCCGGGCGGTTCTGCAAAGAAAAAGCCGCCGGTGATCTGATCGTGAACGTGAATCCCATCGTGTTGCCGGCGTTGCCCGCCGCCTGAACCGTGTAGGTCGTGGCGGTGAGCGTCGGGCAGGTGAACGTGAAGTACTTGGGCGCATTCGGGAGCGGTGCGACCGTGCCGGCCGCGCAGGCGCCCGCGTAGGTCCGGTTGTCCTGGAAGCACAGCTCTAGCTTCGTCGCGACGTCGGCGAGGTTCGTGTACGCCTCCGAGAGCTGGCTGCGGGTGATGTAGTCGCGGTAGGACGGCAGCGAGACGGCAGCGAGGATGGCCACGACGACCACCACGATCATCATCTCCAGCAACGTGAACCCTGCAGCCACCTTCTTCATCACACGCTCCCCGGTTGTTGCGGGGCCGGGTTTTCCGGATCCCGGCCCGCGTTTAGGCCTTTACGCGTTTTGCGTTATGACATACGCAAACTTGCGATGCACTTGAGGTACGACGAGCGGCCGGGGACCTCCGCCCAGCGGCGGCGGTGCGGCGTCGCAGGGGGCGGCGCCGTGAACTAATTTCCGCGGACGTGAAAAATGCGCGGCTGGAGCGCCGCGCGCGGAGGTGTTTCAGCCGCGATCGGGCACGGCCGCGCCCGGGGGCCGCTGGTGCAGCCCTTTCGGCATCGGGAACACGACGTGCTCCTCGACGCCCGCGAGCTGCCGGACGCTCGCCGCGCCGAGCGCCTGGAGGCGAGCGATCACCGCCTGCACCAGCATCTCGGGCGCGGAGGCGCCGGCCGTGACGCCGACGCGCTTGCGGCCTTCGATCCAGGCGGGGTCGAGCTGGTCGGCGCTGTCGACCATGTAGGCCGGCACGCCCATGTGCTGCGCCACTTCGCGCAGCCGGTTGGAGTTGGAGCTGTTGGGCGAGCCGACGACGATGACCACCTCGGACTGCGGCGCCAAGAATTTCACCGCATCCTGCCGGTTCTGCGTCGCATAGCAGATGTCGTCCTTCTTCGGGCCGACGATTTCCGGGAACCGCTGCCGCAGCGCATTCACGATCGCGGCCGCGTCGTCCACCGAGAGCGTGGTCTGCGTGACGTACGCGAGCCTGGACGGATCGCGCACCGCGAGCCGCGCGACGTCCTCGACCGTCTCGACGAGGTGCATCCCCGCATCGGCCTGGCCCATCGTGCCCTCCGCTTCGGGGTGGCCGCGGTGGCCGATCATCACGATCTCGCGCCCGGCCCTGAGCATCTTGGCGACCTCGACGTGCACCTTGGTAACCAGCGGACACGTCGCGTCGAACACGTGCAACCCGCGCGCCTCCGCCTCGCGCACCACGGCCCTCGAAACCCCGTGCGTGGAGAACACGACCGTTCCGCCCGCGGGGACCTCCGCGAGCCCCTCGACGAACACCGCGCCCTTGGCGCGCAGGTCCTCGACGACGAACTTGTTGTGCACGATCTCGTGCCGCACGTAGATTGGCGCTCCGTAGACGGCGAGTGCGCGCTCGACGATGGCGATCGCGCGCTCGACGCCCGCGCAGAAGCCGCGGGGGTTGGCGAGAAGGACTTCCATGTTCAGTGCAGGGAATTGCGCCACGACGCGCGCGCCGATTCTACGCTTCCCGTTTCGCCTTTCCCGTTTCACGCTCCCCGAACAGGCCGTCCCAGATCAGCAGCCCCGCACCGACGGTGATCGCGGAATCGGCGACGTTGAAGGCGGGCCAGTGATACCCGTACGCGTGGAGCAGGACGAAGTCGACGACGTGGCCGAGGGCGATGCGATCCCAAAGGTTGCCGAGCGCACCGCCGAGGATCAGCGCGAGGCCGGCGCAGAACAGACGCTCCTCCGGGTGGCGGCGCAGGAGGTGCACGATCAGGGCCGCGGCGGCGAGCGCGATCGCGATGAAAACGCCGCGCTGCCAGCCGCCGGCGCCGGCCAGGAAGCTGAACGCGGCGCCAGTGTTAAAGACGAGCACGAGGTCGAGGAACGGCAGGACGTCGATGCGCGCCCCCGGCTGCAGGCTGGCCTGGACGACCACCTTCGTCGTCTGGTCGAGCGCCGCAACGACGACCGCAAGCAGCAGCCATGGCGCGAGCTGTCGAACGCGGGCCGCCGCGGGGCGGCTCACGCGAACCGCCGCGTCTCGCCGGCGCCCTCGAGGTTCGACACGCAGCGGCCGCAGAGCACAGGGTGCGCGGCATGCGCGCCGACGTCGGCGCGGTAGTGCCAGCAGCGCTCGCACTTTGCGTTCGGGCTCGGGGTCGCGAGCACGACCTGCTCCGCTTCGGACGCGGCCCGGGTGACCTTCGCCTCTGAGGTGAGCAGCGCAAAACGCAGGTCCTCGCCGAGCGCGGCCAGCGCGTCGAAGCGTTCTTCCGCCGCGCGCACCTCGACGTGCGCCGCGAGCGACGACCCGATCTTGCCCGCGACGCGCAGCGGCTCGAGTTCCTTCTGTACGTCGGCCTTCGCCGCCCGGATTGCGGACCACCGCGACAGCAGCGCCGCGGCGTCCTCGACCGGGGGGAACGCATGCCAGGTGTGGAAGAACACGCTCTCGTCCCGCTTGCCGATCAGCACGCGCCACGCCTCCTCGGCGGTAAACGACAGGATCGGCGCCATGAGCCGCAGCAAGCTCGTGGTGATGTGCCACAGCGCGTTCTGCGCCGAGCGCCTGGGCGGCGAGTCGGCGCGGCACGTGTAGAGCCGGTCCTTCAGGACGTCGAGGTAGAACGCGCCCAGATCCTCGGAGCAGAACGCCTGCAGCTTCTGGGTGACGAGATGGAACTCGTAGCGATCGTAGTGCGCGGCGAGCTCGTCCTGGAAGCGCGCGGCGAGGGCGACGGCGTACCGGTCGATCTCGACCCACCCCGAGACCGGCAGCGCATTGCGCGCCGGATCGAAGTCGGAGACGTTCGCGAGCAAGAACCGCAGCGTGTTGCGAATGCGCCGGTAGCTCTCTACGACGCGCTTCAGGATCTCGTTGGAGATGAAGAGCTCGCCCGAGTAGTCGGTGGCGCCCACCCACAGCCGCAGAATCTCGGCGCCGAGCGAGTCGGAGACCTGCTGCGGGGCGATGACGTTGCCGAGCGACTTCGACATCTTGCGCCCCTCGCCGTCCACGACGAAGCCGTGGGTAAGCAGGCCCTTGTAGGGCGGCGCGCCGTTCAACATGCACGACACCAGCAGCGACGAGTGGAACCAGCCGCGGTGCTGGTCGGAGCCCTCGAGGTAGAGATCGGCGGGGAACCCGGTGTCCGCCGGATGCGAACCGAGGCCGAGCTTCCGCCCGTCGGGGCCGCCCATCACGGTCTGGTGCGTCGAGCCCGAGTCGAACCACACGTCGAGCGTGTCCTTCACCTTCTCGTACTGCGCGGCGTCCAGGCCGAGCAGGTCTTCCGGCTTCACCTGTTGCCACGCCTCGATGCCGTCTTTCTCGACGAGCTTCGCGACCGCCTCCACCAGTTCGAGGGTGCGGGGATGCAGGACGCCGGTCTCCCGGTGGATGAAGAAGGGCATCGGCACGCCCCACTGCCGCTGGCGCGACAGCGTCCAGTCCGGCCGGTTCGCGATCATGCCGTGCAGGCGCGCCTGGCCCCAGGCGGGATAGAACTTCGTCGCAGCGATGCCGCGGAGCGCAGTCGCGCGCAGCGTTTCCTGCGGCTTCGCGCCGTTGTAGCCCGGCACGTCGTCCATGCCCGCGAACCACTGCGTCGTCGCGCGCAGGATCACCGGCGTCTTGTGGCGCCAGCAGTGCATGTAGCTGTGCACGTGGTCGGCATGGCTGAAGAGCGCCCCCACCTCGCGGATTTTCGCCACGATTTCGGGGTTCGCCTTCCAGATGAGCTTGCCGCCGAAGAAGGGCAGGCCAGGCGCGTAGCGCCCGTCGCCCATCACCGGCGCGAGGATCTCGTCGTCCTTCATCCCGTGCCGCCGGCAGGACTCGAAGTCCTCGACGCCGTACGCGGGCGCGCTGTGCACGACCCCGGTGCCCTGCTCGAGCGTCACGTACTCGCCGAGGTAGACCGGTGCTGCGCGGTCGTAGAAGGGGTGCCCGAACGCGAGGTTCTCGAGCGCCGCACCCTTGGCCGTGGCCACCGTCGTCCCGGTTAGGCCGAAGCGCTTGAGGCAGGCTTCCTGGAGGTCCCCTGCGACGATCACGTAGCCGCGCGGCGTGTCGACGAGGTTGTAGTCGAGCTCCGGGTGAACGTTCAGCGCCTGGTTCGCGGGGATCGTCCACGGCGTGGTGGTCCAGATCACCGCCCAGCCGGGCTTGTCGTCGAGCTTGCCGAGCCCGAACGCTTTCGCGATCTTCGCCCGGTCGGCGAACGGGAAGCCGACGTCGATCGCCGCGTCGGCGCGGTCCTCGTACTCCACCTCGGCCTCAGCGAGCGCCGAACCGCAGTCGAAGCACCAGTTGACCGGCTTGAGGCCGCGGTACACGTAACCCTTCTCGAGGAGCTTCCCGACGGTACGGATCTCGTCCGCCTCGTTGCCGAAGGCCATCGTGAGGTAAGGGTTGTCCCAGTCGCCGAGCACGCCGAGTCGCCGGAAGTCCGCCTTTTGCCGCGCGATCTGCTCGGTCGCGAACGCGCGCGAGAGCCGCTGCGTCTGCTCCGCGGGGATGTGCTTCCCGTGCTTCTTCTCGATCTGCACCTCGATCGGCATGCCGTGGCAGTCCCAGCCCGGCACGTACGGCGCGTCGAACCCCGCGAGCGTGCGCGATTTCACGACCATGTCCTTCAGGATCTTGTTGACCGCGGTCCCAATGTGGATGGCGCCGTTCGCGTACGGCGGGCCGTCGTGCAGCACGAACCGCGGGCGCCCCTTGCACGCCTCGCGCAAGCGCCGATAGACCCCGGTGTCCTGCCACTCCTTCACCCAGCCAGGCTCGCGCTTCGCGAGGTCCCCGCGCATCGGGAACGGCGTGTCGAGCAGGTTCAGCGTGTTCTTGTAGTCAGGCATTCTCAAGAGCCTTGAGCACGTCGCGCGCGGCCGCACAGTCCCGCGCGATCTGCGCCTTAAGCGCGTCCAGGTCGGAATACTTCTCCTCGTCGCGCAGCTTGGCGAGGAACTCCACGCGCAGGTGCGCGCCGTAGAGGTCCCCGGCGAAGTCGAACAGGTGCACCTCGAGCACCGCCTTGCCGCCCGCCTTGACGGTCGGGCGGACACCGAGGCTCGCGACGCCCTGGCGCGGCGCAGCCCCGATACCGTGCACGCGCACGGCGAAGATCCCGCCGAGCGGCGGACGATTGTGCTTCAGCTGCACGTTGGCGGTGGCGAAGCCCAGCCCGCGCCCGAGCTTCTCGCCGTGCACCACGCGTCCGCTGATGCTGTACGGCCGGCCGAGCAGCGCGTGCGCCCGTGCGAGGTCGCCCCGGGCCAGCGCGTCGCGCACCGCCGAGCTCGAGACGCGCACACCGCCGTTGGACACCGTGGGCATCGCCTCGAGGTCGAACCCGTGGCGCCGCGCTGCGTCGGCGAGCGAAGCGAAGTCGCCCGCGCGCTTCGCCCCGAACCGGAAGTCGTCGCCGACCAGCACCCAGCGCGCCCCGAGCGCGCCGACGACCATCCGTTCGACGAACGCCTCGGGGGAAAGCGCCGCGAACGCCGCCGAGAAGCGCTGGACGTGGACGCGGTCGACGCCGTGCGCGGCGAGCAGCTCGAGCTTCTCGCGGAGGTTCGTCAACCGGGTCGGCGCCGACTGCGGCGCGAAAAACTCGCGCGGATGCGGCTCGAACGTCAGCACGGTGGCCGAAATCCCGCGCGCGCGCGCCGTCGCGGCCAGGCGGGCGAGCATTGCCTGATGGCCGTTGTGCACACCGTCGAAGTTGCCGATGGTCAATGCGGCCGCGCCCGCACCGCCCCCGCGCGGCGCGAGGCCGCGGGTCACGACGAGCTTGCGCCCGAGGCCGCGCGTGATGAGCATGATGGTGCGGTGGCTTGCGGAAAAGCGTTGAATTTTAGCGACTTCGCGCCGCAACCGTGCGGCTGCGGCGGCGCAGCGCGAAGGTCGTCAGTTCAGCCGCGCCGTTGCGGCCTTCAACTGCGCGATCTGCGCGTGGATCTCGCCCGCATCGGGAGCGTCCGGGCGGCGCCGGAGGTAGTTCTGCAGGTCGGCAGCGGCGGGACGGAAGCAGTCGAGGCGCGCGTAGACGAGGCCGCGGTCGCGCAGCTCCTCGGCGGACTCGGGCACGACGAGCAGCATCCGGTTCATGACGGCCAGCGCGGCCGCGAGCGCCCCGCTCTGCAGGTAGATGGACTTCAGGTTGCGCAGCACGCGAGCAACGATCTCGCGCGCGGTCGCGGGCTCGAGGTAGGGCGCGAGCTCTACCTGCCCGCCGCGGCGCTTCGGCAGGACCTGCTCGAGGCGATCGCGCAGCTCGCGCTCGGATTGCGGCGCGCCGCCGCCGAACGGATCGAGCACGAGCGCGCCGCCCTTCAGGCGGACCTTCACCAGGAAGTGCCCCGGAAACGCGACGCCCTGCGCGGGGAGCCCCAGCCGGCGTGCCACCTCCAGGTAAACGATGCACAGCGTGATCGGAATGCCGATGCGGCGCTCGAGGACCTCGTTCAGGTAGCTGTTGCGCGGGTCGTAGTAGGCCTCGACGTTGCCGGCGAATCCCAGCTCCCCGAAGAGGTGTCGATTGATCGCGGCCACCCTCTGTTCGGTCGAGGCGTCGGCCGCGAGGCGGCCGCGGATCGTCGCCGCGATCGCGTCGAGCTGCGCAATGCAGCCGGCGACGTCGATGCCAGGATATTCGTCCTGCGCGATCAGCAGGCATGCCTCGGCGAGCCCGAATTGCTCGCGGGTCACGAGCTCGGCGAAGCGCTCGAGGTTGGCGTTCATGCGTCAGTGCGCACGAAGTGGCGCGGTCGGAAGCCGAGGGCCCATAGACAGGCAAAGTACACCAGCGCCCCCAGCGCGACCAGCCCGACGAGCGCCGCCACGCGCAGGTTCAGCACGGCGGTCGTCCACCACGCCGCGGGTCCCATCGCGGCCCACAGGGCCGCGGCCATCAGCGCCGTCGCGACGGCGACCTTTGCGAGAAATGCACGCCAGCCGGCCTCGGGCGCGTAGATGTCGCGGCGGCGCAGGCCGCGATAGAGCAGCACCGCGTTCAGGCATGCCCCGAGCGCGATGGCAAGCGCGAGCCCGGCGTGCTTGAGCGGAACGATGAACGCCGCGTTCATCGCCTGCGTGGACACCAGCGCCACCAGCGCGATCTTCACCGGGGTGCGGATGTTCTGGCGCGCGTAGAAGCCCGGCGCGAGAACCTTCACGAGGATCAGGCCTGGGAGGCCGACGCTGTAGGCGACGAGTGCCTGGCGCGTCATCGCGAGATCGGTCGCGTCGAACCGGCCGTACAGGAAGAGCGTCGCGACTAGCGGCGTCGCGAGCACGGCGAGGGCGGCGGCGGCCGGCACCGCGAGCAGGAAAGTCAGGCGGAGGCCCCAGTCGAGCAGCTTCGAGTACGCCTCGCGTGCCGACTCGGAATGGAACTTCGCGAGGCTCGGGAGCAGGATCGTCCCGAGCGCGACCCCGAGCAGCCCGGTCGGGAACTCCATCAGCCGGTCCGCGTAGTAGAGCCACGACACGCTTCCGGTCTGCAGGAACGACGCGAAGATCGTGTTGAGCAGCAGGCTGATCTGGCCCACCGACACGCCGATCACCGCCGGCCCCATGAGGACGAGGATGCGCCGCACCCCGGGATCCGCGAGCGCGAGCCGCGGGCGCGGGAGCATCCCGAGCCGCGCGAGATAGGGCACCTGGAGCGCGAGCTGCAGCACGCCGCCGGCGATCACCGCCCACGCGAGCACCATCACCGGCGGATCGAAGTACGGGCTGAAGAAGAGCGCGGCGGCGATAAATGCCACGTTCAGGAGCGTCGGCGTGAACGCCGGCACCGCGAAGCGGCTCCAGGTGTTTAGGATGCCGGCCGCGAGCGCGACGAGCGAGATGAACAGGATGTACGGGAAGGTCACCCGCAGCATCGCAACCGTCAGCTCGAACTTCTCGGGCGTCGCCGCGAAGCCCGGCGCGCTTACATAGACGATCAGCGGCGCGATGGCGACGCCGAGCGCCGTCGCGACGACGAGCGCGAGCGTGAGCAGCGTCGCGACGCGATCGACGAGCACCTTCGTCTCGGCGACGCCGTTGCGCGTCCGGTACTCGGCCAGGATCGGCACGAACGCCTGCGAGAACGCACCCTCGGCGAACAGGCGCCGGAGCAGGTTGGGGATCCGGAACGCGACGAAGAACGCGTCGGTTTCGAGCCCGGCGCCGAAGGTGCGCGCGATCACCGCGTCGCGCACGAAGCCGAGGACCCGCGAGATCAGCGTCATGCCGCTGACGGTGGCCATCGCCTTCAGTAGGTTCATGCGGGCGCGTTTCTGTGAGGCGTCGTTTGCGGCGGTGGGGCGCACCCTCGCGAGGCGCGGCGCATTATAGGGGCCGGATCGGGGCGCAACTCCGGCCTGATTCGGGCGAACGAGGGCTGCGCGCCGCCCTAACCCCTTGTTTCACCTTGCGCAAACCCCGGTCCTCGCCTACAATCCGCGCCTTTTCCGCACCCGTTCCCATGGCCAACACCGCACAAGCCCGCAAGCGCGCCCGACAGTCCGAGGTGCGACGCAAGCACAACGCCGCGTTGAAATCCGCGCTGCGCACCGCAATCAAGAACGTCAAGAAGGCGATCGTCGCTGGCGACAAGGCCGCCGCGACAAAGACGCTGCAGGCGTCGACCGCCGTGGTCGACCGCATCGCCGACAAGCGCATCATCCACAAGAACAAGGCGGCGCGGCACAAGAGCCGGCTCGCCGCACAGATCAAGGCCCTGGCCTGAGCCGCCCGATACGCCGGCCCGCCGTTGCGCGGGCGCCGCGCTCACGCACGGGCCGTGCCCGCTTCGTCGCGGGCACGGACGAACCGCATCCCGGGGCGCACCACGAGATCGTTGTCGCGGGCAAAGCCCGCGAGGAAGCGGTAGGCGAGCGGCTCGAGCTCCGCGCCACGCGCATCCACCACGCCGCACTTCTCGCCGCTCACGATCACCGGGTATACGTAAGGCGAATACCGCAGCGGTCCGGCGGCCCCGAACTGCGCCATCACTCCGCACAGCCGCTCCGCCCAGTCGCTCGGGCGGAAGCGCTCGCCAGCGCGCGTGCGCCCGACGATCACGAACTCGTTGCTTTCGACGGCCATCGGGGAGCGGGCGGCGGGCGCGGCATTCTAGTTCGCCACGACGCGAATGGGCAAAGCCGCTGCGCGGCGCTCCGTCGTGCTCCTCGCGCTCGCGGAGAGCGATGCCTTCGGCAACGGCTTCATCTTATCCCGCGCACAGCGCAGACGGGCCTGATCCGCGCCGCGTCCTGACGCATTCCCGCGACGCTCCCGACCCGCAGCGCATGCGCAAGCCCGTCAGCCGCATCCTGGTCATCAACGACGAGCCGCTGGTCCTGCGCGAGTTCGTCAAGGGGCTCAACGCGGCCGCGCGCTCGCTCGACAACCCGCTCGGGATCGTGTTCGCCGGCGTCACGACGGCGCGCGAGGCGCTGGCGGCGATCGAGCAGGACGGCGACCTGCAGGCAGTCGTCGTCGACGACAAGCTCTACCACCTGAACGGCAGCAAGTCGAAGCGGCTGCAGATGTCCGCGCTCGAGCTCGTGCAGCGGATCACCCGCCTGCGGCCGGAGCTGGACGTCTACATCCTGATCGCGCAGGAGACCGAGGACGAGGTGGTCGACACGCTCTTTGCGGAGGCAGTTGACGGCTACTTTTATCGCGAGGAGCGCGACTACCGCGGCATGTACCGCATCCTGAATGCGCAGATCCAGGAGCGCGCGCGGACGCCGTTCTACGACCAGCTCAAGAACTACGTCTGGATGGCGAAGGATTCCTGGCACACGCCCGGGCACTCCTCCGGGGAGTCGCTGCGCGGCAGCCCGTGGATCAACGACTTCTACGAGTTCATGGGCGAGCACATCTTCGACGCCGACCTCTCGGTGTCGGTGCCGATGCTCGACTCGCTGATGGAGCCGCGCGGCGTGATCGCGGAGGCGCAGGCGATCGCGGCCAAGGCGTTCGGCGCGCGCCGCACCTTCTTCGCGACCAACGGCACCTCGACGGCGAACAAGGTCATCTTCCAGACCATCCTCGCCCCCGGCGAGAAGCTCCTGCTCGACCGCAGCTGCCACAAGTCGGTGCACCACGGCGTGGTGCTCTCGGGCGCGCACCCGGTCTATCTCAACTCCTCGGTGAACCGGAAGTACGGGATCTACGGGCCGGTACCGAAGAAGACGATCCTTCAGGCGATCGAAGACCACCCCGACGCCGAGGCGCTGATCCTCACCTCGTGCACCTACGACGGGCTGCGCTACGACCTGAAGCCGATCGTCGACCGGTGCCACGAAGCCAACATCCGCGTGATCATCGACGAGGCCTGGTACGGCTTCGCGCGCTTCCACCCGTCGTTCCGACCGACCGCCCTCGAGGCTGGCGCGGACTATGCGACGCAGTCGACCCACAAGGTCATGAGCGCCTTCTCGCAGGCGAGCATGATCCACGTGAACGACCCGGGGTTCAACGAGCACATCTTCCGCGAGAACTTCAACATGCACACGTCAACGTCGCCGCAATACGCGATGATCGCGAGCCTCGACGTGGCGCGGAAGCAGATGGTGATGGAGGGCTACAAGCTGCTCTCCCGCACGCTCGCGCTGGCGCAGGATCTGCGCAGCCAGATCAATTCGACCGGCGTGTTCCGGGTGGTCGAGCTGGAGGAGCTGCTCCCCGACGAGGTCAGGCACGACGGCATCCGGCTCGATCCCACCAAGGTCACCGTCGACATCACGAGCTGCGGCTACACGGTCGAGGACCTGCAGCGCGAGCTTTTTACGCGCTTCAACATCCAGGTCGAGAAGTCGACCTTCAACACCCTCACGCTGCTGCTGACGGTCGGCACCACGCGCAGCAAGGTCTCGCGACTCTACGATGCGCTGATGCGCATCGCCCGCGAGGGACGCGCGCCGCGGCGCCTCTACCAGTTCCCGGAGATCCCCGAGTTCACGCGCCTGAAGTACCTCCCGCGCGACGCCTACTATTGCGGCGGCGAGGCCGTGCCGCTTCTCGACGAGAAGGAGAATCCCAATCGCGCGCTGGGCGACCGGGTGTCCGCGGACCAGATCACGCCCTACCCGCCCGGGATTCCGGTGCTCGTGCCCGGCCAGGTGATCACGCCCGAAGTGCTCGATTTTCTCGTCGGCCTCCTGCGTTCCCAGAAGCGGATGGAGCTGCACGGGGTCCTCTACGATGGCTATCTCCCCTGCCTGCGAGTCCTGCGCTCCGCCGAGGAGCGCTCGCTCAACAAGATCGACTGACCCCCTCCCGGACGCCATCTCGCCCGGCGCAAGGGCGCTGCGAGCTGTCAGCATTCGTCAGAAAGTTCCGCCGGATGAGATGGTTGCGTTGCCCGGCTCAGGGAACTGTGTTATCTACTCGCTAAGTGCCTGATCGGGGAAGGTAATGGTTTTCGCGCTCAATACCGTCAAATACGCCTTCCGGATCAAGACCCGCACCGGGATGGTGGTCGAGAACCTCACGATCCACGGGCGCGAGGAGTCCGACGCGCAGCGCAAGCTGCTCCAGATGTACCCGCACTGCCAGGTCCTCGAGTGCCGGCCCCTCGCGCGGTCGGCGAAGCCCCATCCGGCGTCGTTCGAGGAAGTCCTCTCCCTCGTCGCGAAGTAGCCGCGGCGGCGCAGCGCGGCGCCCCGATCAGACCTCCAGAAATCCGGTAGCGAGCAGCTCCTCCAGGAGCGCCTCGTAGTCGCGCGCCCCGCGGCTCTTCTCGTCGTGCGCGAAGATGTCCCTGCGGTGGTACGGGCTCTCGGCGAGCCCGACGCTTTCGGCGATGCGGGTCTCGCACAGCTCCTCGCCGAAGCGTTCGTGGAGCGTTGCCGCGATCTCGTGCGCCATCCTGCGGCGCGAGTCGAAGCGCGTGAGGACGTAGCGGCGCTCGACGCGCTTCTTCAGGACGTGCTCGAGCGCCTTGAGCGTGTTCTCCAGCGCGAGCGCGCCCTTCACCGCCAAGAAGTCGGCCGAGACCGGCACGAGCACCTTGTCGGCCGCGAACACGCCCGAGAGCGAGAGCACGCCGAGCATCGGGCAGCAGTCGATGAACACGCCGCGCACCGCGTCCGCGCGGGCGTACTCGTCGAGCCCTTCCTTGAGGCGGTACAGGATCCGGGGGCCGCGTCCGAAGAGCGAGTCGACCTTCATCAGCTCGGAGTGCGCCGGAACGAGGTCGCCACGCTCGCCCTCGGCCCGCGCCAGCGTCACGGGCCGCACTAGCTCGCGCAGCGGTCTGGAGTCGCTGTAGTACGCGAACACGCTGTCGGACGAGGCCTCCGCCGGCGCGAGGATCTGCGACAGGTGCGCCTGCGCGTCGAGATCGAGGAGCAGCGGCCGCAGGCCGCGCCGCGCGACCGCAGCGGCGAGATTGAGCGCAGTCGTGGTCTTTCCGACCCCGCCCTTCTGGTTGAATACCGCCAGCCGCGTCATCGCGCTGATTCTAAGCGGGCTGCCGTGCTAACATCGCCGCCCGTGAATCCTACGGCGGCGCCAGCCGCCGTTTTGCGTTTGTCGAGCAGATTCGCCGGAGCCATCGGCCATGTCCTCCCACCTCATGAACACGTACGCCCGGCTGCCGGTGTCGTTCGTGCGCGGCGAGGGCGTCTGGCTGTGGGACGAGTCCGGCAAGCGCTACCTCGACGCGCTCGCCGGCATCGCGGTGTCGGGGCTGGGGCACGGGCATCCGAAGCTCGTCCGGGCGATCGCGGAACAGGCGGCCAGGGTCATCCACACGTCTAACCTCTACGAGATCCGCTCCCAAAGCGAGCTCGCCGACCGCATTTGCGCGCTGGCGGGAATGGACGAGGTCTTCTTCTGCAGCTCGGGGGCGGAGGCGAACGAGTGCGCGATCAAGCTTGCGCGCTACCGCGCCCACCACAACGGGGTGCACAACGCGGCAATCATCGTGATGGAGCATGCGTGGCACGGGCGCACGATCGCGACGCTCTCCGCGACCGGCAGCCGGAAGGCGCAGGCCGGCTTCGAGCCGCTCGTACCGGGTTTCGTGCGCGTGCCCTACGGAGACGTGCACGCCTTGCAGCAGGCTGCCGACGCCAATCCGAACATCGTGGCGGTGCTCGTCGAGGTGCTGCAGGGCGAAGGCGGCATCAACGTGGCGAGCACGGAATACGTGTGCGCGCTACGCCGCATCTGCGACGAGCAGCAGTGGCTCCTCATGATCGATGAGGTGCAGAGCGGCATCGGCCGCACCGGGAAGTGGTTCGGCTACCAGCACGCCGGCATCCAGCCCGACGTGATCACGCTCGCCAAGGGACTGGGCTCGGGCGTGCCGATCGGCGCGTGCGCCGCAGCCGGCCGCGCCAAGGACGTGTTAAAGCCGGGCAGCCACGGCTCGACGTTCGGCGGCGGACCGCTCGCGTGCGCCGCCGGTCTCGCCACGCTCGCGGCGATGGAGGAAGAGAACCTCGTCGAGAATGCCGCGCGGATGGGCGAGATGATCCGCTCCGGCCTCCGCACCGCCTTCGCCGGCGTGGCGGGGGTCATCGAGGTCCGGGGCATGGGCCTCATGATCGGCATCGAGGTCGACCGGCCGTGCGGCGAACTCGTGAAGCAAGCGCTCGAGTCCGGGCTGCTGATCAACGTCACGGCCGAGCGGGTGATCCGGCTGCTCCCGCCGTTGGTCATCGACGAGGCCGCGGCGCGCGAGCTGGTGTCGACGCTCGCCGCGCTCATCCGGCAATTTATCGGCAAGGGCGCCTGAGGCGCGGTGTTCACGTGGCAAACCCGAAGCACTTCCTCCAGTTCAAGGACCTCGCGTGCGACGAGCTCGAGCACGTCTTCGAGCGCACGCGCTGGATAAAGGCGAAATTCAAGCGCTACGAGCAGTACTGGCCGCTCGTCGATCGCACGCTCGTCATGATCTTCGAGAAGCAGTCGACGCGGACACGGCTCTCGTTCGAGGCGGGCATGCAGCAACTCGGCGGCGCGGCGATCTTCCTCTCGACGCGCGACTCGCAGCTCGGGCGCGGCGAGCCGGTGGAGGACGCGGCGCAAGTGATCTCCCGGATGTGCGACATCGTCATGATCCGGACCTACGAGCAGGAGATCGTCGAGCGCTTCGCGCGCCATTCGCGCGTGCCGGTGATCAACGGCCTCACCGACGAGTTCCATCCCTGCCAGATCCTGGCGGACATCTACACCTACATCGAGCATCGCGGCTCGATCCGCGGTCGGACGGTGGCGTGGGTCGGGGACTCGAACAACGTGTGCTGCACCTGGCTGCAAGCGGCCGAGGCGCTCGATTTCAGGCTCCACGTCTCGACGCCGCCCGGGTACGAGGTCGTGCCCGCGCGCGCCGGGCTGCGGGGCACGGGCCACTACGAGGCGTTCGCCGACCCGCTGGAGGCCGTGCGCGGCGCGAGCCTCGTCACCACCGACGTCTGGACGAGCATGGGGTTCGAGGCCGAGGCGGAGCAGCGCAGGCAATCGTTCGCGGACTGGCAGGTGAACGCCGCCATGATGCGCCGCGCCGCAGCGGACGCGCTCTTCATGCACTGCCTGCCGGCGCACCGCGGCGAGGAAGTCGCTTCCGAGGTGATCGACGGCCCGCAGAGCGTGGTCTGGGACGAGGCGGAGAACCGGCTGCACACCCAGAAGGCGCTCATCGAATACCTGCTGCTCGGGCGCGTGAGCCCATAGCGGTCACGGACACTCGATCCGGAACTCACCATGCAGATGAAGAAAAAGGCTCACCCCAAGGTCAGGAAGGTCGTCCTCGCCTATTCCGGCGGGCTCGATACCTCCGTCATCCTCAAGTGGCTGCAGGACGTGTACGACTGCGAGGTCGTCACGTTCACCGCCGACATCGGCCAGGGCGAGGAGCTCGAGCCCGCGCGGAAGAAGGCGAAGATGTTCGGCGTCAAGCAGATCTTCATCGAGGACCTGAAGGAGGAATTCGTACGGGACTTCGTGTTCCCGATGTTCCGCGCCAACGCGGTGTACGAGGGCGAGTACCTGCTCGGCACCTCGATCGCGCGGCCGCTAATCGCCAAGCACCTCGTCGAAGCGGCGCGCAAGACCGGCGCGGACGCGATCTCGCACGGCGCGACCGGCAAGGGCAACGACCAGGTCCGCTTCGAGCTCGGCGCGTACGCGCTGATGCCGAGCGTCAAGATCATCGCCCCGTGGCGCGAGTGGGACCTCACGTCGCGGGAGAAGCTGCTCCGCTACGCCGACGAGCACGGCATCCCGGTCGACTTCAAGAAGCGCAAGGGCGGCGCGCCGTACTCGATGGACGCGAACCTGCTCCACATCTCCTACGAGGGCGGGATCCTGGAGGACCCGAACTTCGAGCCCGAGGAGGCGATGTGGCGCATCACGGTCAGCCCCGAGAAGGCCCCGAACAAGCCCGAGTACGTCGAGCTCGCCTACCAGAAGGGGGACATCGTCGCGATCGACGGCGTGCGGATGACGCCCGCCACGGTGCTCGCGACGCTCAACAAGCTCGGGGGCAGGCACGGCATCGGCCGGCTCGACATGGTCGAGAACCGGTACGTCGGCATGAAGTCGCGCGGCTGCTACGAGACTCCCGGCGGCACGATCATGCTCAAGGCGCACCGCGCGATGGAGTCGATCACGCTCGACCGCGAAGTCCTCGCCCTCAAGGACGACCTGATGCCGCGCTATGCGCGGCTCGTGTACAGCGGGTACTGGTTCAGCCCGGAGCGGCGCCTCCTCCAGACATTGATCGACGCGTCGCAGCTGTCGGTGAACGGCACCGTCCGCCTGAAGCTCTACAAGGGCACGGTGATGACGGTCGGGCGGGAGTCGAAGACCGATTCGCTCTTCGACCCGGCGATCGTCACGTTCGAGGAGGACTACGGCGCCTACAACCAGGCCGATGCGGGCGGCTTCATCAAGCTGAACGCGCTGCGCATGCGCATCGCGGCGAATCTGAAGCGCAAGAAGGAGCGATGACGCCGCCCCTGCTGTGCCGACCTTCGTCTCGCACGCGCTCACGATGATCACGGCGGGGGCGCTCGTGCGCGCCCGCCGGCGCGCCATCGTCGTCGCGATCGCCTGCGCGACGCTGCCCGACCTCGACGTGATCGCATACTCGTTCGGCGTCCACTGGGACAGCATGCTCGGCCATCGGGGCATCACCCACACGCTCGTCTTCGCCCTCGCGCTCGGCCCGCTTGCCGCATGGCTCGGCTTTCCCGCCGCGCCGCTGCGCGAGCGCCTGTGGCTCGCCGCGGCATTTGCAGCCGCCACCTTCTCGCATGCGATCCTGGATGCGTTCACGAACGGCGGGCTCGGCATCCCGTTCTTCTGGCCGCTCGACGACACGCGCTACTTCATGCCCTGGCAGCCGCTCGAGGTCTCGCCCTTCCTCGGCGGGTTCTTCTCCGCGCGCGGCCTCGAGGTCGCGGCGAGCGAGTTCCTCTGGATCGGCCTGCCGTGCGCGGCCGTCCTTGCTACCCTTGCGCTGCTCCGCCGCCGCCGCTGAGATGAAACCGATGCCGCAGCCATCGCTTTCCCTGACTTTGGGGAGCACGAGGGGGCGCTGCGGAGCGGCTCTGCCCCCTCGTGTCGTGCGGAACTGACATGCGAGTTCGTGTTTTCTCGGACCTGCACCTGGAGGCCGCGCCGTTCGACCCGCCCGAGGCGCAGGCCGACGTCGTCGTGCTCGCCGGGGACATCCACAACGGCCCTGCCGGCATCGAGTGGGCAAAACGGACGTTTTCGCAGCCGGTCGTGTACGTCGCCGGCAACCACGAGCCGTTCGACGCCGACTTCCACGCCACCGCGGCGGCGCTGCGCGCCGCTGCGTCTGGGTCGAGCGTCCGCGTCCTGGATTGCGGCGAGGCGCTCATCGACGGGGTGCGTTTCCTCGGCTGCACGCTCTGGAGCGACTTCGAGTTCTACGGCGAGTCCGGCCGCTCGGTCGCGATCGAGACGATGCATCGCACTGTGCCCGACTTCCGCATCATCGCCTTCGGCGAGCGTGCGTTCGCGCCCGACGACTGGCTCGCGCTCCACCGTGCGCACCGTGCCTGGCTGGAAGCCAGCCTCGCAGCGTCCTTCACCGGCCCAACCGTCGTCGTGACGCATTTCCTGCCGCACCCGGCGAGCATCACGCCCCGGTTCGCGACCCACCCGCTGAACCCGGGGTTCGCGAGTCGGCTCGAACCCCTCGTGGCGCGCGCGACGCTGTGGATCCACGGGCATACGCACGCGGCCAGCGACTACGTAGTCGACGGGACGCGCGTCATCTGCAACCCGCGCGGCTACCCCGGCGATCAGACCGGCTTCCGCGCGGACCTCGTCGTCACGCTCTAACCTCCCGCCTACCGCCGGCGCATGATCGCGCGGCGCGTCCGCGCGGGCGCCGACGTGTTTTCACATACCGGAATCAAGAACCGCGAATTGACACGAGTCCGAGGTTTCGCGTACCGTTTCGATATTCGCATCGTGTTTTCATAATCCGGAATATTTTGATAAGGAGGCCGCCATGCCGAAGATGACCGCCGCAGAAGCCGCAGTGCGCGTGATGGAGAGCGAGGGCGTCGACCTGGTCTTCGGCATCCCGGGCGCGGCGATCCTGCCGCTCTACGACGCCATGCGTCACACGGAGATCAAGCACGTCCTCGTACGCCACGAGGAAGGCGGCGGACACATGGCCGAGGGCTACACCCGCGCGCGCGTTGGAACAAGCGCCGGCAAGATCGGCGTGAACATCGGCACGTCGGGGCCGGCGGGAACGGACATGATCACCTGCCTCTACTCCGCGATGGCCGACTCGATCCCGATTCTCTGCATCACCGGCCAGGCGCCGAAGGCGAAGCTGCACAAGGAGGACTTCCAGGCAGTCGACATCGCAGCAATCGCGCGCCCGGTGACCAAATGGGCGGTGACCGTGCTCGAGGCGGCGCAGGTGCCGTGGGCGTTCCGCGAGGCGTTCCGCATCATGCGCTCCGGGCGCCCCGGGCCGGTACTGATCGACCTGCCGCTCGACGTGCAGCGGGAGCTGATCGAGTACAACCCGTGGTTCGACGTGCCGCTCGAGGTCTACAAGCCGCGCGCCCAGCGCAAGCAGATCGAGGCCGCGCTCGACCTTCTCGCCGAGTCGAAGCGCCCGCTGATCGTGGCGGGCGGCGGCGTGATCAACGCCGACGCGTGCGAGCTTCTGGTCGAGCTCGCCGAGCTGACGAACACTCCCGTCGTCCCGACCCTGATGGGCTGGGGAGCGATCCCGGACGACCATCCGCTCATGGCCGGCATGGTCGGCCTCCAGACGCAGCACCGGTACGGCAACGCCACGTTCTTGAAGAGCGACTTCGTGCTCGGCCTCGGCAATCGCTGGGCGAACCGCCACACCGGCTCGGTCGAGGTGTACACGAAGGGCCGCAGGTTCGTGCACGTCGACGTCGAGCCGATGCAGATCGGACGGGTGTTCGGCCCGGACCTCGGCATCGTGTCCGACGCGAAAGCGGCCCTCGAGCTCTTCGTCGAAGCGGCGCGCGAGCGGAAGCAGGAGAAGCGGCTGCCCGACCGCACGCGCTGGGTGGCCGAAGTGCAGAAGCGCAAGCGCACGATGCTGCGCCGGAGCGACTTCAAGAACTCGCCGATCAAGCCGCAACGGGTCTTCCACGAGATCAATCAGGCGTTCGATCGCGACAATACTTGCTTCGTCAGCTCGATCGGCCTCGGCCAGATCGCCTCGGGGCAGTTCCAGAAGGTATTTAAGCCGCGCAACTACATCATCTGCGGCCAGGCTGGCCCGCTCGGTTGGATCATCCCGGCGGCGATCGGGGTGAAGCTCGCCGACCCGTCGAAGGAGGTGGTCGGAATCGGCGGCGACTACGACTTTCAGTTCCTGATCGAGGAGCTCGCGGTGGGGGCGCAGTTCAATGTGCCCCTCGTCTTCGTGCTAATCAACAACTCGTACCTCGGGCTCATCCGCCAGGCGCAGAAGGGCTACAAGATGGACTACGAGGTCCAGCTCTCGTTCCGGAACATCAACTCGCCCGAGCTCGGCGAGTACGGCGTCGACTTCGTCAAGGTCGCGGAGGGACTGGGCTGCAAGGCGATTCGCGTCTTCGACCCGGAGAAGATCCAGGAGTCGATCCAGGCGGCGCGCAAGCAGGCGGCCGCACTCAGCGTTCCGGTCGTCGTGGAAGTGATCACCGAGCGGGTGACCGACATCGCGATGGGGCCGGAGATCGACAAGATCACCGAGTTCGAGGAGGTGGTCGACGTCGAGGAGCCAGAGGAATTCCTCGAGCAGCTGGCGGCCTGAGGAACGCGCCACGGGCGGGTCGAACACCATCTCTAATCAGGAGACGAGCATGAAGATCGGATTCGTCGGGCTGGGCATCATGGGCGCGCCGATGGCGGGGCACCTGATCAAGGGCGGGCACGAGGTGTGGCTCTCGGACATCAAGCCCGTGCCGCCCATGCTCGTCGAGGCGGGCGGCAAGGCCGCCAGGAGCGCCCGGGAGGCCGCCGAGAGGGCCGAGGTGATCATCACCATGGTCCCCGACACCCCGCACGTCGAGAGCGCGCTCTTCGGCGAGCTCGGCGTCGCCAAGGGCCTGGCGAGAGGCAAGATCGTCGTCGACATGAGCTCGATCTCGCCGATCGCGACCAAGGAGTTCGCCAGGCGCATCAACCAGCTCGGGTGCGAGTACCTGGATGCGCCGGTATCCGGGGGGGAGGTCGGCGCCAAGCAGGCGAGCCTCACGATCATGGTCGGCGGGGCGGAGTCCGCCTTCGCGAAGGTGAAGCCGCTGTTCGAGCTCATGGGCAAGAACATCGCGCTCGTCGGGGGTAACGGCGACGGCCAGACCACCAAGGTCGCGAACCAGATCATCGTCGGGGGCACGATCGCGATCGTCGCCGAGGCGCTGCTCTTCGCCGCCAAGGCGGGCGCCGATCCGGCGAAGGTGCGCCAGGCGCTGATGGGCGGGTTCGCGAACTCGCGCATCCTGGAGGTGCACGGAGAACGGATGGTCAAGCGCACCTTCGATCCGGGGTTCCGGATCGAGCTGCACCTCAAGGACCTCTCGCTCGCGCTCACCGGCGCGCGGAGCCTCCAGATGAGCCTCCCCCTCACTGCGATCACGCAGCAGCTCATGAATGCCTGCGCGGCGCGCGGCGGAGGCGGATGGGATCACTCGGCCACAGTCCGGGCGCTCGAGCAGCTCGCCAATTTCGAGATCGGCCAGAAGAGCGGCGCGGAGGAGCTCGGCTGATCCGCGGCAACGGTTCCCAAGCCATGTTCCGCTACCGCCCGGCGCAGGGAGGAACCAGCGAGTGACCACGATCAGGATCAAGTGGCCGAAGGGCGAGCTCCTCGCCCGGCTCGACGACACGCCCGCCGCGCACGCCGTGGTCGCGGCCCTTCCGGCGCAGTCGCGCGCCAACACCTGGGGCGAGGAGGTCTACTTTTCGCTCGCCGCGGACGTGAAGCTGGAGCGCGATGCGCGCGAAGTCGTCGACCCCGGAACGGTGTGCTTCTGGGTCCAGGGCTCGTCGCTCGCGCTGCCCTATGGCCCGACCCCGGTCTCGCGCGGCGCCGAGTGCCGGCTGGTCACGCGCGTGAACGTGCTGGGCAGACTCGAGGGCGATCCGCGCACGCTCGCCACCGTGCGCGACGGCGACGTGATCGAGGTCACGCTCGCCTGACGGATTCTCGCGCACTCGCGAGAGGGAGCCGGACCGGGAGGAGGACATGGAGAGCTACGTTGTCGACTGGCTGAACCTCGGCGTCCGCTGGCTGCACTTCATCGCCGGCGTCGCCTGGATCGGCGCGTCGCTCTACTTCGTCATGCTCGACATGTCGCTCACGCCGCCGAAAAACCCGGCGGACGCGAAGCGCGGTGTGTTCGGCGAGCTGTGGGGCGTGCACGGCGGAGGCTTCTACCTCAGCCAGAAGTTCCTCACCGGCCCCAAGGGCGAGCCGCTCAGCGACAACCTGCACTGGTCCAAATGGGAGGCGTACACCACCTGGCTCTCGGGGATGGCGCTCCTCGCGATCATCTACTGGTACGGCGCCAACGCTTACCTCATCGACAAGTCGGTGATGGACCTCTCGGTCGCTGCTGCGATCGCGATCTCCGCCGGCTCGCTCGTCGCGGGCTGGCTGATCTACGACGCGCTGTGCAAGGCCATCAAGCACGAGCTCGCGCTCTCGATCATCGTCTACGTCCTGCTCGTCGCGGCGGCGTGGGGCTACGGCCAGATGTTCGGCGGACGTGCCGCCTACGTTCACGTCGGCGCGCTGATCGGGACGATCATGGTCTGGAACGTCTTCTTCCACATCATCCCCGGCCAGAAGCAGATGGTCGCCGACATTCGCGCCGGCCGCGAGCCCGACCCGACGCCGGGGATCGTCGGCAAGCAGCGCAGCGTCCACAACACGTACTTCACGCTGCCGGTGCTGTTCATCATGATCAGCAACCATTACCCGATGACCTACGGCAGCAGGCACGGTTGGGCGATCCTGGCAGTGATCATGCTCGCGGGCGCGCTCATCCGGCAGTACTTCGTGCTGCGCCACGTGGGCAGGAACCTCGTCGCGCTGCCGGCGGCTGCGGCGGTGCTGCTGCTCGGGCTCGCGATCGCGATCGCGCCGGCACCACGCGCCGCGGCGCCGGGCACCGCCGGGGTGAACTTCGCCAGGGTGCAGCCGATCATCGCCGAGCGCTGCACCGTCTGCCACGCCGCCAAGCCGACGTTCCCGGGGTTCCAGCAGCCGCCGGGCGGGTTGACCTTCGATACGCCCGAGCAGATCAGGGCGGCCGCGCCGCGGATCCACCAGCAGACGATCGCGACGCAGGCGATGCCGATCGGCAACCTCACCAAGATGACCGACGACGAGCGCGCGTTGCTCGGCAAGTGGCTCGCGGAGGGCGCCCCCATCAAGTAATGCGGCCGCCTGCGCCCGTCACGCCGGGGCGGGCTGACGTGCTTCGTTCAGGGCGGCCGCGTATGGCGCCGGAAGAACTCCCAGATCTCCCGGTTCGCGTCGATCACGTCGCTCGGCTGCCCGAAAAGGCCGTGCGCATAGAGACGCTTCGCACCGGGCCACACGTGGCCGACGCCGGCGAGTCGCCAGTGGACAAGTTCGGCGTCGCCGTGGCAGGGCGACCAGTCGAGCTTCGTCGCCCGGTGGTGGGCCGTAGGCGACCCCGCGGGACCACTGCGCCGGGAGACCGTCGCCGGTCGGGTACGGCAACCCATGAAGATGGTCCAGCGGGCCAGCGTACCTTCCACGTCGGCATGCGCGGCGCGTGTCTCGGCGGGCGAGAATGGGGGACCGAGCCCGCCCGCATAGCGGACCAGCGGATCGTCGACGCTGTGGATATGCAGGAGCGAGATCGGGGCTCGGGGCGCAAACAGCTTGGCTGCCATCCCGCCGGCCACCGGCGCAATCGCCGCGAAGCGCTCGGGCGCCTCGACCGCGAGTCGATACGCCAGCATCGCCCCGTTCGACAGCCCGGTGGCGTACACGCGCGCGGAGTCGACCTGCAGGTGGCGGGGAAGCTCCTCGAGCAGCGCGCGCACGAAGCCGACGTCGTCCACCTGCTCGAGCTGCGCCGGCCCGCAGCACGCGCCCGCGTTCCAGGTAAGCAGCCGATCGGGAAGGGGACCGGTCCCGTTCGGATAGACCACCACGAAGCCGGCGCGATCGGCGAGCCGGTCCATGCCGACATACTGCTGGTGGCTGCGCGCGTCGTCGCTGGCGCCGTGGAAGTTGAGCACGACCGGGAGCGGACGCTCCTGCGCGGCCTGGGGCGGGACGTGCAAGAGCGCGCTCCGCGCCCGGCCGCCGTGCGTCAGGCGGAGCAGGTGGTCCCCGGGCGCGAGCTCGGAGGCGGCCGCGTGGCCCACGGCGAGCATGGCGGCCGCTGCGCATGCGCCTGCACGCACGGCCAATCGCCGGGACAACCGACCGTCACCGAGAGGTCGCCGCGTCTTGGAAGGCGGGTGCATCGTGGGAGGAACGATACCGCTTCCACGGCCAGGTAATCAGGCTGCACGTCCCATGCTCCGCTCAATCGTCGAGGCCGGCTTCGACGACGAGGTTGCGCGCGATAGCGCCCGATTCCTCGCCGTCCGGGATCCAGAGCGGCTTACGTCAGGCGGTAAGGATTTACAGGGAGACGCAAAGGACGGGCACAAGGATTGCACCCCATTGCAGTGTGGGCGTCCCCGCGGGGCGGCCGCGTGGGTCGAGAGGAGTGCCACGATGGAGCTCAGAAAGCTGATGTCCGGCCGCCTCGACACGGCGCCGCCCTGCGCGCCGCTGATCCACGTCGCGCGCGAGATGCGCGCGCGACGTGAGCGCGTTGCCGGTGCAGGGCCCGAGCTGCGAGCTGCTCGGGATGCGCGCAGTCGCGAACGGCATGGGCCCGAAGACGGTGCCATCGAAGCCCGCGCGATAACGCGGCATTCGGGTGCGGGGCGCTGATCCGATGCCGCGGACGGCGACCGAGCGCGCGCGCATCGAGTTCCTGCTCGCGCGCGACGGGCGCGAGCAGACGCGCGCATGGGTCGCGCGCACGCTCGCCCTCTACCGCGAGGCGCTCGCGAGCGCCTCGAGCCACGCTTCGATTTCCGAGTATCGGCCCAGATTCGAGGCGGCAGTACGCGAGTTCGAGGAGTGGCTAGCCGCGCACGGTTGAAGCTTCGGCGAGCAGCTGAAGAGGTTCTTCGCGCGAGCGCGCCGCGCCCATGAGCCCTGGCGCTGCCGTCACGGGCGCACTTCAATCCTGGCAAGCTTCGGTTGCGTGACATCGAGTGAGCCGGCATTTCGCCTGGGGTCACGATCTCCCGCCGCGTGACCCGCCCTATATGGTCGACGAGGTGGCCGCAGCTTGATCGAGCATGGGGGCTGGACCGCTATGATCGCGTCCTGGTCCTGCAGCCTCCGGCTCGACGAACGTGCCGAGCGAGGCGGGATAACGAGAGGATGCCCACGCGCGCTGCCCGCATGTCAGTCGAAGCACCGACCACCGCGACGATCGAGCATGGCGCCTGGAATCCGGGCCTCCAGTCGGATGTGCCGTGGCCGCTCCTTCCGCTCTCCACGATCTTCCGGTCCGAGAACACTTTCACCGGCCTCGATCACGTTCACGAGCTGAGCCATGTCGCGGGGCTCGCCGTCGACGACCTGGTCGTCTTCCGTCCGGAGCGGCTCGTCGTGCACGAGCTGCTGATCCGCGTGACCGCCGATTTCTCCGTGCCCGACGGCCCACGGCAGGAGGATCTCGGCATCGAGTTCCGCCGCATGGTCCATACGATCCTGACCCGGTATGTCGAACCGCACATGGGCGAAATCGTCGCCGCATACGCCACAATGCGACGATCCCTCGAGGAGCTGATCGATGCCGAGCTCGCCCGAGGCCTTATGGCACTGGCCACCGCTCGCGCCACGATCGAAGCGAAGCCGCGCACGGGCGGGCTTCTCGGCCTGTTCGGCCGCTCGGCAACGAAGGCTGCCGCGCCGCGCGTCGAGGACGAATGGGCTCGTGAGGAGCGGATGGTCGGGGAGTGGTCCGCGCAGGCGCAGTCCGAGGCGGACCCGCCGCGCCGCGCCGCGTTCCGCGCACTCGCGCGCGTCGCTTCGGCGGTGCGTGCACGGCACGGTCGCATGTGGGGCGACAAGTCGCTGCTTGCGCCGATCGCGACCGGCATGGCCTGCAACGATCACGGCGCCGAAGTCATCGGTCGGCTCATCGAGCCGCACATCCGCACGGCGGCGGAGACCGAAGGCTACCTCGTGCTCCCCGCGCAGGAGCGGCCCGTCGTCATGAACACCAAGGGAGCATCCGCCTCCGGCAAGAGCACGATGCGTCCGCTGCAGCGCGCGCTCGCCGCCGAGCTCGGCGTGCGCTGGCGCGACTTTGCCGTCGTCAGCCCGGACATCTGGCGGAAGTACCTGCTCGACTACGGCGCCCTGGGCGACGCGTACAAGTATGCCGGGGCGTTCACCGCCCGCGAGCTGGCGATCGTCGATCAGAAGCTCGACCGCTATATGGCGCGCAAGGCGGAGCGCGGCGGAATGCCGCACCTCCTCATCGACCGGTTCCGCTTCGACAGCTTCGCGCCCGACTCGGGCGAGGCGGGCAGCAACCTGCTGACGCGCTTCGGCCGCGAGGTCTACATGTTCTTCATGATCACTCCGCCGCACGAGACCGTCGAGCGGGCCTGGCGCCGCGGCCTGGAGGTCGGCCGCTACAAGGCGGTGGACGACACCCTCGCCCACAACGTCGAGGCGTATGCGGGCATGCCCGACCTCTTCTTCACCTGGGCATTGCGCTCGGGCATGTCGGTGCACTACGAATTCCTGGACAACAGCGTGCCGCCCGGCGAGCGACCGCGCACCGTGGCGTTCGGCCGCGGCGGCGAGCTGAACGTCCTCGACGTGAAGTGCATGCTCGATGTCAACCGGTACCGCAAGATCGACGTCGACGCGAAGGGACCGGAGCAGGTCTATGCCGGTCCGGAGGGCATGTCCGCGGAGAACAACGCGCAGTTCCTCCGGGAATGCATCCGTCGGCTCGCGGCGGTGAACTTCGCCGACCGCGAGACGGGTCGCATCTACGCCCGCATGGAGTCGGGCCGGCTCGCGTGGACCGATCCCGGGGCGCTCGCGCGGGCCATGCGGGACGCGGAGACCCGCGCCGGGATTCTCGCCGTCGCGCCGGAGGCGCCGCAGCACGCCGGGCCGGCGCGCCCGATCGAGACCATCCGCGCCGAACAGTTCCATACCCTTGGCCGGTGGGGCGGCGCGATTTCCCGGTCGCCCGCACTTGCGGGTTAGCGGCCGGGGCCGTCGCGATGGCGCGCTGGGCGATCGTCGTTCACGGCGGCTGCGGGCGCTGGGAGGCGAAGGACGCGACTGCGGCGCTCGCCGGCGTCCGCGCAGCGGCCGCTGCCGCGCGCCGCGTGCTGGCGGACGGCGGCCGGGCGCTCGACGCGGTCTGTGCGGCGGTGGTCGTGCTCGAGGACGACCCGATCTTCAACGCCGGCACGGGCTGCGCGCTGAACCGCGCGGGAACGGCCGAGATGGATGCCGCGGTGATGACCGGCGAGGACCTGCACTGCGGCGGCGTCGCGGCGATCACGGGCGTGAAGAACCCGGTGCTCGTCGCCCGCAAGGTAATGGAGGCGACGCCGCATGTCCTGCTGGCCGGCGCGGGCGCGACCGCGTTCGCGCGCGCGCAGGGCTTCGTCGACTACGATCCGGTGACCCGCGCGAGCTTGCGGCGATTCCGGCTGCGCGCTGCGGCCGTCCCACCCGGCACGGTCGGCGCCGTGGCGCTCGACGCCGGCGGACGGCTCGCGGCCGCGACCTCGACCGGCGGTGTCTCGCTCAAGCTCCCCGGCCGGGTGGGTGATTCACCCATTCCCGGCGCCGGGAACTACGCCACGCCCCACGCGGCGGCGTCGGCCACCGGTACCGGCGAGCTGATGATGCGGACGCTCGCGACGAAATCGGCGTGCGACCTGATCGCCGCGCGCGGTTCGGCCCGGCGCGCCGCGGTCTCCGCGATCCGCGCTCTGCCTGCGCAAGCGAGAGACTGCGGCGGGATGATCGTGCTCGACGCGCGCGGCCGGGTGGGCATCGCGATGCGCGGCGGCGTGATGCCGCACGCGTGGTGCACGGAGCGCGCAACGCGCATCGCCGCGCGGCTCCGCGCCTGACGCGGTCACGCGGCTTTCCGGCGGTTCCGCTCGAGCCAGCCGTCGACCCACGCGACGGTCTGGTCGACCTCGGCGGACCGCATGCCCTGATGCGCCGCGATCGTCTGCACCAGGCGGTCCACCCGCTCGATGTTGGGCGCGCCGCCGGCCAGCGCCCGCGCCGCAGAGGACGGGCTTTCGAGCGATCGGGCGGCGTTGGCGTATTTCTCGAACGGCACGAGGTCCTTGCGGTCCGCGCCGAGCTTCGTGCACAGCGTCACGACCCACTCGTAGACCGCGCGCGAAGCCTCGATGTCGGTGTGCACGGCCTCCTTGATGGACCGCACCGTGTCCTTCTGCACGCAGCGGTAGTTCCCTGCGAGCAGCATGGCCCACTTGGCGAGCGGGACGAAGATGGAATCGTGCACCTTGAGTTTCACCGGCAATTCGACCTTCCCGCCCGCCAGGTCGAACCGGACCGCCTCGATGTCCGATTCCAGCCGGCGCAGGAGCGCGGTGTGGGCGTCCGAATCGAACCGCGCCACCTTGAAGTTCGTCGGGAGCCGGACTTGCAGCACGTTGACCTTCTCTTCGGGCGGACGAAACGCCTGGGGATCCGGGCTGCAGAGCGTCATGAGCGCCGGTTCAAACGCGTCCCACACGGTCGGGTCCGTGAAGCTCGAACGGCAGGCGTCGACATCGAGGCCGGGGATGCGCTTCAGGTATGTGAGCGGCGGCATGTTCATGATCGACATGCAGGGCACCCGGGCTCGCGCCACTCGCGCCATCAGCTCCCGCACGCCCTGCGAACGGTACTGGGGCTCCTGCATCGCCAGTGCGACGAGATCGAATTCGGCCGGATTGAAGTCTCCCGGCCCGCCGGCAGACATCGCGCCCGGCAACTTGCGCGAATCGATCTCGACGAGCCCTTCCCGCCCCTTGACCGGCATGCGGACCCGGAAGCCTTCTTTGTTCATCAGCTCCGCCTCGGGGGGCAAGCACACCAGCCTCACCGTGTGTCCCGCCATGAGCAGCTTGCTGGCGAGGAGCGACCCGTACGACGCGCCGAGGATCAGGATCTTGCGAGGGGTGGACATGACGGCACCTCCATCACGCGGAACGCGATGCGCCGACGATAGGCCCACCCGCGACGCGTGTCACGCCGCGAAGCAATATTCCGGATTCCGGGAAAAGCGGCCTGACCGGGCGCGCGTGCTCAGCCGCCGGCGGAGCGGTAGACCGCGAGCGCGGCGTCGACCCCGGCGCCGCGCGGGAACCTGTGACCCTCCGCCGCGAGCACCGTCTCGAGTCCCGCCAGCGTCGTCAGCACGCAGTCCTCGCGTGCGTTGTAGCCCATCGTGCCGACGCGCCAGATCCTGCCGTGCAGCGGGCCGAACGAGGTGCCGATCTCGATGTTGAAGTGATTGAGCAGGGCGCTCCTGGCGCGATCGCCGTTCACTCCCGCGGGGATGTGGATGCCGGTCACGTTGGGCATCTTGTGCGCCTTGTCGCCGAACACCTTCAGCCCCATCGCTTCGGCGCCCGCGACCATCGCCTGACCGGCGAGCGCGTGGCGGCGGAACATGTTCGCGGGGCCTTCCTGCACGAAGATGCGCGCGCACTCGCGTGCCCCGTACAGCATCGTGGTCGCCTCGGTGTGATGGTTGAGCGCGAGGTCGCTCCAGTAGTCCATCAGCATCGCAAGGTCGAAGTAGTTCGAGCCGATCATCGTCCCCGCGCCCGGCGCGTAGTCCTTCGGCCGCAGACCCTCCTCGATGTGGCGGCGGCGGTAGATCGCCTCGGCCATGCGCTCGCTGAGCGTGATGGGCGCGGAGCCGGACGGACCGGCGAGGCACTTCTGCAGCCCGCCCGTCACGCAGTCGATCTCCCATGCATCCGTCGGCAGCGGCATGCCCCCGACCGTGGCAGTAGCGTCGACCTGGAGCAGCGCACCGTAGCGGTGGCAGATTCTCCCGATCTCCTCGAGCGGCTGCGCCATCGTGGTCGAGGTGTCGCCCTGGCAGGTCGCGACGAGCTTCGGCCGGAACGCCTTCACCGCCTCCTCGACCTGTTCCGGCCGGAACACGGCGCCCCACTCCGCCTCGGCCACGCGCAGGTCCGCGCCGATGCGGCGCGCGATCTCCGCCTTCAGCTGGCCGAACCGCCCGAACGCGAGCACGAGCACGCGGTCGCCGGGCTCGACGGCCGACACCATCGCGCACTCGATCGCCGCGCGCGCGGTGCCGTCGATCACGAAGGTCCACCGGTTGCGCGTCTCGAAGACGCGCCGGTACAGCTCCATCGTCTCCTTCATGTAGACGCGGAACTGCGGGTCGAACTGGCCGAGCAGCTGCGCCGACATCGCGCGCAGCACGCGCGGATCCGCGTTGATCGGCCCGGGCCCCATCAGCAGGCGCGGCGCGGGATTCAGGTCGTCGAAGATGCTCGTCTCGTCCTCGAGGGCGGCGAGGTTCGGCAGGTCGGCTTTCATGCGGCCGAATGCTATCAGCGCGGCGGTAAGGTGGCGCGCCAATGCCGCGCGATGTCGACGCGCCGGCACACCCAGACCTTGTCGTGTGACTGCAGGTGGTCGAGGAAGCGCTGCAAGGCGCGCACCCTGCCCGGCCGGCCGAGCAGGCGGCAGTGCATGCCGACCGACATCATCTTCGGCCGCTCTGCACCTTCGGCGTAGAGCACGTCGAACGAGTCGCGCAGATAAATGAAGAAGTGATCCGCGGTGTTGAAGCCCTGCGGTGTCGCGAAGCGCATGTCGTTCGCATCCAGCGTGTACGGCACGACGAGGTGCCGCACCTTGCGCGCGTCCGCGGTCTCCACCGTGGTCCAGAAGGGCAGCTCGTCGCCGTAGTAGTCCGCGTCGTATTCGTAGCCGCCATGCTCGACGACCAGACGCCGGGTGTTGGGGCTGTCGCGGCCGGTGTACCAGCCGACGGGCCATTGCCCTTTCGTCATGCGCCGGATGATCTCGGTTCCGATGCGCATGTGCTCGGACTCGGTGGCCGGATCCATGTTCTGGTAGTGGATCCAGCGCCAGCCGTGGCACGCGATCTCGTGTCCGAGCTCGAGGAATGCCGCCGTGACCTCGGGCGACCGCTCGAGCGCCATCGAAATGCCGAACACCGTGAGCGGCAGCTTGCGGCGCTCGAACTCGCGCAGGATTCGCCAGACGCCGACCCGGGAGCCGTACTCGTAGATCGACTCCATGCTCATGTGGCGCGCCGGATACGACTGGGCACCGACGATCTCGGACAGGAACTGTTCGGACCCGGGATCGCCGTGCAGCACGTTGTTCTCGCCGCCCTCCTCGTAGTTGAGGACGAACTGCACCGCGATGCGCGCGTCGCCGGGCCAGCGCGCGTGCGGCGGGTTCCGTCCGTACCCGATGAGGTCGCGCGGGTACCCGGCGGTCACGTCGCCTCCAGCAGGTCAACGAACGTCAGCGCCATCACCTCGGTGGCCTTGTACAGGTCGTCGAGCACGAGGTTCTCGTCGGCGCGGTGGCCGTTCGCTTCCTCGAGCGTGCGCGGGCCGGCGCCGTAGAGCACCGTCGCGATTCCGGCCTCGCTGTAATGCCGCGCATCAGTGTAGAGCGGCACCCCGTGCGGCTGAACTTCGATCCCGAACACCTGGCGCGCGTTCTTCTGGATCGCATGCACCATGTGCTCCTGGCCGGGCCGGCGGACGAACGGGTTGGCGAGCAGGATGCGCCGCACCTCCACCTTGATGCCCGCCATCTTACGCACCGATTCCTTGATGAGCGCGGTGATGAAGCGCTCGGCTGCGCCCGGCGTCTCGTCCGGGATGATGCGGCGGTCGAGACGAAAGGTGACCTTGTCGGGCACGACGTTGGTGTTGATCCCGCCCTTGATCAGTCCGACCACCATCGTCGGGTGCCCGATGCCGGGGATCTGCGACTGGAGCGCCGTGAGTGCCTTGCGGTAGGCATACAGGTCGTTGAGGATGAGCGCCGCCGCCTCGAGCGCGTCGTCGCCCTTCTCCGGCTCGGCCGCGTGGCCCGACTTCCCGGCGACCTCGACCTCGAGGTGCAGGCAGCCGTTGTGCGCGGTCGTCACGCCGTAGGAGAAGCCGGCGCAGATCGCGAAGTCGGGCTTCGAGAGCCCCTGCTCGAGGATCCACTTCGGGCCGATCTCGCCGCCCGCCTCCTCGTCGTAGGTGAGATGCAGCTCGATCGTGCCGCGGAGCTTCGCCCCAGAGGCCCTCGCCGCCAGCAGCGCCCAGGCATACGTCGCGAAGTCCGACTTCGACACCGCGACGCCGCGACCGTACATGCGCCCGTCGCGGACCTCCGCACCGTAGGGATCGGCGCTCCAGCCCGAGCCCGGCGGCACGACGTCGCCATGCGCGTTGCACGCGATCGTCTGGCCGCCGTCCGCAAACCGCTCACGGATGATCAGATTCGTGCAGCTGATCATCCCCTTCGTCCTCACCAGCTCGTCGGGCACGGGGTGCCGCTCGACGGCGAAGCCTGCGCGCTCGAGGAGCTGCGCCGCCTTCTCGGCGTGCGCGCGGCAGTCGCCGGGCGGGTTGTCGGACGGCGTCTTCACCAGTTCGGCGAGAAAGCGCGTCTGCGCCGCGCGCCCGGCGGCGAGAAACGCGTGGATCCGTTCACGGGCGCTCATGGCTTCCCGGACGGGTCGAAGGTCTCGATGAAGCGGAGCCACACCCGCGCGGAGGTCTCGATGTCCGCGAGCGTGATCGCCTCGGCGGGGTTGTGGCTGATCCCCTTCTCGCAGCGCACGAAGAGCATGCCGATGTCGGCGATGTCGATCATCGCCATGCCGTCGTGGCCGGCGCCGCTCGGCAGCCTGCGCACCGGCAGGCGCTCCGCCTCGATCGCCGCGCCGATGCGCTCCATCAGCCACGGCGCGCACGCGGCGACCCCGCCCTCGTGCGTCTTGGTGGCGACGAGGCGCACATTGCGACGTGCAGCGATCTCCTGCAGCGCGGCGCGCACGTCCTCCACCGCGTCGAGGCGCGTCGCGTCCTGCGGCGCGCGGATGTCGATCGTGAACCGCACCTTGCCGGGCACCACGTTCACCGCGCCCGGGAGGCACTCGAGCTTGCCGACGGTGCCGACGAGCTCCGGTTCGCGCCCGCACCGTCTCTCGATCGCCAGCACGCATTCGGCGGCGGCCGCGAGCGCGTCCTGGCGCAAGCCCATCGGCACCGTGCCGGCGTGGCCAGCCACGCCGTCGACCTCGACGGCGAAGCGCGTTGCGCCGTTGATCGCCGTGACGACGCCGACCGGCAGCCCCTCGGCCTCGAGGACCGGGCCCTGCTCGATGTGGAGCTCCGCGTAGGCGAGGATCTCCTCGCGCCTGCGCGCCGCCTCGGGGATCCGCGCCGGGTCCAGGCCGAAGGCGCGCAGCGCCTCGCGCATCGAGATCCCGTCATTGTCGACGTTGTCGAGAACCTCGGGCTTGAACGTGCCCGCAACCGCGCGGCTGCCGAGGAGCGTCGCGTTGAACCGCGTCCCCTCCTCGTCGGCGAAACCGACGATCTCGATCGCGAACGGCAGGCGCCTGTCGCGCGCGCTGAGCGCGTGCACGCACTCGATTGCCGCGACCACGCCGAGCATTCCGTCGTACTTGCCGGCGTCGCGCACGGTGTCGAGATGCGAGCCCATCATCAGGCAGGGCAGGCCCGGCCGCTCGCCCTCGTAGCGCCCGACCACGTTGCCGATCGCGTCGAGCCGCGCGCTCATGCCGGCCGCGCGCATCCACCCGAGCACGAGCTCATTCGCAGCCTTCTGCTCCTTCGACAGGAACACCCGGGTCAGCCCGCCGTCGAGCTCCGACAGGCGCGCGAGCGCCTCGCAGCGGTCCCAGATGCGTTGCGCGCTCGGCGTCACGGTGCTCACCACCCCTCCTTCAGACCCTGACCGCACCGAGCGCCGCCCTGAGGTCGACGGCCTCGGCCTCCTCCTCGCGTAGGTTCAACCCCTGCTCGACGTGATCGAGGTGCTCCAGCATCACTGCCACCGCGCGCTTCGCGTCGTGGCGCTCGAAGCATTTCAGCAGCTCGACGTGCTCGTCGGCCGAGCACACGGATGCAGCCGCGGTCTGGTACAGCAGCGTGATCAGTGAGGTGCGCGACACCAGCTCCCGCAACAGCTCCGCGACGACCGCGTTGCCGGCCATCTCCGCGATCAGCACGTGAAACTCGCCCAGCAGCCGCGACCGGGCCCAGCCGTCGTTCGCCGCTACGGCGTCGCGTTCCGCGGCAATGTGCGCGCGGATCGCGGCGAGCTGGGCGGCGGTCGGCGCCTGGGCGAACCGCTCCACGGCGGCGTGCTCCAGGATGCGCCGCGCACCGAAGACCTCGCGCGCCTCGCGCACCGTCGGCTGCGCGACGAACGCGCCGCGCGCCGGCAGCAGCGTCACCAGCTTGAGCTTCGCGAGCTGGAACAGCGCCTCGCGCACCTTCGTCCGGCTGACCCCGAAGACCTCGCCGAGGCTCTCCTCGCCGAGCTTCGTGCCGGGCCGCAGGCGATGTTCCGTGATCGCGGCGGTCACCCGCCGCACGATGTCGTCGGTCGTTGCCCGGCGTGCGCGCCTGGATGAGGGCTCGGTGGCGGAGGACGGCGTGCGGGCCATGGCAGCGGGGCAGATCGGCGGAGGTGACTGTATACGATCTTCTGGACCCCGGCAAGCCGCGTTTACCTATGAAGCTTGAGGGGGTCAGGCAGCGCTTTCGGACCGACCTTTCGCCTTGACTGCATACATTACCTTGGCTATCGTATGCACCATGGTTATGCCGAGCTCCGCTCCGGTTCCGCTCGCGACGCTCAACGGCCTCGACCAGGCAGCATTCACGCGCACACTGGGGGAGGTGTTCGAGCACTCGCCCTGGGTTGCGGCGCGCGCCTGGACGCGGCGGCCGTTCGCCTCGGTCGACGCGTTGCACGCAGCAATGATGGAGGCGGTCCGCGCCGCGAGCGCCGAAGAACAACTCACGCTGATCCGAGCCCACCCGGAGCTCGCCGGGCGCGAGGCGGCCGAAGGCACCCTCACCGCGGACTCGACCTCGGAGCAGGGCCGGCTCGGCTTCACGGCGCTCACCCGGGCGGAGGTGGACCGCATCGCGCGCGTGAACCACGCCTACCGCGAGAAGTTCGGCTTCCCGTGCATCGTCGCGCTGCGGCTCCACGCGGCGCGCGACGCGGTGATCGCCGAGATCGAGCGCCGCGTGGACAATGACCGCGCAGCCGAGGTCGCCGCGGCCCTCGACCAGATCGGTCACATCACGCGCGGCCGCCTCGACAAGCTCGTCATCCGTTGATGGGGGAACCCATGGGCCGACTCTCGACGCACGTCCTCGACACCGTCACCGGCAAGCCCGCCGCCGGCATGAAGGTCGAGTTCTCCATCCTCGAGAAGGGGTCGTGGACGCATCTTAAGACCGTCCACACCAATGCCGACGGCCGCACCGACGAGCCCGTGATGGTTGGCGACGCGATGCGCACCGGCGAGTTCAAGCTGGTCTTTCACGTGGCGGAGTACTTCCGCGCAAAGGGCATGCAGTTGCCCGAGCCGCCGTTCCTCGATCGCGTGCCGATCCGCTTCGGCATCGCGGACTCGGCCGGGCACTACCACGTGCCCCTCCTTTGCACGCCTTGGAGCTACGCGACGTACCGGGGTAGCTGAGTCCGGCGGGTAGAATCGCGGCGTGACAGCTTTCCGTCCACGCCGCCGTCTGCTGCTTGCGAGCGCGCCCGCGCTGGCGCTCGCCGCCTGCGCGAAGTGGAAGTCGCAGGCGCCGGAGCGCGGCCCGATCGCTGCGATGTTCCCCGGCCGCGTCGACGACGGCGGATTCATCGAGGCCGGCTACCGCGGGCTGATGCGCATCCGCGATGAGCTCGGCATCCCGGTGACCCACGTCGACGGCGTCCCTCCCGACGAGGAGGCAATGAAGGCCGCGCTGCGCGCGCTCGCCGATTCGGACGCCAAGCTCGTCATCGCGCACGGCGGGCAGGCAGCCGAGGCGGTGCAGCGCGTGGCCTGGGAATTCCCGCAGCAGCGCTTCGTCTCGATCCAGGGCCACCTCACCCGCCCGAATCTCGCGGTCTACGAGGTGCTGCAGGATCAGTCGGCGTGGCTCGCGGGCGCAGCGGCCGGCCAGCTCACGAAGTCGAACGTCGTCGGGCACATGTCCGGCCTGCGCGTTCGCCCGGGGCTCAACGCCCGCGCGGCGTTCGCCGGCGGCCTCGCGCATACCAATCCGCGCGCGCGGCTGCTGACCAGCTTCTCCGGGTCGCAGGACGATCCCGCGGTCGCCAGGCGCATCGCGCTCGCCCAGATCGACGCGGGTGCAGACATCCTCTTCACGATGCTCAATGCGGGGCGGACCGGCGCGATCGAGGCCTGCCGCGAGCGCGGCGTGAAGCAGATCGGCAACGTCCGCGACTGGGTCGCGGCGGTGCCGGAGGTGTTCGTCGCGAGCGCGGTCGCCGACGCCGGCGTCGCGGTGTTCGCCGCCGGGCGCGACCTCAGCGACAACCTCTGGAAGGGCGAGCTGGTGAGGCGCTTCGGCGTGCGCTATCCCGACGCGGTCCGGCTCGCACTCGCACCGGCGGTGCCCGAAACGGTGCGGAGCCGCATCGAGGGCCTCACGAAAGAGATGGCGGTAGGCGCCATTGCGATTCCCGAGACGTACTCGGGGCCCGAGTTCATGCCGGCCTGAGCGCCGCGGAAAGGGCGAGCCATGTCCGCTGGTGGCGTATCGATCCACGTCGTCGACGTGTCGCGCGGCGTCGTGGCCGCGTGGATGCGGGTGGAAGTCTACGCGCTCGACCCGGTGCGCAAGCTGCTCGCGACGGGCATCGTCAGCGCGAAAGGCCTCGTTGAGGAGCCGGCGCTCGCGAAGCGCTTCCCGTCCGGCTACTACGAGGCGGTCTTCCACGTCGGCGCGTTCTATCGCGCGGTGGGGATGGAGCTGCCAAAGGTCCCATTCCTCGACGTCGTGACGTACCGTTTCGGCATCTCGGACCCCGAGCAGCACTACCATCTGCCGATGAAGGTCACGCCGTGGGGGTATTCGTGCTTCCGCGGCGGGGCGTGATTTCCGCGGGCGCATGAGGCGCCCGGACCTCGCCGCCGCCGTCGCGCTGAACGGCGTGATGGTGGTCATCATCGCGGCGGTCCTGGTGGTCCCGGTCCTCGCGCCGGCAATCGCTGCCGAAACGGGCCTTGCGCCCTCGCTCATCGGCGCGTATTCGTTCCTGATGTGGACCGCGGCGATGCTCGCGTCGGGCGTCGCCGGCAGCCTGATCGGGTTGCTCGGCCCGGTGCGCGTGGTGCAGCTCTCGCTTGCGCTCTGCGCAGCGGGGCTCACCGCCGGGGCGGCCGGCGGAGTCGTCGCCCTCGCGCTGACGCCCCTCTTCGTCGGGCTCGGCTGCGGCGTCGAGACGCCGGCGAGCTCCGACATCCTCGGCCGGCTGACGCGCCCGGCGCGCCGCGCGTTCATCTTCTCGCTGAAGCAGACCGGCGTGCAGATCGGCGGCGTCGCCGCCGGGATCGCATTTCCCGCCGCGCTCGCGACCATCGGCTGGCGCGGGGCGCTCGGCGTGCTGGCGGCGATCCTCGTCGCTTACGCGGTAGCGCTGGAGCCGATGCGCCGCCGGCTCGACGCACGCCACGTTCCTTCGCCGCCGTCGCGCGGCGCGGCCCCTGCGGTCGCGCAGGTGCTGCGCACGCCGACGCTGCGCACCCTGTCGATCGCCTCCTTCGCCTTCCACGCAATGCAGGTGTGCCTCAACACCTTCCTCGTGACCTTTCTCGTCGGCGAGCCCGGGCTCTCGCTCGTCACGGCCGGGCTGCTGCTCAGCGTGGCGCAGTTCGGCGGGTTCATCGGCCGGCTCGGCTTCGGCCTCATCGTCGGCCCGCGGGTCCCGGTGCTGCGGCTCCTCGTGACGATCGGCTTCGGCATGACCGCGTGCGCCGCCGCGCTGGGGATCGTTGCGGGCGCGCTGCACGTGATCGCACTCGGGGTGCTTTGCTTCCTCTTCGGGTTGACCGCCTCCGGATGGAACGGGGTCTTTCTGGCGGAGGTCGCGCGCGAGTCGCCGCCCGGCGAGATCGCCCGCATCACCGGCGGCGTGATGGTCACCGCCTACGCCGGGCTGATCCTGGGTCCAGTCGCATTTGCCGCGGCCGCTGCCGCGGCGAGCCTGGGCGCCGGCTACGTCGCGCTGGCCGGGGCGACCCTCGCGGGCTCCGTTGCGCTGGGACGCGCGCGGGCCGTGCCGCCACGGCTCGTATAATCCCGCGCTCTCCGCCCAGCTGAGCGCACGCAATGCCTTCATTTGACATCACCTCCGAGGTCAATAAGGTCGAGCTCAAGAACGCCGTCGAGCAGTCGAACAAGGAGATCCAGAACCGGTTCGACTTCAAGGGCTCCGACGCGCGCATCGAGCAGGCGGAGCTCACGCTCACGGTCTGCGCCGACGACGAGTTCAAGCTCAAGCAGGTCATGGACATCCTCACCGGCAAGTGCGCGAAGCGCGGCGTCGATGTGCGCGCGCTCGATCCGAAGGGCGTCGAGAGGGTCAGCGGCAACAAGGTAAAGCAGCTCGTCGACGTGAAGAACGGCATCGAAACGGAGAAGGCCAAGTCGATCGTGAAGCTGCTGAAGGACGGCAAGATGAAGGTGCAGGCCTCGATCCAGGGACCGGCGGTGCGCGTCTCCGGCGCGAAGAAAGACGACCTGCAGGCGGCGATCCAGCTCGTGCGCAAATCCGTCGCCGACATCCCGCTCCAGTTCGGCAATTTCCGTGACTGACCGAAAAGTCTGGCTCGAGGTCGCGCTCAACGGCCCCTGGTCGCGCGCGCGACAACCCGGCATCCCGGTCGCGGTCCGGGAGATCGTCGCCGAGGGGATCACCTGCGCGCGGGCGGGCGCCGCGATCGTTCACGTCCACGCCTACGACGAAGCGACCGGACGACAGAAGGACGATCCCGACCTCTACGCCGCGATCATCGAAGGCATCCGCGCGAAGGTCGACGCGATCGTCTACCCCACCCTGCCCTTCGCCGGATCCGCCGACGCTTCCGGCGCGATGAGCGCGCGCTCGCGATTCGCCGCCGTGGAGGCGCTCGCGAAGCGCGGCCTGCTCGAGTGGGCGGTGGTGGATCCGGGCACGGTCAACATCAGCGACTACGGCGAGCTCGCCGCGGGCCGCGAGGGCTTCGTGTATGCGAACCCCGAATCGCACGTCCGCCAGGGCCTTGCCCTCGCTGCCGCGCACCGGTTTCATCCGAGCTACGCCGTGTACGAGCCGGGTTTCACTCGACTCGGCGCGGCGCTGGCACGCGCCGTGCCGGGCGTGCCGCAGCCGCTCTACCGCTTCATGTTCTCGACCGGCTTTGCGTTCGGCTTTCCGCCTGAGCCGTTCGCACTCGACGCGCACCTTGCACTGCTCGCACGCGAGGCGCCCGGCGCCGCGTGGATGATCGCCGGGCTGGCGGTCGACGTCCTGCCGCTCGCGCCGGCCGCGATCGCGCGCGGCGGCCACCTCCGGGTCGGGCTCGAGGACGCGCCCTTCCGTTCGCGGCGATCGAACGTGGAGTGGGTGGAGAGCGCCGTAGGCGCGATTCGCGCGGCGGGCGGCGAGCCGGCAAGCGCCGCGGACGTGCGCGCCGCCCTTGCATGAGCGACGCGCCGGATCAGCGGCCGGTGCAGGAGTCGTTCGCCGGCGCGGGCGTGCTCACGCCGCAGCCCGACGTGCACGTGCGGTGGCGCTCGAACTTCGGGCCGCTCACGGCAGAGCGGGTGGAAGCCCTGCGGAAGGCTCAGCAAACGCCACGCGCGACGGAAGTGGGCCTGGAGGCGGCGCTCGAGGCGGCGCGGCATGCAAGCCCGGAGCGGTAGCGCCCCTCAGGCCGCGACGACGCGGCTCCGGATCAGGCGCCACGCGAGCCAGACCGCCCATGCGCCCGGGATCACCACGATCGCGATCACACCCGCCGCACGTGCGGCCGGCGATGCGGGCGCGTCGTCCTGCGCCCATTTCACGATCTGTTGCTTGACGCGTTCCATGTCCCGAAGTACGGCGGCTCGATTCGTTCGGATTCGTCGTGGATCGTAGGGGCAAACTTACGGCGTGCGAATAGCCTCGTCGGACTAGGCCGGCGATCGGCGCGTGAAATCGTGCGCCCGCGCCGCGGGTGCGTCAGCGGGCGAGGCCTTCGAGCCAGCGATCGTAGAGGCGCGCGGCGACGGCGTTGAGATCGCGCACGCGCTCGTCGATCCGCTCCTCCATCTGGGCCGGCGTCTGCACCGCCGGACCCGCGGGTCGGCTCACCTCGCCTGCCGCGTCCGCTGCCCAGGTACGGATCATGTCGGGCGTCATCTCGACGTGGCACTGCATGCCGAGGTGCTTGCCGAGCGCGAACGCCTGGTTGGCGCAATTCGCGCTGCCCAGGATTCGCGTCGCCCCCGCCGGGATGCTGAACGTCTCGCCGTGCCAGTGGAACGACAGGAACTCTTTCACGTCGCCGAACCATCGGCGCGCTTCGGGGTCGTCGGGCACCTGGACCGGCCCCCACCCGATCTCCTGCACCGGGTTGCGGATGACCGTCCCGCCCAGGGCCTTGGACATGAGCTGTCCCCCCAGGCAGTGGCCGAGGACCGGCACGTCCGCCGCCACCGCCGCCCGGATGAGCGCTAGGGTGGGGGGGATCCAGGGCAGGTCGTCGTTCACGCTCATCGGCCCCCCCATGAGGGTGATCCCCGAGAAGCCGCGGGGGTCGGCCGGGACCGGCTCGCCCTCGGCCACCCCCACGAGCCGCCACGGAATGCCCCGCGCCTCGAGGTGGGCGGCAAAATATCCTGGACCCTCAGTGGGGCTGTGACGGAAGATGCCGACCGGTCTCACTGGTTGTGCATTCGGACATGCGCGACATGAATCAGGCGAATTTTATTGCGATCCTCGTCCTCGCTCTCGCGGCGACCGGCCCTGCGGGGGCGGCCGACGTGAACGTCGTCGGCCTCTTCGGGAACAAGGCGGTCGTGTCGATCGACGGCGGACAGCCCCGCACCCTGAGCGTGGGGCAGAAAACCCCCGAGGGCATTGCGCTCGTCGGGGTGGACGGCGAGTCCGCCATCTTCGAGATCGACGGCAAGCGCCGGACGCTGCGGATGGGGCAGGCCTACTCGGCCCGTGGCGGGGGCGGCGGAGGCAATCAGCGCACGGTCCTGAAGGCCGACGGGCGGGGCCACTTCGTGGCCGACGGCCAGGTGAACGGGGCCACGGCCCGGTTTCTCGTCGACACCGGCGCGACGCTCATCGCGCTGCCCGCGGCCGACGCTAGGCGGATGGGCGTGAGCTACCTGAACTCGCCGCGCGGTGTGGTCAACACGGCGAACGGCAGCGCGGTCGCGTATAAAGTCAAGCTGGACACGGTGCGCGTCGGCGAGATCACGATCAACAACGTCGACGCGATGGTCATCGACGGCGGCGGTCTGCACATCGCCCTGCTCGGCATGAGCTTCCTGAACCGCACCGAGATGACCCGCGACGGCGAGACGATGGTGCTGACGAAGCGCTTCTAGAAGTTCCGCCGCGTCAGCGTGAGCGTGTCGCCTGCGCGCCGCATGTCGACACCGTTCAGGAAGCTCATGCCGATCAGCGTGATCGGCAGCTGCTCCCGCCCCCCTTCCATCACCACCGCTTCGACGTTGTGCAGCGTGACGCCCCCGACCCGCACGCTCGCGAGGTTCACTCGGTAGGCAAACTTGGGCCCCCCCGCGGTGGCGATGTGGACGCGTCCCAGGCCGGCATAGCTGACGCCCAGGCGCCGCGCTTCGTCGCTCGAGAACGCGACCGACGTCGCGCCGGTGTCGATCATCGCGCGCGTCTCGACGCCGTTGACGTATGCCGTCATGATGAACTGTCCGCGCGGGTCGGCCTTCAGCTCCGCCACCGCGACGGTTGACTGGCCGAGTCGGAGGCTCATCTGCGTCCCGTCCACCTCGACCACCGCGTGGTTGCGGTCGGCGGACACGAGCCGCACCCCCTCGGGGGAAACTTGGCCGCCGCGCAGGACGCGCACGACGGAGCCGTTGACGAGGAGTTGCGCGCGGTCGATCTCGAGCGACATGACCAGCACTGTCGTCGCCTGCGCGGCCGCGGACGCGAGAACGCACAGGAGCGCGGCTTCCGCCCGGCGGAAGATGCGCCCCGCGCTCACGCCCGCGTCTTGTCGCGCTCGATCAGCGCGTACGCTGAGTGATTGTGGATGGACTCGAAGTTCTCGGATTCGACGACGTACCACTCGATGCGGTCGTCGGCGTTTAGGCGCGCGGCGACGTCCCGCACCATGTCCTCGACGAACTTCGGGTTGTCGTAGGCGCGCTCGGTCACGTACTTCTCGTCGGGGCGTTTGAGCAGGCCGTAGAGCTGGCACGACGCCTCGTCCTCGGCGTAGCCGACCAGGTCCTCGATCCAGACGAAACCCTTGGTGCGCGCGTTGATCGTCACGTGCGAGCGCTGGTTGTGCGCGCCGTACTCGGAGATCTCCTTCGAGCACGGACACAGGCTCGTCACCGGCACGACGACCTTCATCGTGAAGGTCTGCCGGCCGCGCTCGATCTCGCCGACGAAGGTCACGTCGTAGTCGATCAGGCTCTGCACGCCGGAGACCGGTGCCGACTTGTTGACAAAGTATGGGAAGGTCATCTCCACGTGGCCCGACTCCGCCTCGAGCCGCTCGACCATCTCGCGCAGCATGGCCTTGAAGCTGTCGACCGAGATCTCGCGCTCGTGCGCGTTGAGAATCTCGACGAACCGCGACATGTGCGTTCCCTTGAAGTGGTGGGGCAGGCGCACGTACATGTTGAAGGTCGCGATGGTGTGCTGCACGCCGCCGCCCTTCTCGGCGATCTTGACCGGGTGGCGGATCGCCTTGATGCCGACCTTGTCGATCGCGAGCCGGCGAGTGTCGGCCGACGACTGCACGTCCGGGATCGGCTGGTTGACGCCGGGATCGCGGATGTTCATGGGGGAAAGCCTTTCTGTCCGCGCTGGGGCGCGAAGGGGGGATGCGCCGATTCTAGCATCGGGCTACGCGCACCCCGACCCCTGGGCCGGCGAGGGATTAGGGGTGTCGCAAGGCGCGCGCGGAATTCGCGGGGCGGCTCAGGCCGCGCGCACGCTGCTCGCGAGCGGGGCTAGGTCGGCGAGCCGGGCACGGATTGCCGCGAGGATCCCGTCCTTGTCGAGCCCGACCGAGGCGAGCAGCTGGTTCTGGTCGCCGTGATCGATGAAGCGGTCCGGCAGGCCTAGGTGCAGCAGCGGCACGACGATGCCCTGGGCGGCGAGACTCTCCGCCACCGCGCTGCCCGCGCCGCCCATCACCGTGTTCTCCTCTAGCGTGACCACGAGCGCGTGCGTGCGCGCGATCTGCGCCGCGAGGACGCCGTCGAGCGGCTTCACGAAACGCATGTTGACCACCGTCGCGTCGAGCTCGCCACCCGCCTCGAGCGCCGCCCTCAGCAGCGTGCCGAACGCGAGGATCGCGACGCGCCTGCCGTCGCGGCGCACCTCGCCCTCGCCGATTGGCAGCGCGCGCATCTCCTTCTCGATCGCGACGCCGGGGCCCGAGCCGCGCGGATAGCGCACCGCCGACGGGGTGCCGAGGGTGAAGCCGGTGTAGAGCATCTGCCGGCACTCGTTCTCGTCGGCGGGCGTCATCACCGTGATGTTCGGGATGCAACGCAGGTACGAGAGGTCGAACGCGCCGTGGTGTGTCTGGCCGTCCGCGCCCACCAGGCCGGCGCGGTCGAGCGCGAACAGGATCGGCAGGTTCTGGATCTGCACGTCGTGGACGAACTGGTCGTAGCCGCGCTGCAGGAACGTCGAGTAGATCGCCACGACCGGCTTCATCCCTTCGCACGCGAGGCCCGCGGCGAAAGTGACGGCGTGCTGCTCCGCGATGCCGACGTCGAAGTAGCGGTCCGGGAACTGCTCGGCGAACTTGACCATTCCGGACCCCTCGCGCATCGCCGGTGTGATGCCGATGAGGCGCTTGTCCTGCGCGGCCATGTCGCACAGCCAGTCGCCGAAGATCTGCGTGTAGGTCGGCTTGCCGCCGCTCTTCCCGCCGACGATGCCGGCGGTCGCGTCGAACTTGGAGACGCCGTGGTACAGGACCGGGTCGGCCTCCGCCAGCTTGTAGCCCTGCCCCTTGCGCGTGACGATGTGCAGGAACTGCGGCCCCTTCAGCTCCTTCAGGTTGCGCAGCGTCGGGAGCAGCGAGTCCAGATCGTGCCCGTCGATCGGGCCGATGTAGTTGAATCCGAACTCCTCGAACAGCGTCGAGGGCACCACCATGCCCTTCGCGTGCTCCTGGACCTTCTTCGCGAGCTCCCAGAGCGGCGGCACGTTCGAGAGCACGCGCTCCGCCGCCCTGCGCGCGGCGGAGAAGAAGCGCCCCGAGACGAGCCGTGCGAGATAGCGATTCATGCCGCCCACCGCCGGCGAGATCGACATGTCGTTGTCGTTCAGGATGACGAGCAGATCGGAGTCGGCGATGCTCACGTTGTTCATCGCTTCGAACGCCATGCCGGCCGACATCGCGCCGTCGCCGATCACCGCAATCGTGCGCCGGCTCTCGCCCTTCCTCTTCGCCGCGACCGCCATGCCGAGCGCCGCGCTGATCGAGGTGCTCGAGTGCGCCGTGCCGAACGTGTCGTAGACCGACTCGCTCCGGCGCGGGAAGCCGGACAGACCGCCCAGCATCCGCAGCTTCGCCATTCCCTCGCGGCGGCCGGTGAGGATCTTGTGCGGATAGGTCTGGTGCCCGACGTCCCAGACGATGCGATCCTCGGGCGTGTTGAACACGTAGTGGAGCGCGATCGTCAGCTCGACGGTGCCGAGATTCGAGGACAAGTGTCCGCCCGTCTTGCTCACCGACTCGAGGATGAAGGCGCGCAGCTCGTCGGCAAGCTGCCCGAGCTGCTTGCGGTCGAGCCGGCGCAGGTCGGCGGGGTCGTTGATCCTGGTAAGGAGCTCGTACATGGAAAGGCGGCAATCCACGGACCGTGAACCCCAAACCGGGCACACGGCTGACCAGCCGCTGGAATTCTACCGCTTCCTTCGGTAACTCAGCGGTTTACGCTCGCGGTTCGCCGGACACGGGCTTCTAGAACTCCCGCGTCACGATGAAGTCCGCCAGATCGCGCAGGCGGCCGGCGCGCGCACCGAAGTCCGCGACTGCCGCGTGGGCATTGCGGCGCAGCTCCTGGGCGAGTTCCTTCGCCCGCGGTACACCGAGCAGGGAGACGTAAGTCGGCTTCCCCTGCGCGGCGTCCTTCCCGGCGGTCTTGCCGAGCGTCGCGGTCGATGCCTCGGCGTCGAGGACGTCGTCGACCACCTGGAACGCGAGGCCGACGCACTTCGCGTACTGGTCCAGATGCGCGAGCTCGGCCTCGGCGAGCGTGCCGCAGCGCGCCCCGAGCGTCACCGACGCGCGGATAAGTGCGCCGGTCTTCATGATGTGCATCAGCTCCAGCTCGGGAACCGTCATCAACTTGCCGACGACGGCCAGGTCCATCGCCTGGCCCCCGGCCATGCCGCGTGCGCCGCTCGCGACGGCAAGCGTGCGCAGCATCTCGACCTGCGCGGCGGGATCGTCCGCGAGCCGCGGCGCTGCGAGCGCCTCGAACGCGAGCGACTGCAGGGCGTCGCCGACGAGCAGCGCCGTCGCCTCGTCGAACTGGACATGCACGGTCGGCTTCCCGCGCCGCAGCACGTCGTCGTCCATGCACGGCATATCGTCGTGCACAAGCGAGTACGCGTGGGTCAGCTCGACCGCGCAGGCGATTGCATCGAGCCGCTCCCGCGCGGCGCCGGTCGCCTCCCCCGCGGCGAACGCGAGCAGCGGCCGCACGCGCTTCCCTCCGCCGAGCACCGCGTAGCGCATCGCGGCGTGCAGACGGCGCGGCTCGTGGTCGGCGCCCGGCAGGAGCCGTTCGAGCGCGGCTTCGACCCGCGACTGGACGAGCGCCATCCAGTCGCGGAAGTCAGCTTTGGGCGTCGTCACCGGGAAAGGCTTTCAGCGCCTCTTCCTCCAGGATCCGGACCTGCTGCTGCGCCTGGGCGAGCGTGGACTGACAGTAGCGCGCGAGCTCGAGCCCGCGCTTGTGCGCGGCGAGCGACTGCTCGAGGGAGAGGTTCCCCGACTCGAGGCTCGCGACGAGCGTCTCGAGCTCCTTGAGGGCGCCCTCGAAGCTCGCGGGCGCCTCGGCGGCGGACGGTTCGCGCTTCGCCATGCGCTGCCTTCAGGTGGCGACGCCCGCGCGCGCGAGGATCGCGTGCAGCAGGACGTTGCAGCCAGCCGCGAGATCGTCGGGTTTCGCGTCCTCGATCTCGTTGTGGCTGATGCCGTCCTTGCACGGCACGAAGATCATCGCCGTGGGCGCCACGCGCGCGATGTACACCGCGTCGTGCCCCGCCCCGCTCACGATCTCGAGGTTGGGATAGCCGCCCGCGCGCGCGCCCGCCCGCACCGCGGCGACGCATTCGGCGTCGAAGCGGCACGGCGGGAAATACACGACCTCCTCGGCGCTGACCCGCACGTCGCACTCACCGCCGACGCGCGCGCACGCATCGCGCAGCTGCCGCTCCATGGCCTTCAGCCCCTCGTCGGTGGGGTGGCGGAAATCGACCGAGAGTTTCACCTCGCCCGGCACCACGTTGCGCGAGTTCGGCGCGACCTGCATGAAGCCGACCGTGCCGCGCCCGTGCGGCGCCTCGCCGTGTGCGATGCGGTTCACCGCGATCACGAGCTGCGCGGCGGCAAGCAGCGCGTCCTTACGCAGCTGCATCGGCGTCGGGCCGGCGTGCGCGTTCATGCCGGCCACCGTCACGTCGTACCAGCGCTGGCCGAGGGCGCCCGTGACGATGCCGATCGTGTTGTTCGTGTCCTCGAGGATCGGGCCCTGCTCGATGTGCGCCTCGAAGTACGTGCCGACCGGCGTGCCGGTGGGCGCCTTGCCCGCGTAGCCGATGCGCTTCAGCTCGTCGCCGACGGACTTGCCTTCGATGTCCGTGCGCGCGAGGACGTAGTCGAGCGGGAACACCCCCGCGAACACGCCCGACCCCATCATCACCGGCGTGTAGCGCGTGCCCTCTTCGTTCGTCCACACCGCCACCTCGATCGGCGCCTCGGTCTGCACGCCGTGGTCGTTCAGCGTCCGCACCACCTCGAGGCCGGCAAGCACGCCGTAGTTGCCGTCGAACTTGCCGCCCGAGGGCTGCGTGTCGATGTGGCTGCCCGCCACGATCGGCGGCCGCTTCGGGTCGCGCCCGGCGCGCCGGCCGAAGATGTTGCCGATCGGGTCCACGCGCACCTCCAGCCCGGCCGCCTTGAACCAGCCTGCCACGCGGTCGCGGCCCTGCCGGTCGAGGTCGGTGAGCGTGATGCGCCGCACGCCGCCGAGCGGCGTCGCGCCGATCTGGGCGAGGTCCATCAGCGACTGCCATAGCCGGTCCGCATCGATCTTCAGGCCCGCGCCGGCGCGCGGCGCCCCCGTTGCGACGTCGTTCATCGTGACCCCCATTACCGGCTTGCGCGGATCGCCTTGCGCAGGTCGTCCGCCATCTTCGCGATCTCGGGTTCCGTGGAGATGAAGGGCGGTCCGACCGCGATCGTGTCCCCGGTGAAGCGCGGCAGCTGGCCGAGCGCGAGCGACTGCTCGAACACGCGGATCGCGCGCAGGCCCGGCTTCTCCGCGATCGGCTCGAGGTCGATCGCCGCAGCGAGTCCGCAGTTGCGGATGTCGAGCACGCCGGGCTCGCCTTTCAGCGCGTGCATCGCATCCTCGAGCACCGGCTCGAGCGCGCGCACGCGGGCGAACACGCCCTCCTCCTCGAGGAGATCGAGCGTCGCGTGCGCCGCCGCGACCGCCATCGGATGCCCGGAGTAGGTGTAACCGTGGAAGAACTCGACGGCGTGCTCAGGTCCGCTCATGAACGCCTCGTAGATCTCCTTGCGCACGATCGCGCCGCCGAGCGGCACCACGCCGTTGTTCACGCTCTTCGCGAACGTGATTATGTCGGGCACCACGCCGAAACGGTCGGCGCCAAACGCCGCGCCCATGCGCCCGAAGCCGGTGATCACCTCGTCGAAAACGAGCAGGATGCCGTGCCTGGTGCAGATCTCTCGCAGCTTCTGCAGGTAGCCGACCGGCGGCACGATCACGCCCGCGGAGCCCTGCATCGGCTCGACGATGACCGCGGCGATGGTCGACGCGTCGTGCAGCGCGACGAGCCTGTTGAGCTCGTCGGCAAGATGCGCGCCCCAGCCCGGCATGCCACGCGAGAACGCCATTTCGGCGGGGTTGTGGGTGTGCGGCAGATGGTCGACGCCGACGAGCTGCGCCGACGGGAACATCTTGCGGTTCGCGACCATCCCGCCGACCGAGATGCCGCCGAACCCGACGCCGTGATAGCCGCGCTCGCGGCCGATGAAGCGCGTGCGCGCCGCCTCGCCCTTCATGCGGTGGTACCCGAGCGCGATCTTGAGCGCGGTGTCGACCGACTCGGAGCCCGAGTTCACGAAGAACACGTAATCGAGCCCGGCCGGCGCCATCGACGCGATGCGCTCGGCGAGCCGGAACGTCCCCGGGTAGCCCATCTGGAACGCCGGGCTGTAGTCGATCGTCTCGAACTGGCGCTTGAGCGCCGCGCCGATGCGCGGGTGCGCGTGGCCGAGCCCCACGCACCAGAGCCCCGACAGGCAGTCGAACAGTCGGTCACCCTCGACGGTCCAGTAGTACGCGCCTTCCGCACGCGCGAGCAGACGATGCGCGGGATGCCGCTTGAAGTAGCGGTTGTGCGAGAAGGGCATCCAGTACGGATCGAGGTTCGCCGCGACCTCGGTCATACCCTTGGCGATCACTTCGTTCATGGCTGCTCTCCGGGATGCGCAATTATCGCCCAGCCCGGGCGATGACAGGGGCAGATCGCGGGGCTATATTCCGTCGCAACGCAACGGAGCGGCCATGTCCCTCACCACCCTCGTCGACACGGACACCCTGGCCCGGCACCTCGACGATCCGTCGTGGGTCGTGTTCGACTGTCGCCATGACCTCGCGCGTCCGGACCGGGGCGCAGCCGAGTACGCGAAGTCGCACATTCCCGGCGCGCGCTTCCTGCATCTCGACCGGGATCTGTCGGCGCCGATGACCGGCAGGAACGGCCGCCATCCGCTGCCCGACCCGCAGGCGCTGGCGGCAAAGCTCGGCGCCGCGGGGGTCGGGCCCGCGACCCAGGTCGTCGTCTACGACGCGCAGGGCGGCGCGTATGCCGCGCGCGCGTGGTGGTGCCTGCGCTGGCTCGGTCACGACGCGGTCGCAGTGCTCGACGGCGGCTGGGGGAAGTGGCTGAAGGAGGACCGGCCCGAGACCGCAGCCGTGCCCGCGCCGACGCCCGCGGAGTTCACAGCGCGGGTCCGCCCGCTCGCCGTCGATGCGGCGTTCGTCCTCGCGCACCTGCGCGACCCTGCCGTGAAGGTGGTCGATGCGCGCGCGAACGATCGTTACCGCGGCGAGAACGAGACGCTCGATCCGGTCGCCGGCCACATTCCGGGGTCGGTCAATCGCGTCTTCAAGGAAAACCTCGACGCGTCGGGCCGGTTCAAACCCGCCGCGCAGCTGCGCGCGGAGTGGGAGACGGTGCTCGCGGGCCTCGCACCCGAGCAGGTCGTGCATAGCTGCGGCTCGGGCGTGACCGCCGCCCACAACCTGTTCGCGATGGAGCTCGCCGGCCTCGCCGGCAGCCGACTCTTCGGCGGCTCTTGGAGCGAGTGGGTGGCCGACCCGTCGCGGCCGGTCGCCACCGGTCCGACGCCGTAACTCGCGCCCCGGGTGAGCGCTCTCCTCGCGGACCTCATCCTCGTCGTCCACTTCGCGTTCGTCCTGTTCGTCGTCGGCGGCTTCGCGCTGATTCTCGCCGGTGCCGGGCTCGGCTGGCGCTGGATACGGAACCGCACTTTTCGCTACGCGCATCTCGCCGCGATCGTCATCGTCGCCGCCGAGGCGCTCGTCGGCATCGCGTGCCCGCTGACCGTCTGGGAGGCCGTCCTGCGGCGCACCTCGCCCGACGGCCCGAGCTTCGTCGCGCTCTGGGTGAGCCGGCTCCTGTACTACGACCTGCCGGAGTGGGTGTTCGCCGCGGCCTACGTCGTGTTCGCAAGTGCGGTAGCCGTCACACTTTGGCTCGTTCCCCCGGGTGAGGACCGCCCCCCGGGGGGGCTATGATGACGGCATTCGAGGCCCGCCCGAGAAGGCCCCGTACAACCCGATCCGGCAGACCGGACCGCGCCCCGGAGCGAGTCTCCCGCCCGCGCCGTCCTGCCGACGCCCTGCCCCGATGCGCATCCTCGTCATCGACGACTCCGCCGAGTTCCGCGACCAGGTAGCGCGGTGGCTCGCGGGCGCAATGCCCGACGCCGAGCTGACGCGCTGGGACCCGGTGGCGCAGGGCAAGCCCGCGATCGGCTTCGACTGGCGCCGCTACGACGCAATGCTGCTCGACGACACTCCCGGGCCCGGCGTGGACGGGCTCGCCTGGCTACGCGACTTCCGCCTCGAGGGCAGAGTCCCGCCGACCCTAGTGCTGTCCGAAACCGGCGGTGAGGACATGGCTGTGAAGGCGGTCAAGGCCGGCGCGGCGGACTACTTCCGCAAGGCCGACATCTCGCCGGTGAAGCTCGCAATGGCGCTCAAGGAGGCGGTGCTCGAATCCACCGCCGTTTCGCGCCCCGTCGAACGCCTGCGCATGACGCAGAGCATCCAGGTCAGCCTGATCGGACAAGCCGCGGACGAGATCGGCATCGTCGCACCGGGGTACCGGATCCTGCGCCGCATCGGCGAAGGCGGCATGTCGCGCGTGTATCTCGCGGAGCGCGAGGAGGACGGGGTGCAGCTCGTGCTGAAGATGCTCGACCCGCGGCTTGCACGCGACCCGGCCTCGCGCGCGCGCTTCGTGCGCGAGTACACGATCATCCAGCGTGTCCAGAACGAGCACGTCGTGATGATCTACGACCAGGGGTTCACCTCCGACACCCTGTGGCTCGCGATGGAGTACTTCCCGGGCGGCGACCTGCAGGCGCGCATCCGCAAGGGCATCACCTCCATGGGTGCACTCAAGATCCTCGTGCAGATGGCCGAGGCGCTCGACGCGGTTCACTCGAGCGGCGTCGTGCACCGGGATCTCAAGCCGCAGAACATCATGTTTCGCGAGAACTACCGGCTCGCGATCCTCGACTTCGGCCTCGCGCGCGAGCTCGACGCGACCTCCACGCTCACGCAGAAGGGCATGGTGATGGCCACGCCGCTCTACATGAGCCCCGAGCAGTGCCTCGGCCACCCGCACGACGAGCGCGGCGATCTCTACTCGACGGGCGTGATCCTCTACGAGATGCTCACCGGGCAGCATATGTACGAGGGGGACAACGCCCCGCAGCTCGCCTATCAGCACGTCCACGGGCAGATCCCGCAGCTGCCGAAGCGCCTGTCCGGCTACCAGTCGCTGCTCGAGCGGTTGGTGGCGAAGCGTCCCGACGACCGCTTCCAGTCGGCGCGGGAGCTCTTCAACTACATCGCCCACTGAGGTCGGCCGGGGCGCGTAGAATCGCGCGCCATGGAAAGTCAATACCTCGACCTGATGCGCCACGTTCTGGCGCGCGGAAATCGCAAGACCGACCGCACGGGCACCGGTACGCTCTCGACGTTCGGGTGGCAGATGCGCTTCGATCTGCGCTCGAGCTTCCCGATGCTCACGACGAAACGGCTGCACTTCAAGTCGATCGCCTATGAGCTCATCTGGTTCCTGCGCGGTGAGACGAACGTCCGCTGGCTGCAGGAGAACGGCGTGACGATCTGGGACGAGTGGGCGGACGAGCGCGGCGAGCTCGGCCCCGTGTACGGCTACCAGTGGCGCCATTGGCCCGCCCGCGACGGCGGCGAGATCGACCAGATCGCGAAAGTCGTCGATTCGATCCGGCGCAACCCCGACTCGCGCCGGCACATCGTCACGGCGTGGAACCCCGCCGACGTCGACCGCATGGCGCTGCCGCCTTGCCACGCCTTCTTTCAGTTCTACGTCGCGAACGGCGAGCTCTCCTGCCAGCTCTACCAGCGGAGCGCGGACATCTTCCTCGGCGTTCCGTTCAACATCGCTTCGTACTCGCTGCTGACGCTGATGGTGGCGCATGTGACCGGGCTCCGACCCGGGGAGTTCGTGCACACCCTCGGCGACGCGCACCTTTACGTCAACCACCTCGAGCAGGCGCGCGAGCAACTTGCGCGCGCGCCCCGGCCGTTTCCGCGCATCCGGCTCAACCCGGCGGTAAAGGACCTTCTCGAGTTCAGCTACGAGGACTTCACGCTAGAGGGCTACGAGCCGCATCCCGGGATCAAGGCGCCCATCGCGGTGTAAGCCCCCGACAGCGACCCCCTTGTTCGTTCATGGGGGACATACAAGGGGAAGCCCGCCTTGTTCGTACGAAAACCTAGGCTCTTTGTTGTGCGCAATGCGCAAAAAAAGAGCCCGCTGGGAGGGTGCGGGCTCGAAGTGGAGAGCTCTTGGGTGATGCTTCGCTCGGGGGAGCTCTCCCGGGGAGGACGTGATTGAGTTGTTGGCGCGTACGCACGCCCGTACGGTTCCGGTGTCTGCGCTAGCTAGTCCTATCGATGCGAGGGACCACATCCCCTCGTGCGCCATAAAATCAGGAAAACCGCTGCGTGCGGCATCGGTTTCCGCCCTATTCGTCCCTTACGACCGCCCCGCCGGCAACGCGCACGCGGTCGCCGATCCCGACGACAGGTGGGTTCGGCTGCGCGAGCGTTCGATACGAGCCGTCGGCCATCTTGACCGTGACCCGATACGACGTCCGCGTGCCGGGCGGCCTTTGCCCGTCGCCGCTGGCCCGGGACTCCGCCCGCACCTCGAAGATCCGAACCGCCTCTACCACGCCGCACGTCGCACACAGCGCCTTGCCGCCGTCGCCGGGTACCTGGACCGCGGCTGTGGCCGACTGCACCGGCCGCTCGGTGGAAGTCTGCGATTGCGCGCCCGGCACCCATCCGGCTAGCGTCGTGACCCCGGCCAAGCTCAGCGCCACGACCGGAACGCCTAACATGGACCGGCGCGCCCGCGTTCCGATGCGTCTCCCGAGGAGTTGTTGCAGCGCCATGGAACCTGCATCGCAACACGCGTGCCAGGAACGCGAACCTGAGACGGATCAAGGTGATGGGCACGCGCCGACCGAAGAATCAGATCCCGCAAGCATCGCGCGCCGTCGTCGGAGCCCGACGCGGCGCCCATCACGCGGCGTGGGACGCCTGCGGATCAACTACTTAGTCCTGTCGCTACGTACCGACACAGGCGGGCGCGGGTGCGCCCCTACTTCTTCGGCCGACAATAGTCGAAGCCGTCGCTCCAGCCCACGACGTGCGGCCCCTCGCCCTTCGGGCGGCGCGACGGATCATTCGCGCGCGCCGCCGCGCAGCCGTCGCTGAAAGCGCGCCGATACTCGGGCGGGAAACCGGAGAGGTTGATCGAGGTGGTCACGGTTTCCGGCCGGTCGGCGCCGGGGCGGAGCGGCTCCTGGGTGCCGGCGCAACCGGCAACGAGGAGGAGGGTCAGAAGGAATGTCTGTCGCACTGGAAGAATGTCAAAAGGTTAAAGATATTCCTATGGTTAGCGAGTGACAGGACGATTACGTGGCGATTGAAACATGCCGCCGGCTTCCGGCGTTGCCCTCCGCAGCTGTCTGTCCCGGACGACACTGCGCTGCAAATTCATCGCTCGGCGCCAAGTGCATCCCCGTCAGCTGACGGCGCTGCGCTCGGCCTTCGCCCCCTTGAACATGGACGCCTGGAGCTGATGCCGGTCGAGCAGCTTGTAGAACTCCGTGCGGTTGCGCTGGGCGAGCCGCGCCGCCTGTGTGACGTTGCCGGAGGTGATGCGAAGGATCCGGATCAGGTAGTCGCGCTCGAACGTGCGCTTCGCTTCGTCGAGCGGCGTCAGCCCCGAGGGCTCGCTCTTGAGGGCGGTGGCCACCAGCGCCGCCGGAACGACCGGAGAGGTCGCGAGGGCGACGGTCTGCTCCACGACGTTGGCGAGCTGCCGCACGTTGCCCGGCCACGGCGCGCCGAGCAGCATCTCCATCGCCTCCGGAGCGAACGCCCGCACGTCCTTGCCGTAGCGCGCTGCCGTGGCCGCCAGGAAATGCCTCGCGAGCGGCACGATGTCCTCCGGACGCTGCGAGAGCGGCGGGATCGTGAGCGCGACGACGTTCAGCCGGTAGTAGAGGTCCTCGCGGAACTCGCCGCCGGCCACCCGCTCCTCGAGGTTGCGATGCGTCGCCGAGATGATGCGCACGTCCACCGGCACGGACTGCGCCGCGCCGACCGGCCGCACTTCGCGCTCCTGCAGCGCGCGCAGAAGCTTCGCCTGGAGTGCGCTCGGCATGTCGCCGATCTCGTCGAGGAACACGGTGCCGCCGTCGGCCGCCTGAAACAGCCCCTTGTGGTCGTACGTGGCGCCGGTGAACGCGCCCTTGCGGTGTCCGAACAGCTCCGACTCGAGCAGCGCCTCCGGGATCGCCGCGCAGTTCACCGCGACGAACGGCGCCTCCCGGCGCCGGCTCGCCCGGTGGATCGCACGGGCGACGAGCTCCTTGCCCGTGCCGCTCGCGCCGTGGATCAGCACGCTCGCGTCCGACTGCGCGACGAGCTTCGCTTGGGCAAGCAGGCTCTCCATCTGGGGGCTCGCGGTCACGAGCTCCGCGCGCCAGCTTTCGGCTGCGCCGGGCGCGACGGCGGGCGACGAGAGCTTCAGCGCCTGCTCGACCTGCGCGAGGAGCTCCCTGCCTTCGAACGGCTTCGGCAGGAAGCCGAACACGCCGCGCCGGGTCGCGTCCACAGCGTCCGGGATTGTCCCGTGCGCGGTAAGGATGATCACGGGCAGCGTGGGCGCGGTCTTCTGGATCGCCTCAAACAGCGCGAGACCATCCATGCCCCCCATCTTGAGGTCGGTCACCACCAGGTCGGGCCGCGAAACCGCCAGGGCGGCGAGCGCCTTCTCGCCGCTCTCGGCGGCTTGCACGGCGTAGCCCGCGGCGCCGAGGCGCAGCGCGAGGAGTTTGAGGAGATCGGGGTCGTCGTCGACGACCAGAACTGAGTTTCGCGTCATGGCTTCTTCGTCTGTGATTGCTGCCCGCGTTCGATGATCGAGCGTTCGACCGCGCGCAGCTGGTCGAGTTGCTCCTTGAACTGGTCGGCGCGTTTCTGCGCCTTCACGCGCTCGGCGACCTGCGCATGGACGACGACGGCGAGCGCCTTCAGCGCGCCGGTGCCGCCCGCGACCGACTCAAGCAAGGACAATGCCCGCGCATCGTCCTGGGTCGCTGCCCCCGGCAGGGCGTAGAGCATGCCGAGCTTCACGCGGGCGTAGTTGGAGCGGTCGCGATTGTATGCCTGGGTCGCCATGCCGAGCTCCTTCTTCTGCTCGTCGGCGCTGAGCTGGGCGACGCGCTGGGCACCGGCGAGGATCTCTGACGCCTGCCGCGACTCCTCGTCCTCCGCGGTCGGCGGCGGCGGCCGGGGCGTGACCGCCGGCGGCGCCGGTGTCGGCGCTGGCACGGGGGCGGGCACGGCATCCGGCGGCGGGCCCACGCCGCGCACCGGCGCAGGCGGCTGGTCGAGCTGCGCACAGCCGGCCGCAAACAGCGCGATCAGGAGGATGCGTCGGCCCATTTCGTCTCCATTGGCGGGCCGCTCCGCGGCACCACGACGCGGAAGCGTCCGCCAGGTCCTTCCCCGATCTCGATCGTACCGCCATGCGCCGCAACGAGTTCCTGCGCGATCGCCAGGCCGAGCCCGCTTCCCTTCACGCGGCCGCCGGACGGCCGCGCACCCTGGAAGAACCAGTCGAACACCTTCTCGCGGTCCGCGGGCGCGACGCCCGGGCCCTGGTCGGTGACCTCGATCGTCACGTCGGACTCCCCGGGCATCACCACGACGCGCACCGTCCCGCCCTCGGGGGAGAACTTGATGGCGTTCGAGATGAGATTGTCGATCACCACCCTGATCTTCTCCTCCTCGACCAGCACGGGGCATGGCAAAGCGTGCAGCGTGATGTTGACCGAGCGCCCGCTCGCCTCCAGCTTGTGCGTGTCGATGACCGCGCGCGCCACGTCGGCGACATCGACGCGCTCGGGCGTGTTCTGCCCGGCGCTCGCCACCGCCCGCTGGTAGTTGAGCAGATCCTCGATGAGACGCTGGAGCTGCGCGCTGTTCGACTGCAGGATCGCCACGATCTCGCGCTGCTGCGACGTGACCGGCCCCGCAGCTCCGTCGGCGAGCAGCTCGGAGCCTTCGCGGAGCGCCGTCAGCGGTGTCTTCAGCTCGTGCGACACGTGGCGGAGAAAGCGCGTCTTCTGCTCCTCCAGCGCGGCGAGCCTCCGCCGCAGCCAGTCGAGCCGCTCGCCGAGGAACTCGAGGTCGGTCGGCCCCTGCACCCTGACCCCGGCGGTGAAGTCGGCGGCGCCGAGGCGGCGGATCGCGCGATCGAGCTGGCGGATCGGCCGCGCGATAAGGAACGCGAACACCGCTGCGATCGCAAGGCCGAGCGGGAAAGCGGCGAGCATCTGCACGAACAGCGTGCGCTGCGCCGTCGCCGCCGCCTCGCGCATGCGCCCGATCTCGCGGTCGATCAGCAGGCCCGACTCGCTGAGCACGCCCTTCGCGAGCGCAGACAGGTCGACGTAGCCCTCGACGAGCTGCCGGCGCTCGTCCGCCTCCTCGGGCCGGCGCTCGAGGAGCTCGTGGAGGGCCTGCTCCTTGTCGATCGTGCGGTTCAGCTCGGCGAGCTGCTGGTCGTCGAGCGGCAGCAGCGACAGCTCGCTCGTCGTGCGCTTGAAGCTCGTGCGGATCTTGGCGTAGTCGTCGAGCAGCCCGCCGTCGTCGAGGATCACGTACTGACGCACCACCCGCTCCATCGACAGCACCTGCTCCATCAGCAAACGCGACCCGCGCGCCGCCTGCGCTGCCTGGTCGACCGCGCTCTCGCTCATGCCGGCGAGGCGCTGGACCGACAACGCCGCGTTGACGAGCGCGACGATGAGCGGCGCGGCAACGACGACGAAGCCGATCAGCAGCAGCTTGAGGAACGACTTCGGGTAATAGAAATTGGCGAGCTTCAAGATCACGACCGATATAATCGCCGCTCCCCATCATACCGTCGTGATCGAGAACCCGGGCGCCCGTCCGGGCCGCCCGCCGAAATGCCGCTCGTCTCCCTCGTCGTGGCCGCCGCCGCCAATGGCGTCATCGGCCGCGAGAACCGGATGCCCTGGCACCTCCCCGAGGATCTCGCGCATTTCAGGCGCCTCACGCTCGGGCATCCGGTCGTGATGGGGCGCAAGACCTACGAATCGATCGTCGCCACGCTCGGTAAGCCGCTGCCCGGAAGGACGAACATCGTCGTCACGCGGCAGGCCGGGTTCGAGGCGCCCGGCTGCGTCGTAGCGCCTTCGCTCGACGCGGCGCTCGCGGCGGCGCGCAAGGACGCGGAGATCTTCGTGATCGGCGGCGCCGAGATCTACCGCCTCGCCCTAGAGCGGGCCGACCGCGTGTATCTCACGCGGATCGACGCCGCGTTCGAGGGCGACGCGGCCTTCGCGGCGCTCGATCCCGCCCGCTGGCGCGAGACCGCGCGGGAAGACCATCCGCCCGCGCGAGGGCGCACGTTCGGCTTCGCCTTCCTGCTCTACGAGCGAAAGCGCTAGCCGCCCTGCGCTTCGCGCCCCGCTGGCCGCATGTCGGGCGTGTCCGGCTTGCCCGCGAGGTGGATTAGCGTCTGCAGCCCGAGCGCGCAGACGGTTGAGCGGCCATGCTTTATCGCCGCCACCTCGAACTCGCAGATGGTCAGCGTCCGGCCGGTCTTCTTCACGCGCGCGCTCGCCACGAGCCGCTCGCCGTCGGCGGGGGCGACGAGGTTGATCTTGAACTCGACCGTGAGGATCGAGCTGTCGGCGGGAAAGAGCGTGAACGCCGCGTACCCGGCGGCCGAGTCGGCGATCATCGCCGTCATGCCGCCGTGGATGAACCCGTGCTGCTGGGTGAGGTCGGCGCGGTACGGCAGCTCGATCACGACGTGGCCGGGCTCCACCTTCGTCAGCTCGGCCCCGATCAGCTTCATCGCGGCCTGGCGGCCGAAGCTCGCGCGGACGCGCGACTCGAAGTTCGGATCGGCCGGATTGAACTTCATCCTAGTTCGTCACGAGGGGGCAAAGTCGCTCGGCGGCGCCCCCTCGTGCTCCCCCGAAGGAAGGGAAGCGATGCCGCGGCATCGCCTTCATATATATATTAGATCCGCGGAAGGGTGACGCCCTTCTGCCCTTGATACTTCCCGCCGCGGTCGCGGTACGAGGTCTCGCAGACCTCGTCGGACTCGATGAATATGACCTGCGCCACGCCTTCGTTTGCGTAGATCCGCGCGGG
>DATIDG010000099.1:0-3433 GCA_035456405.1 Burkholderiales bacterium | reverse complement strand
CAAGGGATTTCTCGAGGTTCACCGAGCCGGGCCGGTCGAGTCCGGTCGTAACGCGAAGGGTTTCTTCGGACACGTCGGCCGTAAAGCCGCGAGCTTTGATCGCGGTGACGGTCAGGCAGACGCCCTGCACGCAGATCGAGTCGCCGACCGCGACCCCGGTGAGATCCAAATCAGCGCACTCAACCTCGAGCGGGCGAGTGCGCACGATCCGCCCCACCGCCTGCACGATGCCCGTGAACATGCGGCGGAGGGTAACGCAAAAAGCCCGGTCTAACGGCTATTGCGACCTATGCCAGAGCGCACCGATTCGCTTGTCGAGCGAGAGCGCCGATGCGGCAAGCGCGAAGATGAACACGCCGACCGCGATGGAATTCGCAGCTGCCACCCTGGAGGCGAAATCGAGCATCCAGGGGGCGCAGATAAGCCAGATGCCTGCACCGAGGTTCAGCCACTCGACGGGCAGGTGCTCTTCGCACGCCACGCATTCGAAATGCGAAGCGAGCGCGAGAACGAGCCCCGCCGTCACCGCGTTCCCTGTCGCTCCCGCCTGCTCGGAATAGCCGGCGATCCAGGGCGACACGGCGAGCCAGAGGCCGAGCGCAAAGCTCGCCCAGTCCTGCCATTTCGCACTCATCGCGCTCCTCGAAGCGCCCACCAAGGGCACTACGCTATTGGACCGCCCCGGCATTGCGGTCGTTCGACCCAGGGGCGTAGTCTGTTTCGAGTGCGCGCGGTAACGATGCAACGACAGGTGGAGCTGATCGGCGCGGCGTGGGGCCTGGGCGGCGCCGATCCGGGCTGCGCCGAGGCGCCCGCCGTGCTGGCGCCCCTCGTGTTCGCGCGGCTCGAGGCGTGCGGGGTCCAGGCGCGCGTGGGCCCGATCCTCGAAGCGCCCGCCGGCGAGCGTCGCAAAGCATTTGCGGTAAGCAGGCTGTGCCGCGAGCTCGCGGGCGCGGTCGCGGCCGCGCGCCGGCGCGGTCGGCTGCCGTGCGTGATCGGGGGCGACCATACCTGCGCGGGAGGGACCTGGACCGGCGTGGCGCGCACGCTAAGCGCGGACCTCGGCCTCGTGTGGATCGACGCGCACATGGACAGCCATACGCCGGGGACCAGCCACACCGGCCGCCTGCACGGCATGCCGCTCGCCTGGCTGCTCGGCCTGGACGACGACCCGCTCTACGGGCTCGGCGCCGGCGTGCTCAAACCGCAGCACGTCTGTCTCGTCGGCGTGCGCAGCTACGAGCCGGAGGAGGACGAGCGGCTGCGCAAGCTCGGCGTGCGGGTCGTGTTCATGGACGAGATCCGCAGCCGCGGCATCGACGCGGTGCTCGACGAAGCGCTCGACATCGTCACCGCCGGCACGAGCGGCTTCGGCGTGAGCATCGACCTCGATGTGATCGAGCCCGAAGAAGCGCCGCACGTGGGCACGCCGGTGACCGGCGGGGTGACGAGCGCCGAGCTCGCGCGCGCGCTCGAGGACATCGCCGGCAGGCCTGGTCTCGCCGCGATCGAGCTCGTCGAATACAGCCCGCGGCTAGATCACGAGGGGCGCACCGCGCGCGTCGCGGTGGATCTGATCGCCGCGCTGTTATGCGGGCCGCGCCAGGATGCGCAAGTCCTCGCCCAGGCGCTCGATCGATAACAGGCGCAGTCTTATTCTTTTCTCGAGAGAAAGGACAGCAGGCAGGTCGAGCATGCCCTGCGCGCCGTCGCCGAGGAAGCTCGGGTTCAGGTAGAGCAGGAACTCGTCGACGCAGCCTTCGCGCACGAGCGAGCCGTTCAGGCGAAAGCCCGCCTCGACATGGAGCTCGTTCACCCCGCGGCGCGCAAGCTCCTCCAGCATCCGTGGCAGGTCCACTTTCTGGTTTTCATTTGGAAGAACCATCACCTCGGCGCCTGCAGGAACCCGGCGAGCCATGCCCGCGAATATCAGCACGTTCCCGCCCTCGAGGATGCGAGCGGACGCCGGCGTCTCCAGGCGGCTGTCGACGATGACCCGCAGCGGCTGGCGCGGGGTCGCGACCTCGCGCACCGTGAGGCGCGGATTGTCGGCCCGGACGGTGCCGGCGCCGGTAAGGATGGCGCAGGCGCGCGCGCGCCAGCGGTGGCCGTCGCGGCGTGCCTCGGCGCCCGTGATCCACTGGGAGGTCCCGTCCGCCAGCGCGGTGCGCCCGTCGAACGTCGCCGCGACCTTCAGCCGCACCCAGGGCCGCTTGCGCGTCATGCGCGATACGAAGCCGACGTTGAGCTCGCGCGCCTCGGCTTCCATCAGGCCGTGCTCGAAGCGGATGCCGGCGGCCTCGAGCGCGTCGCCGCCGCGCGCGGCCCGCGGGTTCGGATCGCGCATCGCGGCAACCACTCGCCCGATCTTGCTCTTGATTAGTGTTTCTACACACGGAGGAGTCCGCCCATGGTGATTACAGGGCTCGAGGGTGACGTACACCGTCGCGCCCGCCGCCGCGTTTCCCGCGTTCTGCAGCGCGACGACCTCGGCGTGCGGCCCGCCCGCGCGCTCGTGCCAGCCCGCGCCCACGATGGTTTCGTCTTTCGTGACCACACACCCCACCCGGGGATTTGGGGTGGCGGTGCAGAGACCCTTCTCCGCAAGTTCGAGCGCCCGCCGCATCATCGCGTGGTCGAACGCCGAAAAGCGCGTCACTTCCGTCTCTTTCTCCCCGCCTTTACTTCCTGCACCGCCTCGCGGAAGTCATCCGGGCTCTCGAAGCTCCGATAGACCGAGGCGAAACGGATGTAAGCGATCTTGTCCAGCTTGGCGAGCTCGCGCATCACGAAGTCGCCGACGCGCGTCGTCGGCACCTCTCGCTCGCCGAGCGAGCGCACGCGCTCGATCACCCGGTCGACCGCGGCCTCCACCGCGTCGGTGGACACCGGGCGCTTGCGCAGCGCGAGCATCATGCTGCCCATGAGCTTGTCGCGGTCGAAGTCGGTGCGGCTGCCGTCCTTCTTCACCAGGCGCGGCATCTTGAGGTCGACGCGCTCATAAGTGGTGAAGCGCTTCTCGCAGGTGACGCACTTGCGCCGCCGCCGGACGGTATTCGCCTCCACATTGGCGCGAGTATCAACGACCTGGGTATCGTCGGAGCCGCAGAACGGGCACTTCATGCGTAGACCGGAAAGCGCTCGCAGAGCGCCTTCAGCTCGCCGCGCACGCGCTCGGCGGTTGCCTCGCCCGCCGGATCCTCGAGCACGTCGGCGATGAGGTGCGCGAGCCTCTCGGCTTCGGCCGGGCCGAAGCCGCGCGTGGTCATCGCCGGCGTACCGATGCGCACGCCGCTCGTGACCATCGGCTTCTGCGGATCGTTCGGGATCGCATTCTTGTTCACCGTGATGTGCGCGCGCCCGAGTGCCGTTTCCGCGTCCTTGCCGGTGATGCCCTTCGAGCGCAGGTCGACCAGGAACATATGGCACTCGG
>DATIDG010000098.1:0-41902 GCA_035456405.1 Burkholderiales bacterium | reverse complement strand
CCGCCCGAGCGCGCACCGCCCGGACTCCCGCAGCGCCCTCGTCAGCAGCGCGTAGGGCTTGGCACCGCCCTTGTCGGGGGCGAGGTAATACGCCTTGTCGAAGTACACCGGGTCGACGCTTTCCAGCGGGACGAACTCGGTGATCTCGACCATGTGGGTGCCCGCCTCCTCGAGCGCCTTGAGCTCCTCCGGCGTGAAGACGACGTACTGATCCTTGGCGAACTCGTAACCCTTCACCGTGTCCTCCCGCGGCACGACTACGCCCTCCTTCGCGCAGATGTACTGCTGCTTGAGACGCGAACCGCAGGGCGGCTTGTGCAGCATGTTGAAGGAGATCGCCCCGGCGGCCTGCGTCGCCGAATAGAGCTTCACCGGGATCGACACGAGACCGAAGGAGACAGTAAGCGATGCAATGGATCGGGCAGCCATGATTCACCTCGTCGTTCGACTCCAGGTCCTACGCCGGGGACCGCTCCAGGGCCTGCGCGAGGCTCTGCTTGTCCCGGAGGGCATTCTGCCAGCGATCCCCCGCCCGCTCCAAGCGTGCCGGGGCATTTGTCAGCCGAAAATCAAGGGGATGGGCCTTCTCCAGCTCCTCCCAGGAGAGGGGCATCGAGACCGGCGCACCCGGCACCCCCCGCGGGGAATAGGCAACGTTCAGGGTCTTGCCCCGGACATTCATGTTGTAGTCGATGAAGATCTTCCCGGTCCGCTTGTCCACGCTCCAGTCCATGGTGATGTCCTTGGGGTGCTGGCGCAGGAGGTGCCGCCCCACCATCTCGCAGATTTGCCGCGCTGCATCAAAATCCAGGGTTCGCTCGATCGGCACGAAGACATGGAGGCCGGTCTTGCCGGAGGTCTTCACGCACGCCTCGAGCGTCATGCTCTGCAACAGCTCGCGCAGCCAGAAGGCGACCTCCTTTCCCTTCTCGAATGCTTTCAGGTTGAGCTCCGGCTCGGCGCCCTTCGGCTCGTTGCCAGAGTAGATGTAGGGATCGATGTCGAACACCAGATAGTCGGGGTGATTCAATACCGAACGCTCCATCGCGGCGAGCGAGCCGGAGAAATCGGTGCCGGCGTCCGGCGCATCCGGTCCCGGCCGGCAGCGCGAGTGCCAGACGTGGAATTCGAGCGTCCCGTTTTGCGCCAGCCACAGGAGCGTCGCGAGATCGTTGCAGAGCAGGTACTCGTGCCTCTCGCCCTTGCTCTCCGAGAACACATTCACCGTCCGCACGAACTCCGGCCGGGCTCCGCCCCAATGCTTCTGGAAGAACCGCTCGCCGTCGATCCCCTCCGGCATACGGATCATGGTCAGGGGCCGGTCGGCCAGATGGGGCAGCATGAAGCGCGACACCCGCGCGAGGTACCGCAGCAGATCCCGCTTCGTCAGCGCGGGCTGGTCGAGCACGGGATCGGCGGGCCAGTAGACACGGTCGAGGTGCGTAAGCTTGATGCGCGCCGCACCTACGACCAGCTGGAAGGTTGTCCGCTTGTCCTCCAGCTGCTGCAACACCTGGGTGGCCTCCGTGTCCCCGGGCGCCGGCCGTGCAACGGCGGCGCGCCGCGCGGCACCGCGCTTGACGGCTTTCGGATCGACATCGTCGCGCAGCCGCAGAAAGACCGGCGCGCGGAGGCTGCCGGCTTCCGTCCATTCGGCGAACTTCACCTCGGCCACGAGCCTCGGCTCGAGCCAGGTCGCCGGACCGTTCAGCGGCGGCTTCTCGGTGAAGGGGAGCCTGGCGGCCCTGAGCGGCTCGGTGCGCCGCTTGATCTCGGCGAGCGTCGCCTCGTCGAAGCCCGTGCCGACGTGGCCGACATAGCGAAGCTTTTCCTTGCCTACCGGGATGCCGAGCAGCAGCGCGCCGAGCGGAGCACGCGCCCCGTTGCCCTTCGTGTAACCGCCGACGACGAACTCCGCGCTCTGCGTCGACTTGATCTTCAGCCAGCTCTTCGAGCGCTTCCCCGCGAGGTAAGGGCTGTCGCGCCGCTTCGCCATGATCCCTTCGAACCCGCTGGCGAGCGCTGCCTGGTACAGCGCTTCGCCGTCCTCGTCGGCGTGGACGAGCTGCACGCGCGAGGACGACAGCAGGCACTGTTCGAGGTATCGGCGGCGCGCGTCGTACGCCGACGGGCGCAGGTTGACGCCGGCGAAGTGGAGGAGATCGAAGCACATGTATGCCGTCGGCGTCACCTGCTCCGCCGCCGCGATCTCGCGCGGGCTCTTCAGCTGGGCGCGGTCCTGAAGGGCGTCGAAGGACGGCCTGCCGTCCGGTCCGAACGCGACGATCTCGCCGTCGAGCACCATCGTGCTCACGAGCTGGCGGCCGAGCTCGGCGGCGATGTCCGGAAAGATGCCGGAGTAGTCGAGGCCGCGCCGCGAGCGGAGCACCACGCGATCCGCGGCGATGAACGCGAGCACTCGGTAGCCGTCGAGCTTGGGCTCGTACTTCCAGTCCGGACTGGTGGACGGCGCAGCGCCGGTCTCGGCGAGCATCGGCGCGAGCTTCGCCGGCAGCGGCTCGGGCGGGCCAGCCGGCGCGAGCGCCGCGGCGGGGATGCGGCTGCGCGCCGGACGCCTTTTCAGCGCCGCGACGGGCATGCCCGACAGCACGGAATCGCCGCGCGCGGTGACGTCGCCGGTGTCGACGAACCGGTCCTTGTGCTTGATGAGCAGCCAGCTCTTGCGATCCGAGGTCCGCACCAGCGCGAACGAGCCCTTCAGCTTCACGCCGCGGAGGAAGATGCTGAGCTTCCCCTTCTCCAGGCCGGCGAGGACCCTGCGCTCCGCCTCCCCGCGGTCGTGGAACGAATACTCTTGGTCCTCGTCGGGCGAGTAGGCGCCGCAGTCCCAGACGATCACCTCGCCGGCGCCGTACTGCTTCTCCGGGATCACGCCTTCGAACGAGGCGTACTCGAAGGGATGGTCCTCGGTCGGCACCGCGAGGCGCTTGTCGGCCGGATTCAGCGACGGCCCCTTGGGTACTGCCCACGACTTGAGCACCCCTGCGGCCTCGAGGCGGAAGTCGAAGTGCAGGCGCCGCGCGGCGTGCTGCTGCACCACGAAGAGAAGCGGTCCGGACCGGTCCGGCGCGACTGCCGGCGGGGGCTCGGGTGTCGCCTCGAATGCACGCTTCGCGGAGTACTCGCGCAGCGTGCCGGGATTCTCGCGACCTTTCTTCGCCGGTGTGTTGCGGCGCGGGGACTTGCCGCGCGTCATCGCGGCGCCTTGCCCGATCCCTGGGCCGCCTCCCAGAGCTTGGCGAGGCGCGCGGCGAACTTCGGGCCGGTCGCCTCGTCCTCGTGCTTGAAGTAGGCGTACGCGCGCGTCCACGGCTGCGCGGCGATCCGCTTCACCCAGTTCTTCAGGTCGCGGTCGCTGTAGGCCTCCCGGCGCAGCCGCACGTACCCGAACTTCGCCGTTGCGACCAGCGGCGGCGGATCGCCCTCGTCCGTATCGGCCGTGCACAGCATCGCGTTGCGGGTTCGCAGCGCCTCGTACACTTGCTCGTCCTGCCACGTCGAATGACGAAACTCGAAAGCAATCTGCCGGCCCGGCGGCAGCGCGTCGAGGAAGTCGCCGAGCAGCGCGAGGTCCTTCTTGAGGGACGGCGGCAGCTGGAAGAGGAGCGGGCCGAGCTTCGGCCCGAGCCGCGCCGCGCGCCGGAGCAGCTCGGCAAGCTCCGCATCGGCGTCCTTGAGACGCTTGTCATGCGTGATGCGCCGCGGCGCCTTGAGCGTGAAGGCGAAATGGGCGGGCACCTCGTCCGCCCAGCGCGTGAGCATTCCTTCACCGGGCATGCGGTAGAAGGTGTTGTTGATCTCGACCGTTGGGAAACGCTCGGCGTAGTAGCGTAGCCACCCGTCGGCCGCGAGCTTCGCGGGATAGAAGCTGCCCTTCCACTCCTTGTACGAGTAGCCGCTCGTTCCGGCCAGCAATTCCATCGCTCGCAACCCGCTGCCCCGCCCGCCGCCAATCTACTACGGGGCGAGGAAGCGGGTTACGGAGTGCTGCGGCTCGCGATCACCGGCGGGGCAGGAGTAAGCACGGACGAAACCCCCCAGATCCCGATGGACGCTGCTCCGATCACGCGGACCCGCGCGGCAGCACGCGCGCCGGGTCGTAGAACGGCAGGCGGCAAGTGCGGCCCACTTCCTTGCCCGAGGCCGCGACGAGCGTTCCCGGTGCGGCCGCCGCCGCTGATGCGAATCCGAGCGCGAGCTCGCGGCCGACGGTCGGCGATCGCACGCGGCTGGTGACCTCGGCGCGGGGAAGTCCTCCGAGCGCTGACTGATCGCGCGGCGCGAACGCGTCGAGTCCCACCAGGCGCCGGTCGGGCTCGCGCAGGCGCAGTCCGTGCAACGCCTCGCTGCCGGTGAACGGCCGCCCGTCGAACGACACCAGCCTGTCGAGCCCGAGCTCGAACGGATTCGCCGGCTGCGCCAGCTCGTTGGCGAAGAGGATGTACCCCGACTCGATGCGCAGGCTGTTCGCCGCGTCGAAGCCGCATTCGCGCGCATCCGCGGCGAGCCGACGCCAGAGTCCCGGCGCGGCGTCCCCCGGAACGATCAGCTCGTAGCCGAGCTCGCCGGAGTAGCCGAGCCGGCCGATCGTCGCCGGAATGCCTGCGAGCGTCGCCTCGCGAAAACCGAAGTACGCGACACCCGGCGCCGCGCCGAGATGCCGCTCGAGCACCTGCGCCGACTCGGGCCCTTGCAGCGCGAGCACCACGTGCTCACCCGAGCAGTCGCGCAGGTCGATGCGCTCCTCCCGCACCGCGTCGGCGACGAATGCGAAATCCGTTCGCCGTCCGGTGAAGAGCCAGTACCGGTCCGGCGCGACGCACCATACTGTCGCGTCGATGAACACCGACCCGTCCGGGCGCAGGAGCAGCGTGTATGCGATCCGCCCGGACGCGAGCCCTGCGAGGCTCCGCGTCTGGAGGCGGTCGAGGAACGCCCGCGCATTCGCGCCCGCGATCTCGAAATGGCTCATGAACGAGAAGTCGAACAGCCCGCACGCCCGCCGCGTCGCGAGATGCTCCTCGACCGCGTCGGTATATGCGGCTACAGGTAGCGCCATAGCATCATCGCGCCAACCACGATGCACAGGCCCGCCGCCATCCGTCGCAGCGTGGGAACGCTCACCGCGTGCGCGAGGCGCACGCCGGCGACCACGCCCGCCAGCTCGAACAGCGTGATCCAGGCCGCCACGCCGAAGTCGATGTGGCCGTAGGCGAGGTTGCCGCCGGTTCCGAAGATCGCCGCGACGATCTGGAGCACCTGGCTGGTGCCGACCGCCGCGAGCGGGACGAACCCTGCGAGCACCATCATCGGGACCGAGAAGAGCGGCCCGCCGGCACCCGAGAGCCCGGAGCCGAAGCCCGACACCGCGCCGACCCCGACGAGCATCGCGCGCTCGCCCGGCGACCGGCCCTCGCGACGGCCGGCCGTACGCGCGGGCAAGAGGATGTACGTGCCGGCGAAGACGATGATCGCGGCGATGATCAGCGCGAGCGGACGGGCGTCGATCAGCGAGCTCGTCCACGCGCCCAGGACGCTGAACACCACTGCGCCGGCGCAGACGGGCGTCGTGATGCGCCATTCGATGGACCCGCGGCGGTGGAAGAGCCACGTGCCGAGCACGCCGGTGAAGATGAACGTGAAGAGCGCGGTTGCGGCCGCGGTGTGCACCGGGAGGCCGCCGAGGTAGGTCAGCGCGGGGATGAGCAGGATCCCGCCGACGCCGACCGTGCCGATGAAGAGGCCGACGGCAGCGGCGACCGCGGCGAGCAGGAAGTAGGTTGTCAACGCGCGGGACGGTCGGCGCGACTCAGCCGGCGGCGAAGGCCTTCAGCTCGCTCGTGAGCAGGACGGAGAGCTGCTTCATCAGCTCGTAGCCGAGCGAGTGGTCTGTCTCCATCAGCGCGATCAGCCTGGCGCCGTCGAGGGCGAGCACCTCGCACGCAGTCAGGCAGTACGCGGTGGCGATGCGGCGCTGCGTGGTCTCCACGAGCGCGGCCCAGCCGAAGACCTCGCCGCGCCGGATGATCTCGCCCGCCGAGGTGTCGCGCCGTCCGACGCCGAGCGTGAAGCGCACCATGCCGTCGGCGAGGACGTAGAAGTCCTCCGCCGGGTCGCCGAGCGAGTAGATCCGCGTGTCCTGCGCGTAGCGCTCGCGCCGGGCGAGCAGCGCGAGCCGCGCGAGCCGCGCGCGCCCGAGCCCGGAGAAGAAGCGCGCCTCGCCGAGGACGTCCAGCTCCCCGGCGACGGCCGCGCCCGGCGCAGTGCTCACTTTTTCTTCCACCCCACCAGATCACGGAAGCGCGCGAGCTCGTCTTCCTTCATGAACACGGTGTGCTCCTTGCCGGGGTAGATGCGCGCGCGCACCTCGTCGCGGTAGTCCGAGAGGCCTTTCTCCAGGATCGGCACCAGGTCGACGTAGATCTTCGAGTGCCGCGGCACGTGCGCCTCGTAGAGGTGGAAGAGGTCCGAGCCGATGATGTGCACGCCGTGCGCGCGGTTGCCGGCGCCGAGGCTGATCACCGGGACCGGTAACGTCTCGGCGAGGTACTCGCAGACCTCGGAGGTCGTCACCTCGCACATGATCGAGAAGCAGCCTGCGTCCACCATCGCCCATGCGTCGTCGATCAGCTCCTTCGCGCGCTCGGCGGTCTTGCCCTGGGCGACGAACCCCCCGAGCTGCGGCATGCGCATCGGGGTGATGCCGATGTGCCCCTGCACCGGGATGCCGGCCTTCACGATCGCCTCGATGTACTTCGCGTGATGCTTGTTGCCCTCGCACTTCATCACCTCGGCCCCGCCCTGCGCGACGTACTTCGCGGCGTTGTCGACCGCCTGCTGCGCGGACAGGTGGAAGCTCATGTAGGGCATGTCGACCATGCGCAGGCCGTACTTCGAGCCGCGCTTGACCGCCTGCGCCATGAACATCACCTCCTCGAACGACACCGAGGTGGTGGTCTCGTGACCGAACAGCACCATGCCGCCCGTGTCCGAGACGCACAGGATGTCGATGCCCACGCGGTCGGCGATGATCGCGGTCTCGTAGTCGTACACCGCGAGCTGAACGATCGGCTCGCCCTTCTTCATCTTCTCCACGAGCGACGGTATGGTGACCTTCTTGCGGGTGGGCGCTGCCGGCTTCTCGGCCATCGATCTTCTCCTGGGTGTCGTAGGGATGGGGCTGAGTCAATTCCCGCAGCAAGTCCTGTGCCGAGGCGCCGACGCCTGCGTCTCCCTGCAATTACAACCGTGTGGGCGCGCGGCGTCGTCGCGCTGTTTCGAAACGAAACCGACCGGAGTGCCGCGCGAAACAGGCGACGATGCTAATCCTGGCGCGTCGACCGGCCGCTCCGCAGCAGTCCCCACTGGCGACGCCGGGTCCAGAGCGCCTTGCGGCCGATCCCGAGGAGCCGCGCGAGCTCGGTTTCGCTGTAGCGGTCCTGATATCGCGAGACGGTTTCCCGAATGTACTCCTCGACCGAGAGCGGCCGGTCCGGCGCGGACGGCGCGGCGCGCCGGCTTCCCGGTGTCGACAGGGTATCGGAGAGCTCAGCGCAGGTCAGGATGTCGGAGTCCGACAAGATCACCGCCCGCTCGATCAGGTTTTCGAGCTCGCGCACGTTCCCCGGCCAGGGATGCCGCTCCAGGAATGCGGCCAGATCGTCACCGATGCCGCGGATCTTCTTGCCGAGCTTGCGGGCGTAGGCCTCGACGAAGTAGTCGGCAAGGAGCCGCACGTCCTTGCCGCGCTCGCGCAATGCCGGAACGTGGATGCCGATCACGTTCAGGCGGTAGAAGAGATCTTCGCGGAACTGTCCGCTGCCGACCAGCTCCTCGAGATCGCGGTTCGTCGCGGCGAGGAAGCGCACGTCGACGTTGAACACGTGCTTCGCGCCCACCGGCCGGACCTCGCGGTCCTGGAGCACGCGCAGGAGCTTCACCTGCAGCGGTGGTGCGAGCTCGGAGATCTCGTCGAGGAAGAGCGTCCCGCCGTGCGCCTCGCGGATCAGGCCCTCGGTCGCGTGCGTCGCGCCGGTGAACGCGCCCTTGGCGTGCCCGAACAGCTCCGACTCGAGCAGCTCGCTCGGAATCGCGCCGCAGTTGATCGCGACGAACGGCCCTTCGGCGCGCGCGCTCGCGCGGTGGATGCTGCGCGCGACGAGCTCCTTGCCGGTCCCGCTCTCGCCCCAGATCAGCACGTTCGCGTCGGATGGCGCAACCTTGCGCACCAGGTCGTGGACGCGCCTGATGCCCGCGGACTCCCCGATGATGCGGCGGTCGGCGTACGCCTTGCGCAGGCTGCGCTTCAGCAGCGCGTTCTCGCGCCGCATGCGTCGCTCGTTGAGCGCGCGCGCGACCGCGTGCAGGAAGTCGTCGTTGTCGAACGGCTTGATGATGTAGTCGACGGCGCCGTTGCGCAGCGCCTCGACCGCGCTCTCGACCGACGAGTAGCTCGTCATGAGGATGATCGGGAGATCGCGGTCGATCTCGCGCAGGCCGCGGATGGCGTCGAGGCCGGTCGCGTCGGGCAGCTTGAGATCGGTGATCACCAGGTCCACCGCGCCGGCGTGGATCGCGCGCAGGCCGTCGCGCACGGTGGCGGTCATCTCGGTGCGATAGCCCTCGCCCGCGAGCAGCATCTGCACGACCTCCGAGAACCCCGGATCGTCGTCGATCACCAGGATGCGGTCCCGGCGCGCTGCTTCCACCCGCTCGGCCGCGACGTTCACGGGCGCGGCTCCGCCGCGGGCAGCTCGATGACGAAGCAGGCGCCGCCCTGCGGATGGTTCCCGGCGCGCAGGTCGCCGCCGAGCTCGCGCACGATCTCGCTCGAGATCGTCAGCCCGAGCCCGGTGCCGACGCCGTCGGGCTTGGTGGTGAAGAAGGGCTCGAACACCCGCCCGAGGTGCTCCGGCGCGATCCCCGCGCCCTCGTCGCGGATCGTCAGCACCGCCCGGGGGCCGCGGCGGTGGCCGGTGACGGTCACCCGCCCCTCGCCGTCCATCGCCTGCGCGGCGTTGAGCAGTATGTTGAACACGACCTGCTCGAGCTGGCTCGGCTGCGCCAGCGCCTCGACGTCCGGGTCGATCGCCGCGTCGACCGCGATCGCGTTCGCGCCGGCACGGTGGCGAAGGAGCGACGCCGCGTTCTCGACCGCCTGCGCCAGCGTCACGGTCCTGATCGGCCCCTCGCGCACGCGCGAGAACTCGGTGAGCGTCCGGGTGATCGCGAGCACGCGCGCGATGTTGGACGAGATCGCCGCGAGCCCCTTCTCGAGCATCTCGGGGGACGCGCCGCGCTTCGACTGGAGGATCTGCACCATCGAGTGGATCGCCGCGAGCGGGTTGCTGACCTCGTGGCACACGCCGGCCACCATGAATCCGAGCGAGGCGAGGCGCGTCGTCTGCATGTTGCGGATCGCGAGCTCGGTGAGCAGGGTCTCGTCGATCGCGGTGATCGCCGTCCCCCAGGGCGTCGGCTGCGCCGCGAGCCGCTCGTGGACCACCGCGCCGTGCGCGTGCCGCACGACCGGCACCTCGCGGGCGACCTCGAGGCCGCTTGCGAGCGCGGCGTGATACTCGGGATACTGGGCGGCGAGCGTCGGCTCGGGCGCTCCCGCGCGCGCCCGCAGCCGCATCGCGGCGTTCGCCTGCAGGACGCGGCCGCGCGCATCCACGACCATCACTGGCACCGGCACTCCCTCGAGCGCTGCAAGCGGCAAGGCTGCACCGGGTCGCGCCGCGGACCCGCCGGCCTTCTGCGCGCGCGTCGCGTCGCGCCGGCTCGCGCCGGATCTCATGCGTTCGCCTCGCGGGAAGGAGCCGGCATGCGCAGCGAGCGCTCGTCGATCGGCATGCACGCCAGCGCCGCGACCACGCTCGCACCGATCGCGATGATCCAGACCGCCCCGTAACCGGCGGTGGCGTCGAACACGTAGCCGCCGAGCCAGGCGCTCGCGAACGCCCCGACCTGATGCCCGAGCCACGCGATGCTGAACAGCGTCGACAGGTACTGCACGCCGAAGATCTGCGCGACGAGCGAGTTGGTCAGCGGCACGGTGCCGAGCCAGGTCATCCCCATCACGATCGCGAACGCGGCGATGCTCCAAGTCGACAGCGGCAGCAGCACGAACGCGGCGATCGCGACCGCGCGCAGCCAGTAGATGATGCCGAGTAGGTGCTTCTTGCTGTAGCGGTCGCCGAGGTATCCGCACAAGAACGATCCCACGACGTTCGCGAGGCCGATCGCCGCCAGCGCGGTCATTCCTTCGAGCGCGGTGCCTCCGCGGTCGACGAGGTAAGCCGGCAGGTGGACCATGATGAACAGCGTCTGGAAACCGCAGACGAGGAAGCTGCCCGTGAGGAGCCAGAACCCCCTGTGGCCCGTGGCCTCGCGCAGCGCCTGTCCGATCCTCTGCCCGCCGCCGTGCGCATGCACCGCGCGGCCGGCGAGCCCGGCGGCGAGCGGCACGATCAGGAAGGCGGAGGCGGCGAGCGCGAGGAGCGCGTTCAGCCAGCCGAGCTGCGAGATCAGGGCCTGCGAGTACGGCAGCATGGCGAACTGGCCGATCGACCCGCCGGCGCCCGCGATGCCGAGCGCGATCGTGCGCCGCTCCGGCGGTGCGCGCCGCCCGACCACGCCGAGCACGACGCCGAAGCTGCAGGCGCTCAAGCCGATCCCGACGAGAAGCCCGGTCGAGAGGCCGAGATCGAGGCCGGTGTTGGAATAGGCCATCAGGATCAGGCCTGCCGCGTAGCACAACCCGCCGACGGCGAGGACGCGGCCGGCGCCGAAGCGGTCGGCGATCGCGCCGGCGAACGGCTGCGCGAGGCCCCACAGCAGGTTTTGCAGCGCGATCGCGGCCGCGAAGGTCTCGCGGCCCCACCCGAGCGCGCTGCACATCGGCTGGAGGAACAGGCCGAAGCCCTGCCGCGTGCCGAGCGCGAGGAAGAGGATCGCGCTGGCGCAGACCAGCACGACCGTCGGCGAGCGCCAGCCGGCGGGCTGCAGGGTTCCGGGCGTCGCGTTCATCAGGCGGACGAGTCTAGCGGGTTTCGGACCGGCCGCGCTCAGCTCGTCAACCGCCGATAGACGTCCGCCACCTTGAGCGGCTGCCGTTGCACGTCGTCGATCAGTACCCAGCTCGCGCGACCCTACATGTGCGGCAGGTAATCGCGCGCCGCCGTCTCGTCGATCGTGGTGCGGAAGGGGTGAATGCCGGCGCGCCGCGCTTGGATGAGCGCCATGCGCGTGTCCTCGATGGGAAAAACGGCACGATGCGAGGGGCCACACCCCCTCGCACTCCCCGAAGCCGGGAAACTGCCGCCTCCGGCGTGAGTTTCTTTCCGGAGCTCAGCGGGCCGAGTGGCCCACCAGCTTCACTTCGACCTTCTCCTCGAGCCCTGCGTAATACTCGCGCAGCACCTCGAGCACTTCCATCCGGCTGAACTCCGCCGGCACCGCGGATCCTTCGGACAGCCATTTGCGCAGCTTCGTTCCCGACACCAGCAGGCGATCGGCGTCGTCGTGCGGGCAGGTGCGCGCGGACGCCATGCCGCCGCACCTGTAGCACCAGAACGTCCAGTCGATCTTGAGCGGCTGGGTCTCGAGCGCGTCCTTCGGGACCTCGTCGAAGATGCGGTGCGCGTCGAACGGGCCGTAGTAGCTCCCCACGCCGGCGTGATCGCGCCCGACGATCAGGTGCGAGCAGCCGTAGTTCTGCCGGAAGAGCGCGTGCAGCAGGGCCTCGCGCGGGCCGGCGTAGCGCATGTCGAGCGGGTAGCCCGCGTGAATGACCGTGTCCTTCCGGAAATACCGGTCGATCAGGACGCCGATCGCCCGCGCGCGCACCTCGGCGGGAATGTCGCCCGGCTTGAGGTTGCCGAGCAGCGAGTGGATCAGCACGCCGTCGCAGGTCTCGATCGCGACCTTGGCGAGGTACTCGTGCGAGCGGTGCATCGGGTTGCGCGTCTGGAACGCGGCCACCTTCGACCAGCCGAGCTTTTCGAACGCCGCGCGCGTCTCCGCCGGCGTCATGAAGAGAGCGCCATAGCGCGACCGGAACCCGCCGTCGGAGAGCACCTTGACCGGCCCGGCGAGGTTGACCTCGCCCTGCTCCATCACCATCTTCACCCCCGGATGTTCCGGGTCGGTCGTGCGGAAGACCGACATGCACTCGTGCGCCTTGTCGATCGCGTACTTCTCGGTGACGCGCAGGGTGGCGAGGATGCCCCCGTCGTCGGGGTCGACCAGCGCGATGTCGCTGCCGACTTTCAGGCCTGCGGCGCCCGCAGCGTCCGCGGACAGCGTGATCGGGATCGGCCAGAAAAGGCCCGCGGAGGTCCGGCACCCGTCGCACACGCCCTGCCAGTCCGTGTGGGTCATGAAGCCGTCGAGCGGTGTGAACCCGCCGATCCCGAGCATGATGAGATCGCCCTTCTCCCGCGACGTCACGCGGAGGGCGGGCAGCGCGCGGGCGCGGGCGCGCTCGGCGGCCAGGGCGTCGCCGTCGAGCAGCAAGGGCTTAAGCCGTCCGCCCCCGTGGGGGTTGACGAGTCCGGGCATCTCCGTGCCTCTGTCTCGGATGCGGCCCCGCACCACGGCGGAGCCCGCAGGAGCGGCTATTCTCCGGAGGGCCCCGGCCAGCCACAAGGCAGACCTTTTGATTGGCCGATCAAGGGGGCTGATTCTTGGGTCACGCGCGCCCGGGCGTGTCGCTGGCCCCCGGGGGGGCGGGCTTGCTAGACTCGCGCCGCAGAGCACCATGGACCGGCAAGCCTTCAAGCCCGACACCCGCTACACGCTCGTGTGCCGCGATGCGCAGGGTCGTGTCCGCCCGCTCAACGTCTACGTGTACCGAGTCTACGAGAAATTCATGGTCGCCCGCGAGGCGGGTGCCACCGGGCTCGTCCGCAAGATCGCCTACGAGGAGGTCGAGCGCGTCGTGAAGGAAAGCGCGGTTGCGCCGGCGGAACGCTACTTCCTGCCGGCGGGCGTCCTCGACGAGGCGAGCTGGCGGGACCGCAGCGTGATGCAGCACCACGCCTCGGCGCCAGGAAGGGGCAAGTGATCGCGCGACCTGCGGCGCAGGAGGCGGCCCATGGCACGCGCTGGCTGGTGGTCGTCGCGCAGCTGCCGATCGACGACGCGGCCGGCAGGATGAAGGTCCTGCGCATGCTCGAGACCCTCGGCTGCGCGGTCCTGCGCGACGGCGTCTACCTGCTGCCCGACAGCCGCGAGAGCCGCCAGGGCCTGCAGCGGCTCGTCGACTACGTGGGGCGGATACACGGGTCGGCGCACCTCCTGGCGGTCACGAGCGCCGGCGAGGCGCAGACCCGCCAGTTCCGCGGCCTGTTCGACCGCTCGGCGAAATATCGCGACCTGATAAAGACGGTGGAATCGCTGAAGGCCGGCTTCGGGGTCTCCGACCCCGCTGCGATCCGGCACGTGCTGAACAAGCAGCGCCAGGAGCTCGACGCGATCGGCGCGCTCGACTTCTTCGGGTCGCCGCTGAAGGAGAAGGCGGAGAAGGTGCTGGTCGAGATGGAGGACAAGGTCCACGCGATGATCTTCCCTGACGACGCGCCGCGCTCGCCCGACGCCGGCGTGGCGCGCTCGAACCGGCGCTACTTCAAGCGCGCATGGGCGACGCGCACACCGCTCTTCGTGGACCGGCTGGCTTCCGCCTGGCTGATCCGCCGGTTCATCGACCCCGAGGCGATCATGGTTTGGCTCGACAAGCGCAGGGAGTGTCCCGCGATGGCGGTCAGCTTCGGCTTCGAGGGCGCGACTTTCCACAACAGCAAGCACCGCGTGACCTACCAGGAGCTGCTCGCCAGCTTCAAGCTCGAGAAGCAGCCTGCGCTCGCGCGGATCGGGCGCATCGTGCACGCGCTCGACATGAACGACACGTCGGTGGCGGAGGCCGCCGGCGTGGCGACGCTGCTGAACGGCGCCAAGCGCCGCGCGGAGACCGACGACGCGCTGCTGGCAGAGAGTGAGAAGACTTTCGACCTGCTGTACGAGGCTTACTTGGAAGCGCCGGCGAAGGCTTGAGGCCGTGGACCGCGGGACGCGACCCTCGAGAACGCGTCGGACGGCGCGGGGAACGGTTCGCGATTCACGAACGGAAGGTCACTTTTTCCTCTCCTTGATCTCCTCCTGCTGCAGCTTGCGCAGCTCCCGCAGTCGGGCGTCGATCGCCGACAGCGTGTAGAAGTCCCCGTCGCCCGCCTTCTGCGCGAGCCCCAGCTGGTCGACGGCGGCGGCGAGGCCGCCCTGCAGGTAATAGCCCTCCGCCAGGGCCCGGTGCTGCTCGGTGCGCTTGCCGAGCGCCGCGTAGGACTTCGCGATCAGGTTGTACGCGCGCGCGTCCTGCGGACGCTGCTTGAGGATGTAGCGCAGGACCTCGATCGCCCGCGCGTTGTTGCCCGCTCCCTGCAGCACCTCTGCGTACTCGTACAGCACGCCCACGTTGTCGGGGTAGACCTGGGCCGCCGCGGCGATGATCCTCTCCGCCCCGGCGCGATCGCCCGCGGCCAGCCGGATGCGAGTCGCCAGCGTTTCGAGCATCGGGTGCGTCGGCCCGGTCTTGCGCAGCGCCGCCATCTCGCGCTCGGCGCCGGCGTAGTCCTTGGCGCGCAGGAGCGCCACCGCGTACCCGTAGCGCGTCGCCACCTCGGTCGCGAAGCGCCGCTCGGCGAGCAGCGTGCGGAAGTTCGCGACCGCGTCCTCGGGCCGGCCGTCGCCGGCGCGCAGCTTCGCCCGCACGAGCTGGAACTCGATCGAGTCGGGGCGCTGCTTGTACTGCGCGTCCTGGGCGCGGTTCTGCATGTCCGCGATCCGCTCCACGGTCAGCGGGTGGGTGCGCAGGTAGGCCGGCGCGTTGTTGTCGTACAGTCGACTGTTCTGCTGCAGCCGCGTGAAGAACGACGACATCCCGGCCGGCTCGTAGCCGCCGTCCTGCAGGATCTGGAACCCGACCCGGTCGGCCTCGCGCTCGAACTCGCGGCTGAAGTTCAGCATCGCCGCCACCGGCGCGGCCTGCGACGCGATCGCCGCACCCTGCGCGAGCTCCGGGCTGGAGCGCGCCGCGAGGATCGCGAGCCCGAGGCCGACGAGGGCGAGCGGCGACAGCTGGTTGTACGCCTGCAGCTGCCGCGCGAGGTGGCGCTGGATGACGTGCGCAACCTCGTGCGCCACCACGCCGGCGAACTCCGACTCGGTCTGCGAGCTGACGATCAGGCCGCTGTGCACCCCGATGAACCCGCCCGGCATCGCGAACGCATTGATCGTCTTGTCGCGCACCACGAAGAACGTGAACTCCTGGCGCGCGTCCGGGCTGGCGGCGACGAGCCGCTGCCCGACCGACTGCACGTACGCCGAGATCTCCGGATCGTCGACGTAGTCCGGATCGCGCCGGATCTCGCGCATGATCTGCTCGCCGATCTTCCGCTCCTGCTGCGGCGAGAGGTCGGATTGCGCGCGCTCGCCGAGATCCGGGAGGTTCTGGGCGCGGCCGCCGAGGCCGGGGAGGAGCGCGAGGAGGAGGAAGAGCCAGGGGTATCGCTTCACGTCCCGTATGATACCCGCCCGCTCCCGGGGTTCCCCGAGGATGCCCTCCAGGCCGCGGGCCAAGGGGGCATAATCCGGCCTCATGTCATTGACGCACCTCGACGCAGCCGGCGCCGCGCACATGGTGGACGTCGGTGCGAAGGACGAGACCCGCCGGGTTGCGCGCGCCGCCGGCCGCATCGTGATGCGGCCCGCCACGCTCGCGCTCGTGCGCTCCGGAACCGCGCAGAAGGGCGACGTGCTGGGCGTGGCGCGCATCGCGGCGATCCAGGCGACGAAGCGGACCGCCGAACTCATCCCGCTCGCGCACCCGATTCCCATCACCCGGGTCGCCGCGGACTTCACCGATACCGATGAGCCGCCCGCGGTGACGCTCACCGTGACGGTCGAGACCGTCGGCCGCACCGGGGTCGAGATGGAAGCCCTGACGGCCGTGAGCGTCGGGCTGTTGACGATCTACGACATGTGCAAGGCTGCGGACCGCGGAATGCGGATCGAATCCGTCTGCCTGCTGGAGAAGACCGGCGGCAAGTCCGGACGGTTCGTCGCGGCCAGTGAGTAGCCCGCGCGGCCGGCCATTCGATCGGTTGATTCGGGCATCAGGGCGAAGCCCTTGTGCAACGGATCGGGATTTGAGTAGGCTAGCCGCCCGAAAGCACTGATTACCCCATCGTATCTGGCAGGAGGAGGCGGAATGGATCGCTCACGGAGAGTGGTATTGAAAGGCGCCGGGGCCACCGGCGCGCTCGCAGCGGCACTGGCGGCAGGCCTGCTCAAGCCGGGCACGGCGCTCGCTGCGTGGAACAAGGGCGCGTTCGACGCCAAGACGGTCGCCGACGCGATGAAGGCGCTCGGCATCGCGAACGCCGTCGAGAGCAAGGACATCCAGATCCGCGCACCGGAGATCGCCGAGAACGGGGCAGTCGTCCCGATCGACATCACGAGCAACATTCCCGGCACGACGGCGATCTCGGTGTTCATCGAGAAGAACCCGTTCCCGTACACCGGCACCTTCGACGTCTCCCAGGGCGCGCTGCCGTTCGTGCACCTGCGGGTCAAGATCGGCGAGTCGTCGCCGGTCCGGGTGGTGGTCGCCGCCGGCGGCAAGTACTTCACGACCGCCAAGGAAGTGAAGGTCACGATCGGCGGCTGCGGCGGATAAGGGGAGGAAACCATGGCAGACCCGATGAAGATCCGCGCGACCCTGCAGGGCGACGTCGCAGACGTGCGCGTGCTGATGGCGCATCCGATGGAAACGGGCCAGCGCAAGGACGCAAGCGGCAACGTCGTGCCCCTGCACTTCATCCAGACCATCACCGCGCAGCTCAACGGCAAGACCGTGTTCGCCGCCGACGTGAGCCAGGCGGTCTCGCGCAACCCGGTGTTTGCGTTCAAGGTGAAGGGCGCGAAGGCGGGCGACAAGCTCAGCATCACCTGGACGGACAACAAGGGCGACAAGCGCACCGACGAGGTTGCTATCGGTGCGGGCTAGAACCGGCCGCGTCGGCAGCGAACGAACACGGCCGGGATCCCGGCTGAAGTGACCGCGCCGCAGAAGCGCGGCACCGGGCCGACAGGTCCCGTCGACCAACTGGAGGAGCAACCATGAGACACACGCTGGTGGTGTGCGCCGTTGCCGCGTTTGCGGCGGCGGTCTGCATCCAGGAGTCCGCCGCGCAGTCCAAGCCCCCGGCGGCGAAACCGCCCGCCGCGCAGGACCCGACCGCGGCCGAGTTCGACAAGTTTCGCGAGGTCCTGGAGGAGGACAACCCCGCGGAGCTCTTTGAGACCAAGGGCAAGGAGCTCTGGTTCGCAAAGCGCGGCCCGAACAACGCCTCACTCGAGAAGTGCGACCTCGGCCTCGGCCCCGGCGTGGTGAAGGGTGCCTATGTCCGGACCCCGCGCTACTTCCCCGACGTCGGCAAGGTCATGGACATCGAGCGCCGCATCGTGCACTGCATGGTGACGCTGCAGGGGTTCAAGATGGACGACCTCGCGAAGCAGCCGTTCAGCAGCGACACCCGCACGCCCGACCCCGTGTCGCTCGTCACGTTTGTCGCCGGCCAGTCACGCGGCATGAAGATCGCCGTCCCCCAGAACCGTCCCGAGGAGCGCGAGACTTTCGCGATCGGGCGCGAGATCTTCAACTACCGTGCCGGACCGTACGATTTCTCCTGTGCCACCTGTCACGGCGAGGACGGGAAGCGCATCCGCACGCAGCCGCTGCCCAACCTCACCAGGCCGGCCGAGGCGATCCGCGCCTACCAGGGCTGGCCGGGGTACCGCATGACCGGCGGCGTCATGCACACACTGCAGTGGCGCATGAACGACTGCTTCCGCCAGCAGCGCTTTCCCCAGCCGAGCTACGTGTCCGACACGATCACCGCGCTCCTCACGTACATGGGCGCGAACGCGAACGGGCAGGTCTACAAGGGCCCGGGAATCAAACGCTGAGTGGAGGAACGCACCGTGAGAACCCGTACAGCATCGATCCTCTGGGCCGCCGCGGCGCTCGCAGTTGCCTTCCCCGCCTCCGCCGGCGACCCCGCCGCCGAGGCGGCGGCGATGATCAAGCGCGATTTCAAAGCGCGGGGTATCGCGTCGGTCGATCGCGTGAACCAGGACGGCGTGCAGATGCTCTGCAACCGCACGCACGACAAGCCGCCGAAGGACGTCGCCGAGCGCCTCGAGAAGGACCAGCTGGCGGTGGTCCAGTGGCCGACGGACGGCAAGCTGCTCGGCGACTGGAAGGCGGGCGAGCGCGTCGCCCAGAGCGGCCGCGGCTTCACCTGGAGCGACAAGGCGGGCGTGACCGGCGGCAGCTGCTACAACTGCCACCAGATCGGGCCCAACGAAACCTCGTTCGGCACGGTCGGGCCGAGTCTCTACCAGTTCGGCAAGCTCCGCGGCTTCGGACCCGATACCCAGCGGTACGTCTACGGGAAGATCTACAACGCGAAGGCCTACAACCTCTGCTCCCTGATGCCGCGCTTCGGCTACGTCGGCGCGCTGACGGAGAAGGAGATCAAGGACCTCGTCGCGCTGCTGCTGGACCCGGGGTCGCCGGTGAACAAGTAGCGGGCCGCCGTTGGATCGCCGCGAATTCCTCCGGCTTCTCGCCGCCGGGGCCGCGGCCGGCCTCGCGCTCGATGCGCCGGACGCGCTCGCGCAGGACTCGGCCGACGCGCTCTACCGGGTCCCGAAGTTCGGCAACGTTTCGCTGCTGCACTTCACCGACTGCCACGCGCAGCTCCTGCCGGTCTACTTCCGCGAGCCGAGCGTCAATATCGGCGTCGGCGCGGCGGCGGGCAGGCCGCCGCACCTCGTCGGCGAGCATCTCCTGAAGGCGTTCGGCATCACGCCGGGCGCGCGCGAAGCGCACGCGTTCACCTTTCTCGATTTCGAGCGCGCCGCGCGCGCCTATGGAAAGGTCGGCGGCTTCGCGCATCTCGCGACGCTGGTGAAGCGCCTGCGCGCCGACCGGCCCGGCGCGCTGCTGCTCGACGGCGGCGACACCTGGCAGGGCTCGGGGCTCGCGCTGTGGACCAGGGGCGCCGACATGATCGCGGCCTGCAGACTGCTCGGCGTCGACGTCATGACCGCGCACTGGGAGTTCACCTACGGCGAGAAGCGCGTGAAGGAGGCGGTCGAGAAGGAGCTGGGCAAGATCGAGTTCCTCGCGCAGAACGTCAAGACGACGGACTTCGGGGACCCGGTCTTCAAGGCATCGACGGCCCGCACGATCAACGGCGTGCCGGTCGCGATCATCGGCCAGGCGTTCCCCTATACGCCGATCGCGAACCCGCGCCACTTCATCCCCGAGTGGACGATGGGGATCCAGGAGGAAGAGCTGCAGAAGCAGGTCGACGCCGTGCGCGCGAAAGGCGCGCAGGTCGTGGTGGTGCTCTCGCACAACGGCATGGACGTCGACCTGAAGCTCGCTACGCGCGTGCGCGGCATCGACGCGATCCTCGGCGGCCACACGCACGACGGCGTTCCGCAACCTACGCTCGTGAAGAACGCCGGCGGCCAGACGCTGGTGACGAACGCGGGCTCGAACACCAAGTTCCTCAGTGTGCTCGATCTCGACGTCAAGGGCGGCAAGGTCGGCGACTTCCGCTACCGCCTGCTGCCCGTCTTCGCCAACCTCCTGCCGGCCGACCCCGAAATGGAAGCGCTCGTGAGCCGCTTGCGCGCGCCGCACGAGGCGAAGCTCGGCGAGAGGCTCGCGACGACCGAAGGACTGCTCTTCCGCCGCGGCAACTTCAACGGCACGTTCGACCAGTTGATCCTGGACGCGATGCTCGAGGTGAAGGGCGCCGAGATCGCGTTCTCGCCGGGATTCCGCTGGGGCACGACCGTGCTGCCGGGCGACGCGATCACGATGGAGCATGTCCTCGATCAGACCGCCATCACCTACCCGCAGTGCACGGTGAACGACCTGAGCGGCGAGCGGATCAAGGAGGTCCTTGAGGACGTCTGCGACAACCTGTTCAACCCCGACCCGTATCTGCAGCAAGGCGGCGACATGGTCCGCGTGGGCGGCATGACCTTTACGTGCGCGCCCGGTGCGACGATGGGCAGCCGCATCTCCGACATGCGAATCGGCGGCAAGCCGCTCGCGGCCGACAAGACGTACAAGGTCGCCGGCTGGGCGCCGGTCGCCGAGGGCGCGCAGGGCGAGCCGATCTGGGACGTCGTGGTCCGATACCTCAAGGACAAGAAGGTCGTCGCCCCGCGCAAGCTGAACTTGCCGCGGCTCGAGGGCGTCGCCGGCAATCCGGGCCTGGCGTAGCCGCGACGGGAACGCCAGCGCGGCTCAGCCCGTCATCCGCACGGCGACGCACTGCGTCGTGGAGGCGAACGCAAGGTACTCGTAGCGCCTGCCGGTCGCCGCGATCGTCTCCCGGAACGCGCGGTGCTCGTGCATCTCCCACCCCGGGTAGTTGAGGTACTCGTCGAACACCAGGACCGTTCCCGCCACCGTGCGCGGCAGCAGCAGCTCGAGCACCGTCTTGCTCGAGCTGTAGAGATCGCAGTCGATGTGCGCGAAGCGCACCGCGCCCGGATTCGCCGCCAGGAATGCCGGCAGCGTGTCCGCGAACCAGCCCTTGTGCAGGACGGCGTTCGCCGCGCCGATGTCGGGCAGCTCGCCCTCGAGCGAGAAACGCCCCTTCTTCTGGGCGTGGGTCCAGTCCTCGGGCAGGCCCTCGAACGAATCAAAGCCGTGGATCGGGCCCGCATGCCGGTCCGCGATCCATTTGAGAGAAGCGCCCGTGTACACCCCGAACTCCAGGACGAGCCCCGCGACCGCGCATTGCGACAGCGCATATTCGAGCAACGCGGCGCGGCCCACCAGGTTGCGCGCGCCGGACATGTGCTCGACCATGTACCGCGCCGACGATACGCCGGCGAGCAGGTAGGCAATCTGCTCGTAGTCATACGGCTCGGCGGGGCGACCACCTTCGCGCAGCAGCGCTCGCACCGCATCGACGGCCGCGGGGTGGACGGGCGGTTCGTGCAGGCGAGCTTCGGAGCGTCCCGTGCGGGCGTGCAGCCAGTCCTTGATCAGCCTCCCCAGCATTGCCGGCGATGTTCGCACATCACGCCGAAGCCCGACCCGCACAGCGGGATAGGGGCCGATCATCGCTGATCGGGCCCCTCCCACACCACCCGGCATGCGGGTCCGCACCGGGCGGTTGGAACAGTTGAGGTCGGCGCGCGGGAGTGAGTCCCGGCACGCCGCCTGGGGTGGCGGGGTTCTGATCCGCCCGATTCGGGTTCTCGCTGCCACGACCATTCGGGCTTCACCCCGCCTGGTGGGTTGGCGAGCTTCGCTAACGCGAACATCTGAGACGGTCCCAATCCGAGAACCAGCGGGCCTCCCCTCCCATTCCTTCGGCCCTTCGTCTTGCGGCTACTCAAGGCGAGATCTCCCCAGGTAAGAACGTGATCCTTCCCCGCGCAACCGCCGGATTTACGCTGCCTGAGCCTTGACCACGAGAGCTTCGCGGACCTTTGCCCGCTCGCCCTGCGCGGCATCGCCTCAGATCCGGTTTGTGTCCCTCGGCTCGCGGCTTCGCTCCACGCTTCCACCCCACGCTCGGTCACCCTCGCGCAGTTGCGCTTCGCTTCGCTCGCAGTGGTCACCTCGTGGGAGGACTTGCACCTCCAAGATCGCGCCCATGCTGGGCGCACAAAGAAAACGGGCGCCCGCAGGCGCCCGTTCCGGACCGATTTTCTCGCGAGGTCGGCTTAACGACAGCTCCCCGGCATGAACTTGGCCGGCGTGCCCTGGCAGGTCCACGTAACCGTTTGCCCCGACATAGTTGGTGTCAGCACTACGGTGACGACCGTGCCGACCGACGTGGAAGCGGCGCTGCCGCCGATCGTGATCACACCATCATTAGCCACGTTGCCGCTCGTGATCTTGCCGTAGGTGACGATCGTCAGGCCGATGCCGGCCGAGGCGGTGACGGTGTCGATCTGGGCCTTCTCGGTCACCCCAGTACGCTGCGAGCTCGCCGCCAGCACCAGTTCCGACACCTTCGCGCGGATCGTGTAGTCCTGATACGCCGGCAGCGCGACCGCGGCCAGGATACCGATGATCGCAACCACGATCATCAGTTCGATCAGGGTGAAGCCCTTTTGAATCGTCTTCATGCAGTTCTCCTAAATTGAGTTCCCCAAGTCGGAGCAGCGGGTGACCGCTACACCGATCTCAAAAGCACCCTTTGTGCCAATCTGCCCGCACCTCGGACAAGGCTCTACACGATTGATTCACCGATACTTATTTTGGTGGAGCCAAATCGGGCTATGAGGCGGGCGAACTATTTCACATTGGACCTCGCGATCCTCGAATATCAGGATGACGCCCAGCGTCACCTTTTTCCCTCGGCCGGCCCAGGTCAGCCGACTGCGGTCTGGGCGCGCCGCACCGCATCAGTGACTTCGTCCCAGCGCCCTATCTCAGTCTGCCGGAATAGGCGGACGGACGGATACCACACCATCGCCTCCCCCTCCAGCCCGAACGGCCACTCCGGCGAGCAAGGAACGACCACGTCGACGGGCCGTCCGAGTGCGCCGGCGAGGTGGATGACCGCGGTGCACACTGACACCACCCCGTCGAGCGCGCACACCAGCGCCGCGGTCTCGTCGTAGTCGTCGATCGCCTCCTGCCAGTGGTGGATCACGAGCCCCGACTCGCGCCCGAACGTCGCCACCTCCGCCGCCGCGTCGCGCTGGTACTGCAGGCTCACGAACGCCGCCCCGGGACTCTCGAGTACCGGCCGCCAGTCCGCCAGCGTCACTGAGCGCAGCCGCAGCCGCGTCTGCGCCGTGCCCCCGCGCCACGAGATGCCGATCTTCGGGCCCGGCCCGAGCCCCGCCAGCCGCGCGCGCCAGTAGGCCACCCGCGCCGGGTCGGCGCGCAGGTAGCCCGCGTGCGCCGGGAAGCTCGCCGCGCTGCGGCGCAGGTAGCTCGCCACCGTCCCGCAGGCAGCCTGCACATCGATGCGCGGGACGCGCTCGAGCCAGTCCACCGGATCGGTCTGGTTGCGCCCGATCACCACCGCCTCGGGGAACGAGCGGGCGAACAGCCGCTCGAGCTTCGGTGCGCACTCCAGCACCAGGCGCGCACCGCGCGCCGCCAGCTCCGGGTAGCACGAGGCGAACATGATCTCGTCGCCCAGCCCCTGCTCCGCGTACACCAGCAGCGTCTTGCCCCGCACCTCGCCCCCGTCCCACGCCGGGAAGCGGAACGGACGTGGAATGCTGTCCGGGCTCGCCCACCGGGCGTCGAAGAACTCCCACGCGCGCGCCCAGTCCCCACAGGCGAGCCGCGCGCAGGTGATGTTCCAGCGCGCCTCGTCCGCCAGCCCCGATCCGCTCGCAATCACCCGCTCGAAACACTCGATCGCCCGCGCCGGCTCGTGCAGGTCCAGCGCCACGATCCCGAGCTGCGTGAGCGCGGAGAAGTAAGTCGGCTCCAGGGTGAGCGCTTGCTCGAACGCCGCCTTGGCCTCGGCGAACCGCCCCAGCTCGCGATGCACCTGCCCGAGCCGCGTCCACAGCTCCGCGGACGGTGCGGCCGCGAGGGCGCGCTCGAAGCCCGCTTCAGCCTCCTCCAGCCGGTATAACCCCTGCAGCGCCCGCGCCCGGCCCGCCAGCGCCTGCGGGTGATCGGGCACGCGCGCCAGCGCAGCGGCGAACGCGCGCTCGGCCTCGCCCCACTCCCGCCCCTCCAGATGCGCCAGCCCGAGATTGACCTGCGCCGGAACGTGCTCGGGCCGATGATGCAGGGCGAGCTGCAAGCTCTCGATCGCCTCCTCCACCCGCCCGGCGCGCAGGCACGCAAGCCCCAGGTTGCTCTGCAGCCCGGCGTTCTGCGGCTCCAGGTCGGCGGCGCGCTCGAGCCAGGCGAGCGCCCCGGCCGCATCCCCGCGCTCCAGCGCCAGCCCCCCGGCAAGCTCCAACGACGGCACATGCTCGGGGTTACCTTGAATGGTGCGGATGAGCACGCCGAGCGCCTCCTCGGCCCGCCCCTGCGCGTGCAGCGCAAGCGCAAGACCGTGCGCCGCCGCCGCGTCTGCCGGCGCGCGCTCGAGCGCGCGCTCGAAGGCGCTGCGCGCCGCCTCCGGCGCCCCGCAGGCAAGCTGCGCGAGCCCGAGACTCGTGTGCGCCGCACCGTGCCCCGGTTCGCGTGCGAGCACCTGCTCGGCCAGCGTGCGTGCCCCTTGCGCCTGCCCGCTCGCGCGCAGCACCTCGGCGAGCGCCAGCGCGATCGGCGCATCCGCCGGGTCCAAGGCGTGCGCGCGCTCGAGGAACCGCAGCGCCTCGGGAACGAGCCCGGCTTCGGCAAGCAGCCGGCCGCAGCGCGCATGCAGCGGCCCGTCATCGGGCGCCGCCTGCGCGGCGCGCGCGAAGTGCGCCCGTGCCGCCTCCGCATCGCGCGCGCGCAGCGCCGCCGCGCCCCGCTCGAGCGCGCTCCGCCCCGCCTCCTGCCCCGAGGCGCCGCGCCCCACCCATTCGCGCAGCCGCGAGAACATCCGCACGCCCCCTCAGCCCACCCGCGCCGCCGCCCGGCGCATCACCTCGCCCCACTCGCCCGCCACCCGCTGGCGCACCAGCCGCACGCTCGGGTACCACACCATCGCCTCCCCCTCCAGCCCGTACCGCCACTCGGGTGCCGAAGGCACGAGCGCCAGCACGGAGCGGCCGAGCGCACCAGCAAGATGGACCGTCGCGTTGCACGCGCTCACCGTCATGTCCAGCGCGCAGACGAGTGCGGCGAGGTGCTCGATGTCCTGCTGGACCTCGGGCCAGTGATGGACGTCCCGTCCCGGAACGAGCCGGCGCAGCGCGGCGAGATCTTCGTCCACGGGGCCATGCTGAAGGCTAATGAGGCAGAGCTCCCTGCGTTCCGCGAGCGGCAGCCATTCCGGCGCGGGGATCGTCCGCAACGCTTGGCGCGTGCGCGCGACGCCACCGCGCCACGCGATCCCCACTCGCACACCCCCCTCCAGCCCGGCGAGGCGCTCGCTGTAATGGGCGACGAGCTCCGGATCGGCGCGCAGGTAGCCGTCGTGCGACGGGAACCGCGCCGAATCGTCGCGGAATCGCCGGGGAAGGCTCCCGGTTGCGACCTGCAGATCGATCTCTCCGGCGCGGGCGAGCCACGGATGCTTGCGCCTGAGCCGGCCCGCGAAGACCGACGCCGCGGGGAACGACCTTCCGAACAGGCGCTCGAGACGCGGATCGCACTCGATCACGCACCGCTCCGCCTCGGCGATCAGGTCGGGGAAACAGCCCGCGAACATGATCTCGTCGCCCAGCCCCTGCTCGGCATACACCAGCACCGCCTTGCCGGCGAAGCTTCCGCCGTCCCACTCGGGGAAAGGCAGCTCGCGCGACGGCCACTCCGTCGTCAGGAGACGCGCGGCGTAGTCCGCCCATCCGCCCGCGAAATCGCGCCGGGCGAGACGATGCATGCCGCGCGCGAGCCTGATCTCCGGCGACGCGGGATTCGATGCCAGCGCGGCGTCGAACTCACGCCTCGCGCGCTCCGTCGCGCCGCCATCGGCGAGCATTTTCGCGAGAGTCGTGCGCGCGTCGGCATTGTCGGGCTCGGCACGCACGAGCGCCTCGAGGGCATCCAGGCACTCGCCGGAACGACCGAGCTCCCGCAGCACGTTGGCGAGATTGACGAGCGTCGTCGCCTCGGTCTGCGAAGCCGTGAGCGCGCGCTCGAGCGTGGCGGCCGCCTCGTCCAGCCGGTCGAGGTCGCGCAGGCAGAGCGCGTAGTTGTTGACGTGCCCGACGTCGTCCGGCCGCGCGCGTAGCGCCGCCTCGAAGTGGCCGAGCGCCTCCTGGGCTTTGCCCCGCAGCCGCAAGGCGAGGCCGAGGGTCGCGTGTACCTCCGGGGAGTCAGGATTCGCTGCCAGCACCAGGCGCATCACCGCCTCGGCATCGGCATGCCGCCCGGATCGGAGCAGGAGCGTGGCGAGGACCACCGCGGCGACCGCGTCGCCCGGGTCGAGCTCGAGCGTTTGCCGCAGGACGGCTTCAGACTCCGCGACCTCCCCCGAGGCGCCCAGCGCCCGGGCCAGAACGTACTGGGCGTCGGGACTCGAGGGTGCGAGCGCGACGGCCGCCCGCGCGAGCCTGAGGGCCTCCGCGTTATCGCCCGCCTCCAGCAGCAAGTGGGCCAGCAGAAGTTGCGCGCCGGCGTGGGTCGTGTCGGCTTCGTGCGCGCGGCGCGCGAGCCGCATCGCCTCGTCGGCCCGCCCCGCGGCGCGCGCTTCCACGGCCGCTTGGAGGGTGGCTGCCACCCCGCGGGCGCGGCCCTGGGCCACGCTGGCGAGGAGATTCCTCAACATCGCGGCAGCGGACCGGACCTTCAGCCGGTGATCGTTGCCGGAGCCTGCTGCGTTCCGCGCTGCACGGCGCTCAGCATCCGGTGGCGCTCGCGGCGCCACTCGTCCGCGAACGGACAATCGCGATACTCGTCGAAGTAGGGGCCGCCGAGCGTGTAGTGCACCAGGGAAACCTGATCCGTGTGCTCGTCGTAACCGACCAGATGGTTCCAGCGGTGCGGCAACGCGCCGATCAGGGCCTCGTCGGGGAGCCATTTGAACTGGTGCAGCTCGAGCCCGGTGGCGGTGTTGAGATACTCCGGGGAGAGCGCGCGGCAACGTGCGTTGTTGAACAGCATCACGCTCGACCAGTTCTTCTTCGGGTACGCAGTCTGCGGCTGGCCGAGGAACTTGACCGCTTCGCGCGGCCAGTGGTCGTGCTTCACCACCATGACCGCATAGCGGTCGTCGCGGAGGGCCCAGAGCTTCGCGATGTCGTCCAGCACCAGCATGTCGCAGTCGGTGAAGAGGCTCCACCCTTCGTAGCCGGAGAGATACGGCGTGAGGAAGCGCGTGAACGCGAAGTCGGTGGACTGCAGCGCGTGGCGCTCGCGCGTAAAGACGCCTTTCAGCTGCGAAAGCATGAGCGGCGTGATGCTCACCGGCTCGCTCGCGCGCGCGTGAATGCTGTACGCGAGGACGCTGAAGGCCGCGGCCTCGCGCGGATCGTAGCCTATGAACACGCGGATCATCTCAGGCCTCGTCGGAGAGGAATCTCTGCTCGATCAGGTAAGGGCCGGCGGCGCCGGTCTCCTTCAGGTGCGCCGACAACTCCCAGGTAAGGCCGGGGAAATCCCCCGCGATGCGCTTGAAGAAGTCGAGCCACCACTCCGGCGCACGGACCGTGCAGTGCGCGTTCTCGCCGGTCGGGAGGCGGTTCACGGCCGGATAGCATGCAACGTTCGCGTACACGAAGCGGTTCGCGTAGGAGAAGATCTCCGTCACGATCCACGGTAGATCCTCCTCGGGGCAGTGTTCGAGGACATCGGTGCAGATCACGCCGTGGAACTTGCCCTGCGGCAGGGCTGAGTACTTGACGTAGCTCGGATCGTAGCAGTGCACGTAGTCGACGCCCCAGTAGTCCACGACGTTCTCGACCACCTCGCCGGTCGTGAGCTCGATGTCGCGGGCATCGTATTGCTGGCCCTTGCCGCTGCCGTAGTCGAGAATGCTGGCCGCGCCGGTTCGCTCCACCAGACGCTTGATGTGACGCGCGTGCGGGCGGAGGCTCACACCCGCGAACGTGTCGTCGGCGGACTGGCCGAGAAATTTCTCGCCCTCGGCGTGCAACGTGCGGTAGTGGCCGATGAGCTCCTGGTAGCGGGGGCTCGGGTTAATGCGGGTGAAGATCATGTCGGTCGGTTCAGCAGCCCCGCAACTTCACCGCGCCGCCGCGGTGCCGGATCGCGTCGCTTCCTCGCTGGAACGGAACCGCTGCTCGGCACTGCGGCCGCTGCCGTCACCGACCAGCACGTGCGCCGACAGCTCCCACATCACGCCCGGGAACTTCGCCGCCACACCGCGGAAGAGGTCGAGCCACCACTCCGGCGCGCGGACCGTGCAGTGCGCGTTCTCGCCCGTCGGCAGCCGCTTCATCGCCGGGTAGCACGCCACGTTGGCGTACACGAAGCGGTCGGCGTACGAGAAGATCTCCGTCACGATCCACCGCAGATCGTCCTCGGGGCAATGCTCGAGCACGTCGGTGCAGATCACGCCGTCGAACCGGCCCTGTGGGAGCTTCGAGAACTTCGCGTAGCTGGGGTCGTAGCAGTGCACGTAGTCGATGCCCCAGTAGTCGACGATGCTCTCGACCACCTCGCCGTTCCCGAGCCTGACGTCGCGGGCGTCGTACTGCTGGCCCTTGCCGCTCCCGTAGTCGAGCATGCTGAGCGCACCGGTGCGCTCGATGAGCCGCTTGATGTGGTGCGCCTCCGGCGGCAGGCTCAGCCCGGGAAAGGTCTTCTCCGGCCCGATGTTGAGGAACTTCTCGCCCTCGGTGTGCATCGTGCGGTAGAGCTCGACGAGCTCCCGATAGCGGGGGCTGGGGTTCGTGCGCGTGAAGATCATGTCGGCGATCCGGTGGAACCTGCAACCTTATAGGGGCGTTGGCAAGGCGGCGAGTTCATTTTTCACGCGCCGCAGGAGCGCGTCCCATGCGCCCGGCGAAGCCTGCCGCAGCACCCGCACCGAGGGATACCACGGCATGCGCTCCCAGTACAGGCCATAGCGCCATTCCGGGCTGTACGGCGCCATGACCCATACCGGGCGACCGAGCGCGCCCCCGAGGTGGACCACCGCCGTGCACACGCTCACCGTGAGGTCTAGCGCCCAAAGCAGAGCAGCGGTCTCGTCGTACTCGTCTATGGCCTCCGGCCAGTGGTGCACGGTTGCGCCGGTCGCGGCCGCGAGCGCCGGGAGCTCTTCGGCCGTCGCGTCGTACTGCAGGCTCACCCAGTGGACGCCGGGCGTCTGCATGAGCCCGGCGAACGCCTCGGGCGCCGGCGAGCGCAGCCTGCGCCGTGTCTTTTCGGTACCGCCGCGCCACGAGATGCCAACCTTTCGCCCCGGGCCGAGCGCGGCGAGTCGCGCCCGCCAGGCCTTGACCTTCGCCGGGTCGGCCACGAGGTACCCGCGGTGCTCGGGAAAATCGGCGCTCGCGCGTCGGAACCGCTCGGGCAGGCTGCCGAGCCGGACGTAAGCCGCGACCTCCGGGTGATTGCGCAGCCAGGCGAGGCCGTCGAGCTGGGTCCCGGCGTGGATCGCCGCCTGCGGAAACGAGCGGCGGAAGATCGGCGCGAGCTTCGGATGGCACTCTATGAGGCAGCGGGCGCCGAGGGCCAGCATGTCGGGGATGCACGATGCGAACATGATCTCGTCGCCGAGCCCCTGCTCCGCAGCGAGCAACAGCACGCCGTCCGGCTTCGACTGCAGGTCCCAGCGCGGGACGGGAAACGCGCGCTGCGGCACGTCCTCCGAGCGCAGCCGCAGCTCGTAGTCCGGCCATGCCTCCTCGAAGCGCCCGACGAGCAGCAGGGCGAGCGAGCGGTGCCAGCGCGCAAACATATGCTGCGGGTCGCGCGCGATCGCGCCGTCGTACGCGGCGATCGCCTCCTCGACCCGGCCCAGGTCCTGGAGCGCGATGCCGTAGTTCCCGTACAGGTCGGCGCGGTCGCCGCCGGCGCGGATCGAGCGCTCAAACGATTCGGCGGCGCCTGCGGCGTCGAGATGCCGCTTCAGGCGGATGAAGCCCTGTGCCTCGAGCGCAACCGCGGAGTCGCCGTCGGCCGCGAGCGCGCGCCGCACGTGGCGCTCGAGGCGCTCCCAGAGCCCCGCGTGCCGCGGCGCGAGCGCCGCGTACGCCCCGAGCGCCGCCCCGAGCGTCGGGTCGCGATCCAGCGCCTCGTCCAGGCAGGCCGCAGCATCAACGGCCTCGCCGCGCGCCGAGAGCACAAGCCCGAGATTGCACCACACGGACGGCTGCGCGCGATCCAGCGAGAGCGACCGCCGGTACTCCGCCACGGCCGCGGTTGGGTCACCGGAGAGCTGGAGCACGTTGCCGAGATCGGCGCGGATCCCTGCGTCGTCACGAATCGCAAGGCCGCGGGCGAGAACCTCGCGCGCCTCGACCAGGCGTCCGCTCATGCCCAGCGCCTGCCCGAGCAGATGGAGCGCCTCGGCGGGGGCGTCTGGCCGGCCGGCGTGCGGAGTGAGGATTTCTGCCGCTGCCGCGATCTGTCCCCTCTCGATTGCAGCGCGCGCCGCGGAAAGCCAGTCGGGCGCGGCGGGCGCTGTTGCGCCCCTGCGCCCAGAGAGTTGCTTCAGCAGCCGTCCGAGCACGATACGCGACCCGGCTGAATGTGGAATGTGGCAATCATCATCGACGCGACCGACGGAAAACCGCCAAATCTTACCCGGACGTCATGATCGCGGGGCGCCAGATAGGCGCCGGAGCGTAGGGCAGATGCTAAAATTCTTCAATAGGTTGGGTCGCATCCCTAAAGCGACCTGTGCACAATAAGGGGACTTTCATGGGGCTCTTCTCGTTCTCGGGCGGTGCGGTCGCGGGCTTCGCGAAGGAGCTCGCCGAATCCGTCGCAAAGCGCTATCCCCCCTCGCTCGACATCAGCCCTGAGAAGCGCGTGTCCGAAGCCCGCCTGACGCGGGTACTGGAGGAGACGCTCGCTAAGGCGGTCGATTTCCAGCGCGAGCACAAGCTCGGCATGTTCGGGAAGGCAAAACTCGCCAATGAGTTCAAGTGGCAGCTCAAGGAACTCGGCTATAGCGAGAAGTTCATCGACGTCGCCACCGAGGGGCTGATGGTGTACATCACCCGCGGCGCAGCGCCTGCCGATGCCGCTTCCGGTTCCAAGAAGTCCTGACCCCGAGCGGCAGCGGACATGGAGGGCGTGCGCGAGATCGAGCATCGCGGCGTGCGGATAACCTTTGCGACGCCGAACGCGCACACTGCCTGGCGCGTCGACACCCTGTTCACCAAGGAGCCCGACACGATCGAATGGCTCGAGTCGTTCGGGTCGGGCGACGTGCTCCTCGACGTCGGGGCGAACGTTGGGATGTACACCATCTTCGCCGCGAAGGTCAGCGGCGCGACCGTGCACGCGTTCGAGCCGGAGTCGCAGAACTACGCGGTGCTCAACCAGAACGTCATGCTCAACCAGCTGGACAAGACCGTCTCGGCCTACTGCGCGGCGCTGTCCGATCGAACCGGATTCGACCGGCTGTATCTGAGCGAGTTCGTGGCGGGCAGCTCGTGCCACAGCTGGGGCGCGCCGCTCGACTTCCACAATCGCCCGCGCGGCTCGCCGTTCGCCCAGGGCTGCTACTCGACCACGATCGATACGATGGTGGCGAGCGGGGCAATGCCGGTCCCGACGCACATCAAGATCGACGTCGACGGCCTCGAGCACGCCGTGCTTGCGGGCGCACGCGAGACGTTGCGCAATCCGGCGCTGCACTCCGTGCTCGCGGAAATCAACACGAACCTCGACGAGCACTGGGGCATAGTCGATCTGATGCTCGAGCACGGGTTCGACTACTCGCAGGACCAGGTCGAGCGCTCGCAACGCCACGAGGGCGTCTTCAAGGGCGTGGGGAACTATGTCTTTCGACGCTGAGAATCACGTCATCTACCGGATCGCCAACGCTCCGCTGCTGGCCTACCCGTTTCCGCACTTTTATGTCGAGTCGGTGTTCCCGGAGGACTTCTATCGGGAACTGCGCGCCCGGCTGCCCGAGGCGGCCGCATACACCAGGCTCGACGAGACCGGCAGCGTGACCAAGGGCGCCTACCAGGAGCGTTCGGTCTGCTCGCTGCTTGACCTCGAGGAGCAAGAAGCGACGCGCGACGCTGGTTCGTTCTGGGCCGACCTCAACAGCTGGCTGATGTCGGAGCGGTTCGCCCACCTCGTGGCCGGCAAGTTCCGCGATGGCATCGTCGCCCGCTACGGCCCGGAGGCCGAGCTGAACATGCACATGGACTGCCGGCTGGTGCGCGATCTGACCCGCTACGCCATTTCCCCGCACACCGACACGCCCACCAAGCTCGTCTCGCTGCTCTTCTACCTGCCGCCCGACGAGCGACTCGCCCACCTTGGCACATCGATCTACGCGCCGAAGGATCCGAACATGCGGTTCAAGCCGACCAGCCATCTATCCTTCGACGCATTCAAGAAGGTGACGACGATGCCCTTCAGGCCGAACTCGCTGTTCGGCTTTCTTCGCACCGACCGGTCGTTCCACGGTGTGGACCAGATCAACGAGGAAGGGGTCGTGCGCGACCTGCTGCTCTACAACATCTTCGTGCCGAAGGGCGCGGCCTCCGCGAAGGCCCCGGCAGGCGGAGAGACCGCGGCGCAGGAGAGAGAGACCGAACCGACCGCATCGGTCGGCGGCTCCGGCCTGTGGCCATGGCGCCGCCGCAAGTAACCGCTCCCGCGACCGGCGACTGACGGCGTCTCAAGGCACGTAGCCGGGGATCTGCGCCTCGTCGACCGCGTCGATCTGCTCGGCGTCGAGGAACTGTTCCGCGTACTTCCTGTACACCTTCCTGCGGATGAACACGTCGAAGAGGTCCGGGTCGATGTGCCCGTTCAACTTGAACTTGCCGAGGATGTGCAGCGATTCGGACAGCGTCTTGCCCTTCTTGTAGGGCCGGTCCTTGGCGGTCAGCGCCTCGAAGATGTCGGCGATGCCCATCACCCGAGCCTGCACGGACATCTGCTCGCGCCGCAGCCCCCGCGGGTAGCCCTTGCCGTCCATGCGCTCGTGGTGTCCGCCGGCGTACTCGGGGACGTTGCGCAGGTGCTTGGGCCACGGCAGCGCCTCGAGCATCTTGATGGTCGAGACGATGTGGTGGTTGATGATCTCGCGCTCCTCCTGCGTCAGGGTGCCGCGCTGGATCGTCAGGTTCTTCAGCTCGTCGTCGGTCAGGAAGTTGGCGGTGTTACCGATCGGGTCGCGCCACTTGTACATGAGCCCGATCTGCTGGACGCGCTCCTGGTCGTCTTTCGACATCGACTCGCTGCCGATGTTGCAGCGGCGCAGGAACGTCCGGTCCTCCTCGACCTGGCGCACGGTGTCGCGCAGCTCCTCGTCGAGCTGATAGGTGCGCTCGCGCCGCGTGATCTCGTCCACGCCCGGCGTGCGGGCAAGCTCGAGCTTGCGGTTGAGCGTGTCGATCTCCGCGTCGCGCTTGAGCACCTCGAACCGCGTGTCGATGAGGTGGATCCGGTCGTAGATCGTCTCTAGCTTGGTCGCCTTGTCGACGACGTGCACCGGCGTTGTGATCTTGCCGCAGTCGTGCAACAGCCCCGCGATGCGCAGCTCGTACCGGTCCTTGTCCGTCATCGTGAACTCGGCGAGCGCGCCGTCGGAGGTGTCGTTCACCGCCTCCGCGAGCAACATGGTGAGCATCGGCACGCGCTGGCAGTGCCCGCCAGTATAGGGCGACTTCTCGTCGATCGCCTCGTTGATCATCCGGATGAACGACTCGAACAGGTTCTCGAGCTGGACGATCAGCGCCCGGTTGGTCAGCGCGATCGCCGCCTGGGAGCCGAGCGACTCGGCGAGCCGTTGGTCCGAGTGCGAAAACGCGACGATCTCCCCCGAGACCGGGTCCTGGCAGTTGATGAGCTGCAGGACGCCGATGATCTCGCCCTCGTGGTTGCGCATCGGCACCGTGAGGAAAGACTTCGAGCGGTAGCCCGTCTTCTGGTCGAACTGGCGCGTGCCGGAGAAGTCGAACCCGACCTCGGTGTACGCGTCGGCGATGTTGACCGTCTGCCCGGTGAGCGCGGCGAACGCGGCGACCATCGAGGTGTTCGGGTCGCCGTCGATGTAGAGCCGGATCGGGTAGAACGGGATCGGGTTGCCGGTCGTCCCCCCCATTGCGATGTCGAGCGAGGCGGTGCGGACGATCTCGAACCGCAGCTGCGGGGCCTCGCCTTCGCTCTCGATCAGGTACAGCGTGCCGCCGTCGGCGCGCGTGATCGTCTTGGCGGCGATCAGGATCTTCTCGAGCAGCGCATTGAGGTTCTTCTCGAGGGAGAGCGCCGCGCCGATCTCGTTCAGCTGCTCGAGCCGGCGCAGCCAGTCCTCGGTCTCGTTGACGGGGCGGGTATCGAGTCGCCCGACCAGGGACTGCGGAAGGCTGCTCATCGGGAGGGAAGTCCGCCTATTTGATGCAGACCGCGCGCACCTGCGCAAGGTCGGTCACGCCCTGCAGCACCTTCTCGATGCCGTCCATCTTCAGGGTACGCATTCCCTCCTCGAGCGCGGTGGCGAGCATCTCGGCCACTCGCGCATGTTCCTGGATGTTCTTCTTGATTGCTTCGGTACCGATCAGCAGCTCGTGCAGGCCCAAGCGGCCCCTGTAGCCGGTGTTCGAGCAGGCGTCGCAGCCGGCCTTCTTGTAGAGCGTGAAGTTCCCCTTGTCGTCGCCGTAGGTCTTCACGAGCTCCTTGTAGACGCGCTCGTACGCGGTCTTCGCGTCCTTCTTGAACTCGGCGGTGTTGAGCAGCTCCTGGCAGTACTCCTGCAGGAGCTGCTTGATCTCGCCGGGCGCCGGGTTGTAGGGCTGCTTGCACTTGGAGCAAAGCCGCTTCGCCAGGCGTTGCGCGAGGATCCCGACCAGCGCGTCGGCGAAGTTGAACGGATCCATTCCCATGTCGAGCAGGCGCACGATCGATTCCGGCGCGCTGTTGGTGTGCAGGGTGGCGAACACGAGGTGGCCGGTGAGCGAAGCCTCGATGCCGATCGCGGTCGTCTCCTTGTCCCGCATCTCGCCGACCATGATGATGTCCGGGTCGGCGCGCAGGAACGCCTTCATCACCGTGGCGAAGTCGAGGCCCGCCTTGCGGTTGACCTGTACCTGCCGCAGGCCCTTCTGCGTGATCTCGACCGGGTCCTCCGCGGTCCAGATCTTGGTGTCCGGGGTGTTGAGATAGCCGAGCACCGAGTGCAGCGTGGTGGTCTTCCCGGAGCCGGTCGGCCCGCAGCAGAAGAAGAGGCCGTACGGGTTCTCGATCACCTGCTTGAGACGCGGCAGGTTGTGCGGGGTGAGCCCGAGCTTGTCGAGCGGGATCGGCTCGCCGGCGGCGAGGATACGCATGACGATGTCCTCGACGCCGCCCTGCACCGGGATGGTCGCAACCCGGAGCTCGATGTCGAGCGGGCCGAACTTCTTGAACTTGATCTTCCCGTCCTGCGGCTTGCGGCGCTCCGAGATGTCGAGGTCGCACATGATCTTGAGGCGCGCGACCAGCGCGTTGCGGTACGACGCCGGCACCTCGATGTAGGGTACGAGCGAGCCGTCCTTGCGGAAGCGGACCTCGGTCTTGGCCTTCCCCGGGTAGGACTCGATGTGGATGTCGGAAGCGCCCTGGTGGTACGCGTCGACGATGACCTTGTTCACCAGCTTGACGAGCTCGTTGTCGGCGGCCGCGTTCAGGTCGTCGACGGTGCTGCCGTCCTCTTGCTCGTCGGGGCTCAATCCGTCGAGCAGGTCCCCAATGTCGCCCAGGTCGGTGTCGGCGCCGAAGAACTGGTTCAGCGTGTCGCGGAACTCGCGCTGCGTCGTGACGCAGTAGGTGATCCTGTTGTTCTTCGGGAAGATGTTGTTGACGATTCTCGAGCCCTTCGTGCGCTCGGGATCGAGGCACATGACGAGCAGCCCTTTGGGGTTCTCTTCGAGCGGCACCCACCCGTGCTCCTGGACGTACTCCCGCTTTAGGTTCTTCAGGAGGTCCATCGGCTTGACGCGATCGGGCTTCAGGGGCTCGTAGTTGACGCTGAAGTACTTCGCCAGCGCGCCGCCGATCGAGTCGACCTTGACGTTCATTTCCTCGACGAGCACTGTCTCGACGTCGATGGACTTCTTGCGCGCGGTGCGCCCCGCGTTGTCGAGCTCGGCGGCCGTGATCACGGCGTCGGCGACGAGGAAGTCGTATTTCGACTTCGGCACCGCGAACTTCTGGCGCTGTTTGAAGGCGATAGCGAGCGTCTTGCACAGCTCGATCATGCCCTCCTCGGCGAGCGGCCCGAACGGCGTGCCCGCCTTGTTGTTGATGAGCTGCACCACCCCGAGCAGGTCGCCCTGGCTGCCGTCGAGGATCGGGCACGCCAGCATCTGCTTGGTGCGGTAGCCGGTGCGCTTGTCGACCTCCTGCAGGAAGCGCAGGTTGGGGCTGTGGCTGCGCAGCTCCGAATCGTCGTACACGTCCTTGAAGTTGAGGAGCTTCCGGGACATCGCCGCGAACCCCGCGAGCGAGTGCTCGGCGATCGGCAGCTTGAGGTCGCGAAACGAGTTCAGCCCGGTCTTGACCTTCGAGACAATGGTTGCCTTGTCTTCGCCCGTCGCATAGATGCTGAGGCGATCGGCGTTGAACAGGGCGCAGATCTCGGAGCTCACCTCCAACATGATCTCGTCGATGTTGCTGGTGGCGTGGACGCGGTTGGTGACCGCCTGCAGGCTCTTCTGGAACGCGAGCCGGCTCTGGACGTCGCCGGGTGGCACGGATTGCGGGCTCAGCACTGCGCTCATCTCTGGCGTCCTGTCGGAGTCGGCCAATGCGCGCGGGGCGGGCGCGGCATTACGCGCGCCGCGAACCTGCGCGGGTCAGAGGTGGAATTTAGCCCGACCGGCTCTCCCCCAGCAACCGCGCCCGGAGGAGTCCTGCGGCTTTTGTCAAATCGTCGCCGGCGCGGAGCGCCAACGCCCCTTCAGGCGGAGCCCCCGCCCCGCAACCCGCCCTCCAGCGCGAAGGCCTTCAGACCGCGCTGCGCGAGCAGGAACGCCGCGGCGGAGCTCCGCCGGCCGCTCTGGCAGTAGAGGACGTATTCGCGGTTGCGATCCAGCACCTTCACCGCGTTGCGCACCTCGGAAAGCGGAATGTTGATGGCGCCAGGGAGCTTGTCGTACTGGTACTCTGAGGGGTATCGGACGTCGATCCACTGGCCGCCGGTGGCGACTTTGGCGCGTGCCTGGTCGAGATTGACGCTTTGGAGTAGCGGCTTCTTGAGTAGCTCGTTGAAGTCCTCCTTAGCGAGCCGCAGCAGCGCACCGTCGGCGAGCATCGTTACCGTCGCGTTGCGCTTCGCGTTGGCCACGAGCGCCTCCTCGCCGAACGCATCGCCGCTCTTCAGCTCGGCGAGCCGCATCGACACGCCGCCGACGTTGCGCTCGACGAGGCACTTGCCGGCCTCGACGACGTAGTAGAAGTCGCCGTCCTCGCCTTCGCGGACGACGACCTGCCCGCGCTTCACGTTGACGCGGCTGAAACGACGCAGCATCTCGTTGATGTGCGCGCTCGGGAGTTGCGCGAACGCGCCGGATTTCAGGTTGTTGATGCTGAAGAGCCCGGTGAGGATTGACCAGTTCGCCATCGACGGCGCCGCGGACTCGGTCGCGCGCGACCCGGTCCGCTCCGCCGCGGCGAGCTGGTCCCAGGTCACCATGATGTCGAGCAGGTCCTCGTCGATGCGTAACAGCTCGATGTCGGTGATCGCCTTTGCCTGCGCGAACGGCGTCTTGCGTCCGAGCGGGTGCCGCGCTTCGGGCGTGCCGCCGACCACGACGTCCGAGCTGCCGTTCCCCAGGATGAGCGCGAGCTCGCCTTTGAGCAGGAACACGAGCTGTCCCGCCACGCCCCTGACCCGGAACGGATCAAGCGTCTTGCTGATCGGCTCGATCACGCACAGTTCCGCGAGCTCCGCCAGCCGCTGCTGCGAGAGCGCGCTGATCGGCTCGAGCGCCTTCAGGATGCCTATGCCTATCTTCGCCGTGGACGTTACCCCCGCTCTTTCCATGTTCGGATGCGCTCCTAGAACTCGATCACCTGGTTGTTCTGCAGCATGCGCGGCCGGTACTGTCCGGCATACTCCTCGAGCTCCTCCATGGTGAGCTCGATCTCGCCCGGCTTGAGGTGCGTGATGAAGATCTCGCAGCTCCGCTCGAGCTTGGCCAGCTCCTCGGCGAGCATGCTCGGGCAGAGGTGCTTCGACATGATCGCGAGGTTCTTCTCGCGGTTGCAGAACGCGCACTCGATGATGAGCTGCTTGAGGTTGGCGACCTTGTTGACGATCGCCCACAGCTCGTCGTTGGTAGTCGTGTCGCCGGTGAACACCAGGCTGCCCTTGCCGCTGTCCAGCTGGTAGCCGACCGCGGGCACGACGTGGTTCGCCGGCAGGGCGGTGATCCGGCGACCGTTGCCGAGGTCCATCGTCTGGCGGACCTCGATCGGCTCATAGCGCAGGAACGGCTTCTCGGGCGTCGGGATCTGCGTGAAATCCGGCCAGATCGACCAGTTGAAGATGTGGTTCTTCAGGATCTCGATCGTCGCCGGCAATGCGTGCACGGTTAGCGGCGCGTCGCGCATCTGGCCGACCGTATCGACCATGAACGGGATCGCGGCGACGTGGTCGAGATGCGAGTGGGTCAGGAACACGCGGTCGATCGGCGTGAGCTCGGCGAGCGTGAGGTCGCACACGCCGGTGCCCGCATCGACGAGCGTGTCGCGATCGAGCAGCATCGAGGTGGTGCGCAGATGCCGCCCACCGATCCCGCCGCTGCAACCGAGAACCCGGATTCGCACTGGCTATTTTGTTTCAAACGAAGTCAGCCGTCCCGGCTGGCGCCGGGCGACTCACGACGGTACCTAGCGACCCGCTCCGCATATAAGGAATAAAGTGGCGCACTCGGGTATAACCTTCGGAGATTAAAGAGGATTAGTTCCGCCTGGACCCAGTTCCGGGCGCGGTAGAGCTTCAACGCCTGACCCCAAAGCTTAAGCTCTTTCGAGGCGCCCTTTCCCGACTTCGTTCTCGCGGCCGATCGGCTCGAAAATCGCCCCCGGCTCGCCCTTACCCTTGACCCGCACGCGGTCTGGTTCGCGGAGCACGAGGCCGCGCACCGCCTCCCTCGTCGCGTGGCCGACGATGATCGCCACACCACGCAGCTTGGTCAGCCCCTCGACCCGCGACGCGAGGCTCACCCTATCGCCCATGACGGTGTGTGCCTTGCGCGGCTTCGACGCCACGTCGCCTGCGCTCGTCAGGCCGGTGTTCACGCCGACGCCGATCCGGATCTCCGGCTAGCCGCGCTCCCTGAACGCCCGGTTGAGCCGCGTCAGCTCGGCCTGTATCGCCAGCGCGCACTCTCCGCATGCTGTGGATCCGGCGACGGGCGCGCCACAGAACGCCATGATCGCGTCGCCCATGGACTTGTCGAGGGGTGCCCCAGTGGGACGATGTGCTGCTTCACGCCGCGCGCGCTGAGGCCATGCCAGCCGCGGGAGCGACTGGATCACGTCTTGTAGAAGAACTCCATCTTGACGCCGGCGAGCTCGACGATGTCGTGGTCGTTGAGCGGATGCGCCTGCGCATCGAGGAGCTTGCCGTTGAGGATTGGGAAGTTCGCCCCCTCGACGTGGGTGATGAAGTAACCCTGCGGCCGCTTGGTAATCACCGCCACCTGCACCCCGGGCTTACCGAGCGTCGTGAGCGCCTTGGTGAGCTCCATTTCCTTGCCGGCACTCGAGCCCGAGAGGATCTGAATGGCCGCGACCTTGCCGCCGACCGCGAGCGGCTGCGACGCCGACATCGGCTGCGATGTGCCCAGGCTGGGCATGCCCTGGGACGTGGAAACCGGCTTCACCGGCTGCGACGCGGACGTGGCGGCGGGCGATGGCGTCGGCTGAGACGCGCCCGTCGTCGGCGCCGGCTGCGCGGTCCCCATGGTCGGAACGGTCTGCGAGGTCGTGGGCTTCGGCGCCTCGGCCTTCGGCACGGCGCCGGGGCGCAGGACCATCGTCTTCTCGAAGTCCTGCGGCGCGGCCGACTTCTGGCTCTGGTCGTTGATGTACTTGAGCTTGTACTTCCCCAGCTCGACCACGTCGTTGGTCTGCAGGAAGTGCTTCTTGATCGGCTGGCCGTTCACCAGCGTACCGTTCGTCGACCCGAGGTCCTCGAGGAACGAATCGTTCAGGATCGTGACGATCACCGCGTGCTCGCCTGACACCGCCAGGTTGTCGATCTGGATGTCGTTGTGCGGCTTACGCCCGATGGTCGTCCGCTCCTTGGTGAGGGCGATCTCCTTGAGCACCAACCCGTCCATACTCAGAATCAGCTTTGCAGGCATGGCAGTGTCCCCGTCTATTTCAACCAGCTGAACAAGCGCGAGAGCCAACCCTTCGGCGCGGCATAGTCTCTCACCACCCGGACCAGAATCACGGACACGTTGTCGCGTCCGCCGTTGTCGTTCGCCATCTGCACGAGCTGCTGCGCAGCGAGCCGGAGGTTCGCCGAAAGCGTCTGCAGGGTCATGCCGATGTCCTCGTCGCTCACCATGTCGTTTAGGCCGTCGGAGCAGAGCAGGTATACGTCGCCCGGCTGTGCCTCGAGGCAGGTGAGCTCGGGCTCGACCGCCGGATCGATGCCGAGCGCCCGCGTGACCAGGTTTTTGTTTTGCGAGAACTTGGCCTGCTCGGGCGTGATCATGCCGCTGTCGATCTGCTCCTGCAGCAGCGAGTGGTCGCGCGTGAGCTGCTCGAACGCCTCGCCACGGAGGCGGTACGCGCGCGAATCGCCGATGTGCGCCAGCATCACCTTGTTATCGTAGAACAGCCCCGCCACGAGCGTCGTGCCCATCCCGGAGTACTGCGGCTGGCTCTGCGCTGCCTGGAAGATCGAGGTGTTCGCCTTGGCGATCTGGTCCTTCAGCAGCTTCTCGGCCCACGGCCGACCCGAGGTGGGCTCGAGACGGTACGGCGGCGTCTCCTCGAGCAGGTGCTGCAGCTCGGTCGTGATCACGGTGGTGGCCATGCCGCTCGCGACCTCGCCGGCGTTGTACCCGCCCATCCCGTCGGCCAGCACGACGAGCCCCTTGGTCGCGTCGGCCGCGATCGAGTCCTCGTTGTGCGACCGGACGATGCCCGGGTCGGTGCAGCTCGCGATTTCGATTGCCTGGCTCAAGTTCATCGTCTAGAGAGAGATGTCGACGTCGCGCTTGCGCGCTCCGCTGGCGCCGAAGCACGTCTGGAGCGCCAGCGCGAATTCCTCGCCGGTCTGGAACCGCTCGTCCGCCTCCTTCGCCATCGCTCGCGCCAGGAACGCGACGACGGTCCGGCCCAGCTTGGCGTTGAACTGCAGGATGTCCGGCGCCGGCTCGTTGGCGATCTTGAACATCAGCTGCGCCATCGACTCGCCCTCGAAGGGCAGCCGACCGCTGAGGAGCTGATAGAGGCTTGCTCCCAGCGAGAAAAGATCCGAGCGCCCATCGATCTTCTTGCCGGCCAGCTGCTCCGGCGACATGTAGGACGGCGTGCCCAGCACTATCCCGGTCCTGGTCTTCGACGCGTCGGTGATGCGCGCGATGCCGAAATCCGTGACCTTCACGGTGTCGGTCTGTGGCTCGTACATGATGTTGGCCGGCTTGACGTCGCGGTGGACGACGTTCTGCCGGTGCGCGTAGCCGAGCGCATCGGCCACGCGCGCGATGATCGACACGACCTTCTCCGGCGCGAGGAGGTGGCCGGGCTTCGTGTAGGGCACCAGATCCTGGCCCTTCAGGAACTCCATCGCGATGTAGGCGAGGTCGTGTTCCTCGCCGACGTCGAAGATCGTCACGATGTTCGGGTGGTTCAGCCGCCCCGCCGTCTCGGCCTCGCGGAAGAAGCGCTCGCGGGCGTCGGCCAGTTCCTCGCCTTCGAACTCCTGCGACAGGGCCATCGTCTTGATCGCCACGACGCGGCCGATCTTCGGGTCCTTGCCGAGGTACACCACGCCCATCGCGCCCTTGCCCAGCTCTTTTTGCACCTCGAACCTGCCGAACTTCGGCTTCTCGCCGGCGGCGAGATTGAGCGAGCCGCCGGGATGGCTCGAGC
>DATIDG010000097.1:0-62571 GCA_035456405.1 Burkholderiales bacterium | reverse complement strand
CAAGACCGCCTACTTCGGCAGCGGCCTACTGTCTGGCCGAATGTTCCGCGTTTCACGTTTCCAGATTAAGCTGGCGCGATGCAACGCATCGATGTCTTCAACGGCGACGCCGACGGCATCTGCGCGCTTCACCAGTTGCGCCTCGCCGACCCGGCGGACACGGTCCTGGTCACCGGCCCGAAGCGCGACATCGCGCTCGTCGCGCGCGTCGACGCGCAGGCGGGCGACGAGGTCACCGTGCTCGACGTCTCGCTCGATCGCAACCGCGCCGCGCTCGAGGGGCTGCTCGCGCGCGGCGTGCGCGTGCGCTGGTTCGACCATCACTTTCCGGGGGCGATCCCGTCGCATCCGTTGTTCGAACCGCACATCGAGACGGCCGCCGACGTCTGCACCAGCCTCCTCGTCGACCGGCACGTCGCCGGGCGCTATCGCGCCTGGGCGGTCGTCGCGGCGTTCGGCGACAACCTCACGCAGGAGGCCGAGGCGCAGGCGATCCCGCTCGGGCTCGACGGGCCGAGCCTCGACCGGCTGCGCGACCTCGGCGAGAGCATGAACTACGCCGCATACGGCGAGACCGAGGCGGATCTCCTCATCCCGCCCGCCGAGCTGTATCGGCTGATCAGCCCTTATGCGAATCCGCTCGAGTTCATCGCGCACGAGCGCGTAGCGGCGCAGCTCGACGAGGGCCGGCACGCGGACCTCGCCGCGGCCGCCGCGGTGCCGCCCCATCGCGCGTCGAAGTTCTCGGCGATCTACCTGCTGCCGGACAAGCCTTGGGCGCGGCGAGTGATCGGCGCGTTCGCTAACCGCCTCGCGGCCGCCGACCGCTACCGCGCCTACGCGGTCGCGGTGCCGAACTCGCAGGGCGGTTACACCGTGAGCGTGCGCGCGCCCGGCGCCGGGCCGCGCAGCGCGGATGCGCTGTGCCGCGACTATCCGACCGGCGGCGGGCGCGCAGCCGCGGCGGGCATCGACCACCTCCCGCCCGAGCGGCTCGAGGAGTTCATCGCGCGGCTCGAAGTGTCCGCGATCTGAGGAGAAAGCGTCATGTCGGTAAGTGTCGAGAAAAGCGGCCCGGTCACGACCGTTATCCTGGAGCGGCCGAACGCGCGCAATGCGGTCGACCCGGAGACCGCCGACGCGCTCGTCGCGGCATTCGAAGCCTTCGAGCGCGACCCCGACGCGAAGGTCGCGGTCTTCTTCGGCTCGCACGGCACGTTCTGCGCCGGCTGGGACCTCAAGTACGGCGCGTCGCTCGCGGGCAAGGACGTGCGCGCGGAGCTGGCGCTCGACTTCCCGCAGGGCACGGCGCTGCCGCCCCGCGGACCCATGGGGCCGTCACGCCTGGAGCTCGGCAAGCCGGTGATCGCGGCGGTTGCCGGCGCCGCGGTCGCGGGCGGGATGGAACTCGCGCTGTGGTGCGACGTGCGCGTGATGGAGGAGGACGCCTTCTTCGGCGTCTACTGCCGGCGCTGGGGCGTGCCGCTCGTGGACGGCGGGACGGTCCGGCTGCCGCGCATCGTCGGGATGGGCCGCGCGATGGACCTCATCCTCACCGGCCGCAAGGTCGCCGCCGACGAGGCCCTGCGCATCGGGCTCTGCGAGCGCGTGGTCCCGCGCGGCGCCGCGCGCGCGGAAGCGGAGAAGCTCGCCCACGAGATCGCGCGCTTCCCGCAGGGCGCGGTGCGCGCCGATCGCCGCTCGGCCTACGCGACGCACGGCCTGCCGGTGCGCGAGGCGCTGAAGTTCGAGTGGCAGAACGGGATGCCGACGATGGCCGAAGCGGTCGGCGGCGCCGCGCGCTTCGCGTCCGGCCTGGGCCGGGGCGGCGACTTCGGCTCGATCTAGGACGAGCGGCCAGCGAACGCGGCCCGCGCCGTCACTTGCGCAGCACGAGGCGGTCGGAGCGCCACTCGACGATCCGGCGCTCGCGGCGCGCGCCGGCCGGCGACGGCCGCGCCTCGATCGTGATCGTCGCGCCCTCCTTCCGCCACGTCGTCGCGACGGGCTCCGGCTTGTCGCCCGGCCCGGCGAGGAACACGCGGGCCGTGCCGTCGGGATCGAGCTCGAGGCTCTCCCGCGGCCGCCGCGAGAGCGGGATGTCGGCGCTATCGGGCCGGTAGACGTCGCCCGCGGGCGTGTCCTCTTCGAAGACGTGCACCCAGCGGATGCCGAACGGCGGCTTCGCCATCGGCGCCTGTTACACGAGGCCGCGGCGCGGTCCGGTCAGCGCCGCCCGCATCCTCAGGACCTGCTGCGCGGTGAACATGAACATCGCCGTGTCGTCCACGTAGTCCATGTAGTTCATGAACATGTCGCCGTTCGGCCCGTTGTTGCAAGAGATGGACGGGAACGCCGGCGTGCCGTAGTTCGGGCCCGCGCTGTTGGGCGTATCGGCGACCATGTCCGAGCCGCTGCAGTCCTCGGTGTCCCCCCAGATGTGGCGCAGGTTGAAGTAGTGGCCGACCTCGTGCGTCGTGGTCCGCCCCTTGTTGAAGGGCGCCTGCGCGGAACCGGAGGTGCCGAACGCGCGGTAGTTCACGACCACGCCGTCGGTGCTCGCGGGGCCGCCGGGAAACTGCGCGTAGCCGAGCAGCCCGCCGCCCAGCGCGCACACCCAGAGGTTCAGGTGCTTGTCGGGCTTGTAGGGGGCGATACCGCCCGTGGACTTCTTCTTCACGCCGTCGTCCCATGTGAACGACGTCCTGGTGGTCTTCGCGCGCCGGACGTCGTGGAGCGAGAAGCGGATGCGCGAGTCGGTCACGAGGCCCTTCCAGGGCACGGGCACGCCGCTCTTGTCCGGATTGGTCGCGGCGTAGTCGCGGTTCAGGACCCTGAGCTGGCCCGCGATCTGCGCGTCGGAGACGTTCTCAGCGGCGGTGCGATAGACGACGTTCACGACGACCTTGACGGTCGCGATGCGCGCCCGCGCCACGAGGAGCGGCGACGCCCGCATGCGCGCGGTCTCCCGCTCCAGCCGGGCCTGCCGCTCGCGGAACCCCGCATAGCGCTCGAGCATGCCCATGTGCACCGCCATCGTCCCGCACGAGCGGCGGAGCGGGACGTCTTGCTGGGTCTTCCTTCGCGCCATGTCGTCCTCCATGCGGTCGTCGAGCCGGCCGGACCTTGTAGCTTGCGCCGCCGCGCGCGCCGCGGCTTTAAGCCAAACGGACTAGCGGCCGTCCCGCCGAACGCCGGGCGCCGAAATTGCCACGCGCGGGACAGCAGCGTAGCATCGGGCTTGCTCCGATGAACGCCCCCGCTCCATCTCCCGTCGCCGGCGAGGAGTTCCGCGACGACGTCCGGAAGAAGCTGCCGCCCGAGGCGCTCGCGCCGCTCACGCGGCTCGACCCCGTGCGTTCGACGCTCGCCGTCGCGCAGACGTTCGGGGGGCTCGCGCTCGTCATCGGCCTCGCGGTCGCGTTCTGGTCGTGGTGGGCGGCGGCGATCGCGATCGTGCTGATCGCGCCGCTGCAGCATGCGCTCTTCGTGCTGGCGCACGAAGCCGCGCACTACCGGCTGTACCAAACGCGGTGGCTCAACGACGCGGTCGGCCGGCTGTGCGGGACGATCGCCGGCGTGTCGATGTGCACGTACCGCGTGATTCACCGGCTCCACCACAATCACCTGTACGGGCCGCAGGACCCCGACATCGCGCTCCACGGCGGCTATCCGCGCGGGAAGGCGTACCTCGCGAGGAAGCTCGCAAAGGATCTCGCCGGCCTGACCGCCTTCAAGACCTTTGCGTATTTCTTCGGACTGCCGTCGACGAACGCGGAGACGGGCAAGGCCGAGCGACCCCTCGACGACACGAGCGCGCGCCTGCGCGCGACGGCGCTGCGCGACCGCTGGACCGTGCTCGGCTTCCATGTCGCCGCGCCGATCGTCGCGTTCGCCGCCGGCTGGGGTTGGCAGTACCTCGTGCTGTGGGTGCTGCCGGGGGTCACGCTCCTGCAGGCGATCCTGCGGCTGCGCGCGATCTGCGAGCACGGCGCGGTGACCGACTACGCGTCGGCGCTCACGGCCGCGCGCACCAACTTCGCGCCAGCGTGGCAGCGCTACGTCCTGTTCCCGCACCACGTGAACTACCACGTCGAGCACCACCTCTACCCGGCCGTGCCGCACTACAACCTGCCCGCGCTGCACGCCGTGCTCACGGAGCACGGCATTCTCGACGGCGCGGAGATCCGGCCGCTCCGCGAGACCCTGCAGCGGGTGTTTGCCGACCGGCCGGCCGCAGCGTGAGCCGCCTGTCCCAGCGGACCCGGTCAGCGTTCCGTCAGGAACCGGATCGTAGACTCTCCCCGTTTCGCGCGGTCCCCTCGGTGTTCACCCGTCTCCATCGCATCCTCGCGCGCGCCTTCTCCGGGCCGTTCGGCCCGCTCCTGGTGCTCGCGGCGCTGGTCTTCGCAGTCTCGACCATCGAGCGCGTGGCGCTGGCGGTCGCGAGCCACGCCGAGGTGCCGGTCACGCTCCGCAACCTGGGCGAGGTGCTCGGCATCGGTGCATTCTTCGACGCGCTGACGTTCTTCTACTTCGCCGCCCCGCTCGCGGCGTGGCTCGCCTTCGCACCGGCGCGGTTCTGGCGCAGCGCGTGGCATCGCCGGCTGCTCGCTGCGGGGTTCCTCGTCGCAACGTTCGTGCTCGTGTTCGCTGCGGTCGCCGAGTTCCTGTTCTGGAGCGAGTTCGCGTCCCGATTCAACTTCATCGCCGTCGACTACCTCGTCTACAGCCGCGAGGTCGCGGGCAATATCGGCGAGTCGTATCCGCTGCCATGGCTCCTCGGCGGCGTGGCCGCCGCCACGCTGGCGCTCTTCCTCCCCGCGCGCCGGCTGCTGGCGCGCGCGGGCCGGCACGACATGCCGCGCGGCCCGCGCTACGCGATCGGGGTTATTGCGCTCGCGCTGCCGCTCGCGGCGTTCGCGCTGGTGGACGAGCGCGACAAGGAGTTGTCCGACAACCGCTTCGTGAACGAGCTTGCCGGCAACGGCCTCTACGAGCTGTTCGCCGCCTACTACGACAACGAGCTCGACTACGGCGCGCTCTACCCGCGGATTGAGATCGCGGACGCCTTCGAGGTCCTGCACGAGCGCCTCGCGACGCCGGGTGCGCGCTTCGTGAGCGCTCAGCCGACCGAGGTCGCGCGCGAGGTTCGCAACGCCGGTCCCGAGCGGCGGCTGAACGTCGTCCTGGTGAGCGTCGAGAGCCTTTCGGCGGAGTTTCTCGGCGCGTTCGGGGGAGCCGGCGCGCTCACGCCGAACCTCGACCGCCTCGCGCGCGAGGGCCTGCTGTTCACCCGCACCTACGCGACCGGCACGCGCACCGTGCGCGGGCTCGAGGCGCTCGCGCTGTCGCTGCCGCCGACGCCCGGACAGTCGATCGTCCGCCGGCCCGGCAACGCCGGGCTTTCGTCGCTCGCGGCGGTGTTCAACGCGAAGGGCTACGTCAGCCTGTTCCTCTACGGCGGCTACGGCTGGTTCGACGACATGAACCGGTTCTTCGCCGCGAACGGCTATCGCGTGGTCGACCGCACGGCGATCCCGCACGAGGCCGTCCACTTCGAGAACGCCTGGGGTGTCGCCGACGAGGATCTCTACGACGCAGCGGTGCGTGAGTTCGATGCGCGCCACGCGTCGGGGCGGCCGTTCTTCGCCCACATCATGACGACGTCGAACCACCGCCCCTTCACCTATCCCGGGGGCCGCATCGACATCCCGTCCGGCGCCGGCCGCGAAGGCGCGGTCAAGTACACGGACTGGGCGATCGGCCACTTCATCGACGCGGCACGCGCGCGGCCCTGGTTCCGGGACACGGTGTTCGTGATCACTGCGGACCACACCGCGGGCGCGGCGGGCAAGAGCGACCTGCCGCCGGAGCGCTACCACATCCCGCTGCTCGTTTACGCGCCCGGGCACGTCGCGCCGGGGCGCGTCGAGCGCCTCACCTCCCAGATCGACGTCGGCCCGACCGTGCTTGGGATGCTCGGCTTTAGCTACACCGCGACGTTCTTCGGCCAGGACGTGCTGCGCGCCGACGAGGACCATCTGCGCGCGTTCATCGCCACGTACCGGCATCTCGGCTACATGGCGCACAGCGAGCTCGTCATGCTCGCCCCCAACCGCAAGGTCGAGGTCACGCCGCTGCCGCACGGCATCGAGGGCGCGATCGCGGCCGCGCGCGCGACCTCCGAGGCCGTCGCGTTCTACGAGAGCGCGTGGTACGCCTACCGCAACGGGCTGTTGCGGGCGCCGGCGCCGCAGGATCGGATCGCGGCCTCTCTCGCGCGTTGAGCGTGCTACGCTGCGGCCTCCGTCCCGGAGGCTGCAGCGCTTGGAATTCCTGAGGACACCCGACTCGCGCTTCGCGGGATTGCCGGGCTTCCCGTTTGCGCCGCAGTACGTCGAGGGCCTGCCCGGCTTCGACGGCCTGTGGATGCACTACGTCGACGAGGGGTCGCGCGAGGCGGCGCGCACCTTTCTCTGCTTCCACGGCCAGCCGACGTGGAGCTACCTCTACCGGCGCATGATCCCGGTGTTCGCCGGTGCCGGCGCCCGCGTCGTTGCGCCCGACTTCTTCGGCTTCGGCCGGAGCGACAAGCCGGCGGATGAAGCCTGGTACACGTTCGCGCGCCATCGCGACTCGCTCGTGGCGTTCGTCGAGCGCCTCGACCTGCGCCGGATCACGCTCGCGGTGCAGGACTGGGGCGGCCTCCTCGGCCTCACGCTGCCGATGGACATGCCGGACCGGTTCGAACGGCTGCTCGTGATGAACACGACGTTGGGCACCGGCGACGTTCCGCTGAGCGAGGGCTTCATCGCGTGGCGGGCGTGGGCAAACAAGAATCCCGACATGGACATCGCGAAACTCATGAAGCGGTCGTGCCCGCATCTCAGCGACGCGGAGGCCGCCGCGTACGCGGCGCCGTATCCCGACGCGACGCACAAGGCCGGCGTGCGGCGCTTCCCGAACCTCGTGCCCGATCGTCCCGACGCCGACGGTGCGGCGGTGTCGCGCCGCGCGCGCGACTGGTGGCGGCGCGAGTGGCGCGGGCAGTCCTTCATGGCGGTCGGCGCGACCGACCCGGTGCTCGGTCCGCCCGTCATGGCCGCGCTGCGCAGCACAATCCGCGGCTGCCCCGCGCCGCTCCTGCTGCCGCAGGCCGGACACTTCGCGCAGGAATGGGGCGAGGAGATCGCGCGGGCCGCGCTCGCAGCGTTTGGCGATTGAGGCGCGGTACTGTCGAAGGCGTTTACAGTCGCGCAGAATTTCCCCGTTTCGAACGGACTGCCCACTCGTTACTCGTCCCACTGGCAAGCAGAAGTGGGCCCACTCGCAAGCGCAGGTTGGATTTACACCGCCGCCGGCAAGTCGCAGAATCAAGCGGCAAGTCGTCATCAACATTCTTCACTCTGGAGGGGGAGATCAACATGTGCAGGCTGTGCGACGAAGGCAATCCGCAGGACCATGACGGCGAACTGCGCGGCTCGCGGCGCGAGTTCCTGAAGGCTGCGACGGCGACCGGGGCCGCCGCGGGTCTCAATCTGTTCGCGGCGCGCCCTGCCGCGGCGCGCGACGACGACGATCGCCGGGACCCCCCAGAGGACCACGGTCGGCGTGGCCGGCGCTACATCATCCGGGGCGGCGCGGTGATGTCGATGGACTCGACGGTGGGCGATTTTCCCCAGGCCGACGTGCTGGTCGAGGGCAAGACGATCGTCGCGGTCGGGCCGAACCTGCACGCGGGCGGCGCGGCGGAGATCGATGCGCGCGGGCGCATCGTCATGCCGGGCTTCATCGATACGCACCATCACCAGTTCGAGACGGCGCTCCGCAGCTTCCTCGCCGACGGGATCCTTATCAACGACGGATCGAACACGCCGAGCGGGAATACCACCTACTACGAATTCATTCTTCAGAAGTTCGCGCCGGTGTACCGCCCGCAGGACGTCTATATCAACGAGCTATTCGGCGGCTTGAGCCAGCTCGATGCAGGCGTCACGACGGTGCACGACATCTCGCAGATCCATCACTCGCCCGACCACACCGACGCCGCGGTCAAGGCGCTATTCGATACGGGGCGCCGCGCCGCCCTCGGTTATTTCGAGGGCGCGTTCACGACCAACCCGCACTACGCGTATCCGCAGGACGCGCTCCGAATCAAGAAGAAGTGGTTCTCCTCGAGCGACCAGCTCGTCCACATGATCATGGGCGGCGAGGTCTACCTTGGGCCTGACATCTACAGACAGTCCTGGGCGATCGGGCGCCAGCTCGAGCTCCAGATTGCGGCGCACATCCTCTCTCCGTTCGGGATCCGCCCGATCCTGGACCAGCTCGCCGCGGGCCAAGGCGGCAACCCCGGTGACAACATCGGGCTCGGACCCGACAACCTGTTCATCCACATGACCGGGATGTCCGACGCTGGCTGGAAGGGAGTCAAGGACAAGGGCGTACAGGTCTCGATTGCTTTCCCGATCGAGATGAACATGCGTCACGGCATGCCGCCGATCGTCAGGATGCAGCGCATGGGCATGGAGCCGTCCCTGAGCACGGACGTGGAGTGCACCATGACGGCGGACTTCTTTACCCAGATGCGCGTCTGCATGAACATGCAGCGAGTGCTCGTGAACCAGATGGTCCTCAATCAGGGATTCCCGCCGGACCCAATCGATTGGGGGCTTCCGCCAGGCGCAGCAGCCAATCCGTGGCCCTATGGGCCCTACCCGAACGATATTCCGCCCCTGCTCACGACCCGCGACGTGCTGCGCTACGCCACCATGAACGGCGCGAAGCACCTGCGGCTCGAGAAGAAGGTCGGCTCTCTCACGCCGAAAAAGGAGGCCGACATCATCATTCTCGACGCCACCGCGATCAACGTGGCGCCGCTCAACCAGGTGCCGGGAGCGGTGGTATCGCTGATGGAGCGCAGCAACGTCGAGACCGTGATCGTCGCCGGCAAGGTGCGCAAGTGGAAGGGACGGCTGCTCGACGTCAACCTGCGCAAGCTGCGCGAGGACCTGGAGGCCTCGCGCGACTACATCTTCGCCGCGGCGGGCATCCCGCAGAACCTGTTCAGCAGCCAGTAAGGGCTCGGCGCCGGACGGACACCGGGCGGCTCCGGCCGCTCGCGGCGTCTCTACGCGCCCGGCCCGTAACCTCGCAGATGCGCTAACCCATTGATCTCCGGCGACTCGCCGGGTCGGCGCACGCGTGCACGAAACTGAACTTCAGTCAAAGGTGCCCGGCCGTCCCGCCGCGGAGGCGGCAGAACGCCCTAAGAGCTTTGCGTTTGCGCACGGCGGCCGGCAGGGCAGCCGCGTAACATTGCGGGCTCACGCTCGGAGTCCAGCATGAACGACCGCCTCGACGACCTCGACACCATCCGCTTCACCCGGCCCACCCACGAGGTCACCAACCAGCCCCCCCCGCTGGTCGGCTACAACGCCTGGTCCGGCGACTCGATCCTCCGCGAGGCCGTTCAGCGCGAGGGCGGGGGCTGGATCGCGGGCCGCGCCGACGCCCTCGGGGAGCTGGTGGGCAGCGAGCGGCTGCAGATGCTCGCCGCCCAGGCGAACCGCGTCGCCCCGCAGCTCCGCACGCACGATGCGTTCGGCCACCGCATCGACGAGATCGAGTACCACCCGGCCTATCACGAGCTGATGACGCTCGCGCTCGCGAACGGCCTGCACTCGACGGCGTGGACGGCGGCGCGCAGCGGCGCGTTCGTCGCCCGGGCGGCGCTCAACTATCTCTGGAACCAGGGTGAGAACGGCACCGCGTGCCCGATCACGATGACCTTCGCGTCGGTGCAGGTGCTGCACAACGCGCCCGAGCTGGCCAAGGTGTGGGAGCCGAAGCTCACCGCCGACCACTACGACCCGCGCGTCGTGCCGGTGTCGGAGAAGCTCGGCGCAATGGTCGGGATGGCGATGACCGAGAAGCAGGGCGGCTCGGACCTGCGCTCGACCCAGACGCGAGCACGCCGGGTGACCGAGGAGTGGTACGAGCTGCGCGGCCACAAGTGGTTCTGCTCGGCGCCGATGTCGGACGGCTTCCTCACGCTGGCGCTGCTCGAGGGCGCGATTACCTGCTTCCTCGTGCCGCGCGTCCTGGCCGACGGCCACCGCAACCGCTTCCTGATCCAGCGCCTCAAGGACAAGGTCGGCAACCGCTCCAACGCGTCCGCCGAGATCGAGTACGACGGCACGCTCGCGCAGCTCGTCGGCGCGCCCGGCCGCGGCATCGCCACGATCCTCGAGATGGCGCACCTCACGCGCTTCGACATCGTCGTCGCGGTGGCGGGGATGATGCGCGCGGCGCTCAACCAGGCGCTGCACCACTGCGCCCACCGCGACGCGTTCGGCCGCGTTCTCGACGCGCAGCCGCTCATGCAGAACGTCCTCGCCGACCTCGCGATCGAGGCCGAGGCAGCGACGCTGCTCGCCTTCCGCCTCGCGCGCGCGTTCGACCGCATGAAGGAGGACGAGCACGAGCAGCTCCTCACGCGCATCCTCACGCCGGTCGCCAAGTTCTGGCTGTGCAAGCGCCTGCCGATGTTCGTCAACGAGGCGATGGAGTGCATCGGCGGGAACGGCTACGTCGAGGAGCACCCGATCGCGCGCCTGTACCGCGAGGCGCCGGTGAACGGCATCTGGGAGGGCAGCGGCAACGTGATCTGCCTCGACGTCCTGCGCGCGATGAAGAAGACCCCCGACGCGCGCGAGGCGCTGTTCCGGGAGCTCGGCCCTGCGATCGCCGCCGACGGCCGCGTGTCGCGCTACCTCGACACGATCGGCACCGAGCTCGGCAACGCCCACGGCATCGAGGGCCGCGCGCGGCGTGTCACCGAGATGCTCGCGCAGGTCCTGTCCGCGGCGCTCCTCGTGCAGTACTCGACGAAGGAAGTCGTCGATGCCTTCTGCACCGCGCGCCTCGGCCGCGACGGCGGCAAGTCGTTCGGGACGCTGCCGGGACGGGTCGAGGTGGAGAGGATTCTCGATCGGGCGCGGATCCGATCGTAGGGCGGGCCCGGCTCCCGGGGCCGGAGAACAAGATCCACGCGCGGAGGTCTCCGCGCACAACAAGGAGGAGACAATGAAGAAGATCGCAGTGACGTGCGTGGTTGCGGGTCTTGTGGCGTCAGGTCCCGTCTGGTCCGACGACGACCACCGCCGACGGGGAGGAGACGACGATGTCCAGGCTTTCGCGACGCTGCCGGCGAGCGTGCGCTTCCCCGAAGGCATCACGGCGAACCCCAGGACCGGCGAGATCTTTGTCGCCACGTTTGATTTCGGGCCGAACAGCAACAAGCTGTTGCGGTTCTCGCGGCACGGCAAGCTGATCGCGAGCCGCGACTTCGGCGGCACGCCGTTGCTCGGGCTTGCGTTCAATCGCGAGGACCGAAAGGTCTACATCGCTAACCCGACGATGCTGACCGGCGCGCCGGACTCGAAAATCCAGCGCATCAATGCGGACTTCGACGAGACGACACCGATCGTGGATGTCGCATTCATTCCCAAGATCGGCGCGCCCGCGCCACGCGTTGCGGGCAATCCCGACGGCAGCCAAGACGTGATCACGTTTGGCTCGGGTGCTGCCGTGCCGAATGCCATGGTCTTCGACAGCAAAGGCGGGCTCTACGTCTCCGACTCGTTCCAGGGGGCGGTCTTCTGGATCGACAACGCGGCGGGCTGTGCGACGCCGTGCCCCGTGACGACGGTCGTGCACGATCCGCTGCTCGCCACGGCCGGCTTCCCGCCGTTCGGCGCGAACGGCCTCGCGCTCAGCTACGACGGGAACACGCTGTTCGTGGCCAACACCGGGGACGATCGCGTGCTGAAGGTGGATCTGGCGACGAAGGCGGTGACCGTCTTCGCCGAAAGTATCAACGGCGCGGACGGCATCGCATTCGACGACGACGGGCGGCTGTGGGTCGCGGAGAACCAGAACGACTCGGTCGCCGCGCTGAACGATAAAGGCCGCGTAGTCGACCGGCTCGGCGAGTTCGGTGGAATCCGTCGCGACGGCTCGCCGCGGGGACTGCTCTTCCCGGCCAGCATCGTCATCGTCGACGACTGGATGTACGTCACCAACCTGGCATTGCCGCTCACGGGCGCCGCGGGCGATGAGCCCGAGGAGGACGTGACGCTTTACACCGTATCGCGCATCCGGATCCCGTCGCACTAGGAGCGCTTTGCCCAAAGCAAGAACGCCGCCCGCGGGCGGCGTTCTCGTTTCTGCGTGCTGGCGCTATTCGGGGATGTGCAGCGTCCGCCCGCTCATGGTGATCAGATTGCCCGGGTCCGGGTTCGCCTCGATCGGCGGGACGTTCGCATCAGTGATCGCAGGTGCGGTCGCGCAGGTCGGATCGGCGCACCGCGGCACGCCGCGCACCACCTGGCTCGGCGGCAGCTGCTTGCCGCTCTTCAAGTGGTCGTACATCCAGTCGAGCGAGCGGATCAGGTAGACGTGCAGCGGCACGAACCGCTTCTCGTAGCCGCCGAACACCGCACCCCCCGGCAGGAACGCGTCGAAGTGCTGCGCGTTCGTGACCTCGACGTAGCGCACGTTCCGGTTCTCGCCGCGCTCACCCTTGTCGCCGTGACCATGACGACGGCCGTGCCCGCGCCCCTCGAGCTGCGTCGCGCCGAAGTAAGCGCGCGAAGCGTGGTTCGGCGGCACGAGCGCGTCGGAGCGGCCGGCGACGATGATGGCCGGCTTGCCGCCCAGTTCCGCTTCGAGCAGCACATCCTCGATGCCCTCGCGCACACGGTCGGAGGCGTCCTTCTGCGCGCCGGTGAGCGGTGCGCCGCTCACGATGTCGCGCCCCTCGACCAGGTTGCGGTGGCAGATCGCGCCGTCGAGTGCGAAGTCGGGGAGATTAGTTGACGGCGAAACCGCCAGCAGGTCGAGTTTCGCGCCGCCCACGCTGTCGTTGTAAACGATGTTCACGCGCGTCGTGGGCGGCACGCCATTGCCGGTTGCGAAAATCGTCGGTTGGGGTAGCGGCTGCGTGGGAAGCAGCGGCGGGAGCGGTACCTCCTGAGAAATCACGTTACCGGCCGCATCGGTATTCGCGAAGCTGAACCCGCAGACGTTGTCCGCGACGCTGAACCGGCCGTAGGTGTTCGAGTACGTCACCGCGATGGCGTTGGTCGCGAAGCGATAGTGCGACGCGTGTAGGACGTCCGCTTCGGTTCCCCAGCCATACTTGTGCAGCTTATCGAGCGCCTCCGCGGCCTGCTCGGCCTCGGTAGCTCCAGCGAGCAGCCCCTTCGCCTTGAGTCCGGCACACCGGTTCGCGGCGCCCGCCGGATTCGGGATCCCCAGGAAGGCGAATGCCGGTGCCGCCGCGCCGACCGCGAGCGCCGCGCACGGCTGATAGAGGTTGCCGTAAGTGAAGTAATCGTACAGAGGCTTACCGATCGTATCGACCTTGTTCCCGCCCTGCTCGATCCGCAAGCCGTGCAGCTCTTCCGGCTGCGCGTTCGGCTCGGTGACGGCGACACCGTCGATGAGCCCGAATCGGTCCTGCTCGGCGGCGGCGAGGCCGCCCGTGCCGCCGTTCGAGATCGCCGAGGCGATCACCAGCGTGTTGCGGCGGTCGAACGCGATGCGCTTGAAGCTGCTGTTGCCGTGCGGCGTGCCGAGCTGCTCGTTCAGTACGTAGAACGCGAACACCACGGCCTGGAGCGTGTTCTTTCCCCAGTCGGCCTCCGGGTTCTGCTGCGAGTGGGCGTGCTTGTACGCCACGCGGTTCGGGAACGCCACGTTGTAGGCGGCACGCTCGGCGTCGGTGAGTGCCGCGGTGAAGTGCGAAGCGCTTCCGGCGAGATCCGCGGTGAGCGGCAGTCCCGCGCCGATGGTCCGGATGCCGTCGATCAGCCCCACTACGTTCGTCATCAGATCGTGCAAGCCGTTGCCGGTGCCCTTGTCGGTGTAGGCGACCGCGCAACCGCGCTTGAGGCCCCACTCGCCCGACGCGCCAATGGCGCCGTAGACGCCGCGCGATCCCGAAGCGGTGGCCGTCACGATGCACCTCTTGAAGATGTCCGGGATCTGCACCATCAAGGTGACATTCTTCCTCCCGGAGCCGTCGTCGGCGAAGGCGATGTACTCGCAACCGAAGATGTAGCCTTCGGATGTCGTCACGTTGCCATCCTTGTCGACGTTCGGCCCGTACAGCGTGCCGTAGCCGCCGGTTGCCGTGATGTCGAGCACCGCGCGGTAGTTGGTGTGGATCGCGCGCTTCCGCAGCTCTGCCGCAGTGGGCGCGAGCGGGTTCGCAAATTCCGGGGCCGCGCCGGCGAGGCCGGTCTTGCCGAGCCCTGCGGTAAGGAGGTCGTCTACTATCGGTGTCTGGCTGGCGTCAAAGCACCTCTTGGCGATCGGGCCAAGGAACCTCGGCTTGAAGTTCGGCGCACCCGACGGCCAGACCCAGGTCTGATCGTGGGCCTGCGCGGGCGCCGCGGCGAGTGCAATGCCGAACAACGAAGCGAAAGCGACGATCTCGCGGAAAGTCATGTGGTCTCCTCCCTTTCGAATTGCGATCCGATTCTGCCACGCCTGCGCGCTCTTGGCGTTCTTCTCATCTCTGGCGCCCGCGGGACATGCACAGAAGCGGTGCACTCGCCGGCTAGCGCGGCATGGGTTCCGCCCGCGGCACGCCGAACTGCGGGGCCGACGTCGACAGCGAAGCGCCTCCGGGGGGCGCCGGCGCGGCCGGCTTCGCCGCACCCCCGCCGCCCTGCGGCGCGTACGCGAACACCCAGTCGCGATACGACGCGGCGTTCGCGAACGACTCGTCGCTCGGCGCGAAGTTCGCGACTTTCATCGGGCTGCCGCCCGCGCGGCTGTGGACGCCGACGATCTGGCCATCGGGCAGGCGCACGAGCTCCCAGTCCGGGTGGCCGGTCATCGGGTCCGCGTAGAGCTGCCGCAGGTGCCGGCGCGTAACCGCGAGACGCTTGTCCTCGAGCAGGTCCTCGAGCTTCAACGGATAGCGTTTCGCTCCCGGCGTGCCCTCGTAGTACGACCCGATCGCGCGCCGGAACTGGCCACCGACGAAGAGGAGCTCCGCTTCCTTGTCGCGCTGCGCAGCCGTGCTCCACAGCGTGCCCGCGGCGGCGAGCGCGACGCCGGCCAGCGCGACCGCGAGCAGCAGCCCGACGTAGGTGAAGCCGCCCTGCGCGCGCATGCTCACAGGTCCGCGAATGCGGTGCCGTCGCTCGCCTTGCCCGGCGCGCCGCTCTTCACGTCGTATACGCCGCCCTTCACCCCTTCCGCCGGCGGGACGACGATCCACGTGGTCGCGCTCTCCGTCACCGGATCGACCGGCAGCGCGCGGATGTACTTCTTCGACACGAGGTCCTCGAGCGCGTCGGGATAGCGGCCGGTGTCAGCATAGTGCTTGTCGATCGCGTCGCGCATGACGGCGAGCGACTGCTTGAGCGTGGCCTCCTTCGAACGCTCGACGCTGCCGAAGTACCGCGGCAGCGCGATCGTGAGCAAGGTCGCGATGATCGCCATCACGACCAGCAGCTCGATGAGCGTGAAGCCCGATCCCCCCCGGCCTCCCGCGTCGAATCGCCAAGTGCCCACGCACAGCGCGCGGCTCACCATTGCCGGTAGGGCACGCCGTTCAACCCGACGCCGGGAGCGAGCGAGTACACGTCGAACACGTCCTTGCCCTCGCGCGGCGCGTCGGGCGGGCTCTCGTAGCTGCGCAGCCCCCAGGTGCGCGCGGCCGGTGTCGCGGGATCGTCGGCGAGGGGATCGCGCGGCAGGCGGCGCAGGAAGAAGATGAGCCGCTTCTTCGCCGGGTCCTTGGCGTCGGGCACGCCTTCGACGAGCTTGTCGAGCGAGGGGGGATAGCCCGACTCGTCGGCCTTTTTCACGATGCGGCCCTCGTCGGCCGCCTTCTTGTAGTCGTCGAGCGCGGTGCGGATCTGGCGCAGCGCTGTCCGCAGCTCGCTCTCCCTGGAGCGCTGCACCGCGAGCTCGGCGAGCGGCAGCGCCGCCGACACGAGGATGCCGATGATCGCGACGGTGACGACAAGCTCGATGAGCGTGAAACCGCGCGGGTGCGGCCGTTGCGGAAACGCCATGATCACTGCGCGACGACGTTGACCGTGTGCGTGCCCGGCACGACGACGCCGATCGGATTGCCGCCGAAGTCGATCGCCCCGGCGCCTTCCACCCGGAGCTGCGTCGAGCCCGGCGCGGTCGCGAGCACGCGGAAGCGCAACTCGGTCGGCACCGCCGGTGCGCCCGCCGCAACCGGTCCCTGCACGTCGACCGCGACGCGCCCCTCGCCGAGCGGCGCGCCGCCGACCGCCTGCAGCACCTTCGGGTCGTACGCGATCTCGAGTCGGGCGGCGCGCGCGTCGGTGCCGGGCGGTATCCCGATGCTGACCGTGAACTCGCGGCCCGCGACCGCCTGCGACGGCGCGGCCCACAGCAGATTCACCGCCTGGCCGGGCACAGCGCGCGCCAGCGGCGCGGCGGGCGCCGAAGGCGCCGGCGCAGCAGCCGCGCCGGCGCCCGGCGCGAGCGACAGCGATTGGGCCGCAGTGGGGCGGAGCTGCATCGGCGGCGCGCCTGGATGCGATTCGGTCCCTGCGGCGAACTCCGCGGCCGTGCCCTCGCGCCGCGAAAGACTGCGCACCACGCGGGGCGTGATCAGCAGCACGATGTCGGTCTTGGTGCGCTGGTCGAGGTTGCTCGAGAAGAGCCGGCCGAGGAGCGGCAGCTCGGCGAGGCCCGGCACCTTGTTCGCGGCGCGGCGGTCCTCGTCGCTGATGAGCCCGGCGAGCACCTGCGTCTCGCCGTCGCGCAGCCGCAGCGTCGTCGCGGTGTTGCGCGTGCCGAGCCGGTAGGCGATCGTGCCCGAGACGTTCAGCTGCTCGATGATGTTCGACACCTCGAGCTGCACCTTGATCGCGACCTCGTCGTCGAGGTAGACGTTCGGCTCGACGTCGAGCTTGAGGCCGGTGTCGAGATAGCTGACCGAGGACGACACGCCGACATTCGCGGTCGAGGTCGTGGTGATCACCGGCACGCGCTCGCCGATGTGGATCTTCGCCTTGTCGCGGTTCTTGACCCGGATGCGCGGATTGGCGAGCAGGTTGGTCGCACCGTCGGTCTGGCGCAGGGTGAGGACCACGAGCGGGTTGGTCGTGAAGAACGTGAGCCCGCTCATGTCGCGCAGGTTGATGAACTGAGGCAGCGTCGCCGTCGTCCCGGTGCCGGTGCCGGGATCGATCGGCAGCAGGCCGTAACGCACCGCGTCGGGATAGCGCAGCCCGATCTCCTGCAGCTTGCTGGAGGCCACTTCCAGCACCTCCACCTGCAGCATCACCTCGGGCTCGCCGAGGTCCTGGGTCGCCACGAGCTGCTCGGCCAGCCGGATCGCGTCCGGCGTATCGCGCATCACCAGGAGGTTCAGCTTTTCGTCGATGTAGAGGTCGCGGGTCTTGACGATCGCGCGGATCATCGCCGCCGTCTGCTTCACGTCCGCGTTCGTGAGGTAGAACCCGCGCACCGCGAGCGCCTGGTAGTCCTTCTGCTTGGCGGGCGTGTTCGGGTAGATCAGGAGCGAGTTCTCGTTGATGACCTTGCGGTCGAGCTGGTTGGTCGCCAGCAGGACCTTGAGCACGTCGTCCAGGTTCGTCTTGCGCACGAAGATCGTCACGCGCAAGTCCGGCCGCACGTCGCGATCGAGGACGAAGTTGATGCCGAGCGACCGCGAGATCGCCTCGAACACCGAGCGGATGTTGGCGTCGCGGAACTCGAGCGTGACCGGCTTGTCGAGCGCCGCTTTGAGCACCGGCGACGCCACCTGCTCCTGCGCCTCCCGGCCGGCGATCTGGCGCAGCACCGCGCGCGCCGCGCGGTTGCCGGGGCTGTCGGCCAGCGCGGCGTTCGCCTTCGCTTCGGCCTCGGCCATTCGCCCGGCCTTGAGCGCGGCCTCGGCCTCCGCCGCAGCCGCGGCGGCGCGCCGGTCCCGGGCCAGCGCTTCGAGACCGTTGCGGGCGATCACGCTCGCCGGGTCGATGCGCAGCGCCTGCTGCAGCAGCACTTCGGCGGACGCGAGGTCGCCGAAGACCCGGTTCGCATCGGCCTGCCGCACCAGCTCGATCACGTAGGCCTCGCGAGCACCCACATAGGTGCTCAGCGCCTGGGCGTTGTTCGGGTTGTCGCGCGCCGCCTGCTGCAGCTTCGCCAGCCCTTCCTCGGTCCGGCCCTCGGCGATGAGCTTCTTGCCGTCATCGACCGCGGGAATGGTGTTGCACGCGGCAAGCAGCGCGCACAGCCCGATCGGCAGCCAGGCGGACGACTTCATTGCGCGCCTCCCAGGTCGAATTGCTGCTTCTGTTTGAGCGGCAGGTAGGTCAGCGACAGGCTCTCCTCGGTCACCGCGTCTACCCGGTAGGTACCGTCGATCGTGTCGCCCTGACGCACGATGTAGTTGCGGTCGCCCTGCGTGAGGAACACGACGATGCGGCCTTCCTCGATGAGCTTGCCCATGTAAGTGAACGGTAGCGGCGGGGCTTGCGGCGGACGCGGCGGCGGGGGCGGCGGCGCGTTCTTGCGCGCCTCGGCCTCCACGACCGACTGCCACGAAAACGCCCGGAACGGATCGCCTGCCGGTGCGCCGCCCTTGCGTCCGGCGAGGCGGTCGAGATCCAGCTCCAGCCGCTCGTCCACCCGGTCGCCCGCCGTCGCGCGCGCCGGAGTCGCCGCGGGCGGGAGGCCTTCGTCCTCGCGGCCCACCAGGCGCGCCCCGACGAGCGTGAGCACCAGGGCGACCCCGAGGAGGAGCCAGCGGGCGCGCGGACGCATCGCCATCATGCGCTCCCCAGGTACAGGGTCAGCCGGACCCGGGCCTCGACGCGCTGAGTCTCCACGCTCTCGCGCTTCAGGCTCACTTCCTCCACCACGGCGGCGGGCACCTGCTCGAGCACCTCGCCAACGAACCCGCGGATCTGCGCATACGTGCCCTGCACCGGCAGCGTCATCTGGTAGCGGCGCAGGCGCGGGCTCGGAGCGCGCTCGAGCCGGTACTCGCCCGAGGCGAGCTGCACGCCCTTCGCCTGCGCGATCGCGTGGATCTTCCCGAGCCAGTCCGGGGACGAGTCGGACGGCGGGAAGAACGCGTAAAAGGTCGCGAGCTGGTCCCGGACCTGCGGCCGCGCAGCGCGCTCGCCGCCGCCGATGCGGCGTTGGAGCTCGTCGGCCTCGCCGCGCAGCCGCGCGACCTCCGCGCGCAGCGGCAGGAGCGCCGACACGGCGATCATCGCGGCGAACGCGAGCAGCCCCAGTCCGACGACGCCGGGCCACCCGAGGCGTTCCAGCTCCTCGCGCAGCCGGCCGAGCTTCAGTGCGTCACTCAGGCTTGCCATTGCCGTCCTTGCCGTTGCCGGTTGCGCCCTTCCCGTCCTCGTCGACCCACTGCGCCACGAGCGCGAAGGCGACCGGCCGCTGCGCGCCGCCCTGGCGCAGCTCGTGGCTCGCGAGAAACACGTTCGCGAGCGCGGGGCGGGCCTCGAGCCGCCCGATGTACGCGAGCACGTCTTCGAACCGCTTCCCCTCGCCCGTGATGCGCAGCGCACGGGCCCCCGCATCGGGCTGGATCGAGAGAAGCGCGATGCTCCGGTCGCCCGCGGCCTCGATCTCGCCAAACAGCGCGCCCCAGGGGATCGTGAGCTGCGCGAGCACGGTGTTGGCGTTGCGGACCTCGTCGGCGAGCGCCTTCGGATCGAGGGAGGTCTGGCGCAAGCGCGGCAGCTCGCGCCGCGCCATCCGCTGCGTGTCCGCAATGCGTGCTTCGAGTTGCACGGATTCGGCGGCCAGCATGCGGTATTCCACCAGAGTTGCGACCGCGGCGAAGACGCCGACCGCGAGGAGGCCCGCGCCGAGCGCGGTCCGCGGCGCCCGCGGCCGGACGAAATCGAGGTGCAGACGGGATCTCATGCGCTCGCCCGCTCGCGCGCCACGGGCACGGGGACCGTGCGGAAGCGCCAGCGTCCCGCCGGTGCGAGCTCGCCGTGCCAAGCCTCGCGCGCCACGACGCACACCTCCGCGGCCTCCGCGTCGATGCCGCTCGCGAGCCGGCACTGCTCGAGGACGAGCGGCAGCGCCGCCTCGGGCGCACCCTGCACGCGCTGGCTGCGCAGCGCGAACCAGCGCGTGCCGTCCAGGTGGGCGACGCACGCCCGGCCGGGCTCGACGACCGCGAGCCACGCCGGCCCCGGCGGGAGGAAGGGACGCGCGCCGTTGAATGCGTCGGCGAGGAAAGGCCGCAGCGCCTTCAGCACGATGTTCGCGGCCGCCAGCGCGTCGCGCACCGCCAGGACGAGCGCCGGGTCCAGCGCGGCCGCGACACCGCCCGGCTCCCCGAGCACCACTTCCCAGGCGTCCGCGCGCTCGCCGTACACGAGCCGCAGCTGATGTCTCGCGAGCGCCAGACGCTCCGCGCCGCGCGCCACCTCGCCGGCATTCGGCACGAGCGCGAACCGCACGAAGTGATTCGACAGCGTCACCGACGCGTCCGCGTTCTTCCAGGCGAGCGCGCCAAGCGCGCGCCCGAGCGCCTCCACCGCCGGCGCCGCGTCGGCATCGGTGCGCGGCTCGCACGGCTGCGTGTGCGTCAACCCTGGCTGCGGCCGCAATCCCCGCGGAACGCGCGTCAGGTCCACCCGGTCGGGGGCGAGGAAGATTTCGACCCGGTCACGCCACGAAGGTGACACGGTTGATCTCCTGGAGGTTGGTCACGCCTTCGCGCACCAGCGCGAGCGCCGAGTCGCGCAGAAAGCGGGTGCCGTTCGCGCGCGCCTTGTCCTTGAGCGCGCGGATCGGCTCGCGCGCGACGATCATCTCGCGCAGCTCGTCGGTGAGCATCATGATCTCCGCGATCGCGCGGCGCCCCTTGTAGCCGGTGCCGCGGCACTGCCCGCAGCCGCGCCCCGAGCGGAAGTCGAAGCCGCCGACCGCGCCCGGCGCGAGCCCCGACTCGGCGAGCAGCGCCTCCGCCGGGCGGTCCTCGACCGAGCAGTGCGGGCAGCTTACGCGCACGAGACGCTGCGCGACGACGCCGTTCAGCGCAGAGACGAAGCTGTAGGGGTCGACCTCCATGTGCGTGAAGCGACCGAGCACGTCGAACACGTTGTTCGCGTGCACGGTAGTGAACACGAGGTGGCCCGTCAGCGCCGCCTGGATCGCGATCTGCGCCGTTTCGGCGTCGCGGATTTCGCCCACCATGATGCGGTCCGGGTCGTGGCGCAGGATCGAGCGCAGGCCGCGCGCGAAGGTGAGGCCCTTCTTCTCGTTCACCGGGATCTGCAGCACGCCCGGGAGGCGGTACTCGACCGGGTCCTCTATCGTGACGATCTTGTCGCGACCGTGGTTGATCTCGGTGATCGTGGCATAGAGCGTCGTCGTCTTGCCGCTGCCGGTCGGGCCGGTCACGAGCAGCATGCCGTACGGCTCGTTCGCCAGGCGCCGCACGATAGCCCGGTCGGCGCTGTCGAAGCCGAGGCTGTCGAGCGTGAGCCCGCGCACCTCGTCCGCGAGCGCCTGCTTGTCGAGGATGCGCAGCACCGCGTCCTCGCCGAAGATCGACGGCATGATCGACACGCGGATGTCGATCTCGCGGCCGCGCACGCTCACCTTGAAGCGACCGTCCTGGGGCACGCGCCGCTCTGCAATGTCGAGCTCGGCGACGACCTTCACGCGCGAAAGCACCTGCTCGGCGATGTCCGCGCCGGCAAGCGTGCCAATCGTGCTCAGCACGCCGTCGATCCGGTACTTGATCGTGAGGCCCGAGGCGTCGGTCTCGAGGTGGATGTCGGAGGCGCCCGCCTTCAGCGCGTCGTAGAGCGTCGAGCGCGCGAGCTTGACCACCGGGCTCGCGTCCGCGGCGATCGCCTTGAACGAGAGATCCTCGATGCCCGCGTCGAGCCGCGCCACGCCGCCCGCCTCGGGCAGCACGCTCGCCATCGCGGAGACGTTCTCCTCGTGGCGCGACAGGAACGCCACGAGGTCGGCGTGATGCGCGAGGCACGGCTCGAACGGCGCCGCGACGCGCTCCTCCGCCCAGGCGAGGCGCGTGGCGTCGAACGGATCGCCGATGACGAGGCGCAGCGCGCCCGCCGCGTCGCGAAAGAGCACGGCCTGCGCCTTCAGCGCCTCGGCGAACGGCAGCTCATCGAAGGCGGGTTCCCAGCGGTACAGGTCGTCGATCGACGCGAGCGGATAGCCGAAGCTCGTCGCGAGCCGCGCTGCGAACTCGGGCGGGGCGAGGCCGGCGGCCTCCTCGAGCGCGCCGACGACGCTCGTCTGCCGTGCCGCGGCGGCCGCGCGGGCGCGCCGCACGTCCTCGGGCGTGAAGACCGCTTCGGCCACGGCGCTCATTGCAGGCTCCCGGCCAGCTCGAAGACCGGAAGGTACATCAGGACGACGATCGCCCCGATGACGATGCCGATCAGCGCCATGAGGAGCGGCTCGAAGAGGCGCGTGAACCACTCGATCCAGCGCGCCAGCTCCTCGTCGTGGAACACCGCGATGCGCTCCATCATCTCCGCCATGTCGCCGCTTTTCTCCCCCACCCTGAGCATGCGGCTCGCGACCGGCGTGGCGAGGTCTGCCTCGTCCATGGCGCTCGAGATGCTCGCGCCTTCGCGGATGCGCACGGTGGCGCGCGCGAGGCGCTCGCGCAGGTCCGGCGGCAGCAGGCCCGACACCATCCCGAGCGCGGTGACGAGCGGCGTGCCGCCACGGAGCAGCATGCTTACGGTGCGGTAGAAGCGCGCGAGGTGGTACACGCGCACGCGCGCGCCGACCGCCGGAATGCGCCCGAGCCACGCGGTGAACACGCGCCGCCCTTGCGCCCGCAGCGCGATCGCGGCGGCGAGCGCCGCGACGATCGCCGCGGCGACGAGTCCCCCGTGCGCGTTCAGCATCCGGCCCCACTCGATCAGCACGCGCGAGAGGAACGGCAGCTCGCGCCCCACGTCGTCGTAGATGCCCGCGAACCGCGGCACGACGTAGCCGAGCAGGAACAGCGTGACGAGGCCGCCGACGAAAAGCAGCACGACCGGGTAGATGGACGCGCTCAGCACCTTCTTCTTGACGATGTCGAGACGCTCCTGGTACGCGATGTAGCGCGCGAGCGCTTCCGGGAGGTCGCCGGTGCGTTCTGCCGCGCGCACCGTCGCGACGTACAACGGCGGGAACACCTGCGGGTATTCCCCTAGCGCGGCCGAGAGCGACCGGCCCTCGAACAGCCGGTCGCGCACGCCCGCGAGCAGCTTGCGGCTTTCGGCGCGCGTCTCCTTCGCGACCATCGTGTCGAACACCTCGGACAGCGAGAGCCCCGCCGACAGCAGCGCGAGCAACTCCTGGCTGAAGAGGAGCAGCGGGAAGCGCCGGCTCCAGGAGAACGCGAAACCGCCGAGGACGCCGCGTGGCCTCGCGGAAAGGACGGTGAAGCCTTGCGCGCGCGCCTGGTCGCGCGCAGCGGCTTCGTCGGCCGCGTCGAGCGCGAGGCGGACGATGCCATCGGTTCCCTTGATGGCGCGGATCTCGTACTGCATCGGCGATGGTGCGTTGCGCCGTTCGAGTTGCGGCTAGGTTACCCGGTGCGACGGGCAGCCGGGGAAAGAGTTTTACGCCAAAAGGTTACCAGTGCGCAAGGCAGGCGCGATGCCGCCCAAAACGGACGGTCACTGGAGTGCCTTTGCAGCCGGATGCGGAAGGCATTTTTTGGCGACTTTCGCCTTGGCGATGAGGAGCGACTCGTGGACACGCCGAAATTGACACGAATTTACAGTCGCGTGGGGGCGAGAGTGCCACCCTTGCGGGACACGCCAGGAAACGACCTCTACGCGGGCACCGCGCCGGAGCTACGAGGCGGGGAGCGCAAAGAGGCAGGGAGGAGCGATGCTGATGCGGGATCCCGTCGAACGCGCGCGGGCGCGCCGCCCTGCCCTTTTGTTAATCGTTAGCGGATTGTGGCTGGTCGGTGCTGCAAACGCCCAGACCCCGATGACCTTGTGGATCACGAACGTCCAAGGCTACGGATCGTTCCCACCGTCCTGGTATCCGCTGCTCGGGCGCACGCCGGCGGAGGCATGCGAGAAGAATTTCGCCGAGGTCGTCGCACAAAATGCGCGGGCCTACGAGTACAACCTCGCAACCTATGGCGCCGAGCTCGCGTGCCCCGGCATCGCGGAGATGGTCAGCCCCGCTCCGAGCTGCACTTACAACGCCTCTCCCTCTTATGTACGGGTCGCGCCCGGACTCGACTGCGCCACCGTCGGGTTGCCGCAGAACCTTCCAAATATCGGCTTCTCATTCCCGATCGCGGATAGCAAGGCCGCCGGCCAGGCGCCGTTCGGCGCCTGCTCGCGCGCCAATCCCGTCAATCTCGGCAACGGCAACAAGGTACAGATCGAGAGCGACTACCAGGCGTTCGGCGCGCTGTCACTAAGGTTCATGCGCACCTACAACAGCCGCGGGGTGCAGGCGGTTGGCCGGATCGGACGCGGCTGGCGCCACGAGTTCGAGTCCTTCATCGCGGTCGACGAGTTCAACGGCAGGGCAATGGCGCATCGCACCAACGGCGCGGTGTACGTGTTTGCGCGCGCGGGTGCTGCGTGGAACCCCGATGCGGACATCCCCGATCGACTGGACCAGGTGCTCGACGCCAACGGACAGCCGGCGGGGTGGCGCTATCGCGCGGCAGGCGCGGACGACCGAGCCGAGGTCTACGACGGCGGTGGCCGCCTGACCGCGATCGAGGACAAGACCGGGCGCGCGCTCTCGTTGCAGTATGCGACGCATCCTACGACAGGCGTGCGACTCACGGCGGTCGTCGATCCGTTCGGACGCACGCTCGCGTTCGGCTATGACAGCGTCGGGCGCATCGACCGGATCACCGATCCGGCGGGCCAGGTCCACCAGTACGAGTACGACGCTCTGGGAAACCTCGTCGTGGTCACGCGTCCGGATTCCACGACGCGCCGGTATCACTACGAGAAGACCGGTGACGCACCCATGGACGCGAGCGGCTACATGCCTGAGACAGCGCTCACCGGGATCACCGACGAGAACGGCACGCGTTTTGCCACTTTCGATTACGACACGCAGGGACGCGCGACACTGTCCAAGCACGCGCTGGATGCCGAACGAGTCGTCCTGACGCACAGCGGAGACGCGGTAGCTGTCGTCGACGCGCTCGGGGCCACGCGAACATATGCGCTCGAGGACGTGCTCGGAACGAAGAAGAACTCGACCACGACTGGCGATCCCGGTTGTCCGCTGGGATTCGCCGCCCGGACGTTCGACACCACGGGGATGCCTAGCTCCCAGACAGACTGGAACGGGAACGTCACGCAGACCACGCGAGACGCGCGCGGGCTGGAAACGCTGCGTGTCGAAGCTGCTGGCTCCGCGCAGGAACGGCGCATTTCAACCGAGTGGCACGGGTTCTACCGGTTACCGGCGCGGGTGGCCGAGCCGCTGCGCATCAGCACCTACACGTACGGCGAACCAAATGACCCGAACCCGGGCAACCGGGGGAGCGTGCTCACGCGGACGGTGCAGGCGACCTCAGATGCGACTGGGGCGCAGGGGTTCTCGGCCTCCGCCGTCGGCACCTCGCGCACCTGGACCTACACCTACAATGCCAATGGGCAGGTCGTGAGCGCCGACGGTCCGCGCACCGACGTCTCGGACGTCACGACTTACACCTACTACCCGAACGACGATCCGGATCTTGGGAAGCGCGGCAATGTGGCGACGGTGACCAATGCCCGCGGCCACGTGACGCAGGTCGTCGCGTATAACGCCCACGGGCAGCCGACCGAGCTCCGCGACCTGAATGGCCTGGTCACCACCCTCACCTACGACGTGCGTCAGCGTCTCACATCGCGCAACCTCGGGGGCGAGCTGACGAGCTACGAGTACGACGGCGTCGGCCAGTTGACCCGGGTGACGCTGCCCGATGGGAGCTTCCTCGCCTACAGCTACGATGCCGCCCATCGATTGACGGGAATCGCCGACGCCTTCGGAAATCGCGTTGCCTACACGCTCGATCTCATGGGCAACCGGATCAAGGAAGAGGTGTTCGATCCGTCGAACGCGCTCGCCCAGGCCCGCAGCCGTGTGTACTCGAGCCTGAATCGCCTTATCCAGGAGATCGGGGCGCAGAATCAGACGACGCGCTACGCCTACGACAATCAGGGCAATCTGACCGGCATCACTGATCCGCTCAACCGGGTCATCGCCAATGCGTACGACGCCCTGAATCGCTTGAAGCACATGACTGACCCGTCGGCGGGGGTCACCCGCTTCGGCCACGACGGGCTCGACCAGCTCATCTCGGTCACCGATTCGCGTAACAATGTGACGGCCTACACGATCGATGGCCTCGGCAACCTCACCCAGCAGGCGAGCCCCGACGCCGGCATCACTACCGCGAACCGGGATGCCGCGGGCAACGTCATCAGCTTCACGGACGCCAAGGGTCAGACCACGACCTCAACCTACGACGCGCTGAACCGGATCAGCCGAATCGTCTACGCTCAAGCGACCGGCAGCCAGCTTAGACAGGTCGACTATGCTTACGACGAGGGGCCGCACGGCATTGGTCGGCTCACGGCGATCACCGAGACGTCGGCCGCAGGAAGCGTCCTCCAGAGCAGCACCTACGGCTACGACGAAAAAGGTCGCGTGACCGCCGAAGCACGGACGATCGGCGGCGCGACCGCCACCACCGTCTACACCTACGACGGGGCCGGCCGCATGAGCGGCATGATCTACCCCTCCGGAAGGACGACGAGCTATCAATTCGATGCGCTCGGACGGGTGAACCGCATCGAGACCACCGGCGGTGGAACGAGCCAGGTGATGCTCCAGGACGTCGCCTACCAGTCCTTCGGACCAGTTAAGGGCTTCACCTTCGGCAATCTCCAGGCCTACGCCCGCAGCTTCGACCTCGATGGCCGGATCGCCACCTACAGCCTCGCCAACCAGGCGAAAACCCTCAGCTTCGATGCGGCAAGCCGGATCACCCGCATCGAGCAGCAGGGCACGCCGGCGAACTTGACTGACTACGGCTACGACGCCCTGGATCGGTTGACGAGCGCGATCCTCCCGGCGAGCAGTTTTGGCTTCGGCTACGACGCGGTGGGCAACCGCCTGTCGAAGTCCACGCCCTCGGGAAGCGACACCTACACGATCAGCCCGACTAGCAACCGCATTGCGAGCATCACCGGGTCAACTGTGCGCACCTACGCCCACGATGCAAACGGCTCGATCACCAGCGACGGCTCAAACGGCTTCGCCTACGATCCGAGAGGTCGGCTCGTTTCATCGACTTCGGCCATCGGCACCACCACGTACCAGGTCAACGCCCTTGGCCAGCGGGTGCGCAAGACCTCTCCGCTGGAGGATGTCGCCTTCCACTACGACACGCACGGGCGGCTCATCGCCGAATCCGCGTCCGGCGGGAATCCAATACGCGAGTACCTGTGGCTCGGAGACCAACCGGTCGGCGTGGCGGTGTATCCATCCGCAGCCGGGCAGTGTCCAGCCACGCCGACTCGCGACACCTCGCGGACGTTCGCGCCCTTCGAGCGGCGCGAGCGAATGGAGGTGCGTTCCGGCCGTCCGGGGGAGCAAGGCTGGGAGTGGGGATTGGGCACGAACACGCGGGACTTCGAGGCGAGCGCCCGAGCCGATCTCGACTGGGTGTCCGGCAAACCCTACGGCTTCACTTTGACTTACGACGGCGCGGGCAAGGCGCGAGTGGCGGTGCGCGACGGCGGGACGGAACTCTTCAACCTCGAATGGTCCGGCGACATGGACACGGGCAATGCGCTGCGGTTCGTGGTGCGCTCGCCGGCGGGCATCGGGGAGGGCAACCGCATCGCCCTAGCGCTGACCTCGATCGACGGACAACCGGTCGCCGACACTCTCGTCACTGCCGGCGACGACACCGAGTCGCAGGTGGGCCGGGTGTACGCTGGCGCATCATTGCGCGACGGCTACTCGGTCGAGGGTACGGTGACGTTCACTTTCACGGGCGGATATCCGCCGCGCGGCTCCAGGCTCGATCTGACCGTGACCGCGGGCAATGTCGTCTGCGAGGGTTCAGGGCAAGTCGGATCGCCGGTGCTCTATTACATCCATGCAGATCACGTGAACACACCGAGGGTGATCACCGATCAAGCGCAGCAGGTTGTCTGGCGCTGGGAGAATCAGGAGCCCTTCGGGAACAATCCGCCGGAAGAGAACCCATCCGGACTCGGGAACTTCGAGTTTAACCTTCGCTTTCCCGGCCAGTATGCGGACCGCGAGACCGGACTGAACTACAACTATTTCCGCGACTATGATCCTTCAACAGGGGGCTACGTTCAATCGGATCCGATTGGATTGCGAGGCGGCCTCAACACTTACCTCTATGTCGGCGGTAATCCAATTAGCTACACGGATCCGACCGGCTTGGAAACATACCAGTGCCGTCGTCCGCTTGGAGGGCTACCCGGAGATAACCAGCGGAGTGGCCCGGACATTTTGGGCAACCCTTTCTATCATCAATACAGTTGCACGCGTGACGCCAAAGGCAACTTGGTATGCGGCGGGCAAGGATTCTCGGAATCGTGGTGGAGTAGTCCAGGTAGGCCGACGACGCCAGCTACCGATTACTACAGCGCTGGCGCTTGTAAGCAGACGCAAGGCGATAACAGGTGCTTCGAGAAGTGTTTGATTGACGAGTGGAAGAAGCCGCGTCCGCGTTATGGCGTTCCGTTTGGCACCGATTGCCAGGAGTACGACGACGACGTGAATTCGCGCTGCCGTAAGACGTGCGGCCTCAAATGAAGCTGACAATGATGAGTCTGTTGAAGATCGTTTGGCTCATTGCATGCGTCGTAATGCTGGCATGGACATTCGTCGCTTGCGGAAACGAGGCTAACGCGACGCTCCGTGGAGAATGCTCGCTCTTGGCAGCAATCATCATGGCATTCTTGACATTGCCCCTTGGCCTTCTGTGGTGGTTGCTACTCAGTGCGACGGGATATGTTCTGTCGCTCGTCGGAATCGAAATCGGATCAACGTCGGCAATTGCCGATTTCGTCGTGTGGTTTGGTTTCGTTGTTATTGGTTACTTCCAGTGGTTCAAGCTCGTGCCGTGGCTGACTGCGAGATGGCGTTCACGCCGCGCCGCGCGTTTACAAGCGTAAATGCCGATCATCTGAAATACGCCGACGACGACGATTGAGCTGCGCACGCACTCGAGCAGAGGTCCCTTCTGCTCCCTGCAGCTACTGGGGAGCTGACGGTCGAGCTCAACCGGCTCAACGCGCGCTACCAGCGTTCGACTGCGGCGCAAAGGGGTCGAGGCGCGCGCCTTGCAACATCCCTGTCACAGGGGAAAAGACAGCACGCGGAGGCCCGCGTTACGCGGGCCTCCATAATTGCACTTGGCCGGGCAGCACCTGGTGGTTACCCGGCGCTACTCGCGCTCACCAGACCGGCGGAACCGTCGGCACGGTAACCGTTGTCGTCACCTTACGGATGAGGCCCCCGGTTGCGATGTCGTGGTACTCCTGCAGCTGATGGAGCTGACCGCCCACGCTCCTGCTACGGAAGATCAACACCTCGTCAACCTTGTCGTCGTCGAGCACGTCCGCGACCATGCTGCCGTGTCGCGGCAGCAGCGCTACCCCGACGAGTCCACGCCCGGAATCGTGCGCGACCACAGCAGGTTCCCACTCAGGTCTCAGACACCTACGAAGAATCGGCTGACATCGGCGGTTTCCGCGTCGCGACGCAGGGCGGCGCGGGAGGCGGGGGCGACGTGCAGAAGGTGGGCTTGGTGTATGACCCGATGAGCGCGTAGCTGATCACCGCATACCGGTGATGCTTCGCGTTCGCCATCCCGAAATTGAACCGTTTGGCGTGCGGAGACTGGCAGTCGCTCGGGTTGGATGCGATGTAATAGGGCAACGCCATCCCGTCCTCCTGGAAATAGGTGATGGAGTAGGGCGTCGGCACCGGCGGAGCGGGCGGCAGGGGCTGCACGAATGGCCGCGGGAACTCGCCACTCTCGATCGGCGGGGTCTCGAAGCGCACGATGAACGAACCCTCCGGCGAGAAGAAATCCCGCGATATGATCGTCCGCACCTTCGAGGTCGTCGGGCCATCGATCCGGATGCACGGCCCGCGGGTGTTCGGGCGGATCGGTGTTGACAACGTGACGTCGCAGTGCGACGCACGTGATCGGGCAGCGCCGCGGCCGATCGAAGGTTCGGCCCGCGAAGCCTCCGGGGTGCTCTGCGCGGGCGCAAGTCGTTGCGGACGGGGGGCCCCCGCATCGCGCCCCTTAGTCGGCGCAAGTAAGAGCCGGCCGCATTGCCGGGATCTGACGGCGACGCTATCTCCCGCGCGCAATCTCCCCGAGGCGCTCGAGCAGCGGTCGCTTCTGGTCTTCCAGCTCCTGATAGCGCGCGTACAGCCTGTCGAGCTCCGCCGTCAGCTCCTTGATGCGGTTCTCCCGGTACTCGCGCTGGCGCTGCAACTCAGTGTAGTCCTGGGGCGGCGGCGCGATGCCGACGTTCGACTGCGGCGCGAACGGGTCGGGGCGCGCGAGCTCCGCACGGCGCAGCTCCTGCACCATCTGGAACTGCTGGTAGACGCCCTGCTGCGCCTGCTGGATGCGCGTGAGCGCAGCGTCGAGCTGTCTGAGCTCCTCGTCCACCCCGGCCTGGGCGACCGCGACCGCGGGGCACAGCCCGATCGCAGCGAACGCGATCAGGGCGCACAGCGCGCGAACCGCCCGGTGCAGACCGCGGCGCTGCGCCATGCTTCGTGCGCGACTAGTCGTCCCGATCGCGGCGGTCGCCGTGTCGCTTCTCGTTGACGAGTGCGAACGCCCGCAGCGCCGATCCCGTGCCGCCCTTGACTTTCAGCGGCGGCACGACGACGACGAACTCGTCCGCGCCGCTCTTCGCCAGCTGCTCGAGGTTGAGGTTCTCGATGATGTAGATGCCGCTATCGGTAATCAGCCGCATGTGCACCGGGAACACCTGGAACTTCGGCTCGAACACGAGCGGCGGGCGCTTCTCGAAAGTGAGCGTGTCGTTGCCGACGATCCGCGCGCCGTGCTTGATCAGGAATTCGGCCCCGCTCAGGCTCGGGCCGGGCGAGAAATCGCCCTTGTAGCGGGCCGGATCCCCCTGGAAATGCTGCCCCCAGCCGGTGCGGATGAACACGGTGTCGCCCCGCTTCAGCCGGACACGCTGCCGCTTGGCGGCCTGCTCGAGATGCGCCGCGGTGACCTCGAAGTCGTCCGGCAGCGGGCGCCAGTCGCCCTGGATCATCCGCGCCACGTCGAGCAGCACGCCGCGGGTGACGAGGAGGTCGGTCGGAAACGCGTCGATCGCGAGCTGCGCGCCGACGCCGCTCGCGCCGATGCCGTCGGGGTTGCTCGTGGACGCGGCCGCGTCGAGGCCGCCGAACAGCTTCCCGTCGCGCCCGATGTGCCCGATGGCATCGATGTTGGGCGCACCATGCTGACCGCTCCAGTGCTGGACTTCGCCAGCGAACGAGAGCTGCCCGCCGTCCCCGAAAGTCCCCCGCGTGTTCTCGTGCGTGGCGGTCAGCTCGAACGCGTACGGCGGGTTCACGCCCGCGATCGGCGACTCGATTTCCCACGGGTGCGAAAGATCGACCAGTCGCGACTTCTTGATGAGGCGCAGCAGGTCCTCGGTGCCGTCGTCGTCGGCGACCGCAGGCGATGCGCCGGCAAGGAACGAGAGCGCGGCGAGGAGTGCGAGCCCGGTACGAGTGCTGCGCGCAAATGGCGATGAGCGTTGCAAGGCCATGACGAGTCCCCCTCCTGTAATAGAACCGTGGACACTGCCGCGCGTAGCGCCTCAATCGACTGCGACGCCCGGCGCATTCTGGGCGGCGCCTCCGTCCCCGTCAAGGCGGCGCGGGTCGACGAGAGCCGGCTACCAGCTCGTGACGTCGGCGTTCTCGCCGGTGCCGCCCGGCTGGCCGTCCTTGCCGAACGACCATAGATCGAACTCGCCGCGCTCGCCCGGCGACTTGTACTGGTAGGGCTTGCCCCACGGGTCGAGCGGGATCGCCTTCTGGAGGTACGGGCCGTTCCACTTCGCCTCGTTCTGCGGCCGCTGCATCAGGGCGTTCAGCCCCTGCTCGGTGCTCGGGTAGCGGCCGACGTCGAGGCGATAGGTGTCGAGCGCTTTCTCGAACGCGACGATCTGCGCCTGCGCCGCCTTCACCTCGGACTTGCCGACCTGCGAGAAGTAGCGCGGCGCGACATAGCCTGCCAGGAGGCCGATGATGACCATCACCACGAGCAGCTCGAGAAGCGTAAAGCCCGCAGCGAGCGGGGTGGACGTGGGATTTCGTTTCATTCGGGCGACCTTGTGCGCAGCGGCTCGCCCCGAAGATACACCGCGCGCCCGATGAGCGTCACCTCGGCGGCACGCCCGGCTTTAGGAACGTGATGTCGCCGTAGTAGGCCTCCGCGTCCGACCCGGTGTTGTCGCTGTCGGTCATGATCCCGATCGAGCGGATGGGTGGCGGCTCCTCGCCGAACGCGCGCTTGAAGTCCTCGTAGACGTTGCGCGTCTCGGAACGCCACTTGCCGAGGTGCTCGTCGCCGGTGTCGGCGACGATCATCTTGATGCGCGTGGTGTGCAGGTTGTCGATCACGCGTCCGACCGGCGCGCGGTTCTCCCAGATGTACATCAGGATCGCGTACGGGAACTCCTGGCGCGTGAAGAGGCGGAAGTTGTCGGCGAAGAGGCGCTCGTCGAGCGGCAGCTTCGACCTGTCGCCGTCGAAGGTGATGACGATGCGCACCGGCGAGTCCTCGGTGTTCCGCTGCGTGTTGTCCGCGCCCTGGATGAGCGCCGGCACCTTCCAGTGCCAGTGCAGGAACGGGTACTCCTTGAGGTCGATCGCGATCGGGAAGACCAGCCCCGACGCGCCGGCGCGCGAGCGCGCGAGGATCACCGTGCGGCCCTCGTGATCGACGAGGCTGTACTCCGTCGGGCGCTTCAGGCCGGAGAGCTTCCATACGCGCCAGCCGGAGGGGAGCGTCTCGCCGGGCCGCTCGGCTGAGAATTTCCCGACCCCGGGGAGCTTGATCTCGTCGAGCTTGTCGGGCGCGACCGCGCACCCCGCGAGCACCGCGGTCGCGAGCATTGCGATCGTCCTTCGCATCGACGGCCCTCCCGCCCCTCGTTCCTGGCAGGAGCGTACTGGAATCGTCGCGCCCGGAAAACACCGCCATCTTGACGTGGGTCAGACCCGGCCCTCCCCTGGCCGGGAGAATGCGTCAGGCAGAATCGAGGCAATGGATCCCGCGCTCGCCCTTGAGGAGGCCCACGCGCTGCCCGCGTCGGAGGTCGTGGCGCGGCTCGCGACCGATCCGTCGCGCGGCCTGACGGCCGCCGAGGCGCAGGCCCGACTCGCCCGCGTGGGCCGCAACGAGCTGCCGGCCGCCCCGCCCGTGCCGTGGTGGCGCAAGTTCCTCGCCCAGTTCCGGAGCCCGCTCGTGCTGCTGCTCATCGCGGCCGGCGGGATTTCCGTCGCTGTCTGGTGGTTCGAAGGCCGCCACGGCTGGCCATACGAGACACTGACGATCTTCGCGATCGTGATCGCGAACGCGATCCTCGGGTTCATCCAGGAGGAGCGCGCCGAGCACGCGGTCGCGAGCCTCGCGAAGATGACCGCGGCCACCGCGATCGTCGTGCGCGACGGCGAGCGCGTCACGGTGGCGGCGGCCGAGCTCGTTCCCGGCGACGTGGTCGTCATCGAGGAAGGTGCGACCGTTCCCGCGGACGCGCGCGTGATCGAGTCGGTGTCGCTGCAGACCACCGAGGCGGCGCTCACCGGCGAGAGCACGCCGGTCGCCAAGGATCCCAGGCCGGTCCCGCGCGAGGCGACGCTCGCCGATCGCGCCGATATGCTGTACTCGGGCACCGCGGCGACCTACGGCCACGGGCGCGCGGTGGTCGTCGCCACCGGCCCGCGCGCCGAGGTCGGCAAGATCGCGGGCCTCCTGCACGCCACGCAGGCCGAGGCCACCCCCCTGCAGGCGCAGCTCGACGCGCTCGGCAAGGTGCTCGGCGGCGTCGTGATCGCGATCGCGGTGATCGTGGCGGCGACGATCTTGCTGCTGCAGCGCGATTTCTCGGTCGCCGCGCTCACCGGGGTGCTGCTCTACACGGTCGCGCTCGCGGTCTCCGCGGTCCCCGAAGGACTCGCGGCCGTGACAACGGTCGTGCTCTCGCTGGGCATGCAGCGCATGGCGAAGCGCAAGGCGATCGTGCGCAAGCTTGCCGCCGTCGAGACGCTCGGCTCGACGAACGTGATCTGCAGCGACAAGACGGGCACCCTCACGAAGAACGAGATGACCGTCCGCGTCGTGATGACCGCGTCGGGGCGCGCGGACCTCACCGGGACCGGCTACGAGCCGAAGGGCGAGCTGCTCGCCGGAGGCAGGCCGCTGACGGGGGGCGCGCACCGCATCGAGATAGAGCGTGCGCTCGCCGCGGGCTTCCTCACCAACAACGCGGCGCTCGGCGAGCGCGGCGGGCAGTGGCTCGTGATCGGCGACCCGACCGAGGGCGCGCTGAAGGTCGCGGCGCTCAAGGTCGGGCTCTCCGCCGAGCGGCTGGAGAAGCGCTTCGCGCGCGTCGGCGAGATCCCGTTCTCCTCGGAGCGCAAGATGATGAGCACGGCCCACGCCGACGAACGGCACGAGGGCATGGTGCTGTTCTCCAAGGGTGCGCCCGACGTGCTGCTCGCGCGCTGCTCGAGCCGCCGCGCCGGCGAGGACGAGGTGTCGCTCGACGACGCGGGCCGCGCCGCGATCCTCGCGTCGATCGACGCCCTCGCGGGCGAGGCCCTGCGGCTGATCGGCCTTGCCTACCGACGCCTGCCTGCGGGCGTCAGCATCGTCGAGACGGAGGAGCACGAGTTCGTGTGGCTCGGCGTCGTCGGCATGATCGACCCGCCGCGCCCCGAGGCGGTCGACGCGGTGCGCGTCGCCCAGAACGCCGGCGTGCGGGTGATCATGATCACCGGCGACCATCCGGGGGCGGCGCACGCGATCGCAACCGAGCTGGGCATCGCGAAGCTGGGCGACCGCACCGTGACCGGCGCCGAGCTCGCGCGCCTGGCCGACGACGATCTCCGCCGCGTCGTTCTCGAGGCGTCGGTGTATGCGCGCGTTTCGCCCGAGCACAAGCTGGCGATCGTGCGCGCGCTTAAGAGCCACGGCGCGATCGTCGCGATGACCGGCGACGGCGTGAACGATGCGCCGGCGCTCAAGGCGGCCGACATCGGCATCGCGATGGGCATCACCGGCACGGATGTCTCGAAGGGCGCCGCCGACATGATCCTCGCCGACGACAATTTCGCCACGATCGTCGCTGCCATCGAGGAAGGACGCTCGATCTACGCGAACATCCAGAAGTTCCTGCGCTACATGCTCGCCACCAACCTGGGCGAGGTGCTGGTGATGTTCTTCGGCGTGGTGCTTGCGGGCGTGATCGGGCTTTACGCCGGGAAGGGAGAGGCGCTCGTCCTTCCGCTCCTCGCGACGATGATCCTCTGGATCAACCTGGTGACCGACGGGCTGCCGGCGCTGGCCGTCGGGGTCGATCCGCCCGACCCGGCGGTGATGCAGCTTCGGCCACGCGCTCCCGCTGCGAGCGTGATCACGCCGCGGATGTGGTACGGCATCGGCGTCGCCTCGGTCGTCATGTGCGTAGGCACGCTGCTCGTGCTCGACGCGGGGCTGCCCGGTGGGGTCATGCTCGGGGACGGCGATGTGGGGTACGCACGCACCCTCGCCTTCCACACGCTCGTGCTCTACCAGCTCTTCGACGTCTTCTGCGTCCGCTCCGACGAGAGGAGCGCGCTGCACGGGCTGTTCTCGAACGCGTGGCTCTGGATCTCCGTCGCGATCTGCGTCGCCGCGCAGTTCGCCGTGCTCTACGTTCCGGCGCTCCAGCGCGGCTTCGGCACCGTGCCGCTCGATGCGGTGGACTGGCTCCTGTGCACGGCCATCGCAGCGACCGTCGTTGTCGCACGGGAGACGCTCAAGGCGTGTTTCCGCTCAGCCGATCGCCGGGCACTGCGGCACGCGCATGCTGCTTGACATCGGCTGGCTGCTCGCCGGCGCGCTGTGCGCCGGTCTCGGCGGCGACCTCTTCGTGCGGGGTGCGGTCCGCACGGCGACGTGGCTGCGGATCCGGCCGGGCCTCATTGGCGCCACCGTCGCGGCTTTCGCCACGTCGGCGCCCGAGCTTGCAGTGTCGATCACTGCGGCGCTCGAAGGCGCTCCTCCGATCGCACTCGGCAACGCCCTCGGCGCGAACGTGGTGAACCTGGGGCTCGCGCTGGGCCTGTCGCTGCTTGTGGGCCCCAGCCAGCTCTCGCAGGGCGGCGTGGCGCGAGATCTCCCGGCAGCGTTCGCCGTTCCCGCGCTCACCGCGCTGTTCCTCATCGACGGCCGGCTGGGGCGCATCGATGCAGGGCTGCTGCTGGCGGTCTTCGGCGCCTGGCTGGTGCTCTCGATCCGGCAGGAGCGCGAGACTCCCGAGGCGAGGGTGCCGTTCTCCCGCCGCGAGCGCGCCGAGACGGCAGGGCTCGTGGCCGCGGGCGTCGCGCTGCTGCTCGTCGCGGGAGAGGCGTTCGTGACCGGCGCCGTCGGTCTCGCGGACCGGTTCGGCTGGGACCGCTTCGTCGTCGGCGCGACGCTCGTCGCGGTCGGCACCACGATCCCGGAGCTCGCCACCAGCGTCGTCGCCAAGCTGCGCGGGCACGACGAGATCGGGCTCGGCACCCTGCTCGGAAGCTGCCTCTTTAACGGCGCATTCATCGTGCCGGCGGCGGCCCTGATCACGCCGCCGATAGTTGCCTTCGGCGAGGTGGCCGTCGCACTGGGCACTGGCGTGCTGCTCGTACTCGCCGCGCTGCCGTACCGGTCCGCCACGCTGGGTCGCGCGCGCGGGGTGCTGATGCTCGCGCTCTACATCGCCTACATCGTCGCGCTGGCGCTCGGCTGACCTCATCATCGTCCAGCGCGGCCGCCCGATTCGCCCGCCCGCTTCAGGAGATCAGCCAGTCCAGGATCTCCGCCCACCGGTCGAAGATCATGAAGTGCCCCGCGCCCGGAACGAGCTTCGCGCGCGCCCCAGGGATCGCTTCGGCGAGATGACGCGCCGCGGCGGGCGGGACGACCCAGTCCTCCTCGCCGTGCCACAGCACGACCGGTGTAGCGATCGCGGCGAGCGGAAAGTTCCACGGGTGCGCCTCCAGCCGCAGGTCGGTGATCAGCGCATCGACGCCCTGGCGGACCGACTCGGCGAGATCCCGCAAGAGCATCGCCCGCACGTCCGGGCGAGCGAGCATGAGCCGATCGGCGGCGGCGAGGTGCGCAGCGGCACGGTCGATGAAGCGCTGCGGCGAGCGCACGGCGAGGCGCGCCGCGGCGCGCAAAGGCGCTTGCATCAGCCACTGCTCGCGCGCCGCAAGGTAGAACGCCGTGCGCGCGCCCATCGTCTTCCGCCCGCCGTGCATCGTGCCGGGCGGCCCGACGCCGCTCACGACCGCCGTCCGTGTGACGCGGCCGTCGAGGAGCGCGGCGCACGCGAGCGCAAAGGGACCACCGCCCGACACGCCGGAGACGGCGAACCTGTCGAGCTCGAGCCGGTCGGCGATCGCCGCGACGTCGCCCGCCCAGCTCGCGAGGGTGCGCCCGGGCTGCGGCGAGGACAGGCCGAAGCCCGGCCGGTCGACGTGGATCACGCGTACGCCGAACGCCGCCGCGAGGCCGAGATCGGGATGCTGCTGGAGGCGCGAGCCGGGAAGCCCGTGGAATGCGAACACCGGGCGCCCCGCGGGATCGCCGCGCTCGGCGCAGGCGATCCTCCGGCCGTCGTCGAGCTGGATCAGTCGAGTCGCGGCTTGCGGGGGCGGCGTCATGATCAGCACCTCGCCCGCGCAAGGACGGTCGGCAGGGACCCGCAGGGCGCGGCGGCCGCCAGCTTGCGCCGGCCGCCGCGCCGCGTCGGATGAAGCGTCAGTGCTTGCAGTGCCCCTTGGTCTTGCCCTTGCCCGGGTTGTTGCGGTTGCAGTTGCTGTTGTCGTAGTACGTCGGCCCGATGGTGGTCCGCAGCGGAGGCGGTGCGCTCGCCGTCTTGGGCTTCGAGTCGTCGGTGATCGCGCCTCCGACAACCGCGCCCGCCGCGCCGCCGGCGCCGCCGATTGCGCCGCCGATGCCAGTCAGCACGTCGTTTGCTTGAGCCGTGGAGAACGCTGCCAGGGCGGCGACGAATAGAACGGTTGTGATGCGCATGGAAGTTCCCGAGTCCTGAGCGATGGGACGATCTTCCCTGCCCCACGAGCGTCGCGCGACCCGGCCGGCCGGCGACGCGTGCAGCAGGTCACGCGCGTCAGGCTCGAGTGGTCGACACGGTGAACAATGCCAGGATTATGACAGCGTCGTAGGGTTCCCGGCACTGTCGCCGGACGGCGACAATAGCTAGCGCACGCGGGTCCTAACCGCGCTCCACGCGCTCGCGTCCGCGCCGACGATGCGATCTCCCGCGACGCGGCCGGCGAACGCGAGCCGCGCGCCGCCGGCGCCGGTGAACGCGAAGCGGATCTCGTCGCCGCGGAGCAGGACCTGCGTGAGCGGGAGGGTCTCGCCCGCCACGCGCGCCGAGCCCGAGAGCTGCTGGAACTTCTGCTCGAGCGCGAGCTCGAACGGGCCGGACGGCTCGCGCGTCACGATCCAGGTGCCCGCGACCTGCGCCGGCACGACCCAGAGGAAGAGGTCGCTCGACGCCACTCTCGCCTGCTCGTCCGGCTCCCAGTCGCCCATGCGGAACATGTGCGAGGCGACGCGCGTGCCGGGCTTCATCGCCAGGATCTTCGGGCGTAGCTTCACGTTTAGCGAGGTCAGGAGGTAGAGCGTGACCACCGTCGCCTCGCGGAAGTCGTAGTCGAAGATGTCGGCGTTGTCGAACCGCACGCGGTCCGCGACGCCTTCCCGTCTGGCCGCTGCGCGACTCTGCACGATCATGTCCGGGTCGAACTCGACGCCGACGGCGCGCGCGCCAAAGCGCTTAGCGGCCATGATCGGGATCTTCCCGTCGCCCGAGCCGAGGTCGTAGACGAGGTCGCGCGCGGTGACGCCGGCCATGCCGAGCATCCGCTCGACCGCGGCGTCGGGGGTCGGCACCCACATGACGTCCTTGCCACCGATGATCGGCGGCTGGTTGAGCGCCTCGAGCTGCGCTTGCGCGGCCGTCGCGGCGAGCGCGAGACAGGCCGCGACGAGGACTCTTCGGATCGGGGTGGGCCGCTGCATCGATTGGAGGTGCGAAGGTAGCCGGTAGCGCCGCCTGTGCGCAAGTGCCATAGGGTTACTCGATCGTGCCAATAGGAATGCAGTCTTGGATACGCCGGCGCGGATTGCATATCGTCCATGCGTGGATAAAGACGCGCAGACCCGCCCATGACTGCAGTCGTGCTCGCCGTAACCCGTCGCCTGAGCGGCACCCGCCGCTCCTTGGGCGATGTGCTGCGCCTCGCGCTCGGCTTCGCGATCGTCTCGGTCGGCGGCGTCTATCTGGCCGCGCGGGCGATGCAGTGGGTCGCCGGGAACGAGGCGGCCGCCGCCGCGCTCGCGGCGACCGCGCTCACCGCCGCGGCGACCGGTCTCGGTGCGCTTCCGGCGCTCGCGGTCCGGCAGGTTTCGGAAGCGGGTCGCGCCACGACGCTCGGTTTCAGCGCGGGCATCATGCTCGCCGCTGCGGTGCTGTCTCTTCTTGTTCCCGCGTTCGAGTCGGCGACGACGCTTGCGGGCGGCGGCAGGGCGGCCGCAATCGTCGCTATCGGCCTCGCGGGTGGCGCGCTTGGGCTCCACTGGGCCGACCGCGCGTTGCCGCACCAGCATCTTCCGGCGACCCTCGTCGGGCGCTCCGCCTCGTCGGCGCGCAGCGCAATGCTGGTCGCCGTCGCCATCGCGCTCCACAACCTGCCCGAGGGTCTTGCCGTCGGCGCGGCATCGCCGAGCGGTGCAGGCGGGGCCGTGACGCTGGGCATAGCGCTCCAGAACATGCCCGAGGGCCTCGTCGTGGCGACGGCGCTCGCGAGCCTCGGCGTCGCGCGGATCGCGGCGTTCGGCATCGCATTCGCCACCGGGCTGCTCGAGCCCGTCGGCGGGCTGATCGGCGCGTCGGTCGCCGGCGGGTCCGCCATCGCCCTCCCCTGGGCGCTGTCGGCTGCGGCCGGCGCGATGCTCTTCGTCGTGCTGCACGAGATGGTTCCGCAGCTACGCAAGGCCGGCGTGCGCCCCGCGCTCGGCGCGGCCGCGGGAATCGCGACTATGATCGCCCTCGACGCGGCTGTCGGATGAGCCCCTTTCCGCAACAAAGGAGACCCAGCATGAAAACGAACAAGAGCACCGCCCCCCAGATCGACATCGGCATCCCGGCGAAGGATCGCAAGGAGATCGCCGACGGCCTTTCGCGCCTGCTCGCCGACACCTACACGCTCTACCTGAAGACGCACAACTTCCACTGGAACGTGACCGGGCCGATGTTCAACACGCTGCACCTCATGTTCGAGACGCAATACAACGAGCTCGCGCTCGCGGTTGACCTGATCGCCGAGCGCATCCGCGCGCTCGGGTACCCGGCGCCCGGGTCGTACAAGGCCTACGCCGGCCTCTCGTCGATCAAGGAGGCCGAAGGCGTGCCTTCGGCCAAGGCGATGATCGCGCAGCTCGTGAAGGGTCAGGAAGCCGTGGTCAAGACGGCGCGATCGGTTTTCCCCTTGGTCGAGCGCGCGAACGACGAGCCGACCGCCGATCTGCTCACCCAGCGCATGCAGGTCCATGAAAAAACCGCGTGGATGTTGCGCTCAATGCTCGAGCAGTAGCTCGCGCCAGAGCGCGCAACATGAAGCGACGCACGACGTGCGCCGCGTAACGCGGTTTTTCGGTGGAGACTAACTTGGCCGCAAAGCGGCCAAGTTACGTCGGAGCCAAAGGACCGCGTGGATGTTGCGCTCAATGCTCGAGCAGTAGCTCGCGCCAGAGCGCGCAACATGAAGCGGCGCACGACGTGCGCCGCGTAACGCGGTTAAGAACCGCCCGGATGTTGCGCTCGATGCCAGCAATAGCTCGAGCGAGCGCGCAGTCAGAACAGATAATACGACAGCAGCAAGGCGAGTAGCATCCCCATCACGCCCAGCCCCATGGCGCCGGCAGGCCAGGTGCGCGAGAGCGGCCCCTCCGGCCCGTGAAGCCGCCGTGCCTGCGCGCCGATCCGCCCGCAGGCCCTCGCCGCCCGCGCCTCCGCCGCAGCGATCGCGCGGCCCAGAGCGCCGCCAAGGATGGCGACGATGCCGGGAAACAGCACCCGGTACAGCCAGTCGACGTCGAGCGTGATCGTCAGCGTGCGGCGCAGCCAGCCGAGCATCGCGAAGAACGCGAGCCCCGAGAAGAGCAGGAGTTGCAGCTGCGCCACCACGTGAAAGCCCGTGTAGGGCTCGTAGTCCACGGCGTGGGGCAGCAGTCGGTAAAGCGGCGCGTAGAAGATGCCGAGGCCGATGCACAGCGCCGCGAGCAGCAGCATGGCCGCGCGCATGTTCCAGGGCGGGTCGGGCGGCCGCAGCCCCGAGTCCTTCTGGAAGAACACGAACCAGGGAAACTTGATGCCGGCGTGCAGGAACACGCCCGCCGAGGCCGCGGCGAGCAGCATCCAAACGGTGAACAGGTGCTCGTCGCCGGCCGCCTGCGTGATCATCGACTTGCTGACGAAGCCGGAGGTGAGCGGGAACGATGAAATGGCGAGAGCGCCGACGATGCCGCAAGCGGCGGTCAGCGGCATGCTCCGGAATAGTCCGCCGAGATCGGTGCACTTGCGCTTCCCGGTCGCGAAGAGCACCGAGCCGGCCGACATGAGCAGCAGCGCCTTGTACAGAATGTGGGTGAAGGCGTGCGCAGCGGCGCCGTTCAGCGCGATCTCGGTGCCGATGCCGATGCCGGTCACCATGAATCCCACCTGGTTCACGATGCTGTAGGCGAGGATGCGCCGCATGTCGTTCTCGAGCAGCGCGTAGATGATCCCGTAGAACACCATGATGACGCCCGCGTAGATCAGGAGCTCGGTGCCGGGAAAGCCCCGCAGCAGGACATACACCGCCGTCTTGGTCGTGAACGCCGACAGGAACACCATGCCGCTCCACGAAGCTTCCGGGTAAGCATCGGGCAGCCAGGCCGAAAGCGGCCACGCGCCCGCGTTGACGAGGAACGCGGCGAGGATCAGCACCTGGGCCGGGCCGTCGAGGGCCATCGGGTTGAAGGCCGTCGTGCCGGTCTCGGCCACCTGCGCCGCGACGCCTGCGAACAGCAGCATGCCGCCGAACAGGTGCACCATCAGGTAACGCATGCTGGCGTGGTAAGCCGCGGGCGTGGCCGCGCTCCAGAGGACGAGCGTCGAGCCGACCGCCATCACCTCCCAGTACACGAACACGGTGACGAGGTCGCCGGCGAGCGTCACCCCGATCGCCGCGCCGGCGTAGAGGAAGGCCGCCGACAGCTCGAGGCGCCGCGCCTGATTCAGCGCGAACAGCGCCCCCGCGAAGGCCATGAGCGAGAAGATGACGGCGAAGAGCCGCGACAGGGCGTCGACGGCGAACGGCGCCACTTCCATGTCGAGAAACCCGGCGCGCCAGTGCACACCCTCCTCCAGCCGCCAGGCGAGCGCGAGTACGGCGAGCGGCGCGACGAGCGCGACCACCGTGCGCGGCCTGCCTCTCAGCAGCGGGAGGAGCGCCGCTGCCGCGATCAGCCACAAGCCGGGATGGCTAGCGAGCGTCATCGTCGTAGTAGGTGTCCGGTCGCTTCAGGACTAAGCCGATGCCCTTGGCGACGAGGATGAGCGCCGCGCACGCGAGGAAGCCGTAGAGCGCGTTGAAGCCGAACAAGCTCTCGGCCGCGAAGTGCGGGTGCGCTTCGATCGCGAGCTCCGCGACTACCGTGAGCGCGAGGATCGCGATGAACGCCTGCCACAGCCGCCGGATGGTGCGGGGCCGGGTGAGCCAGTGATCGCTCATGTCGGTTCTCCAAGACGAGGGAGTAGAGGCGCTCTGTGGCGCGCCCTCGTGCTCCTCGAAGTCAGGGAAAGCGATGCCTGCGGCATCGGTTTCACCCTACGCCCCTCGCGAGCGCGAGCGGCACGTCGGCCCAGAAGAACATCAGGACGGTGAGCGCCGCGGTGGCGACCAGGGCCGCCACCATGGGCCAGGGCGCTTCGCCGTGATCGGGCTCCCCGTGCCCTGCTTGCGCGAAGAAGGCCCGATAGACGATCGGCAGGAAGTAGCCCGCGTTGAGAAGCGTGCTCGCCACGATGACCCCGAGCGCCACCCAGTGCTGCGCGGCGAGAGCGCCCGAGACCAGGAACCACTTGCTGACGAAGCCCGCCGCCGGCGGCAGCCCGATCATCGAGAGCGCGCCGATGCCGAAGGCGGCAAAGGTCCAGGGCATTCGCCGCCCGATTCCGTCGAGCTGGCTCACTTCGGTCTTGTGCGCGGCGGTGTACACCGCCCCGGCCGCGAAGAACAGCGTGATCTTGCCCAGCGCGTGCGCCGCGATGTGCAGCACAGCGCCGACCAGCGAGAGCGGCGTGAGGATCGCTGCGGCGAGCACCACGTAGGACAGCTGGCTCACCGTCGAATACGCGAGGCGCCGCTTCAGGTTGTCGGCGCGCAGCGCGACGATCGAGGCCGCGATGATGGTGAAGCCCGCGACCCACGGCAGCCACGCGAAGGCCTCCGCGCCGAAGCCGATGCCGAAGACGTACACCACCACCTTGACGATCGAGAACACGCCCGCCTTCACCACCGCCACCGCGTGCAGCAGCGCCGAGACCGGCGTCGGCGCCACCATGGCCGCCGGCAGCCAGCGGTGCAGCGGCATGAGCGCCGCCTTGCCGATGCCGAAGGCGTAGAGCGCGAGCAGTCCGGCCGCTGCGGCGCCCGAGACCTTGCCCGCAAGAATGCCGCCGGGAGTGAAATCCAGCGTGCCGGCGACCCACCAGGTGATCGCCATCGCCGGCAGCAGGAACAGCATGGAGGACAGGAGCAGCAGCGCGAGGTAGGTGCGCCCGCCACGGCGCGCCTGCTCGTCGCCGTGGTGCGTGACGAGCGGATAGGTCACGAACGTCAGCATCTCGTAGAAGAGGTACAGCGTGAGCAGGTTGCCGGCCAGGGCGACGCCGATGGCGCTGGCGATGGCGAGCGCGAAGCAGACGTAGAAGCGCGTCTGGTGGTGCTCGTCGTTGCCGCGCATGTAGCCGATCGAGTACACCCCGCTCACGAACCACAGTCCGGAAGCGATGAGCGCGAAGAGCAGCCCGAGTGGCTCGAGCTCGAAGGCGACCGCGAAGCCGGGCAGGACCTCGCCGAGCACGAACGAAGGCCGCGCGCCGCGTAGGACTTCGCCGCTCAAGGACGCCACGCAGGCGAACAGCGCGGCGGCGCTGGCGAGCGAGACCGTCTCGCGCAGATTCGGCCGGCGATGGCACGCGGCGATCAGGGCCGCGCCCAATGCGGGGATCAGGATGCAGAGCGCGAGGGTCATTGCGGCCCTCGCAGGAGGAAGGACGCCGCGTCGCTCGCGCCCGCGACGTTGATCGACGTGAAGAAGCCGAAGTACACGCACAGGCCGGCCATCGCGAGACCGGCGGCGAGCATGCCGACCGGCGCCTCCAAACGCGCGCCTTGCCCAGCGCGTAGGTAGGCGACCTCCACGATGCGCCACACGTAGGCGACGGCAATCAGCGAGCTGAGAAGTATCGCGACCACCACCCACCAGGCGCCGCGCTCGATGGCGCCGACGATGAGATACCACTTGGTGACGAATCCCGCCGTGCCGGGGACGCCGACCAGGCTCAGGCCCGCGATCACCAGGCCGAATGCCGTCAACGGCATGCGCCGGCCCAGCCCGGCGAGACTCCCTACCGTCATGGAGACGGCACCGCTGCGCAGCGCGACGCCGCCGAGCAGCAGGAAGATCGCGCCCTTGGTCACGCCGTGGTTGAGCAGATGGGCGATCGACCCGGTGAGGGCGGGTTGGTTCTCGAGGCCGATGCCGAGCGTGATGTAGCCGATCTGCCCCACGCTCGACCAGGCGAAGAGGCGCTTCACGTCCTCCTCGAACACCGCGACCAGCGACGCGACGATCATCGCGGCGACCGAGAGCGCGAGGAAAGTTTCGCGTGTCGGCAACCGCTCGAAGAGCGCAGCGGGATCGAACACCGTGAAGTAGAAGCGCAGCAGCACGTAGACCGACACCTTGGTGGCGGTGGCTGCCAGGAACGCCGTGGCCATCGACGGCGCGTAGGCGTATGCGTTCGGCAGCCACTGGTGCAGCGGGAACAGCGCGAGCTTGAGCCCGATCCCTACGGTGATGAAGGCAAGCGCCGTCAGCACCGGGCGCAGATCCTCGACGCCGCGAAGCCGGTCGGCGAGGTCGGCGAGGTTGAGCGTGCCGGTCACGAGGTAGAGAAGCCCCACCCCGATGACGTAGAACGTCGCGCCCACCGTTCCCATGAGCATGTACTGGTACGCGGCGAACAGCGCCTGGCGCCGACGGCCGAGCGCGATCAGCACGTAGGACGCGAGGGAGGAGATCTCGAGGAACACGAACAGGTTGAAGGCGTCGCCGGTGATGGTGATGCCGAGCAGTCCGGCGAGGCACAGGCAGTACATGGCGTACATCAGGTACTGCCGGTCCGGCTCGAGCTCGGCGGCGATGCTGCGGCGGGCATAGGGCGCGACGAAGGACGCGGTGAGCGACACCGCCACCAGCACGAAGGCGCTCAGCGCGTCCACGCGATACTCGATGCCCCACGGCGGCTCCCAGCTCCCGAGCGCGTAGGAGAAGGCGCCGCCGGAGGCAACGCGCGAGGCGAGCAGCGCGGCGATCACCAGGCAGGCATAGCTGACCGCGGTGGTGGCGAGCCAGGCGAAGCGCGTGCTGCGCGCGAGGACGATGAGCGGCGCGGCGACGAGCGGCAGCACGACCTGCAGCGCGGGAAGATGCTCGAGCATCAGCGCTCGTCGGCGCGGTCGCGCTCCAGGATCTCGTCCTCCTCGATGCTGCCGTAGGCCTCGCGGATGCGCACCGTGATCGCGAGGCCCAGGGCGAGCGTGGCGACGCCGACCACGATCGCCGTGAGGATGAGCACGTGGGGCAGCGGATTGGAGTAGGTCGCGAAACCCTCGGCGACGATCGGTGCGGTGCCGCCGACCAACTTTCCCGGCGCGATGTACAGCAGGTAGACCGAGGTCTGGAACACGGCGAGGCCGATCAGCTTCTTCATGAGGTTGCCGCGCGCGATGATGATGTACAGGCCCGCGATCATCAGGAAGAGCGTGACCCAGTAGCTGAAGTGGGCGGCGATCGCGCTCATTCGTCCCCCGCGTCGCGGGCGCGTCCGGCGAACATGTAGAAAAGCTTGAGCATCACGCCGGCGACGGTGAGCAGCACGCCCACCTCGACCCAGAAGATGCCGCGGTGCTGCCCGCTCACCGGGTCGGCGCCGAGCACGAAGTAGTCCAGGTAGTTGCCGCCGAGAAGGAGCCCCGCGAGTCCGACGCCGGCGAAGACGAGCACCCCGGCGGCGAGCATCTTCTCCACCACCCATTCCGCTACGAGCCGCAGCCCGGCGCGCAGACCGAAGATGAGGGCGTAGAAGACGATCGCCGCGGCGGCGATGACCCCGGCCTGGAATCCGCCGCCCGGGCCGAAGTCGGCGTGGAACTGAACGTACAGGGCGAACAGCAGCATGAACGGCATCAGCAGCTTGGCGACGACGCGCAGGATGATGTCGTCCTTCACTTCTTGTTCCTTCGCCGCCGCAGCAGCGCGATCACGCCGGCGCCGGCGGTGAACACCACGACCGTCTCTCCCAGAGTGTCGTAGCCGCGGTAGCTCGCGAGCACCGCGGAGACGATGTTGGGCACGCCGGTCTCCCTCGGTCCCTCATTCAGGTAGCGCGGCGCGACGTGGGTGTGGATCGGCGCCAGCGGATCCGAGAAGCCGGGAAGGCCGAGCGATCCGTAGGCGAGCACCGCACCGACCGCGATCGAGAGCACGAGCGGAAGCAGGGGCCGCTCGAGCCGCTTCGCTTCCGTGCCGCCGGTCAGATGGAGCGCGCCGAGCAGCAGCACGGTCGACACTCCGGCGCCGACCGCCGCCTCGGTCATGGCGACGTCGACCGCGTCGAGCGCCACCAGCACCGTCGCCATGAGGAAGCTGTAGATCGAGAACAGCACCACGACGCTGAACAGGTTGCGCTGGAGCACCATGGCAACCACCGTGACCGCCATGGTCGCGAGCAGCACGTAGGTGATCAGCGCTTCGATGGCCGGTCCTCCCCGTGGAGCAGCGGCTGCAGACCGCGGCCGTGCGCCGCGCGCGCGAGAGCGTGCACCGCCGCGGGACTGGTGAAGAAGATGAGCAGACCGATGATGGCGAGCTTCACCGCCACCAGGCTCCAGCCCGCCTGCAGCATGAGCCCGAGCAGCACGAAGCCCGCGCCGAGCGTGTCGGTGAGGCTCGCCGCGTGTACGCGCGTGTAGAAGTCCGGCATGCGCAGCATGCCTAGCGCGCCGACCAGGCACGCGAGTCCACCCCCCGCGAGCAGGGCCCAGCTCGCCGTGTCGAGCGCGGCGCTCATTCGGCGAGGCTGCCGTACTGGAAGAACTTGAGCATCGCGATCGTGCCGACGATGTTGAGCATCCCGTAGACGATCGCGAGGTCGAGGAATTCGGGCCGCCCGGTGAGAAAGCCGATGACGGCGAGCAGCAGGACCGCGACCGTTCCGATGGCGTTGGCGGCGAGCAGGCGGTCGAAGATCGTGGGACCCAGCACCGCGCGCGCGAGCAGCAGGGCGAGTGTTGCGAGCAGCGCCGCGGCGGCGGCGGTGAACATCACGCCCCTCCTTCGAGTCGGGAGACGCGCCGGTCCATCTCGCTGGCGGCGAGCCCGTCGGCCCCCTCCCGCGTCAGTGCATGCACCAGGAACTCCTCGCGATCGGCCTCGACCGTCAGCGTGCCCGGGGTGAGCGTGATCGAGTTGGCGTGCGTGACGAGCCCGACGACGCTCACCTGCGACGGCTTGAAGCGCGCTAGAGTCGGACTGATCGGCAGGCCGGGGGCGAGGATGATTCTCGCGACCTGCCATCCCGACTTCACGATCTCCTTGACGAGCCACGGCCAGTAGGCGACCGCGCCGAGGATCAAGTGGATCGGGTGGCCTTCGCGGTCGGCGACCTCCATGCGCCAGGCGAGCGCCGCGACCGCGATCGAGGCGGCCAGCCCGGTGAGCACCAGGAACGGCGTGTAGATCCCCGAGAGCAGCAGCCAGAAGACGAACAGCGTGGCAACGAGCGCTGCGACGCGCATGGCTAGTCCCTGTCTCGAATGTCGTCCTTCTCCCGATACGAGGCCCACAGGCCGATCACGGCGACGACGAAAGGCAGCAGCAGGAGGAAAATGAATCCGCGGTCGAGCTGGGCGAACCAGTCCGACCAGAGGCCGAGGTCGAAGAGTTCGGCGATGCGGCTGGTGGTTTGGGAGCGCATGGTGGTGCACAATATTTGCGCCGCCCGCGCCCGCACAGACCGGATAGCGCGTACGGGCTATTGCTTACACGATCAGCGACGATCCTCAGCAAGGAGGGGATCTACAAGGGGCGCGAGCCTGGCGCGAGCCCCTTGTTCGACAACGGGGGATATACAAGGGGCTCCCCCCTTGTTCGTACGAAGGCGTTTTTTGCCTCGACCACGCCTAGCTGAGGTTCGTCGCTAGTCAGGCTTGCTTATGTCCACGCTTCGCTATCTGCGCGACTCGCTGGTCTTCGCGCCGTGCTACATCGCACTCGACTGGGCGAGCTACATCGACCCGGTCGGGCCGTTCAACATCACGCCATGGAACCCGCAGCACGGACTGGCGATCGTATGGTTGCTGCTCGGCGGCCTGTATCACGCGCCCGCGGTGCTGGTCACGGTTGTCCTCGCCGAGGCGGTGGTGCGCGGCCTGCCGGGCGGCTACTTCATCGCTGCGCTCACTTCGCTGACGCTCGCCGGCGGCTTCGCCGCGATGGCGTGGGTCCTGCGCGAGCTGCTGCCCGATTCCGGCTTGCGCTCGACGCGCCACCTCACGCTGTTCACCGCGGTCGTCGTCGCCGGCACGGCGATCGTCGGCACGGCTTTCGTCGGCCTGCTGCGTGGCGCGGACCTGCTCGGGGCGACGCCGATTCCGGAGGCGCTGCTGCGCTTCTGGGTCGGCGACGCGGTCGGCATACTGATAACTGCGCCGCTACTGCTCGTCGTGGCGGACCCCATGCGGCGCGCCGGCCTGCTCGCTTTGGCGCGCCGGCCGGAGTCGCTGCTGCAGGCCGGAATCCTCGTCGCTACCATGTGGCTCATCTTCTACGGCCTGGAGGGCGATCCCGCGCGGCTCTTCTACCTGCTGTTCGTGCCGCTCATCTGGATTGCGGCGCGCGGCGGCATGAGCGGCGCAGTGGTCGCCACCGCAATCGTGCAGATCGGCGTTGTGATCGGAATCAATCAGGAAGCGGGCGCCAAGCTGCCGGTGCTCGAGCTGCAGGCGCTGGTGGCGACATTCACGCTCACCGGCCTCTACCTCGGCGTGATGGTTGACGAGCGCGAGCGCGCCGCCGAGACCCTGCGCCAGACCCTGCGGCTCGCCGCCGCCGGCGAGATGGCCGGGGCCATCGCCCACGAGGTGAATCAGCCGCTCACCGCGCTCTCGAACTACGGCGAATCGGCGCTCATGCTCCTCGAGAGGCAGGGCTCTCCGGACGCCTTGCTGTCGGACATCGTCCGGAAGATGCTCCAGGAATCGAGCCGCGCGGCCGAGGTGGTGCGGCGGCTGCGCGACTTCTTCCGCAGCGGTACGACGCGCCTCGAATCGCTCCCGGCCGAGGAGCTCCTCGCCACGGTGCGCCGCATCGGCCAGCAGGTTCTCGGCGCGGAGACTCGTGTTTTGCGCGTACGCGACGAGGCCGAGCTGCCCGCCCTCTACGTTGACCGCCTGCAGATCGAACTCGTGATCCGCAATCTCATCGCCAACGCCCAGGACGCGATCCGCAGCGGCGGTGCAGTCGCCCGAAGCATCGACGTGCAGGTGCGCCGGCACGACGCCGAGCACCTCTGCCTCGTATTCGCCGACAGCGGCCCGGGCCTCTCCGTGGAGATGCGCGAGCGCGTCTTCGAGCCCTTCGTCTCCGGCAAGGCGACCGGCATGGGCCTCGGGCTCGCCATCAGCCGCGCCATTGCCGAGGCGCACGGCGGCTCGCTCGAGGCGCGCGCCGCAGCGCACGGCGAGTTCCACCTCGTCCTCCCATGCAGCCAGAACCCCTGACCGTCTACATCGTCGACGACGACGCCTCGGTGCGCGATTCGCTCGCGCTCATGCTCGGGCTCGCCGGCTTCCGCACCGCCTTCTTCGCGGACGCCGAGGCCTTTCTCGCCGCCTGGCGCGAGGACTGGTCGGGATGCGTTGTCGCCGACCTCAAGCTGCCGGGCGCGAGCGGCGTGGAGCTGCAGGCCGAGATGGGCCGGCGCGGCAGCCACCTGCCCTTCATCATCATCACCGCGCACGGCGACGTGCCCGCGGCACGCGCCGCGTTTCGCGCCGACGCGGTCGACTTCCTCGAGAAGCCGTTCGACCACGCCCAGCTGCGCGCCGCGATTCAGAACGGGTTCTCCAAGGAGAATTTGCGTCTGCGCCGTTCCGCCGACGCCGACCGGCTCGGGCGTCTCACCGCGCGCGAGCGCGAGGTGCTCGCCGCCGCGGCGCAGGGATTGCACGCCAAGGAGATCGGCCGCGAGCTCGGCATCAGCGCGCGCACGGTGGAGGTGCACAAGACGCGCATCATGGCGAAGCTCGGCGCGCGCAACGTCGCCGAGCTGGTGCGCCTCGCGCTCGCCGCCGAGCCGCCGCCGGACGCGAAGTAGGATGCCGGCTTGATGTGCGCCCTCGCGCCGGGGCGAGAAGGAACGACGGATCGGTATCCGACGGTCGCGGCAGACAGGCCGCCGCACGATTTCGTGAGCGGGATCAAACCCCCACGCGCTCGGCTGCGCCAGAGTGGTCGCAGCGCTAGACTATTCCTGCGCGCCGCGGGCCGGCCGGCCCGCCACGAGAACCACGCCCCAAAGGAGGAGCCCCATGACCGACTCGGTCAAATACGTCCTCGACGAATCGCGCATCCCGAAGCACTGGTACAACATCCAAGCCGACCTGCCGAAGCCGCTACCGCCGGTCCTTCACCCCGGCACCCTGAAGCCCCTCGGTCCCGACGACCTCGCGCCGCTCTTCCCGATGGAGCTGATCATCCAGGAGGTGACGCAGGAGCGCGAGGTCCCCATCCCCGAGCCGGTGCGCGAGGTCTACCGCCTGTGGCGGCCATCGCCGCTCTACCGCGCCCGCCGTCTGGAGAAGGCCCTCCAAACGCCGGCGCGCATCTATTACAAGTACGAAGGCGTCTCGCCCGCTGGCAGCCACAAGCCGAACACCGCGGTCGCGCAGGCGTTCTACAACAAGGCGGCGGGCATCAACAAGCTCACCACCGAGACCGGCGCCGGCCAGTGGGGATCATCGCTCGCCTTCGCGGGCGCGCTGTTCGGCATCGACGTGCAGGTCTTCATGGTGCGCGTGTCCTACGACCAGAAGCCCTACCGCCGCGCGCTGATGGAGACCTACGGCGCGAAGTGCATCCCCTCGCCGTCGAACGAGACGCAGTCCGGCCGCGCGATCCTGGAGAAGCGCAAGGACCACCCCGGCTCCCTCGGCATCGCGATCTCCGAGGCGGTCGAGATCGCCGCGCAGCGCGAGGACACCAAGTACTCGCTCGGCTCGGTCCTCAACCATGTGCTGCTCCACCAGACCGTCGTCGGCCAGGAGGCGATGGCGCAGCTCGAGATGGCGAACGACTACCCCGACGTGATCGTCGGCTGCACCGGCGGCGGCTCGAACTTCGCCGGCATCGCGTTTCCGTTCCTGGGCACGCAGCTCCGCGGCGGGAAGAAGGCCCGCATCGTCGCCGTCGAGCCGGCCGCGTGCCCGAGCCTCACGCGCGGCAAGTACGCGTACGACTTCGGCGACACCGCGCACCTGACGCCGCTCGTGAAGATGCACACGCTCGGGTCGGTGTTCACCCCGCCCGGCTTCCACGCCGGCGGCCTCCGCTATCACGGCATGGCCCCGCTGGTGAGCCACATCAAGCAGCTGGGGCTGATCGAGGCGGTCGCGCATCACCAGAAGACGTGCTTCGAGGCCGGCGTGCAGTTTGCCCGCACCGAGGGGATTCTCCCCGCGCCCGAGGCGAACCACGCGGTGAAAGGCGCGATCGACGAGGCGCTGAAGTGCAAGGCCGAGGGCAAGTCGCGCGCGATCCTGTTCAACCTCTGCGGCCACGGCCACTTCGACATGCAGGCGTACATGGACTACTTCGCCGGCAAGCTGGTCGACCAGGACTACGACGAGAAGGAACTGGCGATGGCGCTCGCCGGACTGCCCGCGGTCAAGGAAGCGGCGTAGGCGATCCTGGCGCCGCGCGCGAGCGCGGCATCCTAGAACCGGGGCCGGCAGATGCCGGCCCCGGTTGTTGCGCAGATGCGGTGCTCAATACGTGCCCGCGCTGTCGCCTGCATTCGCGGCGACCGCGGAGGGATGTTCCGCCTGCTCTGCGACGGCCTGGGCGTCGCTGTCCGCGAGCTCGACCAGCCCCCACCCGCCCAGGCCAAACCCGGCCGCGAGCGCAATTGCGATGCCGATTGCGAAGAAACCCCGTTGCGTGCTGCGTGTGCGCTTCATGTTCGTTCTCCTCGGTTGATGGTCCATGCCGCGCTCACGCGGCGATGCGTGCCGTGGACGCGCTGATCAGCGTCCTCGACCAAGCCTGGGCGTGAGTCGCGCCGGCGTGCTCGCCCAGGATCGCCTGCGCCCGCGCGGTCAGCCGCCAGTTGAACGGGCTCGTCGGCTTGACCTGGGTGCGCTCGGCCGCGAGCGCGCGGGCGAGCTTCGCCTCGCCACCGCGCAGCGCCGCCTCGATGAGCGTGAGCGACAGAATGTCGCGCTGCGCGTGGCTGCCGCCCGCGCGCTGGGCCACCAGGCGCACCGGCCGTAGCATCTCGATCGCGACGTCCCACTCGCCGCGCCCGAACGCGCGGAGCGCGACGCAGACTGGCAGACCAACCTCGCGCGTCATGACCGCGTTCGTGCCGCCGCTCTGGTCGGCGCGCGCGCGCAGGCTCGCTAGCAGCGTCCGCGCCGCGTCCTCGCGCCCGTCGGCGACGAACGCCATCATCGCGTGCACGTCGTTGAACGCGTAGTGTCCGTCGGCGGCCAGCGGCTCCCACGCGTCGGCGAGCTCCTTCCAGCGCTCCCCGACGTCGACGCCCCGCAGATGCAGCCGCCAGAGCATCGCGGTCGCGTCGATCATCTCCAGGATCACCTGCGAGCGGCCGGGTCGGATGCGCCGGTCGTAGAGGTCGAGCACCTTGGCGGTCTCGCCGAGGTCGAGGTAGTACAGCGCGAGGTGCCACCAGTTGTGGAACGCGAAGCCGTTGTCCACGGACCAGTCCGGCGCGCGCGACTCGAGCCACTCGATGCCCTCGGGCAGTCGCCCCTGCATCTCCATCACGTGCGCGACCGCATGGACCGCCCACGGATCGCGCGCGTTCACCTCGAGGGCGTGGCGCCCCGTCTGCTCGGCGCGGACGTAGTCGCCGCACTCCTCCAGGCCGAAGGCATGCATGCCGAGCACGTAGCCGAAGCCGGGCGCCGAGTCGAGCCAGTACGGCAGCACGCGGGCGACGCGGTCGCGCAGCATCTGGGACTGGCCGAGATAGAAGTCGCCGAGATGGGCGAGTTGCAGCGCCAGCGTGTCGCGCGGATGGTCGAGCAGCACGTCGCCCCACGCGCGCACGGCGCGGCGCCAGTCGCCGTTGAGCCAGGCGCTGCACGCCGCGATGTGGCCGCGCTCGCGGGCATTCGCCGTCGCGGCATGTGCCACCGCGGCGTCGATCTCCGCCGCCGCAGCCGGCAAGAGGGCCTTCTCGGAGGTGGTGAGGAGGATGCCGGCCTTTGCGACGCGCGGCAGCACCGCGCCGGGATCCATTGCGATCGCGCGGTCGAGCGCCTCGATCGGGTTGCCGTAGTAGCCGTGGAACAGCTCGATCGCGTCGTCGCACGCGTCGATCGCGTCGCGCTGTGAGCTCGAGACGGGCATGCCGCGGCGGTCGGTGAAGGTCATCGGTCGGTCTCCTTGGGTTGAACAAAAAAGAGTCGTGTGGTCAGGGCCGTGGCAGCTGCACGCGCGCCATAGTGTGCACGTCGACGTAACGGCCGGCCTGGAAGCAGAACCCGCGCGCGGTACCCTCGATCTCGAAGCCGAACTTCCGGTAGAGCGCGATCGCCGGATCGTTCGTGCTGAACACCATGAGCTCGAGCCGCACAAAGTTCAGCCAATTGTCCGCAAGGTCGATCGCCGCGCCGATGAGCGAGGAGCCGACACCGCGCCCCTGGACGCTGCGCGATACCGCGATGGGTCCGATGCGTCCGACGTGCCGCAGCCGCGGCGCGGGGTAGCCGCCCAGGCCGAGGGCGCCGACGATCTTGTCGCCGCCGCACGCGACCAGCATGTAGCGCCCGCTCACCGCGTCCTCGACCTGCTTGCGGGTGTGCGCCGCGGGCAGGTACGGGACCTCGACCAGCCAATTCATCACGCCGGGATCGGTAAAGATGGCGTGCAGCCCGTCGCTGTCGCCGGGCTCCGCGTGGCGCACGATCATCTGCGCGTGCGCCGCAAGCACCCGACCGTCGAACTTGCCGGTGCTCGATGAGATTGCAGGACTCAGCATCGCCCGTTACCTCCTCAGGTCGTCGGTCATCCGCGAAACCTCGCTCTGCGGCGCTGCGCGGGTCGCGGATGTGCGCGCGCTGCGTTCGTGAAATCCTTCTGCCCGCCCTCCTCAATGGAAAGCGAATGCCGGCTCGGGCAGGCAGCCGCACTGCCCGACCCGCGCGAAGTATTCCCAGCGCAGGCAGCCGTGCTGCTCGACGGTCTCCGTCCGCTCGCGCTCGGCGACGTACTCGCGGCGGCAGCCTTCGTGCGCGAAGCCGATCTTCTCCAACACGCGCGCCGAGGCGGCGTTGCCGCGAAAGCGCGGCGCCCAGATGCGCTCGAGGGCGAGCGACTCGAACCCGAAGGCGACGACCGCCGCGGCGCATTCGGTTGCGTAGCCGCGCCCCCAGTAGGGCACGCCGATCCAGTAGCCGAGCTTCGCCCGGGCGTGGTGCGCCTCCAGGGCGAGGCCGATCACCCCTATGAGCACGCGGTCCCGCACACGCTCGGCGGCGAAGACGATCTCCGTCCCGCCCTGCCGCGCCGCGCGGCAGGAAGCGATCCACGCCTCCGCCGTGCCGTCCTCGTAGGGATGCGGCAGGAGCGTCTGTTCGGCGATCTCGCGCGCGCCCGCGAGCCGCTGCACCGCGGCCGCGTCGGACGGCGCGAACTCGCGCAGCACGAGGCGCGCGGTGGTAATGCGCGGGAACGCACTCATCAGAACACCAGGTCGATCGAAATGCTGCGCATGATTCCTCTCCTTTTCGTCATCCGCCTGCGAGAAACAGGGCGACGCGCGTCAGCCCCACCGAGAGGTGCAGGAGGGTCGCGGCGCCCGCAGCGGCCGCGAACCCGATCCCGGTCAGTACGAGCGCGTCGGCGCCCAATCTCACGCTGTTCCTGGTCTTCTTGGTCATCTCTCCGTTCAAAGCCGACCGTCGTCGTTGAGCCGGTGCAGCTCGAAGCGCGTCAGCCCGATGTCGCGCAGGTCGCGGTCGCTCATGCCCAGCAGCTGCGCCCGCGCCTCGCGCGCCTGGCGGGCGGCGACAAAGCGCCCGCGCACCCCGTCCGCAATCCGCAGCACGAGGCCCGCGATCGCGCGGGCGTAGGGGTGTACGGCGCGGGGCGACCCGATCCGAAGGCTATGGTCCAGCGTGTTCATGGCGATGCTCCATTCGTCGATGGAGCGCATGGTGCGAGGCGGGCACTGGCGGATGCCTGACGGATGGGCGACCAGCCGCGGCGCGGGCACCGTACCGGCCGGAAACCCGCATGGATCCTGGATCTCCGGGCATCGGCCCAATGGGCGAGTCGGCCCGCCCGACCGTCGCTGGGCGCGCTCGGGAAAATCCCGCCGGGGCTGACGGATCGCTTACGCGGGGCTGAAAGCGGTACGCGCCGGAACGTGCATCACGACGCGGCGTCGAGCGAGCGGCGCACGGCCTCGGTCTCCGGCGAGGGCTTCGTACCGAGCACGACCGAGAGCAGCTCCTTGCAGCGGCGATAGGTCTGCAGCGCCGCGGCGCGCTCGCCGAGCTCGCGCTGGCAGACGATGAGCTGCCGGTAGAGATCCTCGGCGAGGTTGTCGAGCTCGAGGGTGCGCTCGTACAGCTCCGTCGCGTCCCGCAGCCGGCCGGCGGCCTGCAGGCGGCGCCCGAGCGCGAGCGCCGTGCGCACGAGCTTCGCGCGCAGTCGGTCGCGCATCCCCATCAGCCAGCCCTGGTCCTCGTCGCCGGCGAGGAAGTGGCCCGGATAGGCGGCTCGCAGCGCCGCGGCTGCGGCCGCGATGCGCTCCGGCGCCGACGCGGCGTCCTGCGCGACCACGTCTGCGTCGCGCGCCGCGCGCTCGAACGCGTCGACATCAACCCAGCAGTGGCGCGGATCGAGCGAGAGCTTGCCCTCGTTCAGCACCAGCGCCGCGTCGAGCCCGATCAGCTTGCGCAAGCGATACAGCGTGCTGTCGAACGACACCTTCGCCGCGTCGCCGCTCGCGTCTGGCCACAGGACCGCGGCAAGGCGCGACGAGTCGACGCCTTCGCCGCCGAGCGCGACGAGCGCCTTGACGAGCTCGAGCGGCTTCTTCTGCGCCTTTGTCGCGAAGCGCAGCGGCTCGCTCTCGCGCAGGACGCGGAAGGTGCCGAGCGCATGAATGCGCAGCGGCCAGGGCCACGCGTGGGGTGCGGCCCCCTCGGGTGGCGGGAGCTCGCGCGCGGCGACCAGACGCCGCACGTAGTCGGGCTCGATGTCCGCCTCGAGCGCGACGGCGCAGAGCCGGCTCATCATCGGCGGCCACCACGTGTAATTGTTCAGGTATCCCTGGCGGCGCCCGAGCTTGAAGCCCTCCTCGAGCGCCGCGCGGTAGCCGGGGTCCTCGGCCCGCAGCCGCAGATAGGCCTCCCAGACGCTGGCGTGGAACCGGATCATCCCGCCGCGCACGTCCGGCACGAGCGCCTTCATGCGCTCGAGAACGCCCAGCGCCGCCGTCCGGTTCCCGGCGAGGTCGAGCGCGAGGGCGAGTCCGGTGTGGCAGGTGAGCGTCGAGTTGATCGAGCCGGTCTCGAGCGAGACCTGCGCGGCGACGCGGCCTTCGCGTTCCGCCTCGACCGGATCGCCGTCGAGCGACGCGTGCCACGACCTGAGGTAGTGCAGCAGCGCGAGGTCGAGCTTACGGCTCGCGTCCATTCCGGCGCCGATCTCGACGAGCAGACGCGCCGCCTCCGGCAGGCGGCCACGCGCCAGCATGCCCCAGGCTCGCATGAGGTCGATCACCTGCTCGAAGAAGCCGAGGCCGTGCGCCTGCGTGATCGCGCGCGCCGCATCGAGCAGCGCGTCGTAGTCCTCCATGCGCGCGCGGTGTATCGCGAGCTGGGCGAGCCAGACGCGGCACCAGGCCCGCGTCATCGGCCGCACGTCGGGATGATCGAGGTGCGGCAGGATGCGCTCGGCCACGCGCTCGGAGCGGGCGAGCTCGCCGACCTTGTTGAATCCGTCGATCAGGCGCGCGGCCACCGCGATGCGCGCATTGCGGTCCGCGACGGCGTCGAGCACGCCATCGAGGCGGTCGAGATAGGCTGCGAGCTGCGCGTGCCCGGGCTGCCGGTACACGAGCCCGATCGCGAGGCTCGACACCGCGCGCGCCTCCGCCTCCGGGCTGGCGAAGCTGCGGCTCTGTTCCAGGAGCCGCTCCATGACCTCCAGCCACCGGTCCACTGGCCGCCAGTCGGCGCGCGAGAGGTAGTGCGAAACGATGACCGCCTCCACCGCTTGGATCTGCCCGGTCGCGTCGCCGCGCGCCGCGAAGGCGTCATAGGCGCGCTCGAGGCTCGCGCGCGACGCCACCGGATCCACGTTCATGCGCGCGATGCCTTCCCAGTACGCGACCGACGGGCTGGCTGCGCGCACCGCGGCGGGTAGCGAATCGATGCGCCCCACCACCGACTCGAAGCGTCCCTGCGCGAGCATCGGCGGCGCCTCGGCATCAAGCACGCGGACCGCGCTGGGCCAGTCGCCGGCGTCGCAATAGAGCTCGAACACCTTGTCGGTGAGGCCGCGCGCTTCGGCGAGGCACGCAACGCGCCGCCGTGCGTCCGCCACCTCCTCCGGCGCCAGCAGCGTGCGCGCCCGCGCGAGCAGGAACTCGCGGAAGAGGGCGTGGAACTCGTACACCGGCTCGGGCCCGTCGCGGCGCGCGACGAAGAGATGCCTGCGGTACCCGTACTCGAGGAGCTTCGGCGCACGCGCCTCGCCGGTCAGTTCGACGGCCACCGACGCGCGGATGCGCGGCGGCAGCGCCATCAGCATGAGCAGGCGCTGGTGCTCGGGGGGCATGCGGTCGAAGATTTCGCCGGCGAAGTAGGCGAACACGGCGTCGGGCGTGATCCGATCGCCGTTGTCGGCGAGGGCGGCGCCGCGCTGGATCTGCTCGCGCATCAGAATCAGCCCCGCCGCCCACCCGTCGGTACGCGTCCAGGCGCGATCGACGATCGACGGGTCACCCGCGCCGTCGAGCAGCGCAGCCGCCTCCTCGCGCGTGAAGCGCAGGTCCTCCGGCTCGATCCGGGCGAGGGTCTGGTTGGCGACGAGTCGCGCGAAGGCGGGCGGGGGCTCTAGACGGCTGACCAGGATCACGTTCACGCCGACGGGGATCTCCTCCATCACGGCCGCCCGCGCCTCGGCGCGGCCCTCGGCCTCGTGGACGTTGTCGAACACCACCACGGCGCCGGCGGGCAGGCGTGCGAAGAACTCGCGGAACCAGCGTCGCGCGAAGCCAGTCAGGTCGCGTCGGTATTCGTCGGTGAAAAGCGGCAGCGGCGGCGCCTCCGGGCCCCCGAGCTGCGCGGCCGCGAGGCCGAGGAAGTAGAAGAACGTCGCGGGATCGCGGTCGGTCGCGTCGACGTTGTACCAGATCGCTTCGAGCCGGCGCGCGTCGAGGTAGCTCGCGAGCAGCGCGCTCTTGCCCGCGCCCGGCGCGCCGGTGATCCATAGTGCCGGGTGCTCGCGCCGCTCGTCGAGGAGGCGAAACAGACGCTCGCGCGGGCTGACGCGATACAGCCGCGGGCGCGTGAGCTTCGCGAGCGGCGCCGCACGCGGCGCCGTCTTCGCTCGCGCGGGTGCCCTGGATTTCCTGTTCCGCGTGGCCATGGGAAACCGTCGAGGGAGCTTCAAAGTGTAGCGGGAGTGGCAGCATCTCCACCCGCTGCGCGTCGGCTGCAACAAGTCCGCGCCCGACATCGGCTGGGGACTGCCGGACAAGGACCCGCGTCTTCGGCGCAGGCAATGCCGACGGCGATCTGTGTTAGCGAGCGCTCACTGTGTCACCACTGGGCCTGAGGTTCCCCTGAAAGGGCTCGAGATGTCGATTGACCGGCGCAATCGTTACAGGGTTGTCAACCCGGTGAGCCGTGGACACCGGGAATGCTATCGCGCCGTCTCAGCAGCCCGGTGGAGGGACGGACAAGGGGCACCCTTAGGCCCGACTGGTGGCCTCTACAAACCGGGAGTCCATCACGGCGCAGACCCGGTGACATGCGCGCAACTGTGGAAAAGTTGCGATCCAAATCCCCGTTAGCTTTTCGAAACAGACACTTCTGGACGAAAGTTCCGGTCCGCCGCAGGCGCGTTTCTTGCGGTCCCGTCGTAATACGAACAACTGCCAGAAGGGCCGATGCGCGGCAGCGCGGTCAGCCGATGGGATCCAGGTTCAAGCAATTTCCTTCCTCTGACGCCGACACGGCTACGGCCGTGCCGGCGCGTTTGCGCGCGTCTGCGACGCGCGTGGGAACGGCTGCGCCTGAAGGGCCTTCCGCGCGCAAGCGCGCTGTGCCGATCCGCTCCTCGCCGGTCTTTACCGCGCCATCGCTACGCTCATCGCTCGAAACGCTTCAGGCCCAGACGGACACGGGGAAGAAGGCCCCCACTCCCGCCAAGGCGGCGCCCTATGTCCGAAGGCCCGTGTTCCAGGAGCTGGAAGCACGCCTACTCCTGTCTGCGGACCTCTATCCGGCGGCGCAGGAGGCACTTCTTGCGACCCCTGCGCTGCAGGGGGCGGAGTTCCGGGCGCTCGTCGAAGTGTCGGTGCCCACGGTGGTCACCTCGGCTCAGGTGGCCCCGATTCAGCGCACCCACGAGCTCGTCTTCGTGGATACCGCCACCCCGGAGTACCAGAGCCTCATGGAAGCAATGCGCGAGGCAGCACGGGGTCAGGGAAGGCACGTCGAGTTCGTGCTGATCGATGCGGATAAGGATGGCATCAGCAAGATCAGCGACACCCTGGCGCAGAAGTCCGATCTCGACGCGATCCACGTCATCAGCCACGCGAGCGACGGAGCCGTGCAGCTGGGGAGCACCCAGCTTGACTTCGAGACGCTCGTGAAGCGCGCCGCAAGCGTGAAGAAGTGGGGCGACGCGCTCACCGGCTCTGGCGACATCCTGTTCTACGGCTGCGAGCTCGCCGCGAGCGCCGAGGGCCAGTCGCTGATGCAGGCGGTGGCGCGGCTCACCGGGGCCGACGTGGCCGCGAGCGAGGATCCGACCGGTGCCGCGGCGAAAGGCGGCGACTGGAACCTCGAGTTCAAGACAGGGGCGATCGAGGCGCAGATCGCCGTGTCTGCGGACGGGCAGAACGCATGGAACTACACCCTTGCCGAGCCCGCCTACGTGGGAAACGGAACGCTGGCCCCGGGCTCCGGGACGATCACACCCGCATTGCCGTCGGGAATTAAACCGGGTGACCTGCTCCTCGCCGTTTTCGAGAGCCAGGGTGGCCAAGCAGTATCGTTCACGAACCAGAACGGCGGGACGTGGAACCTGCTCGCAAACCCGAACACCAACACCGGTGGCAATTCGACGCGCCTCACGGTTTTCTGGAGCGTCTACAACGGCACGCAAGGCGACCCGACGACGAACGACCCGGGTAACCATGTCTCCGGCTTCATCGCCGCATTCCGCGGCGTCAACACCACCACTCCGATCAACATCACGAGCCAGTCGACCGGCAACAGCTCGGCCGTATCCATTGCGACCGCCACGACGACGGTTGCGGACACCCTTGTCGTCATGGTGGGGAGCAGCGACGACGACGCTGACACGTTCGGCACCTGGGCGAACGCGGGCCTTACGAGCGTGACTGATCGCTACCAGGCCAGTCATGCTCAGAACAGCCAAGGGACCATCTCGATGGCGACGGGCATAAGGGCGACCACCGGCAGCTACGCGGCTTCGACCTCGACCCTCTCCGGTTCGTCGCACTGGGCGGGCATGACGATCGCGCTCGCCCCGGGGCGGGCTCCAGTGCTGAACGCGGCGGCGAGTCCGGTGCTCAACGCGACCAACGAGGATGCTGGGGCGCCCTCCGGCGCGGTCGGCACCCTCGTCTCGAGCCTGGTCGACTTCCCGGGCGGCGGCGGACTCGACAATGTGGCCGATGCGGACTCCCCCGCACTGCTCGGAATCGCCGTCACCGTCGCCGATACCTCCAACGGCACGTGGTTCTATTCGGTCGACGACGGTGCAGCCTGGAATCTGCTGGGCGCAGTGAGCGCTTCCAGTGCGCGCCTGCTCGCCGCCGACGCGAGCACTCGGATCTACTTCCAGCCCAACCCCGACTGGAATGGCACGCTCACCAGCGCGATCACTTTCCGCGCCTGGGATCAGACCAGCGGGGCCAACGGCGCTCTGGCGAACTCCGGCGCCGGTGGCGGTACCAGCGCCTTCTCCAGCGCCATCGATACGGCAAGCCTCACCGTCACCCCGGTCAACGACGCGCCCAACGCCAGCAACTTGTCGGCCGCCGAGGCCTACCTCGAGGACACCGCGCTCAACCTCACCGACATCGTGGTGAGCGACGTCGACAGCGCCAACGTCGCGGTCACCCTCACGCTCTCCGATGTGGCCGCCGGCGCCTTGAACACCGCCACCTCGGGGGCGGTCACCTCCACCTTCGTGGGCGGGGTGTGGACCGCCGCGGGCGCCCTGGCCGATGTGAACACGCTGCTCGCCGGGCTCACCTTCACCCCGGCGCTCAACTACAACGCCAACTTCACCATCGCCACCAGCGTGAGCGATGG
>DATIDG010000096.1:0-51205 GCA_035456405.1 Burkholderiales bacterium | reverse complement strand
GAACAAGGGCAACGCCTGCAGCTATTTGATCGGCGCGCAGTCACCAAGGAGGAGGAGACTCTCATGCGTTGCACACCCATGCGACTGATCCCGTTGACGGCCAGCCTGCTCGGCGTCGCCTTGTTTGCGCCGGCGACCTTTGCGGCGACCGTTCCGTCTTGCTTCGAGCTTGCCGGCGATGCCCCCAACGGCTTGTCGGGGAGCCCGGGCGTCAAGTCGGTGAACAGCCAGATCATTCCGGCGAGCGGACCGAACGTCTCGTACTGCCAGGTGAACATCCTGTACGGCGAGAACGATAACCAGAACATCAACATCCGCGTCGGGTTGCCGCTCAACTCGGGCGATGGCGGCACCGGCGGCGTGGAGGGCGCCTGGAACGGCAGAACGCAAGGAGTTGGCGGCGGCGGCTGTTCCGGCAACCTCACGGTCACTGCTCCTGTCAACGCACGCTATGTCGGATCAGGCACCGACGGCGGCCACGTGGGCGGCAACTGCGAGCCCGGTGTAAATTTGGATGGCACGTACAACGTGCAGTTCATCCAGGACTGGAGCCGAAACGGCATCAAGCAGCAGATCCTTTTCTCGAAAGCCCTCGCCAAAACCTATTACGGCGCAGCGCCGCAGTATAACTACTGGAATGGCTGCTCGACCGGCGGCCGTCAGGGCTACCTGCTCGCGCAGGAGCTCGGCAATGAGCTCGATGGCATCCTGGCCAACGCCCCGGCGATCTACTGGACGCGGTTCCAGACGGCGCAGATGTGGGGACAGATCGTCATGAAGGATCTGACCGGCGGTGTCATCCCTACGGCCAAACAGAATTTCGCGACCGGCAAAGCAACTGCGGCCTGCGATGCAAACGACGGCGTCACCGACGACATCATTGACGACCCGCGTACTTGTACCTACAGCGCCGCAAACGACCCGAGCGCGATCTGCCTCGCCGATGGCGGTACCTCCGCTGACCCGAACTGTCTGACGCCGGCGCAAGCCCAAGCGATGGACAAGATTTGGGATGGTCCGCGTAATCCGAGCGGCGTCAAGATCTGGTTCCACTCTGAACCGGGGAGCGGCACGACCGTGTGGAACGGTACCAACCCATTCGCCCTGGGCGTCACGCAATTCCATTGGGACGAGCAGGATCGCCAATTCGATTGGCGCACCGTGACCATGTTCGGGGCAGGTGGCACGGATTCCTACGCCGACATTGCGCACGACGGATCGACCAATGCCCTTGACCCTGCTGTTGATCCAGACTTCAGCCTCGCCGATGCGACCGATACGTTCGGCAACCTGGACACGTTCAAGGAGCATGGTGGTAAGTTGCTGACCTTCGTCGGTGGCTACGATAATTTCATCATGCCGCGCGGCGTGATCCATTACTACCGCGAGATGGCCTCACGTTACGGTAAGAACCCGAACAAGCCGGATTTTGCGACGGTGCAAAGTTTCTACCGGTTGTTCCGGGCTCCCGGTGTCGGACATTGTGGCGGCGGTGTTGGACCGCAGCCGCAGAATCTGTTCGGCGCGCTGGTGAACTGGGTCGAGAACGACGTGGCCCCGGACACGATCCCGGCGTCAGGTGGCGGCCGTACGCGCCCGCTCTGCCCATACCCGCAGACCGCGATCTATAACGGGTCAGGCGACACGAATGTCGCAGCCAATTTCCACTGCGGCGGAGATCTCGAGACGGCGGCGACGGTCTGCAAGGACGTGTTGGCCAAGTATAAGCATGAGAACGAGGTCGACACGCCCATCGACTACAGCAACACCGGCGTGAACCGGCACGCTTGCCGGGCGTTCTTGGGGACCCAGTACTACAACCCGTAACAAAACGGTTAGGGCGGCGCTCCTGATCGGAGCGCCGCCTTCTTTCGAATGCGCCCGGCAGCGCGCACGTACTTAGAGGTGGAAGTCCTCTACACGCCCGACGATGCAGCCAACTTCCGCTGCGGGGGGAATCTGGAGAAGCGCGCGTGGTCTGCGCCGACGTGCTGACGAAGTACAAGCACGAAGTGAGAGGACCGCTCGATTTCAGCGACACCGGCGTCAACCGCTTCGAGTGCTTCCGCGAGGGGCATCGTCATCACCATCACGATGACGACTGACCACTAGGATCATCGTGCCCGGGCCGGGTCGTCGCTGCGGGCGTGGCGGCGATCTCGAGGTTGGTCCCGTAGCGCGGCGTTGGCGGGTCGGTGGGCGGACGCGCCCTGGCCTTTCTCGTCGCGGCCTGGGTCCGGGCGGGTCCTAGTTCGACCAGATCCACGGCCGCGCGGCGCGGTCGCGGGCCTGGAACGCGGCGATCTCGTCGCGGCGCTTGAGCGTCAGGCCGATCGCATCCAGCCCGGCGAGGAGCATCTCGCGCTCGGGTCTGCCGACGGCGAACGCGAGCACGCGATCGCCCGGCGCGGCGACGGTGCAGGCTTCGAGATCGACCTCGAGCTCGAGCGCGCCCGCTTCCGCTTCCCGCCCGAGCGCCTCGACGTCGGCCTTCGTCAGCACCACCGGCAGCACGCCGTTGCGATAGCAGTTCGCCTGGAAGATCGCGCCGAACGAAGGGGCGATCACGCAGCGGAAGCCGAACTGCCGGATCGCCCACACCGCCATCTCGCGCGAGGAGCCGCAGCCGAAGTTCTCGCCCGCGATCAGGATCTGCGCACGGTCGAACGGCACGCGGTTCAGCACGAAGTCCGGGTTGGGCCTTCGGTCGGGCTCCAGGTAGCGCCACGACGCGAAGAGCTTTTCGCCGAAGCCTTCCCGCGACGGGGAGGTGATCTCCCGCGACGGGATGATCACGTCGGTGTCGACGTTCGGGCGCAGCAGCGGGGCCGCGAGCGCCTTGATGCGCACGAAATGTTCCATGGTCAGAGCGCGCGCGGATCGGCGATGTGGCCCGCGATCGCGGACGCGGCGACGGTGAGCGGGCTCGCGAGGTGCGAGCGCACGCCCGGCCCCTGCCGCCCCTCGAAGTTGCGGTTTGTGCTCGTGATGACCCTCCGCGCGGCACCGAAGCTGTCGCCGCCCGAATAGAAGCAGAGCGAGCAGCCGCTTTCGCGCCACTCGAAGCCGGCGTCGCTGAACACGCGGTCGAGGCCTTCGGCTTCCGCCGCCTTCTTCACTGCCGTCGAGCCGGGAACGACGAGCGCCTTTACGCCGGGCGCCACCTTCCGTCCACGCAGGAGCGCCGCCGCGGCGCGGAGATCCGGGAGGCGGCTGTTCGTGCACGAGCCGATGAACGCCGCCTCGATCGGCAGCCCGGCGAGCGGTTGGCCGGGCTTCAGGTCCATGTACTCGAGCGCGCGCTCAAGCCCGGTACGCGCCGTGGCATCCGGCGCGGCGGCCGGATCCGGCACGACGCCGTCGATGCCAACCGCGTGGCCGGGGCTGGTGCCCCACGTCACCTGCGGCGCGAGCCCCGCGCAATCGAGGTCGAGGCGAGCGTCCCAGTGCGCGTCCGGATCGGACGCGAGCGCCCGCCAGTGCGCAACCGCCGCATCCCAATGCTCCGCCCTCGGCGCGAACGGCCGCCCCGCGATCCATTCGATCGTGGTGTCGTCGGGCGCCACGAGACCCGTCCAGCCGCCGAACTCGACCGCCATGTTGCACAGGGTGAGGCGCGCCTCCACGCCGAGCGCACTCACCGCGTCGCCGCCGAACTCGATCGCGTGATTCGCGCCGCCGGCCGCGCCGTACCTGCCGATCAGCGCGAGGATCATGTCCTTCGCGGTCACGCCCGGCGCCAGCTGGCCGCGGAAGTCGACGAACATCGTCTTCGGCCGCGGACGCACGAGGGTCTGCGTCGCCACCGCGTGCTCGCCCTCGGTGGAGCCGATGCCCCACGCGAGCGCGCCGATGCCGCCGACCGTGCAGGTGTGGCTATCGGGGCAGACGATCGTACAGCCCGGCAGCGCGATGCCCTGCTCGGGCGAGATCACGTGCACGATGCCCTGGCGGGGATCATCGAGATCGAAGAGGCGGATGCCGGCGCGGCGCGCGAGGTCGCGGAAGCTGCGGATGAACTCGTCGCCGCCCTTCAGGCGCGTCCGCTCGGTGCGGCCGGAGTCGGTGTCGACGATGTGGTCGATGGTGCCGAAGACGAGCCCGGGGTGCGCCACGGCGTGCCCCGCGGCGGCCAGCGCGGCGAGCGCCTGCGGCCCGGTGCGCTCGTGCAGGAACACGCGGTCGACGTGCAGCAGCGATTGCCCGCCGCCGAGCTCCGCGACGACGTGTGCGTCCCAGATCTTCTCGACGATCGAGAGGGGATGCATCAGGCGAAGCGCTCGCGCGCGAGCCGGGCGCCCGCGCCGAGTGCCTCGAGCTTGCCGAGGGCGATGGCGCGGTCCATCGGCGCCATGCCGCAGTTCGTGCACGGGAGAACGCGCTCCTTCGGCACGTGCTGCATCGCCGTTGCGATGACGCCGGCGACCTCCTCGGGCGTCTCGACCCTGTCGCTCGCCACATCGATGACGCCGAGCATGATGTCCTTGCCGGCCAGGAGCTTCAGCAAGCTCGCGGGCACCTTGGAGTGGATGCACTCGACCGAGACCGCGTCGAGGCGGCTGCGCGCGAGCGCCGGGAAGATCTCCGCGTACTGGCGCCACTCGGCGCCCAGCGTGTCCTTCCAGTCGAGGTTCGCCTTGATGCCGTAGCCGTAGCAGATGTGCACCGCCGTGCGGCACTTCAGCCCCTCGCACGCGCGATGCAGCGCGTCGATGCCCCAGCGCGTCACGTCGCTCATGTAGACGTTGAACGCCGGCTCGTCGAACTGGATCAGGTCGACGCCGTCGGCGGCGAGCGCGCGCGCCTCCTCGTTGAGCGCTTCAGCGAAGGCCATCGCGAGCTTCACGCGGTCGCCGTAGTGCCGGTCCGCGATCGTGTCGACGATCGTCATCGGGCCGGGCAGCGTGAACTTGAGCTTTCGTTTCGTGTGCGCGCGCGCAAGGCGCGCCTCGGCCGCGTGCACGCGGCCCTTGAGCTGCAGCGGCCCGGTGACGGTGGGCACCATCGCCTTGTAGCGGTTGTTGCGGATGCCGAGCTCGACCTTCAGGTTGAAGTCGATGCCCTCGACCGCCTCGAGAAAGCCGTGCACGAAGTGCTGCCGCGACTGCTCGCCGTCGGTGAGCATGTCGATGCCGGCGTCCTCCTGCGCCTTGATCCAGAGGAGCGTCGCGTCGCGCTTGCCTTCCGCGAGCGCCTCGCCCTCGAGCTTCCAGCGCGGCCAGAGCTTGTGCGTCTCGGCGAGCCAGCCGGGCTTTGGGAGGCTGCCGGCGATCGTGGTCTCGAACATCACACCCACACCTGCAGGACGTATTCGTAGGGAGCCTGGGAGTTGACCATGTCCACGCGCTGGAACTTGATCCGGAAGCCGTCCTTCGTGAGCTTCAGGCGGTGCCGGTAGGTGCCGGCGAAATGGCGCAGCTCGTCGCGCCGGAGCTCCATCATGTGGAAGCGCGAGCGCACGTGCACCTCGCCCGTCTTCGGCTCGACGCGCTCGACGATCACGTTCGACACGACATGGTTCGTGCCCCAGTCAGGATGCTGCGACCAGGCGTGCGGATGCTGCACCCGCTTCATCCGCACCGTCATCAGGTCGCGGTCCTCGATGAAGATCGACGGCATGCCCTCCCACGTCGTGTAGTGCGGCGCCGGCGGCATCCAGTACATCCCGTCGTCGGTGAACATCCCGATGAAGTCCGCCCAGCGCTTCTCGTCGAGCGCCTCGGCCTGGCGGTAGAGAAACTGCTCGACCTCGCGCTGGAGCAGCCCCGCGCCCCTGCCGTTGGCGCGCGCCGGCGCGGCGGTTTTCGCCGCCCGCCCCGGCGCGGGCTTCTTCACAGCGGCTTTCTTCCGGACGGGCTTCGCCATGCTCACGCCTCGGCCGTCATGTACTTGAGCCACGCCTTGAACTGCGCGCGCATCGGCATCTCGCTGCAGCCGTTCGAGGACTTCAGCGTGTCGCCCTCCGCCCTGTCGCGCCCGAAGTCGCGGTGGAAGCTCACCCAGTCGCCGCCGTGCGAGGTGAGGCCCCACTGGCCCTTCTGCCAGTTCTCGAGGTCGTCGGCATTCACCATCGTCGCCGGGGAGTTGACGAGGTTGTAGTACCAGAGCGAACGGCGGTAGATCGCCTCCGGCACGCCCTTCAACCGGAAGTGCCAGATCTCGGAGAGCGTGCGGTCGGGCGCGATCGGCCGGATCGCGCGGAGCTGCTGCAGCGGCGACTGGATCGAGAGGGACGGGTACACGAGCACGTGGTGGATGTTGCGCGTGAGGTACTCCTCCTTCTTCTTCTCGCCGTACGCCTTGGCAAGGATGCGCTCGTGCTCGAGGGTGTCCGGGTCCTGCGGCCGCAGCCCCATGTAGCCGCCGAGGATCGTGTGCCCGTAGGGGTAGCCGTAGGTCTCGAGCGTGTCCCACTTGTCGAAGGGGATCGTGAACGCCGAGAGCATGTGGTAGTGCAGCGGCTTGTCGCCGGTGCGGCGCTGGATCTGGAACTCGACTTCGGAGGCGGCGCGGCCGGTCGACTCGTGCGTGACCGACGGATGCACCGCGTCGAGCTGGTTCTCCATGAAGAACTTCCAGTTCGAGCGCTGGATCACGCGGTAGCAGTTCATCACGACCTCGACCTCGCCGACCGGCGAGCGGTCGCAGATGTCGTCGAACGCCACCTTGGCCGGCCCGAGCCACTCGAGGAGCGACGGCCCGTCGGCGGCGAGGCTCGCGAACACGAAGCCGCGGTAGCTCTCCACGCGCGGCGCGCGCTTCATATTGCAGTCGTATTCCCCGAACGTCGTGCCCTCGTAGCCGCGCGGCAGCGGCACCGATTCGTTCGTCCCGTCGTAGTGGAAGCGCCACGAGTGGTACGAGCACGTGAGCGCATCGCCGGCGTTGCCGTGCCGTGCGCCGCACACCTGGACGCCGCGGTGCGGGCAGCGGTTGTAGAGCACGTGAATGGCACCGCGGTTCCCGCGCACCATCAGCATCGGCTGGCGCCCGATCTGGAATGTCCAGAAGTCGCCCGGGTTCCGCACCTGGGATTCGTGGCCGGCGTAGATCCAGCACTTCTCGAAGATGTTGCGGATCTCGAGCTCGAAGACGTCCGGGTCGGTGTAGCAGAGCCGGTGGACGCGATCGGGCTCGACCAGCTTCTCGAGGTTGGGGATGCGTTCGTGCAGCACGTGAGGCTCCTTGGATTGGCCGCGACGGGCTTCGCGCCGTCTTGGGGAACCGGAACCTTATCCCCGCGGCGGGCGCGGGGCAAGAGAGCGCCGCGGCGCCCCGCGTCGGAGCGGGCGCGGACACCCGCGGGGGAAGATCTCTTCGCGAGCGGACCGGCGAATGCCGGTCAGCGGCCCGCGTGCCCCATGTCTTCTCCTCGTTTGCGCACCGCAGTACGACGCTCGTGTGGCGATCTTAACCGCCGCGCTGCGGCGTGCCCGTACTTTTCATCGCGTTTCGGATGGAGAGGGCTATAAGGGGGCCGGCCGCCGGGGCGCCCGAAGAGTCGTATGAGTTGTTGGGGCGCTGCTGAGCCACTCGTGGACCTGGCAAGGCTAGCCTGCACCGCGCGGTTCCTCGTGGCGCTGGCGTGCGCCGGTGCGTTCGCGCATCATCCGGGCGAGCACCCGGTCCACTCGCTGCCGTTGTGGCAGCTTGCGGCCACCGGCGTCATCGCGGTCGCCGTCGTGGTCGGGATCGGGGCGGACGCGGTCGATTGGAGGAGGGTAACCCGGAGCGATGAGCGCGCGACTCGACGCGGCCGCAGCGGCGCGCCCGCCCTGGATCCTGCCGGTCGTCGTCGCGTCGCAGTTCGCGGGCACCTCGCTGTGGTTCGCCGGCAACGCGGTGCTCGGCGACCTGCAGGCCGCATGGGGCCTCGCGCCCGCGGCGCTCGGCTATGCGACCTCCGCCGTCCAGCTCGGCTTCATCGCGGGGACGCTCGCCTTCGCGTTCTTTGCGATTTCGGACCTCGTCTCGCCGCGGATCGTGTTCTTCCTCTGCTCGATCCTCGGCGCGCTCTTCAACCTCGGCGTCTACGCGCTCGGCGAGGGCCTGCTGTCGCTGCTCGCGTTCCGCTTCCTGACCGGCTTCTTCATCGCCGGCATCTATCCGGTCGGGATGAAGATCGCGTCGGGCTGGTACCAGCGCGATCTCGGCCACGCGCTCGGCCTGCTCGTCGGTGCACTCGTCGTCGGCACCGCCTTTCCGCACCTGCTGAGAGGCATCGGGCAGGCCCTGCCCTGGGGCACGGTGCTGATCGCCGTGTCGGCAATCGCGGCGCTCGGCGGGCTCGCAATGCTCGTCTTCGTGCCCGACGGCCCGCACCTCGCCAAGGGCGCGAAGTTCGATCCCCGCGCGCTCGCGGTGATCTTCCGGTCGCGGGAATTCCGCGCGTCGTGCTTCGGATACTTCGGACACATGTGGGAGCTGTACGCATTCTGGGCGTTCGTCCCGGTCGTCCTCGCGGCGCACGCGCCGTCCGGGCTGAACGTCCCGCTGTGGGCATTCGTGGTGATCGCGGCAGGATTCTTGGGCTGCGCAGGCGGCGGGCTCGTCAGCCTGCGCGCCGGCAGCGCACCCGTCGCCTTCGCGCAGCTCGCCGCGTCGGGCGCATGCTGCGCGCTCTCGCCGCTCGCGTTCGGCGCGCCCACGCCGGTCTTCCTCGCGTTCCTCGTGTTCTGGGGCGTCGTCGTGGTCGGCGACTCGCCCCAGTTCTCCGCGCTCAACGCCCGCTACGCGCCGCGCCAGCTCGTCGGGTCGGCGCTCACGATCGGCAACTGCATCGGCTTTTCCATCACGATCGCGAGCATCCAGCTCCTCAACGTTCTCGCGACGACGGTGAGCCCGGCGTGGCTCTTCGTCGCGCTCGCCCCCGGGCCGGTTCTCGGCCTGATCGCGCTGCGGCCTCTCCTTGCCGGCACCCGCGCGCAGGCCACTGCCTGACGCGTCCCGGCGGCGACGCCGCTGCCCCGAATCGCCCGTCCGGCCGCGCGTCGTGAATAGATCACCGAACGCGGGTCAATAGCGCCCGCCCGGGGGGCCCGCATCGCCGCACACTGCAGGCCATCGGAATTGCGGCGCTGCTCGAAGTGCCGGTCCCGAGAAGAGACGAGCCCCCAACCACCGCCTGATAAGGAGCTTCGATAGATGAAACGCAACCTGATCGCTTTCGCCGCCGCCGCGCTCGCGCTCGGCACCACCGCCGCGTTCGCGGACAACAACTTCACGTTCGACGACCCGTACTGGAAGCAGGCCGAGAGCACCCAGACGGTGCATTCGGCTTCGTCGATCAAGATGGAGCGCAACTACGACCTCGTCGACAACTACATCCCGTAATCGCAGGGCAACCGGCGCCGGAGCCAGTGCGCTCCGGCCGCCGGCCGCCTCGCAGTGCGAGGCTCGGATGATCACCACTTCAATCGCGATCCCCTGTCTGGCGCTCCTGGCCGGCGGGGCTTTGGCGCTGCTGTCGGTGCCGGTTCGAGCGGACGCGGACACTGAACCCACCGATCGACACGAGATCCCGACGTTCGTGCTCGAGCGCGTGGAGCTCGCGACCGAGGAATACGAAGGTGCCTGGGCCGCTTCGCAGAGGGCGGCGCACACGATACCCGCACACGTCGAAACCACGGGGATGTTCCGATGAAACCCGCCGAGCCTTTCCTCGCGATCTCCCGGCCTGCATCGCCGGTCGAGTCCTCATCGCACGCCGATGCGACCAGCGGCCGCGCCGATTCGCTCGTGGTACGCCTCGCTGCCGCCGCAGTGCTTCTTGCGTCCGTCGCGTCGATCGTCTGGTACTGCGTCGACGCGGTGCTCGCGCTCTAGCTAGGGCAGGATCACCCGACGCCGCGCAGTCTTGCTGGCGAGATCGACTGCGGATCGACGCCTTCGTCGGCGAGCACCGCCGGCAGTTCCCGTCGCAGGATGAGTGCTGCGGCGAGCGCCGAGAGCGCGGGCGAGGTCTTAATGCCGTAGCCGCCCTGGCCCGCGAGCCAGAAGAAGGCGGGCTCCTCCGGATCGAATCCGCACACCGGCGTCCGGTCCGGGGCGAAGCTGCGCAACCCGGCCCACTTCGCCGTCAATCGCTTCACCTCGAACAGCGTCTCGCGCTCGAGACGGTCGATCAACGTCGCGACGTCGAGCTCCTCCGGCTGCGCGTCGCACGGCGGCGAAGGCGTCTGGTCCGCCGGCGACGCCAGGAAGCGTCCCGCGTCCGCCTTGAAGTAGAGCGTTTCGTCTGCGTTCACGGCCATCGGCCAGCCTTGCGGGCCGCCGAAGCGCCCGCACTCGAAGATCACCGCGGTGCGGCGCAAGGGTTGGATGCCGAGCGGCGCGACGCCGGCCAGCCGCGCGACCTCGTCCGCCCAGGCGCCCGCCGCGTTCACCAGGAGTGCTGCACCGATCTCGCCTGCGGCGGTGTCGAGCCGCCAGCGCCCGCCGCCGAACTCCGCGGCGCGCAGTTCGGCGTTCGTCATGAACTTCACGCCGCTCGCGCGTGCGCCGCGCAGGAAGCCCTGGTGCAGCGCGTCGACGTCGATGTCGCGCGCGCCCGGCTCGAGGATGCCGACTTCCGCCACACGCTCACGCAACGGCGGGACGAGCGCGCGGGCTTCCGTACCCGACAGCAGGCGCACCTCGGTGCCCGTCCTGCGCCAGTCGTCGCAGCGTGATGCGAGCTCGTCGCGCCGCGCTGAGGCGCCGTACACGAGGCTGCCACGCGGCGCAAGGATCGGATTCGCCGCGAATCCCGCCGGCGGCGACTCGAGGAACGCCCGGCCGGCGCGCGCGAGCGCCCGCACGGGTGCGTTGCCGTACGTGGCGGAAAACAGCGCAGCCGAGCGGCCGGTGGAGTGGTAGCCGGGGCGCCCCTCGCGCTCGAGCACGAAGACGCGAGCGTGCGGCGCCAACGCGTAGGCAGCCGACGCGCCGGCGATCCCTGCGCCGACGATGACGACGTCGGCGTCGATCGTGGCTGCCGCCACCTATTCCCTGTAGTTGACGCCCTTGCGGTCGAGCATGCGCAGCATCGCCGGCCAGTCTTTGTGCACCGAGGTCCGGTCCGGGCGCTCGAACTGCGCGGCGGCGGTGCGCGCCGCCTGTTCGCTCATGAGCTGCACGTTCTGCATGCCGCCCGCGAGCGCGTCGACCTGGATCTGGCACGCGCAGTCGAGGTAGTACATCAGCTCGAAGGCCTCCCGCACGGTGTCGCCGAGCGTAAGCAGGCCGTGGTTGCGCAGGATCATCGCCTTCGAGGTCCTGCCGAGGTCGCGTGCGAGGCGCTCGCGCTCGTCCATCTCCAGCGCGATGCCTTCGTAGTCGTGGTAGGTGACCTGCGCCTGCACGCGCAGAGCATGCTGGCTCAGCGGCAGCAGGCCGCACTTCTGCGCGGAGACCGCGACTCCGGCGCGCGTGTGCGTGTGGAGCACGCAGCTGATCTCCGGCCGCGCCTCGTGCACGCAACCGTGGATCACGAAGCCCGCCTCGTTCACCCCCATGCCAGTCGGGTCGTCGAGGGCGTTGCCCGCCATGTCGATCTTCACCAGGCTCGACGCGGTGATCTCGTCGAACATCAGGCCGTAGGGGTTGATGAGCATGTGCTCGGTGCCCGGCACGCGCGCCGAGAAGTGCGTGTAGATGAGGTCGGTCCAGCGGAACAGCGCCGCGAGCTGGTAGGCGGCGGCGAGATCGACGCGCACCTCCCATTCTTCCTTGCTCACGCGGCCGCGGGCGGAGGGGGTTGCGACGGACTTCAGATTGGCCGACATGTCTTCCTCTCCGCGAAGATCGAGACGCGAATCATACGCCCGGTCAAACCCCGAGGTAGCGGTGCCACAGCCCCCGATCCGCGTCGAGCGCGGGGGAGCTGCCCTGCCACGCGACGCGCCCGCGCTCGATGATGGTGTGCCGGTCGGCGATGCGCACGAGCCGCTCGACGTACTTGTCGATCACCAGGATCGTCTGGCCCGCCGCCTTCAAACCGGCGAGACAGCGCCAGATTTCCTCGCGGATCAGCGGCGCGAGCCCTTCGGTCGCCTCGTCGAGGATCAACAGGTGGGGGTTGGTCATCAGCGCGCGGCCGATGGCGAGCATCTGCTGCTCGCCGCCCGAGAGCTGGTTGCCCATGTTGTCCGCGCGCTCCTGCAGCCGCGGGAAGAGCGCGAACACGCGCTCGAGCGTCCAGGGATCGCGCGCGCCGGAGCGGTTGTCGGCGAATGCGACGAGGTTCTCGCGCACCGTGAGGTTCGGAAAGATCTGCCGGCCCTCCGGCACGAGCGCGATGCCTGCGCGCGCGATGCGGTCGGCGGCGCGCCGCTCGATGCGCTCGCCGCGGAACGTGATCGCGCCGCCCCGCGGCGGCGTGAGGCCGAGGATGGAGCGCACCGTGGTCGTCTTGCCCATGCCGTTGCGGCCGAGCAGCGTTGCGACCTCGCCGGGACGGATCTCGAGCGAAAGGTCGAACAGCACCTGGCTCGCGCCGTAGGCCGTCTCGAGGCCCTCGACCTTGAGGAGGGTCTCACTCACGCCGCCTCCTCGCCGAGGTACGCGCGCTTCACCTCCGCGTTCGCGCGGATCTCGTCGGGCTGGCCGGTCGCGATCACACGGCCGTTGACGAGCACCGAGATGCGGTCGGCGAGCCGGAACACCGCGTCCATGTCGTGCTCGATCAGCAGTACCGTCACGCGCGACTTGACGGCGTCGATCAGCGCGATCATGCGCTCCGACTCGTCCGGCCCCATGCCCGCCATTGGCTCGTCGAGGAGCAGGAGCCTGGGACGCGTGGCGAGCGCGACCCCGACCTCGAGCGAGCGCTGTTCGCCGTGCGCGAGATGGCCGGCGGGCACGCTCTCGCGGCCCGCGAGTCCGACCTCGCCGAGCAGCGCCCGCGCCTCGTCGAACAGGGCGCGTTCGGCGGCCACCGGCCGCCAGAACGCGAGCGACGAGCCGCTGCGGGCCTGCACCGCCAGCGCGACGTTGTCGAGCGCGCTGAAGCGGCGGAACAGGCTAGTGACCTGGTACGAGCGTGCGAGCCCGAGTGCGACCCGCTCGTGGAACGCGCGCGCCGTGACGTCGGCGCCGCCGAAGAAGACCCTGCCTGCATCCGGCGCCGTCGCACCGGACAGCAAGTGCACGAGCGTCGTCTTGCCGGCGCCGTTGGGACCGATGAGAGCGTGGATCTCACCGGCGCGGACTCCGAGCGTGACCGTGTCGACGGCCACCACGCCGCCGAAGCGCTTCGAGACGCCATCGACGCGGAGGATCGGCTCAGGCATCGGGACGCCGGGCGAACAGGCCCGCGAGCCCCTGCGGGGCGAACAGCACGATGGCGAGGAGGATCGTGCCGACGCCGAGCTGCCAGTGGATCGTGTAGGCGGAGAACACCTCCTCGAGCACGAGCAGCGCGACCGCGCCGAGGAGCCCGCCGTAGAGCGCACCGACCCCGCCCAGGATCACCATGATCATCAGCGAGCCGGACTGCGTCCAGTAAAGCAGGTTCGGGTTGACGTAGGAGTTCTGGTTCGCGAGCAGCGCACCGGCGAGCCCGGCGACGGCGCCGCCGAGCGCGAAGCAGACCAGCTTGTAGCGGTAGGTCGGGAACCCGATCGCCTCCATGCGCGTCTCGTTCTCGCGGATCGCCTCCACCACCCGCCCGAAGCGCGCGTTGGCGAGGCGGTGCAGGCCGTAGAGGCCCGCCACGAGGATTGCGAGCACGACGTAGTAGAAGGTCGCATCGTCCTTCAGGTTCAGGCCGAGGCCGACGCCGGAGCGCGTCGCGAGGTTGAGGCCCTCCTCGCCGCCGTACGCCTTCATGCCCACGGCGATGTAGTAGAGCATCTGCGCGAAGGCGAGCGTGATCATGATGAAGTACACGCCGCGGGTGCGGAGCGAGATCGCGCCCACCGCGGCCGCGAGCAGCCCGGCGACCACGATCGCGAGCGGCCAGCTCACCCAGGCGCTCGCCACGCCCTCGGCCATCAGGATCCCGACGACGTACGCGCCCGCGCCCACGAACGCGGCGTGCCCGAACGACAGCATCCCGCCGTAGCCGAGGATCAGGTTGAGACTGGAGGCGGCGAGCGCGTAGATCATGATCCGGCTCGCGAAGCCGACGTAGAACTCCCATCCGAGCGGCTGAGCGACGAGCGGAAAGGCCGCCGCCGCCGCGAGCGCCGCCAGGCTCAATGCTCTGCGCATGCGTCAGCCGCGCGCGGGGAAGAGGCCCTGCGGCTTCCAGAACAGGATCGCCGCCATCAGGACGTAGATCAGGATCGACGCCAGCGCCGGGCCGAGCGCCGAGGCGAACTGCGGCGGCAGGAACTCGCGCAACAGGGCGGGGATGAAGGCGCGCCCGATCGTGTCGACCACGCCGACCAGGATCGCGCCGACCAGCGCGCCGCGGATCGAGCCGATGCCACCGATCACGATCACCACGAACGCGAGGATCAGGATGCTTTCGCCCATGCCGACCTGCACCGCGAGGATCGGCCCGAGCATCGCGCCCGCGATCGCGCACAGCGCGGCGCCGAAGCCGAACACCAGGGTGAAGAGCACCTTGATGTTGACACCCATCGCGGTCGCCATCTCGCGGTTCGACGCGCCGGCGCGCACCAGCATGCCGGTCTTCGTCCGGGTGACGACGAAGTAGAGGAGGCACGCCACCGCGAGCCCGACCGCGATGATCACCAGCCGGTAGGACGAGTACGAGAGGCCCGGCAGGAGCTCGATTGGCCCTTCGAGGCCCGCCGGCGGATTGAGCGGCACCTGCGGGCCCCAGACGATCCGTACCAGCTCGTTGGCGATCAGTATCAGCGCGAAGGTCGCGAGCACCTGCGACAGGTGGTCGCGCGCATAGAGCCGGCGCAGCACCGTCAGCTCGACCGCCATGCCGATGATTGCGGTGCCGACGAGCGACAGGCCGACCGCGAGCCAGAACGACCCGGTCAGCTCCGCGAAGGTGGCGGCCAGGAACGCGCCGACCATGTACAGCGACCCGTGCGCGAGATTGATCATGTCCATGATCCCGAACACGAGGGTCAGGCCGGCGGCGAGCAGGAACAGCATCAGCCCGAATTGCAGGCCGTTAAGCGTCTGCTCGAGGATCAGGATTCCCGACATCTCGGTTCGGCACGGCGCGTGGGGTCAGGGCCGCTCGGAAAAAACGACGAGGCGGAAACCCGCCTCGCCGGTACTCGGTAATCAGCGGTGCCGCGTCACTTCATGCCGCATTCCTGCACGTACGCGTCGCCGTGATTGGTGAACACCGTCCCGATCTTTTTGTTGACGATCCGCCCGTCGGCGTCCTTCGACACGACCCGGAGGTAGTAGTCCTGGACCGGGTACTGGTTGCGGTTGAACCTGAAGGGGCCGCGCACGCTCCTGAAGTCGGCGGCCTTGAACGCCGCGCGCAGCGCGTCCTTGTTGTCGAGGTTGCCCTTGACCCGCCGCACCGCCGAGTCGATGAGGAGCGCCGTGTCGTAGCCCTGCGCCGCGAACACGCTCGGGATGCGCTTGTAGTCCTTCTGGAACTCGGCCACGAACCGGCGGTTGGCCTCGTTGTCCAGGTCGTACGACCAGTGCGCGGTGTCGAAGAGGCCGAGCATCGGCTCGCCGACCGCGCGGATGATGTCCTGGTCGGAGCCGAAGCCCGGCACGATCAGCTGGATGTCCCTCGAAAGGCCCGCGGCGACGAACTGCTTGATGAAGTTGATGCCCATGCCCCCAGGCAGGAACGCGTACAGCGCCTCGGGCTTCGCGGCGCGGATCTGCGCGATCTCGGCGGCGTAGTCGAGCTGGCCGAGCTTGGTGTACACCTCGTCGACCACCTTGCCCTTGTAGAAGCGCTTGAAGCCGGCGAGCGAGTCCTTCCCCGCCTGGTAGTTCGGCGCGATGAGGTAGGTGTTCTTGAACCCCTTGGTCGTCGCGTACTGCCCGGCCGCCTCGTGATAGGCGTCGTTCGGCCACGAGGCGACGAAGAAGAAGGCGTTGCACTGCTTGCCCGCGAGCGGCGAGGGCGCCGCATTCGGGCTCACGTAGAAGACCTTCTGCTCGAACGCCGCCGGCACCACCGCGAGCATGATGTTCGAGAACACCATGCCGGTCAGCAGGTCGACGCGGTCACGCTTCAGCATCCGGTCGGCGAGCTGCTTGCCGGTGTCGGGGTTGAACTGGTCGTCGCCGATAACGACCTCCGCCGGCAGGCCGCCGACCTTGTTGCCCGCGAGCTTGAGCGCGAGGTTGAAGCCGTCGCGGATGTCGGCGCCGATCGCCGCGTTGGGCCCCGACAGGGTGCTGATGAAGCCGATCTTCACCTTGTCGGCGGCGTGGAGTGGGGCCGCCAGCGCGAACGAGAGGGCGGCGAGCGCGAGTAGCGGTTTGCTCATGGATGCCTCCTGGGTCGATTCGTGTATCGCCGCGCATGCGCGGCCGTCTGCGCGGCCGTCGCGTGCCGGGTCGTTCCCGCACGCGCGCAAGCGGCGACATTCTATGCGAAACGGCTTCCGTGACAAGGGCGATTGGCGCGCGTTTCGCGCTCGGGCCGGGGCGTAGAATGCCGCCGCGGGAAATCGGATCGGCGGGAGCGGCGTGGCAATCGAGCTCTTCGAGCTGCACGGTTTGAACGGGCGCCGTTACAGCCTGTTCTCGTGGCGCGCGCGCATGGCGCTCGCGCACAAGGGCCTCGCGTTCGAGAGCCGCCCGGTGAAGGTCACCGACAAGGCGGCGATTGCCTTCTCCGGGCAAACGAAAGTGCCGATCATCCGCGATGGCGCGACGATCGTATCCGACTCGTGGAAGATCGCCGAGCACCTCGAGCGATCCTATCCCGCCCGCCCCTCGCTTTTCGGTGGTGAGGGGGGACACGCGCTCGCGCGCTTCGTGAACGCATGGGCCGACCGCCAGCTCGTCGCGGCCGTGGTGCCCTGTCTCATGCTCGACAATGTCGCGGCGGTGGAGCCCGACGACGCCGCACACCTGCGTGCCGGCGTCGAGAAGGCCTCCGGCAGGACCCTCGAAGAGCTCGCCGCCGGCCGCGAGCCGAGCCTGAAGGCCTTCGCGCGGCTGCTCGATCCGCTGCGGGCGACGCTGCGGTCGCAGCCGTTTCTCTGCGGAGCGGGCCCGGGATACGCCGACTACATCGTCTTCAGCGTGCTGCAATGGGCGCGCGTCGCCAGCGCGACGCCGGTGCTGCCGGCCGACGACGCGCTCGCGCCGTGGTTCGAGCGGCTGCTCGACGCGCACGACGGCCTCGCGCGCGCCGAGCCGGCGCGGAGGTGAACGTGGCGATCGAGATCCGGTTCGACGCGGAGCGCACGGCGTACTATCGTGCCGCCGGCTACTGGCGGGACGACACCCTGCGGGACTGGCTCGACGCGCGCGCGCGCGAGCGCCCCGACCGCGACGCGCTACGCCAAGGCGAACGGCGAGTGACCTGGTCGGAACTCGCCCGACTCGTGCGCGCGTTCGAGTACGCGCTCGACGGGCTCGGGATCGGCAAGGGCGACGTGGTCGCGGTCCAGCTCCCGAACGTCGTCGAGTTCGTCGTGGCGTATCTCGCGATTGCCGGACGCGGCGCGGTGATGCAGACCCTGCACATGCCTTATCGCGCCGCCGAGCTCGAGACCCTGCTCGGGCACAGCGGCGCGGCGGCCGCGGTGGTGATGGCGCAGGCGAAGGAGTACGCGGCGGCCGAGACCGTCCTCGGACTGCGCCCGAAGCTGCCGGCGCTCCGGCACGTGATCGCGGTGGGCGTTCCCCCTGCCGGCGCACTCGGTTTTGCCGACCTGCTTTCAGGCGCCGGTGCGGGCGAACCGGCGCCGGTCGTCCTGTCAGGCGCCGACCCGTTCCTGCTCCTCTACACCTCGGGTACGACCTCGGCGCCGAAGGGCGCGCCGCACGCGTACCAGACCCTGCTCGGCAACGTCCGGGTGTCGGCGGAGGCGCTCGGCATCGGACCCGACGACGTCCTGCTCTCGGCGGCGCCCTATACGCATCTCTACGGCCTCTTCACGTGCACGCTGCCGATCGCGACCGGCGCGACCTCGCTGCTCCTCCCCGCTTTCTCGCCGCCGGATCTCGCCGCCCTGATTCACGCCGGCCGGCCGACCGCGGCGTTCGCCGCGCCCGCGCACATCGCGGCGTGCTTCGCGCTCAAGCTCTTCGACGGCAAGGATCTGTCCTCGCTCCGCTACCTGCAGATGTCGGGCAGCGCCGTTCCGCCGGCGCTCGCGCGCGCGTTCGAGCCGCTGATGCGCGGCGGCAAGGTGATGCAGCTCTGGGGCATGACCGAGCTGCAGGCGGGCGCGTACACGCGCCTTGCGGACGACGAGCCGGTGCGCGCCGAGACCACCGGCCGCCCAAGCCCGGGAACGGAGCTCCGCGTCGTGCGCGACGACGGCTCGAGCGCGCCGCCGGGCGAGGAGGGGGAGCTGCAGGTGCGCGGCGCGTCGGTCTTCGCCGGGTACCTGAACGACCCGGACGCGACGCGTGCCGCGTTCACCGCCGACGGCTGGTTCCGCACCGGCGACCTGGCGACGATCGATGCGCAAGGCAACACGCGTCTCGCCGGACGGACCAAGGACATCATCAATCGCGGCGGAGTCAAGTTCAATCCGCTCGACGTCGAGACGCTGCTCCTCAAGCATCCGGCGATCGAGCAGGCGGTGATCGTGCCGATGCCCGATCCGGTGCTCGGAGAGAAAGCGTGTCTCTTCGTCACGCTCAAGTCCGCGGCCACGCTCACGCTTGCGGAAGTGACCGGCTGGCTCGACGCTGCGCAGGTCTCGAAACTGAAGTGGCCAGAGCGGCTCGAGGTCGTCGACGCGATGCCGCTCACGCCGACGCGAAAAGTGATCAAGGGACAGCTGGTGAAACGGCTTGCCGGTCCACAAGCTGGCCGCTAGCTTTGGGATCCACAAAAGGGCGCGCCCCTTGTTCCGGCGGGCATTAAAGGGCAGCCGGTTAAGCGGCTTCGGGTATAAGCTCGCCTGACCCCATCGGATCGGAGGGCCCATGTTTCTCCGGAACGCCTGGTACGTCGCCGCCTGGGACCACGAGGTGTCGGCCGAACGGCCATTCGGCCGCACGCTGCTGAACGAGCCGATCGTCCTGTATCGCACCGGCGACGGGCGCGCCGTCGCGCTCGAGGATCGCTGCTGTCACCGCCACTATCCGTTGCACCGCGGCAGCGTCGTCGGCGACTTCCTCCAATGCGGCTACCACGGCTTTACTTACGATGAGACCGGCAAGTGCGTGCGCGTCCCCGGGCAGGAGATCGTGCCGGCCGGCGCGAAGGTGCGCAGCTACCCGGTCGTCGAGCGGTACCGCTGGATCTGGGTGTGGATGGGCGATCCGGCGCTCGCCGACCCCGCGCAGGTCTGTGATTTCCGCTGGCTCGACCACCCGGCGTGGCGGGCGAAGGGCGCGGTCCTGCACCTCAAGGCGAACTACGAGCTGATCATCGAGAACCTCCTCGATCTCACGCACCTCGCCTTCCTGCACTCGTCGACGATCGGGAACATGGCGACGGCCGAGCAGGCAGAAACGCGGGCCGCGCGCACCGAGGACGACGTGACCGTCGCCCGCTGGATGATCGACACGCCGCCGCCGCCGACGTACGTCAAGGCCGGCGGTTTCACCGGCAACGTCGACCGCTGGCAGTTCATCAACTTCGTCCCGCCGGCGTTCGTGCGGCTGGACGTCGGCGCGTGCGGCGCGGGCGCCGGTGCGCGCGGGCTCAAGACCGGCGCGTTCGTGGCCGAGGGTGCGATGCCGGGCGGCATCGAGATGCGCAATCTCAACGCGATCACGCCCGAGACCGACCGCAGCACCTATTACTTCTGGGCGCAGGCGCACAACTTCATGATCGACGACCCGAAGGTGACCGACCTGCTGTTCGAGCAGGTGAAGATCGCCTTCGACCAGGACGTCGCCGCGATCGAGGCGCAGCAGGCGAACATCGACGTCGACCCCGCGGCGCCGCGCGTCGACGCGAACGGCGACGCGGGACAGATCCAGGCCATCCGGCTCCTCCGGCGCAGGATCGCCGCGGAGCGCGAGGCGGCGACGCGGCGCGTCGCCTGAGCGCCCGGATGGACGCTGCCGTGACGCGATCGTGGGATGCCGCGCGGGTGAAGCGGCGCGCGCGGGAGCTCGGCGCCGACCTCGTCGGCATTGCGTCCGCCGAGACGCTCAACGCCTTCCCGCCCGATCCGCGCTGGCCGCAGACGCCGGAGCGCATCTCGCCGTACTGCCGCAGCGTGATCGTCGTCGCGAACCGCATCCCGGTGGGGGCGTTCCGCTGCAAGTCGAACGTCCCGGTGCAGTACCTCGACATGCTGGTGCTGCGGAAGATGGACCGGCTCGCCTACCGGCTCGCCGAGGAGCTCGAGCGCGACGGGCACCCGGCCTTCGTCACCGCCGCGCAGGAAACCGAGTGGACGCTGAAGCGCGCGAGTTACGGTCGCCTGTCGACGCGCCACCTCGGCGTCGAGGCGGGGCTCGGCACGCTCGGGCTCGAGGTCAACATCCTGAGCCCCGAGTTCGGCCCGCGTCTGTATCTCACGGGCATCCTCACCGAGCTCGAGCTCGCGCCCGACCCGCGCATGACCGAGCAGGTGTGCATCGGCGAGTCGTGCAGCCGCTGCCTGCACTCGTGCCCGGTGGACGCGGTGCTGCACTGGGGCATCGACAAGCGCGAGTGCGCGACCGAGGCGCAGGAGTTCGGCTTCGCGCAGATGCTGAAGCTCTTCGACCGCATGATCGACCGTCCGGAGGAAGACCAGGTCGCCGTGTTCCGCTCGCGCGACTTCTTCGGTTTCTGGCAGGGGCTGCTGCGCGTCGTCGGGTCGTTCGGCGACTGCCCGCGGTGCCTCGCGGTGTGTCCGGTGGGCAACGACTATCACGCGCACCTCGCCGACGTGCAGAAAGTGATCCCCGAGAAGACGCCCGAGAAGGTGGCCCTCGCGAAGCGGTACAAGGAGGCGCGCGCCGAGCACGATCGCGGCACGGGCGACAAGCTCGGCGGGCTGTCGGAGTGGAACGTGCGCTGGGTCGGCCCGGAGGGCTACAAAGGCATGGTGGCGAAGCAGCTCCAGGCGTTCAAGCAGCTGCAACGCAGTCGTGCCGCGGCCACGGACGAGGAGTGAGCGCGTGGTCGGTGCGTTCAAGCGGCCGCTGAGAGCGGCCGACATCAAGGCGAAGGCGAAGGCGCTCGGCGCGGATCTCGTGGGCATCGCCGACGGCGCGGCGCTCGAGGCGCATCCGCCCGATCCGGACGACCCGCGGCGGCCCTCGGACATCACCGACCACGACGCCGGGCGCGTGATCGTGCTCGCGAAGAAGCTCTCGAGCGGCGTCGCGCGCATCGCCGCCTGGGGCGACCGGCACAAGTACTACAACGACGAGCTCGCGCTCACTGCCCTCGAGGAGGCGTCGCTCGAGCTGGTGTACTGGCTGGAGGACTGCGGCTATCCGGCGATCGTGGTGCCGCCGACGCACGTCGACCCGTGGCGCTACGCGGGCGACCCGCGCGCGCACCAGACGACGCTTCTCTCGCTGCCGCACGCCGCGGTCGAAGCCGGACTCGGCACGCTCGGCCTCAACCTACAGTTGCTCACGCCCGAGTACGGTCCGCGCGTGCAGCTCACCGCCGTGCTCTGCTCGGTCGACGTCGAGTGCGACCGGCCGATGGCGCACGCGCTCTGCCTGGGGCCTTCGTGCGGGCGCTGCCTCAAGGCCTGCCCCGGGGACACCGTCCTCCACTGGGGGCGCGACTGGAAGACCTGCGACGAGTACCGCTCGCCGTACGGATTCGCGAAGCTCACCGGCCACATCGAGCGCATCGTCCAGGCGGGCGACGCCCAGGCGCGCAAGGAGCTACTGCGTTCGGAAGCGACGTTCAACCTGTGGCAGAGCATCCTGCGCGGCTCGGGCGTCATCACAGGGTGCCGCCGCTGCGCGGACGTGTGCCCGGTGGGCGCCGATTACGAGGCGATGCTGAAGGACGCGCTCGACGCAATCCCGGAGGACACGCCGGCGAAGGGCGTGCGGCTGGCGCAGATGGTGCAGGCCGAGGCACGCGGGGCGCCCGGTGAGGGGCACGCGGCGCAGAGCCGCTGGATCGGTACGCTGAACACACCCGGGGCGGACGACTGATGCCGCTCGAGTTCCCCAAGTCGCGCGCGCAGATCGCCGCGCTCCAGAGCGAGCGCAAGCGGGTCGCGCTCGCGCAGGCGAAGCGCGCGCCGTTCTACCGCGGCAAGCTCGATCACGTGAACGCCGACCGCCTCGACGACCCCGAGGAGTGGCAGCGCATCCCGATCCTCGACAAGGAGATGCTGCGCGCGCTTTCCGACCGGGAGTTCTACGAGTCGTTCTGCGTGAGCGCGCCAGACGGCATCGCCGAGTACTGGCGCTCGGGCGGGGCGACCGGCAAGCCGCTCTTCTATCCGCGCAGCCCGACCGACATCCGCTACGGCGTGCTGTCATTCGCGCGCGCATTCGACTGCGTCGGGTGCGGCGCGGGCGAGCGCGTGCACGACTCGTTCCCGCTCGGCATTCATCCGGTCGGCCACGTGTTCGCACGCGCTGCGCAGGCACGCGGCATCGCGGTGAACTGGGCCGGCGCCGGCACGACGACGCCGTCCGCGCTGCAACTCGAACTTATCCAGCGGCTGCGACCGACCGTCTGGATGGGCATGTCGAGCTACGGCCTGCATCTCGCGAACCTCGCGGAGGCCGCTGGCGTCGATCTCGCCGCGTCGACGGTCGAGACGGTGATCTGCACCGCCGAGCCCCTGTCCGACGCGAAGCGCGAGAAGCTGGGGCGCGCGTGGGGCGCGCGCGTTCGCGACTCGTTCGGGATGACCGAAGCCGGGATGATGGGCACCGAGGACGAAACTCTCGCTGGATTCCGGATCTGGACCGACATGTACTTCGTCGAGGTCGTGCACCCGGAGACGCAGGCCCAGGTGCCCGAGGGCGAGGTCGGCGCGCTGGTCGTGACGCCGCTCTGGACCAACACGATCACCCCGTTCCTGCGCTGGCTATCCGGCGACCTCGTGACCTACCGCGAGGCGGACGACGGCCGCGGGCCGTTCTCGGTTTTTCCGCTGGTGAAGCACGCGCACCGGACCACCGGTTTTTTCAAGGTTCGCGGCGTCAACGTCAATCACCCCGAGTTCGAGGACTTCATGTTCCGCGTCCCGGAGGTGAACGACTTCAAGTGCGAGGCCGTGTCCACCGGCGACCTCGATCAGCTCCGCGTGTCGATCGAGGTGAAGCGCGGGGCGGAGCCGGCGGCGGTCGCCGCGGCGCTCGCGCGGGCGGTGAAGCAGAGCTTCGAGGTCACGCCCGAAGTCATCGTCCTCGAAACCGGCACGCTCGCCCGCGAGTTCGAGTCGAGCGTCAAGGCGCCGCGCTTCGCCGACCGGCGCTAGCCGGCAAGGCGCGGCGGCCCATCACTTCATCTTGCAGTCCTGAACGTATGCGTCGCCGCGCGCGGTGAGGATCCTGCCCATCGTCTTGTGCGCGAGCTTGCCGTCGGCGGTCTTGCCGACGACCTGCAGGTAATAGTCCTGCACCGGGAACTGGTTCGCGCCGAACCTGAAGTCGCCGCGCACGCTCTTGAAGTCGGCGGACTTGATCGCGGCGCGCAGCGCGTCCTTGTTGTCGAGGTTGCCCTTCACCTTGCGGATCGCGGCGTCGAGCAGGAGCCCGGTGTCGTAGCCGCTCGACGCATAGCCGGTCGGCAGCCGCTTGTACTCCTTCTCGAACTCGGCGACGAACTTCCGGTTGGCGGGGTTGTCGAGGTCGATCGTCCAGTGCCCGAGGCTGAAGAGGCCGAGCATCGGCTCGCCGACCGCGCGGATGATGTCTTGATCGGAGCCCCACAGCGGCACCACGAGCTGAATGTCCTTCGACATGCCGGAGGCGACGAACTGCTTGATGAAGTTGATGCCCATGCCGCCGGGCAGGAAGACGTAGAGCGCATCGGGCTTGGCGGCGCGGATCTGCGCGAGCTCCGCGGCGTAGTCGAGCTGGCCGAGCTTGGTGTACATCTCGTCCACCAGCTTGCCCTTGTAGTAGCGCTTGAACCCGCTCGCGGCGTCCTTGCCGCCCTGGTAGTTGGGGGCGAGGAAGACGACGTTCTTGAACCCGCGCTGCGTGACGTACTCGCCGGCGGCCTCGCTGTAAGCCTCGCTCGGCCACGACGACACGAAGAAGAACGGGTTGCACTGCGCGCCGGTGTACTGCGCCGGCCCAGCGTTCGGGCCGATGAAGAAGGTCTTCGACTCCAGGATCTGCGGCGCGATCGCGAGCACCACGTTCGAGAACACCGTGCCGGTCACGAAGTCGACCCGGTCGCGCTTGAGGAGTCGGTCGGCGCTCTGTTTCGCCACGTCGGGGTTGAGCTGGTCGTCGGCGACGATCACCTCGGCGGGCAGCCCGCCGAGCTTCCCGCCGGCGAGCTTCACCGCGAGATTGAAGCCGTCGCGGATGTCGCCGCCGATCGCGGCGTTCGGTCCGGACAGCGTGCTGATAAAGCCGATCTTGACCTTGTCGGCGCCGTGCGCGGGCGTTGCGAGCGCCGCTGCGGCCGCGAATGCGGCGATCGTTCTGAGCATGGCTCTCTCCTCCTGGTGCGATGAGGCCGGGGATTCTAAGCCCAAAGACGGCAGCTGCCGGTGCGCCGTGTGCGGTTGCGCGACAGTCACACCGCAGGGCCAGAATCGCGCGCGTTCCGCACCCCCACCCCAAACCGGGAGGCCCCGATGCGCAGTGAACCCGGAGGCGCTGCTGGCGCTCGAACGGTGAGGGCGATGCCATGATCATCGGCCAGATCTCGGACCTGCACATCAGGGCGAACGGGAAGCTCTCGTACCGCGTCGTCGACACGGCGGGCATGCTCGCCCGCTGCGTCGAGCACATCTGCGCGCTGAAGCAGCGCCCGGAGATCCTGCTCGTGACGGGCGACCTCGTCGACTTCGGCAAGCCGGAGGAGTACGCGACGCTCAAGGCGCTTCTCGCGCCCTTGCCGATGCCATTCTTCCTGATCCCCGGCAATCACGACGAGCGCGCCGCGCTGCGCGACGCCTTCCCGGAGCACCGCTACTTGCGCGAGTGGGGGCCGTTCGTGCAGTACGCGATCGACGACTGGCCAGTGCGCATCGTGGCGCTCGACACGGTGATCCCGAACCAGAGCGGGGGGGAGCTCTGCGGCGAGCGGCTGGCGTGGCTCGAGGCGGCGCTCGCCGTGCAGCCGCGCAAGCCGACGATCGTGATCATGCATCACCCGCCCTTCCGGACGGGTATCGGGCACATGGACAAGATGGGCCTTGCGGATGCGACCGGGCTGGCGGCCGTGATCCAGCGCCATGCGCAGGTCGAGCGCGTGCTCTGCGGGCATCTCCACCGCCCGATCCAGGTGCGCTTCGCCGGCACGATCGCCTCCACCTGCCCGAGCCCGGCGCACCAGGTCGCGCTCGACCTTGACCGCGAGGCACCGTCGCGCTTCGTGATGGAGCCGCCAGGCTACCAGCTCCACCAATGGAGCGAGGCGACGGGCGTCGTCTCGCACACGGCGTTCATCGGGGAGTTCGCCGGTCCGTATCCGTTCTTCGAGGGCGGGAAGCTCATCGACTGATCGGGGCCGGGCGGATGCCCGCGGCGCGTCATCGCGCAGACGAACCCCGGCGCCGCCGCGGCGCGCCCGCAGCCTGCGCTAGCGAGGTCTCGACCAGCGCGTCGAGCATCCAGCGGGACAGCATCTCGACCTCGCGCCCGCTCGCGCCCCAGATGTCCTTGAGCACCACGTACGGCTCGATGCCGTAGATCAGGGACAGCGCCATCAGCAGGCGCTCGTAGGCCTGCGGGCCGAGCCGCGCCTTCAGCGGCGCGGCCGCGCGATGGAGCAGCGCGCGGCGATGGCCGCGGCGGAACGGCTCCTCCTCGAGCAGGCCCGAGCGCTCGAGCGACTCGTGCTCGAGCGCGAGCTGGAGCGCGGCGCGCATGTGCGGCTCGTACTCGGTGAATCGCGGATAGGTCTTCTCGAATAGCTCGCGCAGGCGGGCGAGCCCGTCGGACGATTGCGGCACGTAGCTGCGCACCGGACGCAGCGCCTCCTCCAGGACGGCGGTGACGAGCTTGCTGCGGCTCCGGAAGTAGCGGTAGGCGGTCGCCCGTGAAACGCCAGCGTTCAACGCCACCTCGGCCACCGCCGGGATGCGGCCCCTGCGGACGAGCGCCATTGCCTCGGACATCAGCAGCCGGTAGGTGCGGGCGCGGCCGCCCCGGTCGGTCTGCCATGACCATGTCGTCGGTGTGGGTCGCCTGCGCATCGCTCCCCTTCTTCTCTTGACAGGACCCGAAGGCGGCCCGTAGTCTCGCACCAAACCGCACGAGACGCGCGTCTCATTTTTGGCCTCGCGTCTCATCGCAGCGCAACAAGAACACGATCCGCGTCCGGCCGGCGGCCGCCGCGGGGCGGACACCAGGAGGAGTACCGGTTGAGGATCGCCACCTATTGGTGGGGCGGCCGCCGGCATGTCGGCGCCTTGAGCGGCGACGGCAAGGCCGTCGTGCCGCTCGCGCTGGGCGAGCGGGCGCACGCCGTGGGCGCGCTCGCGCTGATCGAAGCGATGGCGGGCGGCGGCCGCGAGCCGAAGCCTGCCGGCGCCTCGCTGCCGCTTGCCGCGATCCGGCTGGATGCGCCGATCCCCGTACCACGGCGCAATATCTTCTGCTCCGGCGTCAACTACCGCGCTCACGCGGCCGAGTGGGCGGCGAGCGGCCTCGATGCGGCGCCGCGCGCCGCCGGCCCGGAAGTCCCCGAGCATCCGGTGATCTTCTCGAAGGTGCCGGAGTGCGTCGTCGCGCCCGGGGCGCCGATCCGCATCCCCGAGCGCGCCTCCACCGCGATCGATTACGAGGCGGAGCTCGCGGTGATCATCGGGAAGCAGGGCCGCGACATTCCGGCCTCGCGGGCGATGGCGCACGTCTGGGGCTACACCGCGTTCAACGATGTGACGGCCCGCGACCTCCAGCGCCGCCACCGCCAATGGCTGATCGGCAAGTCGCTCGACACCTTCGGGCCGATGGGGCCCTGCCTCGTCTCCGCCGACGAGGTCGACGGCGCGGACACGCGCGTGCGCTGCTGGGTCAACGCCGAGCTCCGGCAGGACGCGTGCACGCGCGACCTGATCTTCGGCATCCCGGAACTCGTCGCCGCGATCTCTGCCGGACTCACGCTCTACCCGGGCGACATCATTGCCACCGGCACGCCGTCGGGCGTCGGGATCGCGTTCGAGCCACCGCGGTACCTGAAGCGCGGCGACGTGGTGCGGATCGAGATCGACGGCATCGGCGTGCTCGAGAACCCGGTGCACTGACTGGGGACAGCGGATGGCGACTCGATTCGTAGAGCGGATGGCGGTGGAGATCGACGGCGACGGCGATGCCGTGCTGATGATCCACGGCCTCGGCGGCTCCTCCAACGTCTGGACGCCGGTCATGCCGGCGTTCGCACGCTGCCGGACGGTGCGTCCGGACCTGCCCGGCTCCGGGCGCTCGGACCGGGTCGAGGGGCCGCTCTCGATCGACCGGTTCGTGCAGGCGATGCTGCGCGCGGCGGGCGCCGCCGGCGTCGAGCGCGCGCACGTCGTCGCCCACTCGCTCGGCACCATCGTCGCGTTCCATCTCGCCGCCGCCGAGCCCCGGTTCGTCCGCAGCCTCGCGCTCTTCGGCCCGCTGCTCGCGCCGGCCGACGCGATCCGCCCCGGCATCCGCGCGCGCGGCGACAAGGCGCGGAGCGAAGGCGCGGCCGGGATGCAGGAGATCGCGAACGCGCTCGTGCAGGCCGCGACCTCGTCGGAGACCAGGGCGAAGCGCCCGGTCGCCGTTGCGCTCGTGCGCGAGCTCCTGATGCGCCAGCCGCCGGACGGCTACGCGCGCACCTGCGACGCGCTCGCCGACGCGCAACCCGCCGACCCGTCGAAGATCGCCTGCCCGGTCATGCTCGTGACCGGCGACGAGGATGCGATCGCGCCGGCCGGAAGCGTGCGCCAGATCGCCGAGCGCCTGCCCGGCTGCCGGCTCGAGATCCTGCGCGGGTGCGGACACTGGACGCCGGTCGAGAAGCCCGACGAATGCAGCGACCTGCTGCGGCGGTTCTACGAACCGATCCGCAGATGACGTAGACGACACAGGAGACAGTCATGGCCAACGTGCTCTTCACGAACGTGCGCATCATCGACGGTTCCGGCGCCCAGCCGTATGCGGGCGAGGTGCTGGTCCAGGGCAACCGCATCCTCCGGGTCGGGCGCGGCGCGCGCGCGCTGCCGGTTGCGGGGGTCACCGTGATCGACGGCGCCGGCGCCACGCTCATGCCGGGCATGTGCGAGGCGCACACGCACTTCGGCTGGACCAACTCCAAGACGCTGGACGCCATCCAGAAGATGCCGCACGAGGAGCACACGCTGTGGGCCGCCAGCGTGGCGAAGCAGTATCTCGACTGCGGCTGGACCTCGTGCGTGGGCGCGGCGACGCCGAAGCCGCGGCTCGACTGCGTCATCCGGAACGCGATCGACTCGGGCCAGATCCCGGGACCGCGCTACCTCGCCGCGAGCCAGGAGATCACCGTCACCGGGTCGCTCGGCGACGACATGCTGCCGCACCTGCCGTTCCCCGAGATGTCCTTCGGCATGGTCGTCGACGGACCGGAAGAAATGCGCCGGGCCGTCCGCATGTTCCTGAAGTACGGCGTGGACACGATCAAGCTCAACCTGTCCGGGGACAACCTCGTACCAGGCGCGGATGCCACGACCAACTGGATGAGCGACGAGGAAGTGGCGATCGCCGTCAAGGAAGCCAAGGTCCGCGGCAAGCGAGTGTCCTGCCATGCGCGCTCCACCGGCTCGATCAAGCAGAGCATGCGCCACGGCCTCGACATCATCTACCACGCCAGCTTCGCCGACGAGGAGGCGCTCGACATGCTCGAGGCGGCGAAGGACCGGATCTTCGTCGCGCCGGGTATCTCGGTGATCATCCGCCTCCTCTACGAAGGCGACGTCGTCGGCATCGACAGCTCGCAGGCGAAGCGCATGGGCTACGAGCGGGAGCTCGAGGCGTCGGTCAACAGCATGAAGGCGATGCTGAAGCGCGGGATCCGGGTGCTGCCGGGCGGCGACTACGGCTTCGCCTGGGCGCCGCACGGCGAGAACGCCAAGGATCTCGAGTACTTCGTCAAGTACCTCGGCATGACGCCGATGGAGGCGATCGTCTCCTGCACGCGCTGGGGCGGCCAGATAATGATGCGCGGCAAGGAGCTCGGCGAGATCAAGGAAGGCTACCTCGCCGACCTGCTGCTCGTGGACGGAGACCCCGTGAGCAACATCGCGATCCTGCAGGACCGCACGAAGCTGCTCGCGATCATGAAGGACGGCGTGTTCCACAAGGAGCCGGAGATCCGGACGGCGCGGACGCGCTGGAGCCAGACGGCGGCGTGACGGGATCGCGCGGCGGGGGAACTGGGGCGTGAGCAGGTTCTGGAAGTGGTTCTGGAGCATCGCGATCGGCGGCCCGATCGCGGTGTTCGTCGTCTGGGCGCTCGCCGACAACGTCCGGCTCTTCTTCGTCACGCTCCTGAACGGCCTGACGCTCGCATCGCTCTACTTCATCGTCGCCGCCGGGTTCACGCTGGTGTTCGGGCTGATGCGCAACGTCAACCTCGCGCACGGGTCGCTGTACCTCCTCGGCGGCTACCTCGGCTACGTCGTCGCGGAGCACACCGGCTGGTGGCTCGCCGCGCTCGCTGTGGGCTTCGCCGGCGCCGCGATCGCCGGGCTCGCGATGCAGGTGTCGATCTTCCGGTTCATGCCGGGACAGGACCTGCGCCAGACGATGGTGACGATCGGGCTGTCGATCGTGATCGCCGACATCCTGCTGTGGACCTTCGGCGGCCAGGTGCACCAGCTTTCGCCGCCCGACTGGCTGGACGGGCCTCTGCGCGGCATCCCGGTGATCAACGCCTACTCGAAGTACCGGCTCGCGCTGCTGCCCCTCGGCATCGCGATCGGCGTCCTGCTGTGGCTCTTCCTCAACCGCACGCGCGTCGGCATGCTGATCCGGGCCGGCGTCGACGACCGGGGGATGCTCTCGGCTTCGGGCGTGAACGTGAACCTCGTGTTCGCGGTCACGTTCGCGATCGGCGCCGGGCTCGCGGGCTTCGGCGGCGTGATCGGTGCGGTCGAGCTCTCCATGGTGCCGGGTGAGGACGTGCGGCTGCTGCTCGCCTCCCTCGTGGTGGTGATCGTCGGCGGCATGGGCAGCGTCGTCGGCGCTGCGGTCGGCGCGGCCATCCTCGGCGTGGCGGAGACGTTCGGCCTTGCGTACGCGCCGACCTACAGCGTCGTCTTCACGTTCGTGATCCTCGTGCTGGTGCTCGCGTTCCGCCCGCGCGGGATCCTGGGGCGGCCGGCATGAGGCACCGAGCAGGGGCCCCACGCTTGCGTGGGGATGCGAGCAAGCCAAGTTGCCGGTGGCGCCGACCGCTCGGCGGTTTTCGATGCATGAGCGGATCGGAGGCGCCCGCATGAGCGCGGCCCAGTGGCGGAAGGCGATGAACGCCGGCGCGGCGGCGCAGGCGTGGCCGCGCCAGCGCCGTGTCGAGACAACATCGGCCGCGCCCCCGCCGGCCGAAGCGCCCGACGAGTACACTGACCAGAACGCGCCGGCGTGGCTCAAATGGATCTGGCGGCGCGTGTCCCCGCGGCACGTCTTCGTGGCTGCGTTCGTCCTCGTCTATCCGCTGCTCGCCACGCCGTTCTTCACCTTCCAGATCGGCGCGCAGTCGCTCGCGCTCGGGCTGATCGCGCTCTCGCTCACCTTCCTCGGCGGGTACGGCGGGATGATCTCGCTCGCGCAGATGACGGTGGCCGGCATCGCCGGCTACATGGTCGCGATCTTCGGCGTGAGCGGCACCGCCGAGATCAGCCTCGGGTGGCCGTGGTGGGTGGTGGTGCCGCTCGCGGTCGTGATCGCGACCGTGTGCGGGACCCTGATCGGCTGGCTCTCGGTGCGCACCGAGGGCATCTACACGATCATGATCACGCTCGCGATCGGCGTGGCCTTCCACTACCTCGCGCTGCAGAACTACAGCGTGTTCAACGGCTTTCAAGGGCTGCAGAAGGTCTACGCGCCCACGGTGCTCGGCGTCAACTGGGGCGAGCCGCTGCCGTACTACTACCTCGCGCTCTTCTGGGCGCTCGCCGGCTACTTCTTCGTCAAGTACCTCGTCCGCACGCCGTTCGGCATCGCGCTGCAGGGCGTCCGCGACAACCCGCGGCGGATGAACGCGCTCGGATTCAACGTCACCGCGCACCGCGTCGCGGCCTACGCCGTCGCCGGGCTGATCGCCGCGGTCGGCGGCGTGCTGCTCGTCTGGTACAACGGGCTGATCACGCCCGGCTCGATCGGCACGAGCTGGCTGATCAACATCCTCGTCATCGCCGTCCTCGGCGGAATGCGCCACCCGATCGGGCCGTTCCTCGGTGCGATCGTGTTCGTGCTGCTGCAGAACTTCGCGATCGACGTGTTCGACCGCGAGCGCTTCAACCTGGTGATCGGCGGGATGTTCCTCGCGATCGTGCTCTTCTCTCCGGACGGGCTGCTCGGCCTCTGGGCGCAGCTGCGCGCGCGCTTCGAGAACGCGGCCGCCCGGACCCGGATCTCAACGCCGCGGCCTGCCGGCCGCGCATAGCCAAAGGAGGACTGCAAGCCATGAGTAACAGCAAGAGACTCTTCATGCGCACGCTGGTCGCCGGCGCGGTCGTCGCCGCGTTTGCAGCGCCTGTGGCCGCGCAGCAGGTCGTCAAGATCGGGCTCCTCGCGACGCTGGAGGGTCCGTTTGCCGCCGGCGGCCAGGACGGCATGCGCGGCGCCGAGCTCGCGGTGAAGCAGCGCGGCGGCATGGTCGCGGGCAAGAAGATCGAGATCATCAAGGCCTCATCGGACGCCAAGCCGGACGTTGCGGTGAATGCGACGCGCAAGCTCGTCGAGCAGGACAAGGTCGACATCATGGTCGGCCCGCTGTCGGGCTCCGAGGGCATCGCGGTCAAGGACTACTCGAAGACCCAGCCCAACATCACCTTCATCAACGGCTCGTCCGGCGCGCAGGCAACCACGCTCGTCAACCCGTCGCCGAACTTCTTCCGCTTCAACACCGAGGGCGCGCAGTGGATGGTCGGCCTCGGCAAGGCCGCGCTCGACAAGGGCTACAAGCGCGTGATGGTCATCGCCGAGGACTACGCGTTCCCGTACTCGCAGGTGCAGGGCTTCATGACCGAATACTGCCGGCTCGGCGGCAAGGTGCCGGTGAAAGCCTGGGTGCCGCTGGGCGGCAAGGACTACGCCTCGGTGATCGCGCGCATCCCGAAGGACGTCGATGCGCTGGTCGTGGTGCTCGGCGGCGCCGACGCGGTGAACTTCCTCAACCAGTACGAGCAGGCGGGCGGCGACAAGCCGATCGTCGGCGGCTCGATCACGGTCAGCCAGGACATCCTGAACTACAAGGGCAAGCGGCGCGAGTCGCTCGTCGGGACGCTCGCCGGCTCGCCGATCGCGGATGCGTACGACGCGCCGGAATTCAAGGCCTTCGTCGCCGACTACAAGAAGGCCTATCCGGACGGCTACCCGAGCCCGTCGCTCTTTGCCCTTGTGTACTACATCAACATGAAGGCGGCGCTCGATGGGCTGGAGGCAGTTAAGGGCGACCTCTCCGACGGCCAGAAGAAGTACCGCGAGGCACTGCAGAAGATGGTGCTCAAGACGCCGGTCGGCGACGTACGGCTCGACGAGAATCGCCAGGCGATCGGGACCACTTTCATCACCGAGGTCGCGAAGGACGAAAAGGGCGGGCTTTACAACAAGGTGCTGCGCAAGATCGACAACGTGCCCCAGACGCTCGGCCTGAAGAAGGAGGAGTTCCAGATCGGGTCGCGGGACGTACCGAACTGTCCGTAGCGAGTGACGAGCTGACGCAGTAAGGCAACAACCCGTGGCTACCGTGTCAAATTTGCGCGCGCCGCCTCCGGCGGTGCCGCTCGCCTCCGGCGACGCCCTCGTCCTCGAGGGCGTCACCAGGCGGTTCGGCGCGCTGACGGCGATCGACAACGTCTCGTTGACGGTCGCCGCCGGCGAGCGCCGGGCGGTGATCGGCGCGAACGGCGCCGGCAAGACGACGCTCTTCAACGTCATTACCGGCGACTTCCCGCCGAACACGGGCCGGGTGCTGTTCTTCAACGACAACGTGACCGACTTCCCGCCCTACGAGCGGATCCGGGCGGGCCTGCGCCGCACCTACCAGTCTTCGCTCCTGTTCCGCGACCTCACGGTGCGGGACAACCTCTTTCTCGGCGTGCGCGGCGTCGCGCGCGGCCGGTTCAGCATGCTGCGTCCGCGCCGCGGAAGCACGACGCGCGCAGCCGCGAACGACCTCCTCGAGCGCGTGCGCCTCGCACACGTCGCCGACCAGCCGGTGTCGGCGCTCGCGCACGGCCAGCAGCGCCAGCTCGAGATCGGCATGGCGCTCGCCGGCGCGCCGCGCCTCATCCTGTTCGACGAGCCGGCCGCGGGGCTCTCGCCCGCCGAGCGCCGCGAGCTCGTGCGGCTCCTCGCGGCGCTGCCGCCGCACATGGGTTTCATCCTGATCGAGCACGACCTCGAAATCGCGCTGCGCGTGGTCGAGCGCGTCACGGTGCTTCACAACGGCCGGGTGCTGAAGGAGGGCACGCCGGCCGAGATCGAGAGCGACACCGAGGTGCAGGCGATCTACATGGGAGTGACGCATTAAATGGGGAAACCGATGCCGAGGCATCGCTTTCCCCGATTTCGGGGAGCACGAGGGCGCCGCGAAGCGGCTCTGCCCATCGTGTCGTGACACCTAGTATATGGCCTGGTTCAGACGCGACCGCGGGCAACGCCGCTCCGGACCGATCCTCGAGATCGAGAAGCTGGACGTCTACTACGGCCGCGCGCACGCGCTGCAGGAGGTCTCGCTCGCGCTCGACCACGGCGTCCTCGCCGTCGTCGGGCGCAACGGCATGGGCAAGACGACGCTGTGCAACGCCGTTACCGGGCTCATCCAGGGCGTCGGCACCGCGAGCGGGAGCGTGCGGCTCGGCGGCGAGGAGATCCTCGGCCTCGCGCCGAACGCGATCACCGATCGCGGCGTCGGCTACGTGCCGCAGGGCCGGCGGGTGTGGCCGTCGCTCTCGGTCGACGAGCACCTCAGGCTCGCCGCCAGGGTCAATCGCGGCGCCTGGACCGTCGAGCGCGTCTACCAGGTGTTCCCGCGCCTCGCCGAGCGCCAGGGCAACGGCGGCGCCGAGCTCTCGGGCGGCGAGCAGCAGATGCTCGCGATCGCCCGCGCGCTGCTCTTCAACCCGCGCCTGCTGGTGATGGACGAGCCGACCGAGGGGCTCGCCCCGGTGATCGTCAGGCAGGTCTCCGACATGCTGAAACGGCTCGCCGCGGACGGCGAGATCTCGGTGCTGCTGATCGAGCAGAACCTCGGGGTCGCGATCGAGGTCGCGGACACCGTGGACGTGATGGTCAACGGCCGCATCGCGCGCTCGATGCCGGCCGCCGAGCTCGCCGCCGACCGCGAGCTCCAGCAGCGGCTGCTCGGCGTGCGCGGTGCCGCCGAGGAGGAGAACGGCGATGCGCCCGCGCCCGAGATCGCGGCGCCCGAACCCGATGCGGGCGAGGTGCGTGTCCTCACGGTGAGACGCTCCGGCGATGGGGAGGTCCCGAGCGCGGCAGCCGAGCCGCGCGAGGAGCGCGCGGTGCGCGGTTTCACTCGGTGGAATGCGGCCGATCCGCAGTCGCGGCCGCGGGACCGGCTGGTCGAGGCGCGCGCCGCGCCGGCGGCCGAACCGCCGTCGCTCGCCGACGCCGCGACCGCAATCCAGGAGAGCGGCCGCGACGCGCGCGTGCTCGAGTTTCCGGTCGCGGCGACAACCGGGCGTGCGGCCTACGTCGCGGGCACGTTCGACACCAAGGCCCGCGAGCTCTTCTACCTGCGCAACTGCCTCGAGAAGCTGGGGCTGCGCACCGTCACCGTCGATCTCGCGACCTCGGGCACGCCCTCGCCTGCGATGGTCCATCCGCGCGAGGTCGCGCGCCACCATCCGCGCGGAGAGCGCGCGGTCTTCACCGGCGACCGCGGGTCCGCGGTGACCGAGATGGCGGTCGCGTTCGAGCACTTCGTCGTGCGGCGCCGCGACCTCGGCGGCCTCGTCTCGGCCGGCGGCTCGGGCGGCACCGCGCTCGCGACGCAGGCGATGCGGCGGCTGCCGGTCGGCGTCCCCAAGGTGATGGTGTCGAGCGTCGCCTCTGGCGACGTGCGGCCGTACGTCGGTCCGTCGGACATCTGCATGATGTACTCGGTGACCGACGTCTCGGGCATCAACCGCATTTCCGAGCGCGTGCTCGCCAACGCCGCGCACGCGCTCGCCGGCATGATCGCCTACGGGCGCGGCGACGGCACCCGGTCGGAGACGAAGCCTGCGATCGGGCTGACGATGTTCGGGCTCACCACGCCGTGCGTGCAGGCAGTCACGAAGCAGCTCGAGGAGCGCTACGACTGCCTGGTGTTCCACGCCACCGGCACCGGCGGCCAGTCGATGGAGAAGCTCGTCGACTCGGGCCTGCTCGCGGGCGTGATCGACGTCACCACCACCGAGGTCACCGACGAGATCGTCGGCGGCGTGCTCTCGGCCGGCCCCGGCCGGCTCGACGCGATGATCCGCACGCGCATCCCCTACGTCGGATCGTGCGGCGCGGTCGACATGGTCAACTTCTGGGCGATGGACACGGTGCCCGAGCGCTTCCGCGGCCGAAATCTATACCGGCACAATCCGAACGTCACGCTGATGCGCACCACTCCGGAGGAGGCGGCGCGGATCGGGAGTTTTCTCGTCGACAAGCTGAACCGCATGGAGGGGCCGGTCCGGTTCCTCGTTCCGGAAGGCGGCGTGTCCGGCATCGACGCACCCGGCAAGCCGTTCTGGGATCCCGCGGCCGACAAGGCGCTTTTCGACGCCATCGCGGAGCGGTTCCGCGCAGGCCACGACCGGCGGCTGGTCCGGCTGCCCCACCACATCAACGACCCGGCGTTCGCCGACGCGCTGGTCGCCGCGTTCAACGAGATCGTCCGGGCGCCCGCGGGCGCGCGGGCGCTGCGGGTCTGACCGTCATGGCGCGAATCGCCCGCAAGGAGATCCTCGCGAAGTTCCGCGGCATGGTCGCGCGCCGCGAGCCGATCATCGGTGGCGGTGCGGGTACCGGTCTCTCCGCGAAATGCGAGGAGGCGGGCGGCATCGACCTCATCGTGATCTACAACTCGGGGCGCTACCGCATGGCCGGCCGCGGCTCGCTCGCCGGGCTGATGGCCTACGGGAACGCGAACGAGATCGTCGTCGACATGGCGCGCGAGGTCCTGCCGGTGGTGAAGCGAACACCGGTGCTCGCCGGCGTGAACGGCACCGATCCGTTCATGATCACCGATCACTTCCTGCGGCAGCTCGCGGACCTCGGGTTCTCCGGCATCCAGAACTTCCCGACGGTCGGGCTCTTCGACGGCGTCGTCCGCGCGCAGCTCGAGGAGACCGGCATGGGCTACGGCCTCGAGGTCGAGGTGATCCGCGCGGCGCATGCGCTCGACCTTCTCACCACGCCGTACGTGTTCTCCGAGCAGAACGCGGCCGACATGGCGCGGGCGGGCGCGGACATCGTGGTCTGCCATCTGGGGCTGACGACCGGCGGCGCGATCGGCGCGGAAACCGCGGTAGGTCTCGAGGACTGCGTGGGAACGATCAACCGCTGGTCTGCGGCGGCGCTGAAGGTCAACAGGGATGTCATCGTGCTCTGCCACGGCGGCCCGATCGCGCGGCCCGACGACGCGGCCTACATCCTGAAGCACTGCCCGGACTGCCACGGCTTCTACGGCGCCTCCAGCATGGAGCGGCTGCCGACCGAGGTGGCGCTGACCGAGACGACCCGCAAGTTCAAGGCAATCAGGCGATAGCGAGCAAGAAACGGAGGAGACCACTATGACCGGCGCCCAATTCGGAACGTTCATCCTCGGCCTGATCGTCGTCGCGATCGTCGTCGCGATCGTCGTCTGGCTGCTGCACTGGCTGTACCTCCGCTCGTCCAAGGAGCGCGCGTTCGTGCGCACCGGTCTCGGCGGCCAGAAGGTAGTGATGAACGGCGGCGCGTTCGTGCTGCCGATCGTCCACGAGGTGATCCCGGTCAACATGAACACCCTGCGGCTGGAGGTGGCGCGCGGCCGCGACCGGGCGCTCATCACCAAGGACCGAATGCGAGTCGACGTGCAGGCGGAGTTCTACGTTCGGGTGCAGGCGGCGGTCGACTCGATCGCGGCGGCTGCCCAGACGCTCGGCCAGCGCACGATGCAGCCGGAGGCGCTCGGCGAGCTGGTGGAGGGCAAGTTCGTCGATGCGCTGCGCACGGTCGCGGCCGAGATGACGATGGAGGAGATGCACGAGAAGCGCGGCGAGTACGTGAAGCGCGTGCGCAACGTGGTCGCGGCCGACCTGCTGCAGAACGGCCTGGAGCTCGAGACGGTGTCGCTCACCCAGCTCGACCAGACGGCGATGGAGTTCTTCAACCCGTCGAACGCGTTCGACGCCGAGGGCCTGACGCGGCTCACCGAGGAGATCGAGCGCAGGAAGAAGGTGCGGAACGACATCGAGCAGGACACGATGATCCAGATTCGCAACAAGAATCTGGAGACCGAGCGCCAGGCCCTCGACATCGACCGCGACCTGGAGTACGCGCGGCTCACGCAGGAGCGCGAGCTCGAGGTGACGCGCGCTGCGCAGCGGGCGGAGGTGGCGCGCGAACGCGCGGCGAAGGAGCAGGAGGCCGAGCGCGCGCAGATCGCCTCGCGCGAGGCGATCGACCGCGCCCGCATCGCTTCCGAGCGCGCGATCGAGGAGGAGCGGATCGGGCGCGAGCGCGAGATCCAGTCGCTGGAGATCGAACGCCGGAAGACGATCGAGCTGGCTGATCAGCACCGTGCGATCGCGGTGGCCCAGCAGTCGAAGGCGCAATCCGAAGCGCAGGCCGCAGCCGACAAGGCACGCGCGCTCGCCGCGACCGAGGAGGAGCGCGTGTTCACCGCGCGCGAGACCGAGATGGCCGAGCGGCGGAGGACGATCGAGCTGATTAACGCGTCGCAGGAAGCCGAGCGCGAGGCGCTGCGGCTCAAGGTCGCGGCGCAGGCCGAGAACGCGGCCTCCGCCGACCGCGGTGCCGCGGTGCGCGCCGAGGCCGAGGCCGAAGCCGACTCGGAGAAGATCCGCGCGCTCGCGGCGCGTATCCGCCATGAAGTGGAAGCCGAGGGCCAGCGCCTGATGAACCAGGCGGCGAACATCCTGACGCCGGAGGCGCGAATGTCCGCGATGCGGCTGCGGCTCATCGACAACCTCGAGGCCATCATCCGCGAGTCGGCGAAGCCTCTGGAGCGGATCGAGGGCATCAAGATCCTGCAGGTCGACGGCCTCGGCGGCGGCGGCGGCCGGGCGGAGGGCTACGACGGCGGCGGCGGGAGCTTCGCTGACAACGTCGTCAACTCGGCGCTCCGCTACCGCGCCCAGGCGCCGCTCGTCGACCAGCTGCTGCGCGAGATCGGCATCGAAGGCGGGGACGTGGGCAAGCTCGCGCGAGGGCTCCTGGAGCGCCAGGGCGGTGCCGCGCCGGCGCTCGCCGACGCGCAGGGCAGCGGATCGGGCGGTCGCAAGTAGCGTCGCCCGATGATTAAGGTCTACACCTCCAGCGTCATCGACGCGCCCGCCGACGCCCCGCTGGAACAAGGGGGCACGCTCCCTTGTAGATCCCCGAAATCGGCGGGTGCGTTGTGATCAAGGTCTATACGTCGAGCGTCATCGACGCGCCCGCCGATGCGGTATGGGCGCAGATCCGCGACTTCAACGGCCTGCCGAAGTGGACGCCGTTCGTCGCCGAGTCGCGGATCGAGGGCGGGCAGCCCGCCGACAAGGTGGGTTGCGTCCGCAATTTCCGGTTGAAGGATGGCGGTGTGATCCGCGAGCAGCTGCTCACGCTCTCGGACTACGACTTCCAGTGCAGCTACTCGATCCTGGAGAGCCCGATGGGCGTCGAGAACTACGTCGCGACGCTCAAGCTCACGCCGGTCACCGACGGCAACCGGACGTTCGCGGAATGGTCGGCCGAGTTCGACTGCGCGCCGGAGCGTGAGCAGGCTTTGGCGCAGCAGATCGGTCAGGGCGTCTTCCAGGCGGCGTTCAACTCCCTGAAGCAGTTCGTCCGTTGATCAAGGTCACGCGCAGCGCCGTCATCGACGCGCCGATCGAGCGCGTCTGGGCGGTGCTGCGCGACTTCAACAGCCACACCGACTGGCACCCGATCATCGCGGAGTCGGCGATCGAGAACGGCGAGCCGTCCGACCAGGTGGGATGCGTGCGCGACTTCACGCTCAAGGACGGCAACCACATCCGCGAGCAGCTCCTCGCGCTGTCCGACGAGGACCACGTCTCGACCTACTGCATCCTCGATGCGACGCTGCCGATGCAGCGCTACGTCGCGACCGTGCAGCTCAAGCGCGTGACCGACGGCAACCGCACGTTCTGGCACTGGCAGTCGACCTTCGATCCCCCGCGCGGCCGCGAGCGCGAATTCGCCGAGCTCGTCGGCAAGGGTGTCTACGAGGCGGGCTTCGAGGGACTGCGCACCTACCTGCGGCACTCGCGCGCAGAAGCGGCCCCGGCGCCGCGGCGCGCGGCACGCGGCGCGATCCGCTGCAACGCGATCGTGATCGATCGCCACGGCGGCGCCGACGAGCTGAGGCTGCGCGAGATCGACGTCGCCCCGCCGGGTCCAGGCGAGGCCCGACTGCGGCAGACGGCGATCGGCGTCAACTACATCGACGTATACGTGCGCACCGGCCTCTACCCCCTGCTTTCGCCGCCGGGCGTCCCGGGCATGGAAGCGGCAGGCGAGGTGATCGACGTCGGCGAGGGGGTCACCGGCATCCTGCCCGGCGACCGGGTCGCCTACGCCTGCCCACCGGTCGGTGCCTACGCGCAGTACCGCACGCTGAAGGCCGAGCAGGTCGTCGTGCTGCCCGTTTCGATCGGCGACGAGACCGCCGCCGCGCTGATGCTAAAGGGCATGAGCGCCGAGTACCTCGTCCGCCGCGTATACCGGGTCCAGCGCGGGGACTTCGTGCTCGTGCACTCCGCCGCCGGCGGGGTCGGGCTCCTGCTCTGCCAGTGGGCGAAGCATCTCGGCGCAACCGTCATAGGCACGGTGTCGACCGAAGCGAAGGCGCGCGCTGCCCGTGCGGCAGGTTGCGACCACCCGATCGTGACGACGCAGGACGACTTCGTCGCCCGCACCCGCGAAATCACCGGCGGCCGCGGCGCGAACGCCGTGTACGACGGCGTCGGCAAGGACACCCTCGCGGGCTCGCTCGAGGTGCTCGCGACCCCCGGGCATCTGGTCAGCTACGGTCAGTCCTCCGGCAGCCCCGAGCCGCCGCCGCTGACCGTGCTTTCGGCAAAGTCGGCGACGTTCTCGCGGCCGGTGCTGTTCCACTACACCGCCGACCCGGCGGTGCTGCGCGAGATCGCCGGCAACGTGTTCGATCTCGTCGCCCGCGGCGTGGTGCGGGTCGTGATCGGCCAGCGCTATCCGCTTGCCGAAGCTGCGCGCGCGCACCGCGAGCTCGAAGCGCGGCAGACCATCGGGGCAAGCATCTTGCTGCCCTGAGGAGGCGAGTTCGAATCTCCGTAGAGTTGCCAGAAAATCAAAGGCTTAGCGTAGCCTCGCCAAAACACTGGGTAGCGCCTAGCGGAACAGGCTCCACGCGCGCGTGGCGGGGTTTTCAATTGTGGGGTTTCGGTAGGATATGAGCCGGTGCCGCCGTGAGAGTGGGGGCGCCCGCGCCCTAGATGCGCTTGTAGACGTCCTCGAACCGGACGATGTCGTCCTCGCCGAGGTAGCCGCCCGACTGCACCTCGATGAGGTAGAGCGGCACCTTGCCCGGGTTCTCGAGGCGATGCTTCGCGCCGATCGGGATGTAGGTCGACTGGTTCTCGGCGACCAGGAAGACGTCCTCGCCGCGCGTCACCTTCGCCGCGCCTGATACGACCACCCAGTGCTCGGCGCGGTGATGGTGCATCTGCAGGCTGAGCGCGGCACCGGGCTTGACCATCAGCCGTTTCACCTGAAAACGGTCGCCGTCGTCGATCGACTCGTAGTAGCCCCAGGGGCGGTACACGCGGCTGTGCGAGACGTGCTCGCTGCGGTGTGCGGCGTCGAGATGGCCGACGACGTCCTTGACCTTCTGCGCCTGGGCCTGCGTCGTGACGAGCACCGCGTCGTCGGTCTCGACCACGACGGCGTTCTTCAGTCCGATCACCGAGACCATGCGGTCCTCGGCGCGGACGTAGCAGTTTTCGGTGTCCTGGAGGTGCACGTCGCCCCGCGCGACGTTGCCGTGCCCGTCCTTGTCCGCGGCTTCCCAGAGCGTCGCCCAGGAGCCCACGTCGCTCCAGCCGATGTCGACCGGGATCACCGTCGCCGCGTCGGTCTTCTCCATGACCGCGTAATCGATGGAGTCGGCCGGGCAGGCCGTGAACGCCGCGGCGTCGAGCCGCACGAAATCGAGGTCGCGCGCGCTGCCCGCCCACGCGGCACGGCACGCCTCGAGCATCTGCGGAGCGTGCCGCGCGAGCTCCTCGAGGTAGCGCCGTGGGGAGAACGCGAACATGCCACTATTCCACAGGAACTTCCCTTGGTGGAGGAACGCCTTGGCCGTGTCCGCATCCGGCTTCTCGATGAAGCGCGCAACCCGATATGCGCCGCCGGCAAGGGGCGCCCCCCGCTCGATGTAGCCGTAACCGGTGGCGGGATGTTCGGGCTCGATGCCGAAGGTAACGAGCGCCGCGCCCGCCGCTACCACTGCCGCCCGCTCAATGGCAGCCCTAAAGCGTGCTGCATCCCGAATCAGATGATCCGCCGGCAGCACGAGCATGACCGCACGGTCTCCGGCTTGCTCGAGCGAGAGCGCGGCGACGGCGACCGCCGGCGCGGTGTTCCGCCCGACCGGCTCGAGGATCTGCATGCGCGGCGCGGCGTCGATCTCGCGCAGCTGCTCAGCGACGAGGAAGCGATGCTCGCCGTTGGCCACGACCGTAGGCGCTTGGGCGTTCGTGAGGCCGCGTAGACGCAGCACCGTCTCCTGGAGCATGGTCCGGTCCGACACGAGCGGAAGGAACTGCTTGGGCAGCAGCTGACGGGACATCGGCCACAGACGGCTCCCGGCACCGCCGCACAGGATCACCGGGTAGATGGACGGAGACATCACATTGCATTCTATTGCGTATTTCGGCGAACGTGACCCGTGATTTCGGGGCAACGTGACCGTGGTTTCGGATCATCGTGACCGCCTAATTCGGTGAGCGTGATACCGGAGCTAGGCGTCTGACCCAGGCGTTTCGGATAACCGTCTGCTCGTCGTCGAGTCCGAGTTCGCGCAAGTCCTCCGGCAGGCTCGGAGGTCAATCGGTCACCTTTGAGCACCGCGCCCGCTTTGTCGATCTGTTGCTTGAACAGTCGGATCCCTGTCGCGCTGCTACGCTTGCGCTCCTCAGCATCGTCCTCGCTGGTCTCGGCTTCTCTCGCCGACGCAAGCTTCACTGAGTAGCACGTAGCGCAACAGGACAGCAACGCATCCTTCCGAAGGATTGCGAACGTGCGGCCCCGCGCCCCTGCGGCTCGCCAAGCACGGCGACCACGTCTTTTGACGTCGATTCGCCGCCGGCGAGGTAGTCACGCGAGGCGTCGTCGGTCGCCGAGCGTCGCCAGCTCTGCGTACCCCGACGAGAGTCGGGGCGTCGGGGCGCGCGCTCGCGTGATCGGGTTTCTAGTCTTTCGCCTTCTGCGCCTACAACGACGACCCTGACGTCTTGACTTGGAGTTGCTGCGTGCGTGCCGAGTCGTTGCCGGGCTCGTCGGATGCCGACACCCGGTACCTGTACCTCGTGTTCGGCCTGAGCCCGGCGTCGGAATAGCTCGTCGTCGGTGCCGAGATCGTTGCGATCAGTCTGTTGTCGCGATAAATGCGATACGTCGCCACGCGACAACCGCCCGCATCGGTCGACGGCGACCAGGACAGATTGACCTGCGTGCCGCTTACTGTTGCCGCAAGTCCCGTCGGTACCGAGGGCGGAGTGGTGTCGGGGATCAAGGACACCCGCGCCTCCTGCGTCGTCGCAAGCCCCTGGGGATCCGTCACCGTCAACTGCCAACCCCAGGAATACGTTTCGCCGTCGCAGCCCGGACGGGAGACTGTCCTGGGCAGCTGAAGCTGACAGCCGGGCGCGAGCAGTGTCTGATGCGTGTGCTCGTTGTGGTACAGGATCTCAGTCCACTGGCACTGCAAATTCGCCGTCGGGGTCTGCGTATCCGAGATCTGCGCGGACACTTGACAGGTCATATCGCTGTCGCCCGGCATGTAGGTGGTGCCGTTCGGGGGACAGGTGGCCTGGACCTGGACTTGCGGCGGCGTGTTGGCTGCGGTATTGACCGAGATCTGAACCGTCGCTGTGCTCACGCCGCCCCGCCCGTCCGTGACCGTGAGCGTTGCAGTGAAAAACGTGGGCTGACCATCCGCAACCGTGTAGGTGTATGTGGGCCTGGGGCCTGTGACGGGGGGCGACCCGTCACCGAAGTTCCACTGGTAGGTCAGCAGGTCCTTGTTCGGATCGGAGGAGCCCGCGCTGTTGAACTGTACGGTGAGCGGGCTCGGCCCGGACGTCGGGTTGGCAGAGGCCTTTGCAACTGGCGGCTGGTTGGGGCCATAGTTGATCTTGCGGACGAACGCCGCCCACGAGATGTAATACAAGCCGCCGTCGGTCGGGTGCGTCGCGAGCGCCACCACCCCGCCGGCGCCGGTGGCAAAGTCCCGCACGGCGGTCGGTTTGTCCTTTCCATCGATGATCTCGATGACGAAGTTGCGGATCCACTGGCTGCCGTAATCGCCGTGGAAGTACGTGTCGAAGTACTGCGACGGGAAATCGTTGCCCCGGTACCACACGCCGCCGGTCGAAGTGTTGCCTTGGAACTGCGTCCCGGAGACGAAGGTCCCGTCAGGCGCGACGGTTCCGATGGGCTGCGCAACGGCGGCGCCGGTCGTCGGATTGAACGCCGCGAAACGCGCGCTGTTGATCCCGTGCCGCCAGTCGATCGCGGGCCGCGCATGCACGAAGACGGGCGTCGAGGCCGGGATCGGTTGCATGTTGCACGAGTTCGTGAAAGCCACCGCGTTCTGCGAGTCCTGCTTGATCAACTCGCGGAAGTAGAAGTGCTGCTGCGTGCACCCGCCCGTACCGAACGCCGGATTGGGCGCGTCCAGGTTCGCCGTATTGCGGGTCGAGTAATCGGGGTGCGCTTCCATACCCTCGAACACCGGCCAGCCGAAGTTCTGTCCGCCGACGTGAGCGATATGGAAATCTTCCCACGTGTTCCAACCGACATCGCCGAGGTAAAAGGCACCGGGATTGCCCACTGCCGGGTCGGGGTTGCCCGTGCCCGGCCGTCTCGTCATGCGGTAGGGATTGCGCAGGCCGAGCGCCCAGACCCGGGACCGCGCCGAGCGCGGGCTGTTCACGTCGTAGAACGGGTTGCTCGCGACCCCGTCTCCCGTCTCGGGATCAAGGCGCAACAGCTTGCCCGCGAGAGAGTCGACGAGTTGCGCGCGGAAGGCGCCCACGTTCTCCTTGGTTTCGATGATGCCGTCGGCGAGCGCGCTGGCGTAATACGTTTCGCTCGCGCTGCCGACATCGGTCGAGCTGTAGCTCGCGTTGTCGCCGGCCGATGCGAGCAGCGTGCCATCCGCGCCGAAAACGAGCGAACCGACGCCATGCGACTCGTGCAGCAGTGGGATGCCGCCGCGCATCGGCTGACCGATGGACGTCGCGCCGAGCAGGACTCGGCGGCTTGAATAGTCGATCGCGCTCGCCCGCGTGTAGTCCGGATCTCCAGGCGGCTTGACTGCCTGGTAGCGCACGATCCGTCCGATCGTTGCCTTGCGATAGCCGGGGAAAGCTGGGTCATTCGGGGGCCAGCTGACCGTCGGGTCGTAGTTGGTGCAAACTGGCTCGCCCTGGACTGGTGAGTCGCACCTCTCTAGGTGGTGCCGATCCACCGTGTACATGAGGTACAGGTACCCGGTGTTGTCGAAGTCCGGATGCAAGGCGAACCCCAGCAGGCCGTGATCGCGCCACCCCAGGACCTCTCCGGTGCCACCCACATCCGAGAGGTTCACCAGAGGCTGGGTCACCGGATTCTCGCTGTCGACGACCCAGACGCGTCCGCCCCGTTCCCAGACGAACATCCGTCCGCTCGAGCTGAACGCGATGCCGACGACCTCGCTCCACGCCTGCCCGTCGGGACGGGCGACGCTCTGCTCGGAAAAGTCTGCAGGGAAGGTTGTCGCGCCGGCAGGGCACGCGAACAGCGCGAAAAGAGTCATAACGGCGCCCGTGATGGCGCACGCGCAACGTGTGTTCATCGCAGGCCCCCCCACTTGACTCGCTGCTCGCACCTTAGGTCGCGCGTGCGCGCGTCGCAAGTGCAGCCATTGTCAATAATTGTGACAAGTGACCAGCAGTACCGGCTCGCCGACGCGCGTCGAGCCGGCTGTGGCACACCCTATTGGCGGATTAAGGGGGCTAGCAGAGGGAAAAGGGGGCGATAGCTGGGGAGGGCTCCCCCTATAGCTTTGCCCTGAGGAGGCAGAAACCGCTTCTCCCGCCCGGGACGACGCTCCCTTTCAGTCCGGGATCACTTTCCCGGGATTCATCAGGTTCTTCGGATCGAGCGCGTGCTTCACCGCGCGCATCGTCGCCACCGCGGCCGCGCCGTGCTCGGCCTCGAGGAACTCGACCTTGCCGAGACCGATGCCGTGCTCGCCCGTGGAGGTGCCGCCCATCGCGATCGCGCGCGCGACGACGCGGCGGTTGAGGTCCTCGGCACGCTCCCTCTCGTCGTGCGACGCCGAATCGACGTTGATGCCGAGATGGAAGTTTCCGTCGCCGACATGGCCGAGAAGGATGATCGGCAGGCCGCTCGCGCTTACGTCCGCTTCGGTCTCCGCGATGCAGTCGGCGAGACGCGAGATCGGCACGCACACGTCGGTCGAGACGACGCGCGCGTTGGGGCGCAGGTTTAGGCAAGCGAAGTAGCAGTTGTGCCGCGCGGTCCACAGGCGCGTGCGCTCCTCCGGCGTCGCCGACCATGCGAAGCCCGTGCCGCCGTGCTCGGCGGCGATCGCCTGGACGGCTTCCGCCTGCTCCGCCACGCCCGCCGGCGAGCCGTGGAACTCGAAGAAGAGCATCGGCGCTTCCGCGAGCCCCATCGCGCTGTGCCGGTTGATCGCCCGAATCGACGCCGCGTCGAGCAGCTCGCAGCGCGCGATCGGCACGCCGAGCTGGATCGTCCGGATCACGGTCTCCACAGCCGCGCGGACGGTCGGAAACTGGCAGGTCGCGGCCGAGATCGCCTCCGGCAGCGGATGAATGCGCACGGTGATCTCGGTGATGATGCCGAGCGTGCCCTCCGAGCCGACGAAGAGCCGCGTGAGATCGTAACCCGCGGAGGACTTGCGCGCCCGCGTGCCGGTGCGCAGCGCCGTGCCGTCCGCGAGGACGACCGTGAGCGCGAGCACGTTCTCGCGCATCGTCCCGTAACGCACCGCGTTGGTCCCCGAGGCGCGCGTCGCGGCCATCCCGCCGAGCGTGGGGTCGGCGCCGGGATCGAGCGGGAAGAAGAGGCCGGTGCCCTTCAGCGCCTCGTTCAGGTGGGTCCGCGTGACGCCGGGCTGCACGACGGCGTCGAGGTCCGCGGCGTGCACCGCGAGCACCGCGTTCATCTGCGCGAGGTCGATCGACACGCCGCCACGCAGCGCGAGCACGTGCCCCTCGACCGAGCTGCCGACGCCGTAAGGGATCATCGGCACGTCGTGCGCGTGGCACAGGCGCGCGATCGCCGCGACTTCGCCGGTCGACAGCGGAAACGCGACCGCATCGGGCGGCATCGCCGGGTAGGCGGACTCGTCGCGCCCGTGCTGCTCGCGCACGCTCGCGCCGGTCGACACGCGGTCCCCGAGCAGCCGACGGAGCCCCTCGAGCACGGCGGGGGGCAGCGGGCGGCGAGCGGGCTCGGTTCCGTTCGCAAGCGCGTTCATGGCGGTCGGGTCGGCCGACGGATCCGACGCCTTAGCCTGCCGGTTTCCGGGCGATGACGTTCAGGCTGATCTGCACGCCGGCATAGACCAGTCGGCTGGTGTCGTCGAACAGGCCGAAGTCGTCCATGCGCTCGATGTCGGCGAAGCCCGCCTCGCGCAGGAAGGTCCCGAGGAGGTCGAGGTCGAACCCCACCTGGTGGTAGTCGTGCGCGTCGACGTGCCCGCCGAAGATCATTCGCACGACCATGAAGCGCTGCTCGACGGTGAGCCCGTCCGTGAGCAGCAGCGTCGCGAGCACCGCGAGGTCCGGCACGCTGACGTAGAGCGTCCCGCCGGGGGCGAGCACGCGGTGCCACTCGCGCAATCCCGCCTGGAGCTCGCCGTTGTAGTCGAGGTGCTCGAGCACGTGCGAGCTGTAGAGCGCCGTGAACGTCCCGTCCGGGAACCGCTGCAGGTCCGCGGCGTTCCCCACGTGGTCGACCGCCGGGCCGGGCACCGCGTTCAGCACCTCCCAGCCCTCGGTGCGCTCGACCCCCCCGATGTGCAGGCGCCGTTCTCCCGGTCGGGTGGTCGGGCGCTTCAGGCTCTTCAGGACCGACAGCAGCATGGTGTGGAATTTCCTCCGTTGCAGAGCGTGCCGCACTGCACGGTAGTGGATTCCACCGGCCCTGTACAGGAACTGCCCGCTGCGCCGCAGCACCGCCGTGGGGCGTCAATGCTCTGACGCGGGGCGTCTTAGGCCCACGGTGCTGCACCGCCCCATGCGTCCGACCTATGCCGGGACTACGCACTCGGCTTGATCCATCCGGTGGAAGCCGTCACGCCCACAGGCGAGCATTATGGGAACGCGTGACAACGTTGCAGCCAGGCAAGTGACGGGTTACGCGCCCGGTTGCAATCGATCGTAATCGGGAACGAGGTTTGCTCGACTGAGGAGGAAAGGTTGCTGACGCGCCCCGGAGGGGGCGCAAAGGAACGGAGACAGGGCCATGAAAGTGATCGAGATGCGCGAAGTGGAGAAGCTGGTCCGGGCGACCTTCCCGGCCAAGCGCGGCTTTTCCGCCGACGCAGAGCTGGGCCTCGCCCCGGGTGCCCCGGCCGCGGTCGCCTTCGTGCACGGCGGCCCGGACCCCTTCCTCGACCGCCAGTTCGACTCGTGGCTCGACGGCGCCGCGCGCTTCGTGCCCGTCTATCAGCTCCTGAACCGCCTCTGCCGCGCGGGCGCGCTGCCGCCCGGCGACTACGCGGTCACCCGGCGCGGTACAGCGTAACCAGCGCCGCGGGGTCCTCCTCGCCCTTCCCGCGCGCCGCGAGCATTCGGAAGAGCTCGCGCGCCATGCTCGCCATCGGCGCGGGCGTGCCGGTGTCGCGGGCGACATCGGCGATCGTGTCGAGGTCCTTCAGCAGGATGTTCGCGGCCACCAGGCCGTCGTCGTAGCCGTTCACCATTCGCGGCGCCCAGATTCGCAGGGGCTTGGAGTCCGCGTAGCCGCCGGCGAGGGCCTGCGGCAGCAGGCCCGCGTCCACGCCGGAGTTCTGCGCGAGCGTCACCGCCTCCGCGATCACCGCCGCCGTGCAGCCGACGATGATCTGGTTGCAGAGCTTCGTGGTCTGGCCGGCCCCCGCCGGGCCCATGCGCGTCACATTGGTCGCGTAGGCGCCGAACACCGGGCGCACCCGGTCGATCGCCTCCGGGTGCCCGCCGCACATGATCGCGAGCTGCCCCTCCTGCGCCCCGGCGACGCCGCCCGAGACGGGGGCGTCCACCCACTGCATGCCGGAGCGGCTCGCGAGCCGCTCGGCGAACGTGCGCGTCGAGTCCGGGCGGATCGAGGAGTGGTCGACGAGGATCTTGCCCCGGCCCTCGACCTCGGCGATGCCGTCCGCCCCGAAAGCGACGTCCTCGACCGCCTTGGTGTCGGTCACGCAGAGCAGCGTGATCTCGGCCGCGCGAGCGGCCTCGCGCGGCGTCGCCGCCTCGATCGCGCCCTTCTCGAGCCCCGGCGCGAGCTTCGCGCGGTTGCGGTTCCACACGTGCACGCGGTAGCCGGCAGCGAGCAGCCGCAGCGTCATCGGCATGCCCATGCGACCGAGACCGAGGAAGGCGAGAGCAGGTTTGTCCATGGTTCCTCCTAATCACGCGGCCACTCGACGCCCCCGGCGTGCGTCACCGCGCCGAAGTTCGCCGGGCCGACCAGCCTTGCGTATTTCTCGAGCACGCCGGCGAGGCGCTCGGCGCGGTGGGGCTGCCATGCGGCGCGCCGGCGCGCGACCTCCGCGGCGTCGACGACCCATTCGATCGTCCCGGCGGACGCGTCGATGCGGATGCGGTCGCCGTCGCGCACCAGCGCGATCGGCCCGCCTGCCGCCGCCTCGGGGCAGGCGTAGCCGATGCACATGCCGCGCGTAGCGCCCGAGAACCGCCCGTCGGTAAGCAACGCGAGCTGCTCGCCCATGCCCTGCCCGTAGATGAGCGCGGTGACCCCCAGCATCTCCCGCATGCCGGGGCCGCCGACCGGGCCCTCGTTGCGGATCACCAGCACGTCCCCCGACTTGTACGCGCGCGCCTTGACCGCGGATGCCGCATCTTCCTCGCACTCGAACACTCGCGCGGGACCGTCGAACCGCAGCGTCCGGAGCCCGGCGATCTTGATGAGCGCACCGTCGGGACACAGGTTGCCCTTCAGCACGACGACGCCGCCGCTTGGATGGATCGCCGCCGATGCGGCGCGCACGACCTTGCCGTCCGCCGCGGGTGCCGCGGCGAGCGCGTCCTTCAGCGTGCGCCCCGACAGCGTCAGGCACTCGCCGTGCAGGTGCCCGCCGTCGAGCAGCGTCTTGAGCACCGCAGCAACGCCGCCGGCGTAGTGCAGGTCGCGCGCGAGGTACCTGCCGCCGGGCTGAAGGTCCGCGATGAGCGGGGTGCGCTTGAACACGTCCGCGACGTCGTCGAGCGTGAAGCGGATCCCGGCCTCGTGCGCGATCGCCGGCAGATGCAGGCCCGCGTTGGTCGAGCCGCCGGTTGCGGCCACCGCCGCGCACGCGTTCTCGAGGCTCTTGCGAGTGACGAGATCGCGCGGCAGCGGTCCGCCGTCGCGGAGGCACCGCATCGCGGCCTCGCCCGCGCGACGCGCGAGCGCGAGGCGGTCCGAATAGGGCGCGGGGAGCATCGCCGAGCCGGGCAGCGCGAGCCCGAGCGTCTCCGACACCATCGCCATCGTGTTCGCGGTGAACTGCCCGGGGCAGGAGCCGAGCGTCGGCGAGCATTCGAGCTCCAACGCCGCGAGGTCGGCCGCGCTCATGTCGCCGGTCATCACCGCGCCGACGCCTTCGTACGAGTCGATCGTGCTGACGGTGCGCCCGCGCCACTTGCCGGGCAGCATCGCGCCGCCGTACATGAAGACGCTCGGGCAGTTGAGGCGCACCATCGCCATCATCAGCGCCGGAAGCGTCTTGTCGCAGCCGGCGAACCCGACGAGCGCGTCGTAGGCGTGCGCGCGCACGGCGATCTCGACCGAGTCGGCGATCCACTCGCGCGACACGAGGCTCATGCGCATGCCGCGGTGGTTCATCGACACGCCGTCCGACACCGAGATGGTGGTCATCCCGAACGGCGTGCCCCCGGCCGCGGCGACGCCCAGCTTCGCGGCGTCGGCCTGCGGCGCGAGCGACATCGAGCACGGGGTGTTCTCGCCGTGCGTGCTGATCACCGCAACGAAGGGCTTCGCGATTGCCTCGTCGTCGAGGCCCATCGCGCGCAGGAAGGTGCGGTGCGGCGTGCGGTCGACGCCCTCGACCGCGATGCGCGAGCGCAGCCTGCCTTCCCGTCCGTCCGGTCGCGCCATCCGATGCCCTCGGCTCGCGCGCTTGCACGGTGCTCGCGCGCCGCGCCAGTAT